>PNNH01000077.1 GCA_013824165.1 Methylibium sp. | reverse complement strand
GCGTTGCGCGAGGAATATGTCGAAGGCTTCGGCCTCAGCCAGGCCGAGTACGAGATCGTGCGCAGCCTCAGTGTCCAGGGGGGACGACGCTTCCTGGTAAAGCAGGGGCAAGCCAGCGCGATCTGCGAATTGGACCTGACCGGGCTGGAGGGCTTCATTACCGTCCTGTCGGCCACCACCGACAACATCGCCCTGCTGGACGACATCCGCGAACGGCAGGGTGACGATCCGGTTCAGTGGCTTCCCCTGCTGCTTCAAGAGGTTCAGGATCGCAGACTCAGAACTTCCAGGAGAGCGCCATGAATGCTGTTCTTCGTCTCCTCGCACTGGTCTCGACCGCGCTTGCAGCCACGACTGCCGGAGCGCAATTTGTGAAAGGCAATGAAGCGGTTCAGGTGATGCCGGACGGAAGCAGGATGGTAGAGACGCCGCCGACCGACGGCGCACTTCTCGCAAAGCCTTGCCCTGCAGCACAAGTTGGCTGTGCAGGTGGCGGCTGGAAGATGGTCGAGACGCCCGATGGTCTGATGGAGTGTTCAGAGGTCTACGCGCGACCGACGACGTGCCGGCCCTCGACCTATGGAGCAGAGAAGAAGTCCCGGGTCTGGGTCGTCAAGACCGGCGCGGAGTGGAAGCACTGCCAGTACCCCATCGTGGGCACGGGCTGTGTGAGTATCAAGAGATTGCCGAATCCGGCAGTGCAATAGCGGGGGCCGTCGTCATGTTCACCTGGGTCGGCAATCAGTTCGACACGATTCTCGGAACGTACGTGCTCAGCGTAGTGTCGTCGCTGATGACGGCCATCACACCGATTGCGCTGACCAGCATGACGATCTGGGTGGCGCTCTATGGATGGGCAGTGCTTCGCAATGAAGTCGCAGAGACGCTTCCAGTCTTCATGTGGAAGGTCTTCAAGATTGGTCTGATCCTGGCCTTCGCCTTGCAGCCGGCCGTCTACGTGAGCAATGTGTCTGAGACCGCCAACGCACTAGCCACGGGTGTGGCAACAACCTTCCTGCCGCCCGCAATTGACCCCGAGGCGGTGACTTCCCCTTACACCTTACTTGATGCCTTTAATGAGCAGTGCAGTTTGCTAGTCCTGGACTTGCTCAAGGATGCCGGCATCATGCGCCTGGACCTGGTACTGGCAGCAGTGGTCACAGCAGTCGGCAACGTCCTATTTCTTTGCGTTGCACTCTTCGTCGTGACATTAGCGAAACTCGTTCTGAGCTTCGTGATCGCGGTCGGCCCGCTCTTCATACTGTGTCTGGCATGGCGGCCCACAGCCAGGTTCTTTGATAGTTGGCTGTCGATGGTCCTCAACTCCATCGTGCTAGCCTGGTTCGCATTCTTTGCAGTGGGCCTGAGCATATATATGGGTCAGGCGATGGTCCAGGCTGTGCAGTCTCAGGGCGGGTTCGCTGGCCCGACCTTCAACGTCGTCGGCGAAAGCCTGAAGTACTGCGTCGTGATGATCCTCATGGCCATCATCTGCTTCCAAGCTCCCAGCCTCGCCTCTGCCCTCACTGGCGGCGCCACCGTCCAGCAAGGGATTCAGATGATCCAGAACACCATGACGGTCTCGGGACTGCGCTCCGGCTCCTATGCCCGAGGCGGAGCCACTGCACCCGGCGGCGCGGTTCGGGCAGGCGCCGGAATCCCCTATGCGGCGGGCCGCGCCACCGGCGCGCTGCGCACCTCGGCCTACAAGCTCGCCGCGCTGCGCGGTTGGGCAGTTTGACAGCCATAGCCATCAACCAACACGGGAGCCCAGCCATGCGCATCCGTCACCAGTTCGCTGTTGCCCTGCTCCTTGCGCTCGGCGCTACCCAGGCCCGAGCGCAAGGCATCCCGGTCATCGACGCAGCCAACCTTGTCCAGACCGTCCAGCAGGTCATCAACGACATCACTGCGATCAACAACCAAGTCCAGCAGATCCGCCAGTTGCAAGGGCAACTCGACAGCATCAACGGCATCCGCAATCTCGGCAACGTGTTCGACAACCCATCGCTGAAGAACTATGTGCCAGCCGAGTCTTACACCCTCCTCAACGCAGTCAGCAACTCCGGTTACTCCGGTCTGAATGCCACGGCCAAAGCGCTGCGTGATACCGGCATGGTCTACAACTGCATGGAATTGAGCGGCACTGACCGTACACGGTGCCAGGCCTCCCTCGCCCAGCCATACCAGCACAAAGGCTTGCTGCAAGACGCGATGAAGTCGGCCGCCGGCAGGCTGATCCAGATCCAGGCGCTGATGGGGCAGATCAATGCAACCAGCGATCAAAAGTCGGTACAGGAGATACAGGCGCGCATCGGCGCCGAGAACGCGCTGCTGGCGCACGAGATGTCGCAGTTGCAGATGCTGCAGGGCATGGCCGATAGCGAAGAGCGCATCGCCAGGTCGCGTGAGCGAGAGCGCCAGTATCAGATGCTGAGCCGAACGGGAAAAGTCGCTGACTACTTGCGCTAGCGACCCACCCAGATCACAGATCCGCTGCGCCGTGTTCCGTCTATAGAACTCGCGCGACAACACCGAGGTAGTCACATGAACGCTGTCCTCATGCCAGGCAGAGCCGCCGCATTGCCGGATCTTGCCTCTCGAACTTCGAACGACGAGGATCGCGCAGACGCTGCGGCTGTGATCCGAGCCAACCGAGCCTGGGAAGTCGACCGGGCGCTGATGCTGGAACGCTCGGAGCGCCGGGCCTGGTCGGTGGCCATCGCCGGGCTGGCGCTGGGCCTGATAGGCATCGCGGGGGTGTTCGTCCAAGGCCCGCTGCGCCGTGTGATTGAGATCCCCATCGTCGTGGATCGCTTGACAGGTGAGACCACCATCCAGCAGCGCCTCAGCACCGAGTCCGTCCCACCGCTGGAGGCACTCGACAAGCACAACCTGGCCAGCTTCGTGCGGGCCCGCGAGGGCTATAGCTGGATGTTCCTGCAGCGTGACTTCGACCAGGTCGCTCGAATGGCGGTGCCAACAGTCTTTGCCGAGTACAGCCGGCTGTTCGAGGGCGAAGGAGCGCTGCAAAAGAAGATCGCCGCCACTGAGGATTGGCGCATCGACATCATCGGCGTGCGGCTAGCCGCATCCGGTCGCACCGGTAACCGGGGCGAGGCAACCGTCACCTACGACAAGCGGGTGCGTCTGTCAGACCGCAATCTCCCCGAAGTCACGACAAGGCATGTCGCCAGCATTGTTTTCCAGTACCAGCCTCAGGTCTTGGCGAAGGAACGCGATCGGCTGGAGAACCCCTTCGGCTTTGTCGTCACAGCCTATCGATCCGATCCCGAGATCAATACCGCGCCGGGAGCCAACCCATGAAGGTCGCGAACTGCTTGGCCCTCACGACTGCAGCGCTCATCAATAGCGCGACGGCCGCGACGGAGAGCTCAGACCCGCGCCTGCGAGAGCTGGTCTACCAGGCTCATGCGGTGGTAACCGTGCCCGTCAAGCGCGGCGTCGTCAGCTTGGTGGTATTCGATGCCGACGAATCCATCACCGAGATGGCGTCTGGCCTTGGCGGCGACTGCGCAAAGCCCGATGCAGCATGGTGCATCGCGGCCCAGGCAGGCGGCCGGCACCTCTTCGTCAAGGCAAAGAGCACGGCCAGTGCGGCCAATAACCTGGCGGTGGTTACCGACCGCCGCACGCACAGCCTGCGCTTTATCGTGCTGGCCGACCAAGACCCGAATCCTCCGGTCTACCGTCTGGTCATCAAGGCGCCGCCTCAGCTGGCGCCAGTGCCTTCGCCCTCGCCCGCCCCCAGCTTGCTGGCCCTGGCACCCCTGCTCGCCTTGCCTGCACTTGCGCCGCCAGTGCCAGCGCATCAGGTGGTCGTCGAGCGCTTGCGTGCCAAGCCGGAGCTTGCCAACAGCCGCTACTCGATGGCTGAGGGAAAAGGCTCTCAGGACATCGTGCCAACGCTGGTCTTCGACGATGGCCGCTTCACCTATCTGCGCTTTCCGGGCAACCGGGAGGTACCGGCCGTCTTCCATGTGTTGGGCGATGGTCGCGAGACCCTGGTCAATGCCCGCATGGAGGACGACCTGCTCGTGGTTGACCGTGTCAGCCGTCGCTTGATGCTGCGCGCGGGCTCGGCAGTGGTGGGAATCTGGAACGAAGCCTTCGACCTTGACGGCGAGCCGCCGGCAAAAGGCACGACAGTGCCGGGCGTGCAGCGGGTGCTCAAGGCTGGGCAGACAAATGGCAGCGATGTCTCGAAGGAACACACACCATGAGGCCCGATGACCCTGTGCCCGAAGGCGACAAGCTATCGCCGCTTCCAGGGGAACCTGGCATCCCCAAAGTCGCTGCTCCCCAGCCCGTCGCGATGTCGCGCAAAGGGCTGCTGGCCGTCGCACTGCTGGTGGTTTCGCTGATCATGGTTTCAGCCTTCAGCATCCAACGTACTGCCACCAACGGCAAGCAGGCCGACGACTCGAAACAGCTGCGCGATAAGCCAACAGCGGCTTCGGCCGAGCCCCGCAAGCTGGAAATTCCCGAGCAGCCCAGCGCGCCGCGTATCCCGGCGCTCAAGCCAACAGCTGAAGAACTGGCTGAGCCGATCGGCGTGCAGCGCACCGGCAGAACTGCTCAAGCTGATCTCAAACAGTCCGCTCCAGAGGATGCTCCAGTGATGCTGCTCACCAGCCGCCCCAGTTCGGGCGGGCGCGGCCTGCCTGCAGCAGCGCCTCCGAAAGAATCGGCTCTGCCGCACGAAGCAACCAGCGTCACGGATCCGATGACGGCAACATCCCGAAATCTGCAGGCCTATCAGCGCCAGTTGCAGGGCCTGCTGGACAACCTGACGCAAGCAGCGGATGCATCAAGCGGCCGGGTCACGGCCCCTACAACTCTGGCAGCAAACCCGCAGGCTGCGCCGATGGCCGGCGCTGGCCCTGTCAGCACGTTTACCCCGGCAGGCTCGCTGTTTGGTGGCCAGCTCCAAGGCTCAGCCACCCCCAAGGTAGCGGCGTCGATGCTGGGCAACCGCAGCTTGACGCTGCCCAAGGGCGCGGCCTTCACCTGCGCACTGAAGACCCAGGTGATCAGTGCCATGTCTGGCCTGGTCGGCTGCCAGGTCCAGCGCAATGTCTTCAGCGAAGACGGTCGCGTGCTGCTGATCGAGCGCGGCTCGCACCTCGACGGCGAGTACCGCATCACGTCGGTCCGGCCAGGCACGGTGCGCATCCCCGTGCTGTGGACTCGAATCCGCACGCCTCTGGGTGTCACGGTCGACATCGAATCGCCCGGCACTGGCCCGCTAGGCGAGTCAGGCATCGATGGCCATATCGACAAGCGCTGGGGCGAGCGTATCGGCGCAGCAATGCTGCTGTCGCTGATCGATGACTCCGTCAAGCTGATCATCCAAAACCAGTCCCGTGACAGCCAGGCTGACACCCTCGTGTTGCCGTCGACCACGGCGAACACCAGCAAGCTGGCCGAGAAGGTGCTGGACAGCACGATCAACATCCCGCCGCTGATCTACCAGCACCAAGGTGGCCTCGTCGGCATCTATGTCGCTCGCGACGTGGACTTCTCGTCGGTCTATGAACTGAAGCCCCTTGATAGGGAGCTGCGTCCATGACCAGAGGCGTCACAAAGAGCGCTGAAGCGCAGCTGGACCTGTTCAGCAAGGCTGGTGCGAGCTGGCAAGGCGATGCCACTTCGGTGGTCGAGTTCCTGCGACCCTTGCGCGACCAACTCGACGCTGTTGGAGTGTTGGAAGTCTGCGTCAATCGCCCTGCAGAGCTGCTCGTCGAGACTGCCCTCGGCTGGCAGATCGTGCCTTCGCCCGAGCTGACGCAAGAGCGCTGTCTGTCTCTGGCGACCGCTGTTGCGACCTTCTGCGATCAGCAGATCAATCAGGAGCGGCCCCTGCTGTCAGCCACGCTGCCCAGCGGAGAACGCATCCAGTTCGTGATCCCGCCAGCCGTCCAGCGTGGCACGGTCTCGATCACGTTGCGCAAGCCCTCGCAATTCATCAAGCGACTCGATGACTTCGAGCGCGAGGGAATGTTCGATCGCGCCGCCAGCGTCGAGCGTGCTGCATCCGGCGAACTGCTGCCCGTCGAGCAGGAGCTCATTGCGCTCAAAGAGGCTGGCCGCTGCGCCGACTTTCTGCGCCTGGCCGTGCGCAAGCACCAGACCATCGTCGTCAGCGGCAAGACCGGCTCGGGCAAGACCACATTCATGAAGGGACTGGTCGAAGAGGTGCCTCAGCATGAACGGCTGATCACCATCGAGGACACGGCCGAGCTCACGCTGCCCCAGCACCCCAACGTCGTCCACCTGTTCTACAGCAAGGACGGCCAAGGCACGGCGCAGGTCACGGCCAAGTCGCTGCTCGAAGCCTGCTTGCGGATGCGGCCAGACCGCATCTTCCTGGCAGAGGTGCGCGGTGATGAATGCTTTCACTTCGTGCGCCTGGCGGCCTCGGGCCACCCAGGCAGCATCACCAGCGTGCATGCCGGCAGCTGCGCTTTGGCCATCGAGCAGATGGCCCTGATGATTCGCGAAAGCGGAGCTGGTAGCGGCCTGCTCATGAATGAAATCAAGGGGCTTCTGAAAGTTGTCATCGACGTCATCGTGCAGTTCGACCGAGACGAGCGCGGACGCTTCGTCTCCGAGATCCTGTACGAACCCAGAACGCAGCGATGCGCACCGCCAGCCACTCAGGAGGCCACCGCATGAGCCGCATCCCCGCTCTGCCCTTCTCTGCATGGCCAACAAGGCGCAAGGCTGCGGCCTGCGCCTTCGGGGTGGCCGCGTGCATCGCACTCGCATGCGCTGCCATTTACCTGGCAGGTGTGCTGTTCCTCGTGCTGAACAAGGCCAATCCGAGTCAGTCGCGGTTCGGGAGCATCGTCCGCTACTGGCAGCTGTACGCTGACGACGTGCAGCTTCGCAAGAAGCTTCTAATCGCCATCGGCGTGTCAGGCTTTGGCGTGCTGGCGCTGCTGCCTGCGGCTCTGGTCGCCGCGGCTCGACCTCGCCGAGCGCTGCACGGCGATGCCCGCTTCGCCAATTCGGCCGAGGTGCGCCGTGCAGGGCTCATCGCGAGCAAGGGATGCCGAACGGGAACTCCAGGAATCCTGATTGGCCAGTACCGTGGCCAGTTCCTGTCGCTGCCTGGCCAGCTCTCGGTGATGCTGTCAGCACCCACCCGAAGCGGCAAGGGCGTGGGTGTGGTCATACCGAACCTTCTGAACTGGCCTGACTCCGTCGTGGTGCTCGACATCAAGGGAGAAAACCATGCCATCACGGCCGGCTACCGCGCCGCCCAGGGCCAGGCGGTCTACGCCTTCTCGCCCTTTGACGAAAACGCGCGCAGCCATCGCTGGAACCCGCTGAGTGCCGTTCGGTTCAGCCCGCTTCACCGGGTCGGCGATCTGTTGACCCTCGGTCAGGTGTTCTTCCCAAACGACGGCAGCGGCAGCTCGTCGGAAGCCTTCTTCAACGACCAGGCACGCAACCTGTTCCTGGGTCTGGGCTTGCTGCTCTTGGAGTCGCCCAAGCTGCCGCGCACCGTCGGCGAGATGCTCCGGCAATCCTCCGGCAAGGGGCGGCCACTCAAGGAACACCTGAACGAGCTGATCGCACAGCGGCGCGAGACAGCCGATCCGTTCTCGGACGAGTGTGTCGACGCGCTGCAGCGACTGCTGTGCAACTCCGAGAACACCATGTCCAGCGTGGTGGCCACATTCAATGCACCGCTGACGATCTTTGCGGATGCGGTGGTCGATGCGGCCACCAGTGCTGACGATTTCCGCCTGGAGGATGTGCGCAGGCGTCGGATGTCGGTCTACGTGCGTATCCCTGCCAGCCGCCTGGCACATGCGCGGCCGCTGCTGAACCTCTTCTTCTCCCAACTGATCAGCCTCAACACCCAGCACCTGCCCGAACAGGATCCGACGCTGCGCCTGCAGTGCCTGCTGGTCAATGACGAGTTCACGGCGATGGGCCGGGTGGATGTCATCTCAACTGCTGCCGCCTTCCTCGCTGGCTACAACCTGCGCCTCTTGACCGTCGTGCAGGCCATGTCCCAGCTCGATGCCGTCTATGGCGACAGGGAGGCCCGGACATTCGCGACCAACCATGGCCTGCAAATCCTTTTCGCGCCCCGCGAGCAACGCGATGCCGATGAATACAGCGCCATGCTCGGCCACTTCACCGAACGCGCCACCTCCCGCGGCCGCACTCAGTCCTTCAACGGCCAGGGGCACAACAGCAGCACGAGTCGCAACGAGAGCGAGCAGCGACGGGCCCTGCTGCTGCCGCAGGAGTTCAAGGAGCTGGGCCGCGAGCGCCTGGTCGTCATCCTTGAAAACTGCAAGCCCATCCTTGCAGAGAAGCTCTGCTACTACCGCGACAAAGCCTTCATCTCACGCCTGCTCCCCCCACCTGCTGTGCCTTGCATGGACATGGACTTGCATCTGGCCCGGAGTCAGCAGCGCTGGCGCTATGCAGCCGACGACCTGGCGCCAGGTGAGACCTTGGAAGTCCAGCAGCTGGCTCATGACACGAACCAACTGCCCGGACTGATCGACAAGAGCACAGAGGAAGTCGCCGAGGCGGTCGTGCAGTTCTTCGTCACGAGCACCGCCGATGCCAGCCCGGGCGGGGCCATCGAGGACGCCACCGACGACGCGAGTGTCCTGATCCCTGAGGCTGTTGCCGCCCAGCCCGTCACCAAGGTCTAGATTCTGGAGCCGAGTGATGCAGAACCTTCTCATACCCGCAACCTGCTTGCTCGCCTGGCTTATGCTGGCCTCCTGCAGCTCGCCCCCACAGCCGCCGACCGTGGACGAAGCGCATAGGCGACCGGTCAACTCCCAGCCGTTCGTCGAGCTGCAGGTCTGCAAGCACGACCTGCACAACAGTCGTCTGCGGTCCGCAGAGGCTCAGCGATCGGCACAGTCAGCAGCTGCCGCACTCGCCCGAACGGCGGCCCTCCATCAGGTGTTGGTCGCGACGCAGCCGCGCCCTGCGCAGCCGCCCCTGGCCAACAGCGTTTTCACGGTGAACTTCGATTTCGGCAGCGCTCGCGTCTCCATACCGCCCGACTTGTCTGCTGCCTTGGTCAACGAAGCCAAGAACGCGCCTTTGGTGCTGCTACGAGGCCGCACTGACGGCGCCAGCAACGCCCGTTCCGAAAGTCGTCTGGCGAGCGAACGCGCCACTGCGGTGCGCGACTACCTTGTCGCCGCTGGCGTCGACCCGGCCCGCATCCGGACCACCTATCAGCCGATCGGCGACCACGCGGCAGACAACGACAGCCCCTCAGGTCGACGATCGAACCGGCGCGTGGAGATAGAGCTGTATCGCCAGCTGCCTGTCGCCGCAAATGTTGCCACCCCAACCCAGCCCTGATCCGCTCCCTTTGAAGTCAGCGAGGTCGCCATGGATGAAGCCCGCACCCCCAGTCGCCAACCAGCCTCCCCTGAGGGCGATGCCGTAGAACCCGTCAAGCGGGCCACGGTCGGCGCACAGCGGCTCGGGACGGCAGAGAAATCCGGCGAGCGCGACGGCTTGCACGGCCCCCACCCCGAAGCGACCGACCGCGCCGATAGCCTCCCAGAAAGCATCGCCAAAACGAAGCGGATTGGCAGCAACCGCGCCTTTGCTGCGGCCGAGGGTGGCAAGCACTCATCGATCCTGAAAACAGCCGGCGAGTGGCAGCGCGGCGCGCAGTTGCCAGCGGCGTCCGAGCGGCAGCTGGAAGCAAAGACAGCGCGCAGCGACACCCCCGAGGTCGTCGCAGCGAGACCGACAGAAGGCGCCACTGCAGGCCGCCTGCAGACGCAGCGAGAGGACAGCCCTTTCGATGGCAGGCAAGCGCGCAACGCGCGTGTAGCCACAATCGAATCCGGGCTGAAGGATCGCTATCTCATCATCCGTATGCCACTGCGCGTCGGTGGTGCGATGAGCACCGGTCAGACCGAATACCGCTTGCGTGGCGACAGTTCGCGGGTGGCATTCACAGAATCGACCTTCCGTCTGGCGACCGACACCAACAGCTCCTCGGTCGCGCGCTCCATGATCGATGTGGCCGAGGCGCGCAACTGGACAACACTGCGCGTTTCGGGTCATGCGGACTTCAAACGCCTGGTGTGGCTCGAAGCCTCGCTCCGCGGCCACAAGACCCTTGGCTACGAACCAAACCCCGGCGATCTGGAGCTGCTCAAGCGAGACCGGGAGGCGAACCTGGTCAACCGCAATGAGCCGAGACCGGGCGCCGCCAGCTCCAACACGAGCACGGCGCCATCCGAGAAGACGTTTACACGCGGCGGTGGTGGCCGCAAGGCGGTACTGGCTGCCATCGAGGCAGTGCTGGTCGACAAGCAGGTGCCTGAGCAGCAGCGCATCGCCGTGATGGCTGTAGCGGCCGAGAAGCTGTCTCAGCGACTTCGCAATGGCCAGGCGACAAAGATCAAGCTCTACGACAAGGCAGCGCCAGCTCCAAGGCCTGTCCCCTTGCAGCCGCTCCAGATGCAGCGCTCATGGGAGCGAGCAAAGCCCTCACCGACACGATGAAGCCAGCCTGTGAACGCATCGCCACATGACAGCAAGGCAGACGCTGCGCTCTACGAAATCGCAGGACGACGATTCGAGAGCGGATCCCCTGGCTTTGCCGAGGCTCTCGCTCACGCCCACGTCGCGCGCCAGCGCCCGCGCTGCCTGTGCCAGCCTGACGGCGTTGAAATGTATGTCGCGCGCCGGGTCGGACTGAGTGCCAGCTACATCGTCAAGCGTCTGCCCGACACTGGCAGCCATCACGCGCCGCACTGCCCGTCCTACGAGCCGCCGGCCGAGTACTCTGGACTCGGGCAGTTGCTGGGTCGCGCGATCAACGAAGACCCAGCGACGGGCGAGGTTCGACTGAAGCTGGACTTCTCGCTGAACAAGCTGACAGGTCTGGCGCACGCGTCACAGAACAGCGCCACCAGCGACAGTGTCAGCAGCGAAGGCGCAAGGCTCACCTTGCGCGGCCTTCTGCACTATCTGTGGGAACAGGCGGACCTGACACGATGGCATCCGAGTTTCGCGGGCAAGCGGTCGTGGGCAGTGGTTCGCAGGCATCTGCTCCAGGCGGCCGAACACAAGATGGTCGGCCCTCACGCGCTCCAATCACGACTCTACGTCCCCGAGCCGTTTTCAGTAGATCAGCGGGATGCCCTCAACACAAGGCGGCAGTCTCAGTGGGCCAATGCAATGGCATTGCCGGGGCAGTCGAAGCCTTTGATGCTGCTGATCGCCGAACTGAAGGAGATCGTGCCCGCCCGTTACGGCTACAAGGCCGTCATCAAGCACATGCCGGACCAGACCCTTGCACTCGACGAGGCAATGTACCGTCGCCTCGTGCGCAGGTTCGAAAACGAACTCAAGCTCTGGGCCGCGTCGGACGCGCTGCATCTGGTGATGATCGCAACCTTCCATGTCAGTCCGGCGGGAACGCCGGACATCGAGGCACTATCGCTGATGACGGTGACTGCCGAGTGGATTCCAGTGCAGGACGGCTACGAGCAGCAGCTCGTCATGACACTCGTCGCAGAGCGCCGCAGCTTCGTGAAGGCCCTGCGCTACAACCTTCCCGCGAAAGCGCAAATCGCCTTCGCCACGCTGACAGATGTGTCGGCCGTCCCGCTGCTCATGGCCATAGAGTCCCCGATGGGATGCGCCTCATCCATCACCGAAGCGGACTGGGTTTGGCGAGTCGCCATGGAGGCTGCGGTACCGGAACTGCCAAGGAAGTGCTTCCAGCGACAAGACACTCCGCCGGAGGTCCGCCCTGAACGGCAGAGTGGGTGAATCCCTTGAAAACCGCTTGCTTACGAATGCCAGGGCGGCTCAGTGCCCGGGCTGCCTGGGGCACAAGGCTTGCTGCACGCCCAGACAGCTGCACCTTTTGTGAAGGCTTCGACGCGAAGCTCTTGCGAACAGTTGTCATCGCAGACGCCCAAGTGTTTCGATCCCTGATTAATCAATCAGGCCCAAACCCTGGCCAGAAGCACTGGCCCATCACCGGCCGCGTTCAAGGTCGGCCGGCCCCACTCGCTGCACAGCTTGCGGTGCAACTGCCCGAGCTTTGACCCGCAGATCTGCCTGCATCTCCCTGACGAACTGGTTGATCGATCGCGCCAAGTCCTGATCGGCTGGATCACTGGACATTGCCAGTCCGCGACTCAGACGGCTCCAGGCTTCAGCCGCGTCTGCCCTCGTCGCGACAGCCGACGCCCCGGTCTTGAAGGTTGGGCGAGTGTCGCGCAACAGGCCGTCTTTACGCGCCTTCCGGCGCCACAAGGGCTCATAGTTCTGGCTGCAGCCGCGTGTGGCTTGGCGCGAAGCCTCGGCTTCAATGCCGAGGCCTCGCAGTTTCGCGGCGAAAGTGTCCCGCCATCGATACAGATCCGCCATGCGCGGGCTAAGACGCCTGCCGACTGTGGATTCGGCACGAACACTCAGATGCACATGGGGGTGGGCCTGATGGTCGTGCAGCACCATCACATACTTGTGCTCGTGCAGTTCAGCCTGCGCAAACTCCCGAGCCGCCTGCAGCACGCTCTGAGGGGCGGTCCCGCGCGGCATTGACAGTGTCAGATTGAATGCCTCGCGCCGATGGGTCGGCGCAGCCTCGTCGGGAATCAGCGTTCCGCCCAAGCGCCATTCCTCAGCGAGGTCGCGCAGGCTGTCCTTGCCCCGCATCGACTCCCCCCTTTGATCTTCGATCACCAGCCGGCCGCTCTTGCTGATGTAGCGGAAGTAGGCGGTGATCGCTGCCATGCCGCGCCCGCCACCGTTCACTTTGACCATGACCTGGGGAGCACGACGCACCACGGTGGCCTCAATACGTTGGCGGATAGCGGCAGCGTGCAATTGCGGAGATCCTCCGCCTAGCTGGGGCTGCGGCTTCGCCTTGACGATGCGGTTGCCAGGGTAGAAGAGCCGGTCGCCCCAAGTGATCAGAACTCCGTCAACGTTTGGCGCTTGGGGCACGGCCAACTCCTGGGTTTCGCCGAGGCGTGCGGGCTGAGGTCTTGCTGCAGCTCTTTCGCGGCTGTAAGTCGGCCAGCGCGCGCGCAGCCAGTTCAAGGTGGCTGTGGACCCCACCGGCTAGCGAGTCCAGCATGCCGCGGTAATGCTTGGCGCCCTCGGCATCAGCCTGACGCAGCAGTGCGGTCAACCGATAGATGTTGCGACTGAGGGTCGAGAGCTCAGCGCTGGATGTGATCAAGGCACTGATATGGTCTTTGCGGCGGCTGCCACTGGACAGCACCGGCACGTCGGCAACAAGCCCTGCCAGGTAGTTCCCCCGGGACAGCCCCGCCTCCTGCGCGCGAGCCGCAAGAAGCTTCGCGTCCGCGGGCATCATGAAGATCCTCAGCGCAACGCGGCTTGGCGTCGACTTGCCTGCTTCGGTCGCGTCGGCGGGAGTCGAATGAGCCGCCTCGGTCAACTCCAGGTGGCGCGCCACTGCGCCGCGAACAAGCATCGAGACGCTCACCTGCTGCGCTTGAGAGCGGGCCACCAGCGCGGCCTTCAAGCTGCGCATATCGACACACACGAAGTCGTGAGACTTGGCATTCATGAGACACCGAATGATTGGGCGCAGAGCGCTTTCGAATCTGGTGGCAGGCCATCCATCACGGCTCGCCGCCACGCATTCAGTATTGACTCTGTCCACGGCTCAGTCGGCGCTGAAAAACTGCCCGATTTCAGCATCACTATCAGGGCGTGGCCCCCTTCAGTGACGCCGAGGTTCCAGCGATTCAGCATGCAAGTTCACGAGTCCGGTCTGCGTCAGCCTGTCTACTCGCCAGGCCGCTTCGAAGGAACTCTCTCGAGAAAACACTGAAGACGCCGGTCGAGAGGCCGCCGTCGTCGGGTTGAGTTGAAAGCACAGTGCAGCTGCGCGACGCTTGAGTGCGGCGACGCTGCGCTGGCGTTGCTGGTCTTCGTAGTGCTGCTGAACTTGATCGACGAACTGTTCGCCAAGGGTCAGCTTGAAGTACACCAAGCGAGCCAGCTTGTGCGCGGTCCCGGTGTTGGCGAACGGCTTATCCATGCCCCCGCTCAGCCGGCGGTATAACGGGCCCAGCGCAGAGTCGCTGCGCGACAAGCTCATCGCGGCTATCTTCAGCGCCTGGCGAGCTCGGTTGGCCGAGCGCTTGGTTGGTGCCTCAGGAGTACACCTTGCCGGACCTGTCAGTCTTGTGCGTGAGGCACGGCACATCGACAAGGCATATGCATGCCAAGCAAGGCGAAGTTGAAGAACGCGGAGATTGCCGGGAGACCGGCCGCGCTACCGAAGATTCCCCTGGATTCCCTCTGAGCCAACGTGCCCCCCCTATCGGCCGAAACCCAGGCCATTCTTGCTGTGCGCCTGAATGCCGCAGCACCTGAAAAGGACAGCGGCTTGATCCGTGCGGCAGTGCTGGCGGGCACCGAGTACCCCGGTTCCGACGAATGCCGCTCGCGGCTTCTGCCCGTGCTTGACTACCAATGGGCAGAGGGCCGGTTCGCGAGCGTCACCAATGGCCTCGGATACAACTTCTCGAGCACCCAGGACTTGCGCCGGGCCTCTTGGCACGCGTGCTCAGTACGCCAAGCATCTCGGATGCTTCTCATGCAGTTTCAGGGCAACTCCAAGGCAAGCGTGCGCAAGTCACGCAATAAGCTGCCAACACCGACTACGGGCTCGAAGTGTCGACCGACGCCGCCCTCGGTTGGGCTGCGTACTGCGACTTGGTAGGCGCCAACAAGAGCCTTGGCCTTCAGCATCCGCTTGCCGACATTGTCACCTCCGGAACCTGCCGAGCAGCACGCTGCCCACCAAGCCAACTCACCTTGTCAGTGCCTACGAATCTGCTCTCCGTTTTGTTTTCCGCGAAAGGAATCTCAGGTGAACCGTCGTCGACTCATTGCTCTTTGCGCAGTCCTCTCAACCGCCGCATGCTTCAGCACGGGTGCTTCAGCCGAGCCCATCACACCTGAAATGCAGAAGCTGATTGATACGTACCGCGCCAAGCTCGTTCAGTGGGCGACGAACCCAGTGGTCATCAGCGCCGCCAAGGCATCCAACGCGAATGGTGGCATTCCCAGCATGACGGCAAGCAAGTGGACCGAGCTCGGAGACAGCATCGAGCAGAGTTTCGGCATTGCGCAAGTGGGCAATGCCGGCAGCCAGATGGATCAGGTGACCCAGCAGATTGCAGCGTTAGTGGAAGAAAGCGCCGCCGCTGAGAGCCTGAGGGCGCAGCAGCTGGTGCAGCCGGTGTCACAGTTCAAGCTCGCGCAGGAGGACACAGCCGCCTCGCGGGCCACAGGCCTGGCCAGCTGCGAGCGCAGCGCAGCATGAGCGTCGCGGCGCCGACCGGAAGGGCACGCGCCCGGTCCGCAGGCCCGAGATGGAGGCCGCCACAGCGGCCGAGTCAGAGCCGACCGATACACCTCAAGCGGCCTTGCCCCGGATCGACGACTGGGCATGGTCCTAACGCCGTCCATCCCCACCTGACCACTACCCGCCGCCCTGCCGAAGGGCCCGATGAGGCCCTTGACGGAAGAGCAGATGACTGCCGCGTTGCCCCCCTGCGCGGACTGGCACCAGCCTTCTCAATGCCACCCCTGCGGTGGCGCAGGTGCCCAGCAAGTTCCACAGCCTCCGGCTGGGCAAGGAGGAGCACGGCATCAACACACCTTCGTGCACAGGAGACTCGCAGCTACGAAAGGCCCCCCCGGATGGCCAACGCTCCACCCTACTCCAAGGTCGTGTTCGAACTGCGCAGCGTGATCGAGCCGATCATCGACCTGCGGCTTGAGCTGGCCTGCGAGAGGGCCAACTCCAATCAACTGACGGTGCTCATCATGCCGAACGAGGATGACCGTTTGATCGGCGCCTTGGTGGACTCGGTGTCCGAAGTCCTGCGCCTGGGTACAGAGCACATCAAGCCGGCGCCGGAGATGAGCCGCACGGCGGAGACGCAGCACATCATCGGCATAGGCTGCATCCAGAGCCGGGAGCTTGAGCGCAGGTTCATCCCGCTGGACATCGAGAGAACGATGAGCAGCGCCGGACTCGGGCTGGCGGAGAAGCCGTGGCAATGAACGACAAGATCGGAGCGCATGCCCCCACCGATGTCAGGGTTCTGCGCACCGCTAGGCACAGAGCCCGATGATCCGATCGACAACCCAGCATCTCCAGAAGCAGCCGCGCCATGGCAGGCTGCATGCCTTGGTGCTCGCAGCCGTACTCTTGCCGCTGCTGCTGCTGGCAGCCTTTAGTGCCTACCTGCTGGAGCATCGGCGTGCAGAGTACGAAGCGCGCGCCGAGCGGCACAACCAGCAGCTGGCTGAAAGCGTAGCGCGCAGCCTTTCCGTTGACATCGCCAGAATTGACCATGGCCTGATCTCGCTGGTGGAACACTTGGAGACCCAGCTCGTGGCCGGGCGGCTGCGGGCGGCCGAGTTGAATGCCTACATCCGAACGCAGGCTCGGCTGTTGCCGATGGCCGAAGGCATACGCGTGACCGATGAGCACGGCCTGGTGATACTGGGCAAGAACGCCGACGGTCCCCGCATGAGCTTTGGCGACCGCGCGTGGTTTCAGACCCAGCGTACCCAGCCTGACGCCGGGATGCTGATGAGCAGTGTGCTGCGAAGCAAGCTGGACAGCGCGAAGATCATCTCGTTCAGCCGGCGCTACCGACGACTCGACGGCGGCTTTGCCGGCAGCGTGACGATCGCCCTGCATCTGGACTATTTTGTTCGGCAGTTGCAGGTGTTCGACACCGGCCCGCACGGTCTGGTGGCCTTGCGCGACAGCGAGCTGGAGCTGCTGGCGATGGCTTCAACCTCGCAGGCCAAGGTCAAGGCTTGCGCCGACAATGCATGCCCTGCGTCTCAGGAGCTCCGGGAACTGGTGTTCAGCGGCCAGACCGCAGGCAGCTACCGCACGGTCAGCCCGGGGGACGGACGAGCACGAAGCTACAGCTTTCGCCAGCTGGGCCAAGCCCCGCTGATTGCACTGGCGGGGATCGACCGCGAGAGCTTCATGGCCGGTTGGCGCCTGGAGCTCTACACGTTCGGCACGTTCTGGGCGATCCTGCTGCTGTTGTACGGCGCCAGCGGCTCGACGTTCTGGCGGCTGATCGAGAAGAACCAGCAAGCGCGCCAGCGCATCGATCTGCTCGTGAAGCTCTTCTCCAGCAGCGGCGAGAGCATGATCGTCCTGGACGAGCGCATGCACTTCGTCGAAGTGAACCCCGCCTTCGAAAGGGAAACCGGCTACAGCGCTGCTGAGGTCGTGGGCCGGCCGGTGCACCAGCTGAACAGTGTGCGGATGACGCGAGAGTTCCTCACACAGCTGCAAAGGCGCTTGGCGGACGATGGCTTCTGGCGCGGGGAGCTCTGGGTAGTCGCGAAGGACGGCCGCGAGTACGCCAAGTGGACCTCGGTCTCCGCGATTCGCAGCGCGGCCGGCGTCATCAGCCACTACGTGGCCACCTCGACCGACATCTCGGCCGTCAAGCGCGTCGAGGAGCGCATGCGTCACCTCGCGCATCACGACTCACTGACACAGCTGCCCAATCGCACGCACCTGCAAGGCAGGTTGGAACAAGCTTTGTCAGCGGTCAGGCGCAACGGCGGCGAGATGGCCATGCTGTTCATCGACATGGATCGCTTCAAGTACATCAACGACACGCTCGGCCACGCTGTAGGGGACGGCCTGCTGGTGGAGGTGGCACGCAGGCTGAAAGCACTGGTTCGAGACAGCGACATCGTGGCGCGGCTGGGCGGCGACGAGTTCGTGCTGGTGCTGACGGGCCTCGGCCTGAACGGCGCCGCGGCCGCCGCCGCCGTGGCACAAAAGGTCATTCATAGCCTGGGTCAGCCCTACCGGGTACAAGGCCACGAGCTGCATTCCACGCCCAGCATCGGCATAGCCATGTGCCCGGCAGATGGCGTCGACGGCGAAGCCCTGATGAAGAGCGCCGATGCGGCGATGTACCACGCCAAAGACGCGGGTCGCAACAACTTCCAGTTCTTCACCCCTGCCATGAGGCAGGCCACAGAAGAAAGGCAGGCCTTGGAGGCGGGCCTGCGGGGGGCTGTCGACCGGGGTGAGCTCTTTCTGCACTACCAGCCGCAATTGAACCTGTCCAGCGACCACATCATTGCCGTAGAAGCCTTGGTGCGCTGGTGCCACCCGGTGCTGGGTCACTTGCCACCTGCGAAGTTCATTCCCGTGGCCGAAGAGACCGGGCAGATCGAAGTCATCGGTGCGTGGGTGCTGGACGAAGCGCTGAGGCAATTGGCCTTCTGGCGGCGCGAATGCCACCCTTCGCTGCGCGTGGCGGTGAACGTGTCGGCCCAACAGTTGCGCCACGGCGGCATCGTCGACATTGTCGCCCAGGCGCTGCAGCGCCACCGGGTTCCTGGCCAAGCCCTCGAGCTGGAGCTGACGGAAACCGTCGCCATGGACGACCCCGAGCGCATTGCGCGACTGCTGAACGAACTGCGCAAGCTCGGGGTGATGTTGACCATCGACGACTTCGGCACCGGCTACTCCAACCTCGCCTATTTGAAGCAACTGCCACTGAGCTGCCTGAAACTGGATCGCAGCTTCGTGGCTGACATCGAGACCGATACCAACGATGCGGCCATTTGCACCGGGGCCATCCAGTTGGCGCGCAGCCTTGGGATCAGCGTCGTGGCAGAGGGCGTGGAATCAGCTGCCCAACTGGAAGTCCTGCGTCGTCTCGGCTGCGACACGGCTCAGGGTTACCACATCAGCAAGCCCATCAATCAAGAAGAGTGCACACGTTTCCTGGCCGCTTGGCGCTCACGAACGGTGAGCATCCCTCATTGAGCCATACCGATTGAGTCATGAGCCAGGAGGGGAAGCCGACGTTGAGATGGCCGGCAGTGCACAAGCGCGGCAGCTTGTATTAGGCCTGTTGACCTAGGGAGTTGGTCTGCGGGGACGCTGGATCGGGGTGTGGGCCGCTTGGGACACAACCACCCCTGCGAGAGAGGCAGCCAAGCACTACGAGCAAGTGGAGTGACGAGTTCCAGCGTCGGAGCCGCTATGAATCTCCGTCTGCTCCGCTGCCGGAAACACCAGAGTGAACCGCGAGCCGGATCCCAGCACGCTGTGCGCCTCGACGCGCCCCTGCATAGCGCCCGCCAAGAGTCTGGTCAGCGAGAGCCCCAGGCCCTGACCCGGCACGCAAGGGTTCTGCCTCAGCCGCATGAACGGTTGAAACAATTGGCTGACCTGCTCGGCGGCCAAACCCGGACCGCTGTCGACGACCGATATGAAGATCTCGTTCCCGCGCCTGTCGACCTCGATCACCACGCCTTGGGCGCCGTTGCCGTACTTGAAGGCGTTGCTGACCAAGTTCAGAAGGCACTGACTGAGTCGATCGGGATCGACCACGATCCGGGCGAGCGGGTCGAGCAGCTTCAATCTCAGCTTGGCATCGTCGAACGACGAAGGGTCGACCGCGCTGACCAGGTAGTTGCATCGCCAGGAGTTCAGCCAACTCGATAGCTCCAGTTCAGCGAACTCAAACTTGAAGCCTGCGTGGGGTCCTGCGGTGCCCGAACCGGCCCAGTCATCCAGCAGCCGAACAAGCAAATCAGCAGACCCACGCAGGGCGGCCATCAGTTTGAGCCTGGCCACTCTCGGCTCGGAGTTGTCCGCGTCCAGCAGCCTCGCCACACTTATCACGATGCCCAGGTGCGAGCGAAGTTCATGGGCCACATACCTGCGGGCCAGTTCCGGGCGCACAACATCGACAGAGTGAAGGACTTCATCCATCACCGATGTGGTCCCTGCCCGTGTCGGAGGCGGCGCGTTTTTCGACATGAACTGAAGCAGTTGGTCGCGCCAAGCCCGCCACCGCCCGGCGGGGCTGCCAACTGACCCATCCACCCTACCAGTGCGCTGGCATCTGTCCCCACAAACAGCCGTACCGTCAAGTGCCTGACATTTTGTGCAGCCGTTGTTCATCTTTGTGCCTCCAGCTGGCTCGGATGCTTGCATACAGGATGAAGCGCGCCCGCCCAGTGGCGCCTTCTCATGCCCTTTCAAGGCAATTTCGAGGCAATTCGGTACGTTGAAGACACTACGCTCCGCTGAAATTTCAGTAGCCATTTGCTGTGGGTCCTGCGAGGTCGGCGCCGACTGCCGAATGCTCTGCAACGGAGTTCCCTTTTCAAATTTACAGAATCGGATGTCTGCTCTGCAAGACCGAAAGTGGTTTGACGACACACAGCTTCACTTCCATCACCATGGCCAGCTACCTTCGGCGGCGCTGACTCGTCTGGCGCAGCTGGGTGCCGATGGGCTGACGCCGGCTGGGCGGATCGAAGCAAGACTCTTGCTGGGCATGGCGCATCGGGAACGGGACATTCCCGCAATGCTTGGCGATCTGGGGCGAGCTTGGAAGCTGGCCGCCGGCTCGGACCTTCACCGGCTCATTGCAAGGCGAGAGGCGGCCCGCCATCTGTTGGCTGCAGGCCATGCGCGCGAGGCCCTGGCGTTGCTGGAGGAAGCTGACGCCTTGGATGACAAGCATCCAAGGATCGTCCTCACCTGCAAGGTGCTCGCGGCGCTCGCCAGAATGGACCTGGGCGCGGGGGCCGCAGTGGCGCAGGACACCCGCCATCTTGTGCCGCTTGCGCGGTCTTGCGCCTCGGAACTCACACGCCGTGATCGCGCATGGCTCGTCAACGATCTGCTGCAGCTGCTGCTGGCACAGTTCTGGCGTGTCACCGGGCGGCCTGCGGCGCTGGGCGCTCGAATGTCGGCGGATGAATTGAGCGCACCGCCGGAGCTGAGGAAAATCCTTCTCGATGTCTTGTCGTGGGTGACTGTTCAAGACCTGCCGGCATGTCATGAGGCACATGCCCTGTGCTCGCTGGCGCATGCGGAGGTCGGTCACGGACGCGAAGCGCTGACAAGCTCGATGCAGGCCTTGGCAAAGCAAATGCTCTCAGCAGCCACGGCTGAACTCTGGCTCTGGCTGGGCGTGGCCAACCGGATCGCAGAGAACAGATGCAGGGCCATTGATTGCCATCGTTTAGCGCTTCTGATGGCTGAGCCGACGGGTGCGCATCGTGTCACCATGCTGAGCAGCATCGAATTGGCTGAGCTTCTGGCCGAGCAAGGCGATATGCAGGGCGCTTACGAAGCCTTGTGTCGTTGCCGCTCCCAGGAGGTTCGACTGCAAGCCCTGAGCGACCTTCCCATGGGAGGGCGCTGGCTCGGTTCGAATGAAATTCAGGCGAGCCCCCTCCCTGCCGCAGGGGGCCAGGGCCCGGCAGCGCTGCATGTACAGAAGGCCTGCCTCTACATCGCCGCGCAGGTCACCCGGCGCACAGGTACAAGCGATGTCGCCCAGGCCTGCGGCGTGTCGCGCCGAACGGTCGAGCTGGCATTCCGCTCCACCATGAACTGCAGTGTCGCGCAGTATCTTCAACGCGCGCGCCTTGCAAGAATCACGGCCCGCCTGCAGCTGCCCGGCGAAACCGTCGGGGCCATTGCGCAGGACCTGGGTTACACCAGCATCACGGCGATGGGCCGCGAATTCAAACGGCTTACCGGACAGAGCGTTCGCGCGTACCGGCACACTCTCGGTCAACGCCTCCTGGAGCGCACGGATGGCTGAAACCGCAGCGAGCGCGCCCCGCGATGCTCTGGCGCCACGGCCCGAGCCCCCCCCACGTTCCTCGGCTCAGGCGATGATGCCGACTCAGCCTTCAGCCCTACCGCCAACTCAGCCCATGAACGACGTCCAGTCTCAGGCACACAAGGTGCGATGGAGGGCCGGCCTGTGCACGGTCGATCTTGAGCGGCAGATGCTTCTTCGAGGAGGTGTCCCGGTTCGACTGCGGCCTAAAGCCTGGGCCTTGCTGACTGCCCTGTTGCAGCGGCCAAACGCGGTCATTCGATCAGTCGAACTGCTCGACGCGCTGTGGCCGCGCCAGAGCATTCAACCGAAGGCTTTGGTGAATGTGATCAGCGAACTTCGCGTCGCCTTGGGCGACTCCGGCGCCTTGCGATCGGTCCATCGCAGGGGCTATGTCCTGACTGCGACTTCCGAGACAGGCGCCGACGCCACGCCGCGAACACCGTCCGCTCCCGTGGCCGACACATGCGGCGCCTCAGCCGCCTTCGTCGGGCGTGAACCTCAGCTGCGCGCTTTGCGCGAGTGCATGGCCCGCGCCTTGCAGAAGCAGCTGCAGATCGTGGAAGTCGTGGGGCCGGCAGGCGTCGGCAAAAGCACCATGGTCGAGCGCTGGGCGGCGGATGTCGTGGCCCAGGGGAACTGCACGGTGTTGCGGGGCCGCGCTGTCGAACTGGCGGGCGAGCGCGAACCCTTCGGGCCGCTGCTGCAGATGCTGGAGGGCTACACACGGACCGCTGATTCCAAGGCGATCAAGGACGACCTGCGCCGCCTGGCCCCATGCTGGCTGGCGCAACTGCCCGGCCTGTTGTCCGAAGCTGAACTGGGCCAACTGCGGCAGGAGCTCTACCGCACCGGCACTGGCCGCATGCTGCGCGAGGCGGTTTCCCTGATCGAGCACTGGTCAGCGCAAATGCCGTTGTTGATGTTGCTGGAAGACACGCACTGGGCCGACACTGCGACGCTCGACCTGCTGGGCATGCTTTCGCAGTCGACCTCCGCGCTGCGACTGATGCTCGTGATGACGCGACGCCAACAGCCCGGTAGCGCTGCGACCGTGTCGCCAGTGCCAGGCCTGCATCGGGCCTTCAGCGCTGACCGCGGCCAGGTACTCACGCTGGCGGGCTTGGAGGCTGACGCCATCGAGGCCTACCTGGGCATTCGCTGCCCCGCTGTGACCGAAGCCCATGTGCTGGGCCGCCAACTCGCCGAGATAACGGGTGGCCTCCCTCTATTCCTGAAGCTGGTGGTAGACGGGCTACTCGCCGTCGTACCCCCGCCCCACGGGAAACTGGCCGCCGAGATGAAGCATCGCGCGGTGCCGGGCCAGCTGCGGCACCATGTTCTGGACCGTGCCGCATCCTTGCCGGTGGAATCGCGTGCCGTACTCGATGTCGCTTGCTGCATGGTGGTGCCGGTCCCCTTGCCCATCTTGGCCTACGTTTTGGATTTGCCCGAGGCCGAGGTCCAGGCGCATTGTGCTCAACTGGTGAAGCTGGGTTTGCTGCAAGCTGGACCGAAGCTGTTGCCGTGGCGTGATGGCCGACTGGTGCGCGCCTATGGCTTCGCCCACGCGCTGTATCGAGACGTGTTCCATGGCGAGCTGGGCCACGACTTGCTGATGGCCTTGAATCGGCGCATGGCTGCGGCCCTGCAGGACCCCAGTTCGCAACAGCAGGCCGCCTCAGCCGCGCAGCTCGCGATGGTCTATGAGCAGGCGGACATGCATGCCGAAGCTGCAGCCGCTTTGCGCCTGAGCTGCATGCGGTCGCTGGGGCGCTTCGCCACCCGCCACGCGGTAAGTGCCTTGCAGGACGCGCTGCGACACCTTGAGCAGTTGCCAGACAGCCACGAAACCCGGATCTTGCGGCTGGAAACCTGTTGGGATCTGGCACGCCTTCTGCTGCTGGAGCGCAGCCCCACCTGCTTCGAAGTGGAAGCCATGCGTGACAGGATTCTGCAGCTGGCGCCGCAGATAGACACGGCGCGGGCGCGGTTTCTGCTGCACGGGACGCGCTATATGCGCGCCATCTACAGCGCACGCGCTGACCTCGCCCGCGGACCTTTGCAGGACTTCATGCAGGCTGGCCAGCACCTGGGCGAGCACGAACGGGCGCTCACGCATGTCTGCCGTGGCGGGCTCGCCATGGCGGAGTGCCACCTCGCCGAATGCCGCGCCGCCTTCGAGGCCTGCCTGTCGCTGCCATTGGCGGGCTCGGGCATGGCCGGAAATGATGTTCACGTTCTCGCCGCCAGCCAGTTGGTGTGGACCTTGGCGATGACAGGCGAATTCGACGCCTTCATCGAGCGTGCCGCTTCCCTCGAAGCGGAGGTGCGTGCCGGTCGCAGCCGCTATCTGTTGAAGACGGTCCTGCTCTGGGTGGGTGAGGCCATGCGGCTGCTGGACTGCAGCCCGGCCGCAGCGCGGTATTACGGAGAACTGCTGTCACTGTGCGACGAGCACGACCGCGTCACCTTTGGCCTGGAGGCTGGGCTGGGGCTGCAGGCCTGCCTGGATCCGGCTCAGCGCGATGTGCAGGTCCTGCAGGGCCTGGCCACCCGACATCACCACAGAGGCCCAGCTTGGAGCGATCACGTGCTTTCGACCCTGCTGCTGCCGGCGCTGATCAGCCAGGCTCGGCTGGCCGAGGCAAAGGCTGTGCTCGCGGACCTGTCAAAGGTAGAGCAGCAATGGCCTTTCTATCAGTCGGAGCGACTGCGCCTGGAGGGCGACCTCGAACAGGCCCAGGGCCGCGAGGCCGCCGCGCAAGGGCTGTGGCATCAGGCGCTGGAGTTCGATAGCGCAAACGGCTATCTCCCTGGCCTTCTGCGCTGCCTGGAGCGGCTGCCAGCGCAGCCTACCGGCAATGCCGATCCGCGGGTGGCTCAGGCGCGAGCGCAAGCGCTGACAACGCTGACGCTGGCGCGGCTGGATCACCCCGACCTGAGTCCGCTTCGAGTGCGGCGAGATGAGTTGCGCGCAGCGGCCGCGCTGGACTGTCCACCCACGCCGACGCACCAGCTGAGCTAACGCGCAGCCGAGCTTCGTTGCGCAGCTCGGCTGCTGACTGCGCATTCGCGACAGCTCGCAGCCATCCCCAAGGATCTGGCGCCGCTCGCTGGCGATCTTCTGCGAATCAATCGGCGGCTTGGCGCCCATGCTTCAGGTCGGGCACTTCACGGCAGACACCTTGGTCCACTGCCGAGAAGACTTCCCGCAGTCCCCGACCGGGGCCTGGCAGCCTCGCAGCAGCGCTCAAGGCTGGCCATGCGCCTATCTATCTAATTTGCAGATGAAAGGACGATCATGTTCAAGGATTTGACAGTCGCCAAACGCTTGGCCTTGGGCTTTGGTGCCACGGTGATGCTGGGCGTCGGCATCGTCGTGTACGCAGCGGTGACGATGAACTCGCTGGCCGACGACATCAACGAGTTGGGCACGGACCGCATGGTCAAGGTGGCCCAGTTCAATGACATGAAAAGCGCCTACCAGACCATTGCACGCCGCGTTCGGAACATCATCATGATCGACAACGATCAAGCTGCATATGACGCAGAGCGGCGGGCGATTGAAGAACTGCGCGCCCAGAACTCCAAGCTGCTTACCGAGCTGGACAAGTCGGTCAAGCTGCCGCAAGGGCGCGCGCTGCTGAAGATCATCAATGACAACCGAGGCCCCTACAACCAGACGATGGACCGCGCCATGGCGCATGCGTTGAAGAACGAGAACGATAAGGCCAGAGATGTCCTGCTGAAGGAAGCATTGCCGCTGCAGACGGCCGTGTTCAATGCCGTTGACGACTCGGTCGACATGCAGCAAAAGCTGGCTCAAGACCTGGTGAAGCAGGCGGACCAAACGGCCTCGTTCAGCGTGATGCTGATGGCCACCCTGGCCCTGTTGATGGCGGTGGTCGGCACGGCGGTTGCTTGGGTGCTGACGCGCAATCTGACACGCGCCCTGGGTGCCGAGCCGGCTGCGCTGGGTGCAGCCGTGAGCCAGGTGGCCGAAGGCGACCTGAGCCAGCACCTGAGCGTGCGCCCGGGAGACAGCAGCAGCGTGCTGGCCATGGTGGCGCGCATGCAGGCCAGCTTGTCAGGCGTGGTCGCCAACGTGCGCAGCAACTCGGAGAGCGTGGCAACTGCCAGCGCGCAGATCGCCCAGGGCAACCAGGATCTGAGCCAGCGCACGGAAGAGCAAGCCAGCGCCCTGCAGCAGACCGCTGCCACGATGGAGCAGTTGAACAGCACGGTGCGCAATAACACCGACAGCGCCATGCAGGCCAACCAGCTGGCACAAGGCGCTTCGGCGGTGGCTGCCCAAGGGGGCCAGGTGGTCGGCCAGGTGGTCACCACGATGCAGGGCATCAGCGACAGCAGCCGCAAGATTGGCGACATCATCGGCGTCATCGACGGCATTGCCTTCCAGACCAACATCCTGGCCCTGAATGCGGCCGTGGAGGCGGCTCGCGCGGGCGAGCAGGGTCGGGGCTTCGCCGTGGTGGCTTCCGAGGTGCGCAGCCTGGCGCAGCGCAGCGCTGAAGCCGCCAAGGAGATCAAGTCGCTGATCGGGCGCAGTGTCCAGCAGGTGGAGCAAGGGACCGTGCTGGTGGACCAAGCGGGCAAGACCATGGGAGAGATCGTGGGCTCGATCCAGCGCGTGAGCGACATCGTGGCCGAGATCAGCTCAGCCAGCGTCCAGCAGAGTTCAGGCATCGAGCAGGTCGGCAACGCTGTCAGCCAGATGGACCAGGTGACGCAGCAGAACGCGGCACTGGTCGAAGAGAGTGCCGCTGCCGCCGAGAGCCTGAAGGTGCAGGCGCAGCAGTTGGTAGCGTCGGTTGCGCTGTTCAAGCTCTCTGGCCATGCCAGCGCCAGATCGCCTGGCGCTGCGGCGAGCCCCGCCAAGGCGGCCACCCTTCAGCGCCGCAGCCCCGAAGGCTCGAAAAGCCTCCCCCGTGCCGGCCTCCAAGCCAAGCGGAATGCCCCAGTGAAGGCCGCTGTGGAAGCACCTTCGCAGGCCCGTGAAACCAAGACGGATGCGGACAACTGGGAGGTGTTTTGATTGCAGTGCCCCGCCTTCAACGCCCTCAAGGAGTCCCCTATGAGCACCATGATTGATGAGCAGCGGCTCGCTGCCCCCCTCACGCATACCGCGCCTAATGGCGGCCGAACCGAACTCGCGACGGCAGCATCGGCCCTTCCCAGGGAGTACCTCAGCTTCCGCCTGGGCAGGGAGGAGTACGGCATCGACATCCTGCGGGTGCAAGAGATCCGCAGTTACGAGGAACCGACCCGCATTGCCGACGCGCCGGCGTTCATCAAGGGTGTCGTCAATCTGCGCGGGGTGATCGTGCCCATCGTCGATCTGCGACTGAAGCTGGCATGCGAGAGCGCTGACTGCACCGATCTCACGGTCGTCATCGTGTTGAACCTGCGCGGCAAGGTCATCGGCACGGTGGTCGACTCGGTCTCCGATGTGCTGGCGCTCGGTGCCGACCAGATCATGCCGGCACCGCAGATGAACGTGTCGATGGCAGCGGACTACATCCTGGGCATCGGCTGCGTCAAGAGCGGCGATGTCGAGCGCATGCTCATCCTGACGGACATCGAGGCGTTGATGAGCAGTGCCGAGATGGGGCTACTTGACGCGCCCATGCACTAAGGCCTGTTCCTCTCTTGAACCACCCTAAAAAGAAGAACGAAACATGTGTTTGATTGCCAACCTCAAGATCGGTACTCGCCTTGGCGCCTTTGCCGCCGCCTTGCTCCTGCTGCTGACAGTCATCGGCATGGCAGGCCTGCTGGGCCTGCGCCAAGTCTCGGCGGGCGGCGCGTCGTTCATAAAAACCGACTTCGTTGCAGCGAGAGCGCTGGGAGATCTTCGGACAGAGATGCTCCAGCTGCGCCGCTATGAAAAGGACCTCTTCATCGACATGGGCAACGCCGAATCGATGCACAAGCGCCTCCAGGCATGGAATGCATCGCGAACCTCGGTCAAGGAATTGATTGAACAACTCGAGGCCAAGGCAGTCACGCTGGCGATTGCCGAGCCGCTGAGGGATGTGAGGAAGGCGTTAGAGGGCTACGACGTGGTGTTCAACAAGGTCAGCGCGGCGGTCATCGGGGGTCAGGTGGCCACGACGGCAGAAGCTCAGACGGCGATGGGGGCCGCCAGGGCGGCGTTCCATGCAGCAGAGAAGGCGGCGAAGGCGGTCGATGCGGTTTTAGAGGCCCGTGCGGCAGAAAGCGAGCAAGCGCTTGATGCCCACAGCAAGGCTTGCACGGTCTGGGTGCTTAGCCTGTGGGTCGCGGCGATGGCTGTGGGCGCGGTATTGGCTTGGCGGATCACGCGCTCCATCACCCGCCCGTTGAGCGAAGCCGTGGCCTTGACCGAGAGAGTGGCCGCTGGCGACCTGGGCTCGGTGATCATGGGGAACAGCACTGACGAAATCGGTCGCCTGCTGAATGCGCTGAGGGGCATGAACCAAAATCTGGCGCGCATCGTTGGCACCGTGCGCAACAGCAGCGACAGCATCGCTACCGGCAGCGCGCAGATCGCGAGCGGCAATGCCGACTTGAGCCAACGTACCGAAGAACAAGCTAGTGCTCTGAAGCAGACGGCCGCGGCGATGGAAGAGCTGGGCAGCGCGGTCAAGGCTAACGCCGACAGCGCCCGCCAGGCCAGCCAACTGGCCATGAGCGCCAGCACGGTGGCGGTTGACGGCGGAGAAGTCGTGGGTCAGGTGGTGGAGACCATGAGGGGCATCAACGACAGCAGCAAGAGGATTGCCGACATCATCAGCGTGATCGACGGGATCGCCTTCCAGACCAACATCCTGGCGCTGAACGCCGCAGTGGAGGCAGCACGGGCAGGTGATCAGGGCCGCGGATTTGCGGTGGTGGCCAGCGAGGTGCGCAGCCTGGCACAGCGCAGTGCCCAAGCCGCCAAGGAGATCAAGACCCTGATCAGCGCCAGTGTGGAACGTGTCGAGCAAGGCACAGCACTGGTGGACCGCGCCGGCAGCACGATGACCGAAGTGGTCAGCTGCATCAAGCGCGTGGCCGACATCATGGGGGAGATCAGCCGGGCTAGTGTCGAGCAGAGTCAGGGCGTCAGCCAAGTAGGCGAGGCGGTCAGCCAGATGGACCAGGTGACGCAGCAGAACGCCGCGCTAGTGGAAGAAAGTGCTGCTGCGGCTGAGAGCCTCAAGGGGCAGGCGCAGCAGCTGGTGAAAGCCGTGGCGGTCTTCAAGCTGGCCCAAGGCGAGGTACACAACCAGTCGCCAGCGGCGAACTAAGGCATCCGAAAGGCGCGCTCCGATCCAAGCTAAATCCTTAGCTCACGGCCTGAGCCAAAGACTGGTAACGACGGAACGTCGTCCAGCTTCGAACGGCCACGTCAAAGGCGTGCTCTACCTAACGGACTTGAAGCGTTGATCAGTAGCGTTAGGAAGGGACCGATCCGAGTGACTGACGCCAGTTGCGAACTCGCCAAAACGTGGATGCCGAGCGTGCCACACATTGCCCAACCAGCCAGCTGCAGCCGGCTGCACGCCCTTGCAGCCGGCTGCATCAGCGCAGGAAAAGAACCGGATTGTCTTTGACTTCTTTCAGCTTTCCAGGAAATGGATACCTACTTTCTGTCGACGCAGGCTCTGGCCGAGTGAGCCACACAAGAGATTCCGAAACGTGTTGATGAGCAGCATGACCTTGATGAGAGCGCAAATCAGCCGCAGCTTTGATTACTGCTGGCGAGTGCTGGTGGGGCTGGCATGTGCCAGCCTGCCGGGCTGCGCCCTGGGCGGTGCTCCGGCAGACTCGGAGCGCCTGCGATTAATCGAGAGAGCCTACTGGGGTAGCCCACAACACACCTTGGTCCAGATGCAAGCGGAGTTGACCGCCGCACAGAGGCATGGTGACGCCAAGCGCACCTTTGAGGCGGCCTTGCGGTTGGGCTATCTGGCGACCAATCTGGCACAGCTGGAGGTCGCACAGCAAGCCGCTGCCGTGGTGCGCCGCGCCCCCGCGCTGGCCAGCGACCCGGTGGCCTTGTGCCTGGCTGCAGTCCTGCCTGACGCCCAGGACGACAGACAGGGCAAGGCTGCGGTATCTCGTTTGAAACACATGCTGGCTCAGGCACGCGAGCGCGAAGAACCCTGGTGCGAGGCACGCACCCAGGCGGCGCTGGGGCACCTGCTCAAGACCCATGGACGCCTGCCGGAAGCTTTTCAAGCCTTGATTGAAGCACTCCGCTTGTTCCGGGCTGAGGGCAACCAGGCTTGGACGGCTTCGGTGCTTGCTTCGCTGGCTTGGCTGTATGCCGGCCAGTCCGATGCGCGGGAAAGTCAGCTGAAGTCACTGCAGCATGGTCGGGGCGCCGTGACCATCGCTGAGCGGCTGGGCCTGCATGCCTTGGTCGCCACAGCACATCAGAGTCTGGCCCGCCCTCTGCTGAGTCTGCACAGACTGGACGAGGCAGACCATCATCTGGCCAAGGCATATGACGCGGCCAAGGCCGCAGGCGACAAGGTCTGGAAGGCCCACATCCTGCGCATGCAGGCTGAATCGGCCATCGCGCGGCAACAGCCCGAGCTCGCGCTGGCCCTGCTGCAGCGCGCCCAGCTGTTCTTCGCCGTCCACGGCGTCAGCGCAATGGAACTGGCGACCCGGCTTTCCAAGGCGGAGGTGTTGGCGCAGATGCAGCGCTGGCCAGAGCTGGAGCACGCGCTCGAGGAGGCTGACGTCCTGCTTGAGCGGCTGGATGATCCCGAGGCTGCGCAGAAGTTTCATGGATTGGCAATGCGCTTGCATGAAGCGCGGGGCCGATGGCACGAGGCCCTGGCCGAAGCGCGGGCGCTGATGGCCGCGCGCAGCCGCTTCTACACGGATCAGAATCGCCGCCTTTCCGCCGAGATGCAAGCCCGCTTCGAGCAAGCCAGCAACGAGGCGGAAATCGAGCATTTGCGCGACCTAGAGAAGTCAGCCATGGTGCAGCAGCGATTGCTCGTCTTGTTGCTGCTCCTGGCCGTCGCCCTCATCGGCGCATTGGTCTGGCACGGGTTGGGCCAGAGACAGCTGCGGCGCAAACTCCGTGAACTCGCGGAGCGCGATGAGCTCACCGGCCTGCACAACCGGCGCGCCATGCTCGCGCATTGCCAAGCCCAGATGAGCCGGGGCGCACCGGTGACCCTGGCACTGCTGGACATTGACCACTTCAAGTCGATCAATGACCGATTCGGTCACCCCTGCGGCGACGGTGCCTTGCGCGCCTTTGCACAAGCCTGCATCCAGTCCGTCCGTCAGCAGGACCGTGTGGGGCGCTGGGGGGGCGAGGAGTTCCTGATCGTGCTGTCCGGGGTTGATCCGCAGGCGCCGGCGCATTTGTTCAGCCGCATCCGCGATCGGCTTTCAGCCCAGGCAATGCCTGGCCTGCCGCCCGAGCTGCCGCTGCGCTTTAGCATGGGTGCCAGCTGCCGTTCTAGCCCGGAAGAAGACGCTGAACGCCTGCTGGCACGCGCCGACGAGGCCTTGTATGCAGCCAAGACCGCCGGGCGCGACCGCCTGATGCTCGCACCGCTGTCGAGCTCGCAGCCCCCCACCTGATGCGAAGGCCTCGCAAGCGCGCCGCCCAATCCGGCACTGCAATGCCGCAGTGCCTCCGCGCCCCGCTTGCGCCACAGATCGCGCCGACAAGCCCCCGGGCTACACAACGTCCGAAACACAGACCTCCTGCGTCCGCATTGCGCGCAGCATGGTGCTCATGCGAACGCGGCCTGAGCGCCGCCCGCTAGCCCTGGCAGTTCCGCGTCAGGACACTTGCGCCTCAGCCTGGGATCGGGGATAGGCACCGAAGCCAGCAGCGATCGGGTGTAGGCATGCTGCGGCGCGGCGAACAGAGCCTCTCGCGATGCAAGCTCGACAATGCGTCCGCCATACATCACGGCCACCCGGTCGGCCATATGCTCGACAACGGCGAGGTTGTGGGAAATGAACACCATGGTCAGGCCCATCTGTGCCTGCAGGCTCTTCAGCAGATTGAGGATCTGTGCCTGGATCGACACATCCAGTGCCGACACCGGCTCGTCGCAGACAAGCAGCTTCGGCTTGAGTGCGAGAGCGCGCGCGATCACCAGACGCTGGCGCTGTCCGCCGGAGAACTCGTGCGGCCAGCGCGACATCATCTCGGGCGCCAATCCCACGCAGGCAAACAGCTCGGCCACTCGCGCCTTGCGCTCGGCGGGGGTGCCGACCGCATGGATATCGAGACCCGCCTGCACCGCCGCACCCGCTGTCTCGCGCGGGTTCAGCGACGCAAATGGATCCTGGAAAACCAGCTGCATGCCCCGGCGCAGCTGCTTGAGCGCAGCGGGCGACTGTTGCGCCAGATCCTGCCCGAACACCTGCACGCGGCCCGCCGTGGGCTGTCGCAGGCCCAGCAAGGTGCGGCCCAGCGTGCTCTTGCCGCAGCCCGACTCCCCCACCAGGCCAAGAATCTCGCCCTCGTGGATCTCGAGGTTCACGCCATCGACTGCGCGCAACCAAGTCTTCGGCCGACCCAGCCAATCGCGTCGCAGCGGGTAATGCGCATGCAGGTCGTGCAGTGACGCAATGACCTTGCCTACGCTCTCCTGAGGCTTGTTCATGCTGCTGCTCCTGCCATTGCATGCGCGCCGGCTTCGACCGCCCAGCAGCGCACCGCCTGCTGCGCATCGCCCCGATGCAACAGCACGGGCGGCTCGCTCAGGCAGCGCCTGGCGAGCTTTGGGTCGGTGCCGGCCAGGCGGTGGTACTCGTCGCAACGCTCGGCAAAGCGGCAGCCAGCAGCGCGTCGGTCCAGCACTGGAACGCTGCCAGGGATGTCGGTCAGCATGGCGCGTCGCTGGCCCAGCACAGGCAGAGCGCCGAGCAGGCCGCGCGTGTAGGGGTGCTGCGGCCGATCGAACAACTCCAGCACCGGCGCCTGTTCGACAATCTGGCCGGCATACATGACAGCCACACGGTCGGCCACCTGCGCCACCACGCCCAGGTCATGCGTCACCAGCAACAGCGCGGTGCCCGATTCGCGGCACAGGCGCTGCATCAGCTCCAGCAATTGGGCCTGCACCGTGACGTCCAGTGCTGTGGTTGGCTCATCAGCGATGAGCACTGCTGGTTGCAGCGCAATCGCGATCGCGATCATCACCCGCTGCGCCTGCCCGCCGGAGAGCTGATGCGGATAGTCGCGGGCTCGCCGGATCGGGTCAGGCAGCTCGACCCGCCCTAGCAGCTCGATGGCCCGTTTGTGCGCCTCGGCGGTGGACAGGCCGCGATGACGGATGAACTGCTCGGCGATCTGCTCGCCGATGCGCTGCACCGGGTTCAGGCAGGCTCGTGGTTGCTGGAAGACCATCGCGATCTCGGCGCCGCGAAGCTGCTGCAGCCGCGTCTGACGCGCGGCCAGCAAATCCTCGCCGCGAAGCCGGATGCTGCCCGCTGTGATGCGGCCGGGCGGCACCACCAGGCCGAGCGCTGACAGGGCCGTGACCGTCTTGCCGCTGCCGGATTCACCGACCAGCGCCAAGACCTCGCCGGCATGCAGGACCAGATCCACGCCGTCGACCGCATGCACGGTTCCACTCGGCGTGTCGAAACAGGTCTGCAGCCCGCAGATTTCGAGTATGGCTTGGCTTGTCATCAGCGGCCCTGTGAGCGCGGGTCGAACACGTCACGCAGCGCGTTGCCCAGCAGGTTGGTGGAGAAGATGGCGATGAAGATCGCCAGCCCCGGCGCGCAGGCGGCCCACCAGGCGGTGCGCAACAGATTGCGCGCATTGACCAGCATGGCACCCCATTCGGGCGCCGGTGGCTGCACGCCCAGCCCCAGAAAGCTCAGTGACGCGGCAGCCAGTACCGACAGTGGTGTGACGAAGCTGGCATAGACGATCAGCGGCGAGCTGATGTTGGGAAGGATGGCGCGGCGCGTGATCTGCCAGCGGTTCGCCCCCAGCGCGACCAGCGCCTCGACGTATTCGGCACTGCGCAGCCGCAGCACCTCGCCTCGGACCAGCCGCGCATAGCCGGGCACACCGCCGATGCTGACCGCCAGGATCGCCGTCACCAGATTCGGGCCAAGGATGGCCACCACCGCCAGCACCAGCAGCACATAGGGAAATGACAGCAGCACATTGTTCAGCGCCGAGATCGCCAGATCGGCCCAGCGCGGGCCCATCGCGGCGATCAGGCCCAAGGCCACACCCAGGCTGGCGCTGAGCAGCAGCGTGGCGATGCCGATGCCCACGAACCAGCGCGCGCCGTGGATGATGCGGCTGGCCACATCGCGGCCCAGTTCGTCGGTGCCCAGCCAATGCGCAGCGCTGGGTGCGAGCAGGCGCATGCTGGTATCAACCTGCAAGGGGTCCTGCGGTGCCAGCCAGGGCGCGAACAAGGCGGCCAGCAGGATCAGCAGCAAGAGGCTTCCACCGACCTGGGCAGAGCGGTGGCGCCACAGCGCGGTCCAAGCGCTGCGGCTGGGCCGCCGCGCAGCGGCCGGCACGACGCTGGCCGCAAGAGATGCATTCGTGCTCATCAGCTGCCGTTCAGTTCAATGCGCGGGTCCAGCACCGCATACAAGCAATCGACGATGACGTTGACTGCCACATAGGTCACCGCACCCACCAGGATCACCGCCTGCGTGATGGCGAAATCGCGCCACTGGATGGCCTGCACCGCCAGCTCGCCGATGCCGGGCCAGCCAAACACCACCTCGATGATGAAGGCCCCGCCCAGCAGGCTGCCGATCTGCAGGCCAACCAGCGTGACCACCGCCACGAGGGCATTGGGCAGCGCGTGCCGGGTCACCAAGGCCCATTCGCTCATACCCTTGGCCCGGGCGGCGCGGATGAAGTCGCTGCCCAGCACATCGACCATGGCCGAGCGCGCCACCCGCGCCAAGGGCGCGGCCTCGATCAGCCCCAGCGTCAGCGCCGGCAGGATCAAAGCGCGCCAGTCCTGGGCCAGCACCGGCACCCAACGCAGCCAGATCGAGAACACCAGCACCATCATCAGCCCGAACACGAAGGAAGGCAGCGACACGCCCAGCAAGCTGATCGAGGTGGCAGTCAGGTCCAGCCAGGTATCGCGCTTCCAGGCCGCCAGCAGACCCAGACCCAGGCCCAGCACCACCGCGATCACGAGCGCGGCGGCGGTCAGCTTGATGGTGTTCAGATAGCGCCAGCCGATTTCGTCGGCCACCGGCTCGCGCGTTCGCACCGACTCGCCGAGATCCCCTTGCAGCAACTGCCCGACGTAGCGCTGGAACTGGCGTGGCCAGGATTCGTCGAGGTGGTAGTGGGCGCGCAGCTGGGCAACCGCCTCGGAGGCGTCCTCGTCGGTCATCTGCCCCTGGAACATGGCAGTGACGGCGTCGGTCGGGATCGCTGCCTTGATCAGGAAGGTCGTCAGCAGAATGCCCAGCAGCACCGGCACGGCCGACAACAAGCGCCGCAGGACGAAGGCCATCACGGCTGCACCTTCACGTCGCCGGGCAGCAGGTAGCCGCCCGCATCGACGGTGAAGTCGCGCACGCCGGCCTGCACGGCGTACTGGTCCCAGCGGCTTGCAACCGGCACGACCTGCACCTGCTCGACAAGCAGACGCTGGGCCTGCGCCAAACAGCTGTTGCGCGGGGCCGCATCGAGCATGCTGTCGCAGCGCAGGAACAGCGCGTCCAGCGTGGGATTGGCCTTGAGGTGCTTGCGGTGGCCAGGTGAGCGCCACAGATTGCCCATCACGCTGCCGTCCGGCCAGGTCCAGCCCATCATGGCCATCTCCCAGTCGTTGTTCAGCAAGCTGGGATACATGGCGCCCCAGTCGGAGGTCTCCAGCGTGACCTGGATGCCCACCGCCTTCAGATTGCTCTGAATCACCGCCAGCGCTCGGTCCACCGTGTCGGAGCCCGACACGCCGCGCATCACGAAGCGGGCCGGTCTGCCGTCGCGCTCGAGCACGCCATCCTTGAGCTTCCATCCCGCGGCGGCAAGCAGCGCGCGGGCCTTGTCCGGCGCGTAGCCCAGCTCGGCCTTCGCCGCCAGGGCCTTGTCGAAACCCGGGATGCCCGGCGCCAGCGGCGTGCTCATCTCGGTGGCATAGCCGCCCATCGCACCGCGCACGACAGCTTGGCGGTCGATCGACATGCTGACGGCACGGCGGAAGTTCACATCATCGAAGGGCGGGCGGTGCTGGTTCATGTCGATGAAGGCCAGCAACTTGACGTTCTTGTTCGTAACCACCCGGAAGCGTTTGTCGCGCTCGAAGCGCGGCACCACATCGGGCTGCAGATCGGCGGCCGTCAGCTCGCCTGACTCCAGCGCAGCGGCAGCCACGGCATCCTCGCGGATCACATGCAGCACCACGGTCTGCGCATGGGCCGGTCCCTGATTCACGGCGTCGCGGCGGAACTGCCGATAGTCGGCGTAGCGTTCCAGCCGCAGCTCGCTGCCCGGCGTCCAGCGCTGCAGCTTGAAGGGGCCGGTGCCGACCGGCTTGCGGCCGTAGCTCTTGCCCGCCTTGTTCACGGCCGTCGGCGAGTTGATACCCATGAAGCCGAGCGAGAGGTTGTTCAGCAGCGGACCGTAGGGGCGGCTGAAAACCAGCGTGACCGTTTGCGGGTCAGGCGTCTCGACGCGCTCCAGCGGGCCGATCATCGACAGCAGCGGCGAGGCGTTCTTTGGATCGCGGATGGCGTCGAAGTGGAACTTGACGGCGGCGGCGTTGAAGTCGGTGCCGTCATGGAACTTGACGCCGCTGCGAAGCTTGAAGCTGACCGTCTTCTGGTCAGCGCTGAGAACCCAGGACTCGGCCAACCAAGGCTGCGGCAGGCCCTGCGCATCGACATAGACCAGGCGCTCCAGCAGATAGTTGCCGAGCACCCCGTCAACGATGTTGGAGATGCTCTGCACGTTGTAGAGGGTCTGCGGATCGGCCTGCAGCCGGAAATGCAGGGTCTGTGCCGCGACTGGCGCCAGCGCGCTGGCGCTCAGCACTGCGGCGGCGAACAAGGTCTTGATCATGAGGAAGCTCTCCTATTTGGCGGATGCATCGCTGGGGACGGCCTGCCAGACGACCCGGTCGTCCACGGCATAAAGGCGGCACGGGCGGCCCGGGGCAGCATGGGTCTGGCACCAGCGCAGTGCGACGCGCTGTGGCTTGTAGCCCTGGTTGGCCCAGCCCACGGCGCCGTCCGGGGAGATCGCGAACGCACGCGGTGGGGCCTGGCGCAGGAACTCCGCGTAGACGGCGCGCGTTCGGTCGTTCAGCCCTGGCACGCTGGCGATGTCGCTCACCCTGGCGAATCCGCTGTCTGCCGGCAAAGGCTCGCTCACGTCAGCAAAGCGCGGCTGGACAACTGCGGTCGGCAGCTTGGCTGCGGCGAGCAGCGCGTCGATCTTGGGCCACACCAGCTTCAATCCAAGGTCTTCGAGCACGGCGGTATGTCCGTCGTCGCCGACAGCGGCCAGCCGCCGCATGACGCCCTGCCCGCCGCTGTCCTTGAAGGCGCGGAACATGCGTTCAGCCAATGCAGGGTCGAAGTAACTGTCGTTCTCCGCGTACAGCCACATGACGGGCACCTTGCTGGCAGCTGGCGCCATCGCTTGCATGCCGGAGACCAGGGCGTCCTGCCAGGCACACCACTTCAGGTTGGCGCGCCAGCCGCCCGCCAGGTTCACTGCGACGCGGACACCGGGATGGGGCTGATCCAAGTAGCCCAGCGTCGACAGGGCACCGGCGGAGTGGCCCAGCATCACGATGCGCGTCAGATCAATATCGGCGCGGCCGGCGAGCGTGTCGACAGCGCGGCGCACATGCGCGCCGCCGGCTCGCCCATTGGCGGCGATGTCCGGACAGTTGGGGTCATCGTCCGGGCCGCCGGAGTTGGCGTAGCCGGCGCGCATCGGCAGGTAAACCGCATAGCCGCGCTGCAGCCAGCCCCGCACGAGATCCAGCGGGCGCCAGCGCGGCTGCTTGCGGGAGGGGCCGGGCAGCTTGCCGTGATTGAGCACAGCCAGCGGGAACGGACCTGTGCCGTCCGGCACGAACAGCGTGGCCTCCAGCGAGGGCGCATCGGGTGGCGCCGAGGGCACGAACACCAGCGATTCGTTGAGCGCCGGCTCGATCATCGGGTCAGCGTGGCAGCTCCAGCTCGCCAGGGTGCACACGACGCCGGCCAGCCACGGCACGACGCCACGGGACAGGACTTTCATCGCTCCAACAACTCCGTCAGATTAGGGGCCGCGCGCGGTGCGGGCGGCTGGGTGGGAGGGGCAAAGGGCTGCGCGTCGATGCGCGCCAGCAGCAGCTGCAAGGCGGCGTCCAGCTGGGCATCGCTGCCGCTGAAGCTGGCGTGCGGCAGGTTGTCGACGACGACATCGGGCTCGACGCCGTGGCCTTCGATCAACCAGCGCCCCTGCGCGTCGAACTGGCCGAACTGACCGACCGTGACCGTGCCGCCGTCGAGCAGATTGGGCTGCTGCGTCAGCCAGACGCCAGCGCCGCTGCTGCGCTGACCCACCAGCGGGCCGAGCCCGAAGTGGCGCACCGCCGACGCAAAGGTCTCGCCATCGGAATAGGTCTGCGCATCGATCAGGACAGCCAAGTGGCCGCTCAGCGCACCAGGCATATTCGGAACCGGCGGACCCTCCCGGCGATTCCACCAGCACCAGGCCTGGCGGCGCAGCTTCTCGATCAACCAGCTGTCGATATTGCCGCCTCGATTGCCGCGCACATCCAGCACCAGGCCTTGCCAGTGCGGGCCGGCATAAGCATCGCGGGCGAAGCATTCCAGGTCGGCGCGGCGCATGGCCCGCAGATGCACATAGCCGATGCGGTCCTGCGAGCGCTGCCGCACCCGTTCTCGTTGCGACTGCAGCCAGTCGGCCTGCAGCAGGTCCTGCTCGGCGGCAGCGCGCACCGGCAGCGCCGGCACGCGCCAAGGGCGGCCCTGCGCATCCAGCACATCCAGCGCCACGCGGCTGCCGGTGCGACCGGCCAGCAACTGGCCCAGGCTGCCAACGTGATTGGCCGGCTGCCCGCCAGCGCTGAGGATCAGGTCACCGGGCCGCAGCGCGGTGCCGGGAGCGGCAGCCGGCACCGTCTGTTCAGGTTGCGCCGGGTCATGGGCCAGCACCTGCTCGACGCGCAGCCCTTCGGCCACGCGCTTGACGCGCAGCCCGAGAAACCCGGGCGCATCGGCTGCCGGCTTCGTCGGCGCGGCCGGGCGGACAAAGGTGTGCAGCGTGCCGAGCTCGGCCAGCATCTGACCGATGACCTCGTCCACCTCGCTGCGCTCGCTGACGCGGCGAAGCAGGCCGGCATGGTGCAGGCCGATGCGGGTCCAGTCGCGCCCGTGCAATTCGCGGTCGTACATCTGCTCGCGCACATGGCGCCAGGCATCGACGAAATGCTGAGCCCATTCGAGCGCGGGTTGGACACGCAGCGGCCAGTGCTCCGCCAGCAAGGGCCGCAAGGCAACATCCGGCGTGCCCGCCGGGCGCCATTGCAGCGTCGCATTCGGCCCTGCCAGGCGGACCAAGGACTGCGCCTGACCGCGCTGATGCAGCACGAAGGCATAGCTGCGGCCATCCACCTCGGGCTTGGCATCCGGCTTGAAAGGCAAGCTCCACAGAGCGCCGGCCCAGGGCTCGCTGCCCGGCTCTATCACCCAGCTCAGCAAGCGCTCAGGCGTGGCAAAGAGCCGCCTGTGGTTGCCCGGCGGCAGCGGTGTCGACCGCAAGCTGCCGGCGGGTACGCCGCGCTGCGGCCGGGAGACTGCGTCGGGGTCGTCCCAGGGCCAGGGGGCGTCGTCCTTCAGCGCCAACGCATCGCAGCGAACCCGCCGCTCGAAGGCCACACCGAAGCTGCGGTCGCCCCAGGGATCGGCGCGCGGCGCGCTGAACTCGCGCTCGCAGAGGTAGAACAACCAGCGGCCATCGGCTGACAGGCACGGACTGTGGCATGGAAATCGGGGATCACCGAGTCGCTCGACCTGGTCGACATCGCCAGGCGCACCAGCGAGCGTCCAGCGCTCCAGCTGCGGCCGCTCTTCCCCCCCGATGGCACGACAAAGAACCAGCGAAGCGGGCTCCGGCAGCCAGACCAGTTCGGTGACCGGTCCGGCGCCTGCGCTCAGCGGCAGGCGTCGCTGCGCCACCGCGCCTGAGAGCTCGGTCAGCCACAGCTGGTGTACGCCGTCGGCGTGGGCCAGCCAGCGTCCGCATGGCGAGGGCCACACGCCGGTCCGCGCGCTGTGGCCATCATGGGTCAACTGCCGGGGCGCCGTGCCGTCCAGAGGGAGGCGCCAGATTTCGGGCTCGCCGCTGGCGTCGCAGACCGCGAATACCGACTGACCGTCGGGCGCGAAGGCACAGGCTCCAGCTCGACCGCCTGGCAGGCGCAGCTCGCTGGGCTGCTGCAAGCCCGGTTCGGCCAGCCAGAGACGGCCACGACAGCGCAGCAGCGCCCTCTGGCCGTGGCTCTCGGCCACTGCGGTCTCGAAATAGCGCATCGGCTCTTCAAGCCATTGATCGGCCAAGCCGACGCATTCGCCCTGCAGCTGCAGATCCAGCGCACCGGCTGCTGCGTCAAAGAGCTGGCCGCCGGCAGTCCAGACGCAGCGCCCCGGCTGCACCGAGAACGACTGCACGGGCGTGTCGCCAGGCGTGACCTCCTGCCGACTGTCCTGCCCATCGAAGCGACAGGACCAGAGCGACTGGTTGCCACCGGCGTCGCTGAGAAAGTACAGCCGCTCCCCATCGCTGCGCGGCATGGCGCATTCACCATGCGCGTCGGCTTCAGGCCACAGGGGCCGGGCCTCGCTGTCAGCCCCCAGATTAATGGTCCACAGCGCACGCATCGCGCCGCCGCGGTAGCCATGGACGTGATCATCGTGCAGGCCGCCACGCACGAACACCAGGCGCTGCGCATCGATGAAACAGCCGTCACTGGCGTCGGCCAAAGGAATCGGTTCGACCTCGCCGGTCTCGAGATGGAGCAGGAACAGGCGCCAGCGCGACAACGGCACGCCGCGCTGCGAGGCATAGAGCACGCGACCATCGGGATGCCAGCCACACGGCCGAGCCTGCAGGCCGTCCCAGGTCAGCTGGCGGGAGTCTCCGCTGGCGAGCGTCAGCAGCCGAAGTTCGACAGCGCCGCCGCTGCTGGCGCTGTAGACCACCCACCGGCCGCACGGCGACACCTGCGGATGCCGCGCAGCGGATTCTCGCGGAGTCAGCCGCGCAGCCGGGCCGTTTGGTGGCCGCCGCCACAGCGAACCATCGGCCACGAAGATGGAGGTCTGAGCGCAGCACGCCGGCCACCGGGCATAGCCGGGTTCGGTCGCCGCAGGCAGGCGTTGGGCCTGCAACGGTAGGAGGGTCACGCGCTGGCCTCGGGCGCAGGTTTGGGCGACAGCAAGCCTGGATCCGCCTCGCCATCGGTCTGGTAGGCCGCGATGCCGACCATCACGCGCAGATTGGCGTCAGGGCGATGGGCGTCCAGCGTTTCCCGCTCGACGATCATCCGATTCAGCCGATTGGCCAGTTGCGAGCCTTCGCGCAGCGCAGTCGAGCAGATCAGCTGCGCCGACTCTTCACTGAGCCGATGACCGTAGACAACCTGGAAGCTGTAGCCGGGCACGGGCTGCGAAAGCAGATAGGCGCGCTCGAAGCCGTTGAGCAGATCACTCGTCAGCTCGCCGATCAGCAGGCCTGCGCCTGGAGCCCCTTCGATGGTTGCCGGCGCGCGGCGCTGCGCCAGCATCACGCGGTCCTGTTCATCCAGCACCACAAAGCCCTTGCGCAACCATTCATCGAGCAGAGAACGCGCACGAATGTCCTTGCTGACCATTTCAACAAGGCTCTCGAATGAGCGCGTGCCGCCCTGCCTGGCGGTGCGTGCAAGCGGCAGCATATTGCCTTCAGCATCGATGAGGTCCAGCGACGAGGACCAGGCATCCAGCACCAAGCGCTCGATGTTGGGAGCCGGCTTTACCGGGGCATCGGCCAGTTCCCGCATCGCTCGAACCTCACGGCGCGGCAGGCCGGTCAGCAGGCTGATCCGGCTGTCCGAATTGGGCTTGCCCTTGAGCGGCTCAAACTCGGTGCCGACCTCGAAGTACACCGCGCGCAGCAGCTTGCAGAAGGCTTGGTAGTTGATGCCGCAGCCGATCGCGATGCGGACGATGCGCTTGAGCAGGTAATGCAGCAGGGGCTGAAAGTCGTACTGGAACATGGGCGATTGGGAAGGGTGAAAGGTCGCGGTCGGCTTCGGCGTCGCACGGCGTTAGCGTGCCGCGATTCTCATTCACCCTTCGGCGCGGTACATCAGAATTGGTAGGACGCGGAGACCGAGAGCATGCGACCGGCTGCCGAGTACCAGTAGCGGTTGCCGGTGGGCTCGGTCGGGGTGAAGGGCATGCGCTCGTCAGTCACGTTGAGCACGGTGCCGCGCAAGGTCAGCGCCGGGCTCCAGCGATAGACCGCTCCGAGGTCCAGCGTGACATCGGACTTGACCTCGCACACCCCGAGGTAGCGGTCGCCGCTGCACTGCTGGTTGGCCGCCGTGGCACGGAAGCCTGAGAGATAGTTCAGCGTTGCATTGAGGCTCCAGGCGGCGGGAGACCAGCCGACGTTGACATTGCCGCGCAGGCGCGGGTAACCCAGTGAGCCGCTGCGCACGGTCCAGGCCTCGCCGCTGACCGCCTGTTCGCGGTAGCGGTCCATATAGGTGAAGCTGGTGCCGACCCGGATCGGCGCCATGCCGGCCGGCCGCAGGACGATCCGCGCATCGACGTCCACCCCGCGCACCTGCGTGCGGCCGCGGTTCAGATAGAGCTGGTCGATGGTGGCGATGCGGCCAGGGATGCTCTGGCCGGGCACACTGAGCGTGTCGTCGGGCAGGCGGTGAACCCGGCCGGCGTACAGCGGGTTGCTGCTGCCTTCGTTGTCGATGACCGATTGCTGGTCGACGAACACGATCTCGTTGCGCCGCTCGATCTGCCAATAGTCCAGGGCCAGCGAGACATCCCGCACAGGTTCAACGACCATGCCCAGCCCATATGAGGTGGACTTCTCGGGCTTGAGGTCCTTGTTGGCGGAGATCACGCCGCTGTTGCGATAGCCGTCGCAGTCGATGTTGTACGTGCCGCAGCGCTTCGGATCGAAGTCGACGTAGGAGAACAGCGGGACGTTCGAACTGGAGGATTCGTTCAGCGAAGGAGCACGGAAGCCTTTGGAGGCGCTGCCGCGGAACTTCAGTTGATCGAGCGCCTTCCAGGCAACGGCCAGTTTGGGGGTGACCGACTGGCCGTAGTCGGAGTAATGGTCGGCGCGTACGGCCAGTTGCGCTTGCAAGCTCTTGCTGATGGGAGCGCTCAGCTCGCTGAAGGCCGACACGACGTTGCGGCTGCCCTCAGTGCGGCCCGCCACCTGCAGATAGACCTCGCCCGCGTAGATGCGCTCGTCCGGCGTGTAGTAGCGGCGCTCATGCCGCGCCTCGACACCGGCAGCCACGCCGATGGGCCCGCCCGGCAGGCTCCCCACTGTGCCGCTGATCTTGGCATCCACAGCCGTGAACTCGGACAAGCCGTGATCCACCGGGTTGATGCGCAATTGCGCTGCCGTCACCGCGCCGGCGCCGGGCTTCTCGAAGTTGTAGGTTCCGTTGAGGACGGCATCGCGTAGCGCGGGCAGGCTGATGCGGTTCAGGTAGGACACCTCGGCCTTGTCGCGCGCGTTCAGCACGCCGACCTCCCAGTCCCAGTCCTTGGTCGTACCCCGTACACCCAGCAGCAGCCGCGAGGTGTTGTTGGTGACGTCAATGCCCTGCATGCCTACATCGCTGAACAGATAGGTGATGCCTGCCGGTTGACCGGCATAGGGGTTGTTCGGGTGACCCGCCGGCAGGAACTGCGGCACATACGAGACGCCGCCGTCGCGCCCGTTTGGCGTAGCACCCAAGCCCGCACCAAAGGGCACGGGCCAGTCCCGCTGCTTGTTGCTGAGTCGGGTCAGTGCCAGCTCGCCGAAGGCCGTGGTTCCCGAGCCCAGCTTGAATTCGCCACGGCTGAACAGGGTCTGGCGCTGGATCGGCGACACATACTGTGCGGCCTGGTTCCAGTAGTCGTATCCACACAGATTCAGCGCGGGATTGAAGGCCCAAGTGCTGTTGGCGGGGCAGTTGGTCGACGCCTGGCCGGAACGGGTGTTGACGAAGGAGGCGCCGGAAGCTGGATCCACCGAGACGCCCGAGTAGTAGTTCGGGGCTGGCGAGTAGCGGTTCGTGTTGGCACGACCTGTGTAGTAGAAGCTGCTGTCACGGTGGCGCGTATCGATGACATCGTCCTTGACCTCGCTGAGCATCACGCCGTCGCGGTGGTAGATATCGAGCGTTGCCATCCAGTTCCAGCCATCGCGGTCAAGATCGCCGCGGCCATAGGTCAGACCGGCCCACTGCGAGCCGAACTTGCCGTCGTCGTTGGCGCGCGCGTTGACCTCAAGCTCGCCGCCCTGGTAGTCGTTGCGCAGGATGATGTTGATCACCCCCGCCATCGCGTCAGAGCCATAGATGGCGGAGGCGCCATCCTTCAAGATCTCAATGCGCTGGATCGCGCCACGGGGAATCGCGTCGACGTTGACGAAGTTCGTTAGCCCGGTGTTGATATCAGGGACGCTGTACGGTGCGACGCGACGGCCATTGATCAGCACCAGCGTCGAAGTCGGGCCGAGGCCACGCAGCGACACACCAGAGGCGCCATAGGCGAAGTTGCTGAATGAACCGGCATCGGTCACGCCGTTCCCGCCGTTGGCCGCCAGCGTCTGAAGGATCTCGGTGATCGAAGTCTTGCCGCTGGCTTGAATATCGCTGGCTGTGATCACCTGCACCGGCAGCGCCGACTCGGCATCGATGCGCCGGATGTTCGAGCCCGTGACCGTCACACGGTCCAGTTCCTGCGTTGGCGTCTGCGTCTGCGCCTGGGCGGCACCAAGACTGGCACAGCAGACAGCCGCTGCCGCCGCCAGGTAATGCATACCGAACCGATCACGAATCTTTGTACTCATATGCCCTCCGCGTCATGCGCGCTTGAACAGAAGTTACGGGTCACCCGATGACAGCCAAAGGCTGTCAAGAAGTTGCGCTTGTTTGTCCACACATCGATAAGAAGTGTGGGGTAATTTGTCCACAAATTTAAGTTGGTGTGAACCCTTGCCCAACTCATAAGGACTGGCGCTCGAGACTTCCACAGGGAGAAAAACTCACCAAAATCTATATATATCAGCCATTTATGTGCACTCACGCACCCATGTCGTGCGCCGAGCGCTCAGCAAGCCAGGTCGAGCGCCAGCTTTTGGTGCCCTATTGATCACCAAATAAATGTATGCGAATTTGTCCACTTGTTTGCAAAGCACAACAAGCACCGAAGAGGTCTGGCGGTCGCGGCGCATGCAAGGGCGCTGCCACCTCCAAACGGGCAGCGCCGGTCCCGGACTGAGGCCCCTCGCTGCTTTGCGGGCCGCGACTTCCGCCAGGGCGAATGGCGTCACGACGAGGCAGTTCGGCGAGCGCCGCAGAGCAGCATGCCGATGCGCGGCAACGACCTGTCGGCCGGCCACGCTACAGTTACGGGGCTGCACGCTCTGCCGAAGACCGGCCTCAGCGCGACACTGCACATGCTCGACATGCGGGGTGCGCTGCAGGGTCTGAGGCGCAAGGCCTGCGAAATGTCATGGCAAGAGCGGCCCCTGGCTTTGTCCATGTAGTTCGGGGCCAGAGCATCGAACAAGCCAACTCGCCCAAGAACCCTATGGAATACCCAGGCAATCTCTTCGTCGTCGCCGCCCCCAGTGGCGCTGGCAAGTCCAGCCTCGTCAAGGCCCTGCTCGAACTCGACTCCAAGCTCGCCGTCTCGATTTCACACACCTCGCGCGCGCCGCGCGGCCAGGAGCAGCATGGCCGCGAGTACTGGTTCATCACGCCCGACGAGTTCCGCGCCATGGCAGGACGCGGCGATTTCTTCGAATGGGCCGAAGTCCACGGCAATCTCTACGGCACGTCGCGCTCTGCCATCGAGGCCCGCATGGCCGCTGGCGAGGACGTCGTGCTGGAGATCGATTTCCAGGGCGCCCTGCAGATCAAGCAGCTGTTCCCGTATGCCGTGCTGATCTTCATCCTGCCGCCGTCGTGGGAAGAGTTGCAGCAGCGCCTGAACCGCCGGGGCGACACCGCGCCGGAGGTCATCGCCCAGCGCATGGCGAACGCCCGCGTCGAGGTGGCGCAGGCCCAGAGCTTCGATTACGTGGTCGTCAACGCCGTGTTCGAGACCGCGCTTTTCGACCTGAAAGCCATCGTCCACGCGCAGAGGCTAAAATACGTGACCCAGCGCCGGAATCGGTCCGCCGTTTTTCGCGCTCTGGATCTCCCCTGAACATCAGAACTGGAAACCGCCATGGCCCGCATCACCGTCGAAGACTGCCTGACCAAGATCCCCAACCGCTTCCAGCTGGTGCTCGCTGCAACCTACCGTGCCCGCATGCTGAGCCAGGGCCACACGCCCAAGATCGACAGCAAGAACAAGCCGGGCGTGACCGCGCTGCGCGAGATCGCCGCCGGTGAAGTCGGCATCGAGATGCTGCGCAAGGTTCCGGTCTAAACCGGCCTCCGCGAAAGTCCAAGGCGCCCAAGGGCGCCTTTTCTTTTCTCCTGGCCCGTCGCCCTGCCACCGGAAACCGGCCGGGATTGCCCTCGAACCGCCGCAGCCGCACAGGCTTGTGATAATTTCCAGCCATGGGTCTTCGCTCGTTCGCCGCCGCTCTACCCGCCGCACTGATGCCCGGGCTGCACAAGCCTGCGCCGGAGCCGACCCAGGCTGAGGCGGCGTCCTTCGATGCACTGGTCCACCGGCTGGCTTACCTGCCCAAGGCGGACATCAAGCGCATCCGCGAGGCCTACCGCTTCGCCGACGAAGCGCATTTGGGCCAGTTCCGAGCCAGCGGCGAGCCCTACATCACGCACCCGATCGCCGTCGCCGGCATCTGCGCCGAATGGCGCCTGGATGCGCAGGCCATCATGGCAGCGCTGATGCACGACGCGATGGAGGACTGCGGCGTCACCAAGACCGAGTTGATCGAACGCTTCGAGGCGCCGACCGCAGAACTGGTCGACGGTCTGACCAAGCTGGACAAGCTGCAGTTCTCGACCAAGGAAGAGTCGCAGGCCGAGTCCTTCCGCAAGATGCTGCTGGCGATGGCACGCGATGTTCGCGTCATCCTGATCAAGCTGGCGGACCGTCTGCACAATATGCGCACGATGCAGGCCATGGCGGCCGACAAGCGTCGCCGCATCGCACGCGAGACCCTGGACATCTACGCCCCCATTGCGCATCGGCTGGGTCTCAATCAGATCTATCGCGAGCTGCAGGAACTGTCGTTCCAGTTCATCAACCCCTGGCGGCATGCGGCGCTGGCCAAGGCCGTCTCCAAGGCCCGAGGCAACCGTCGAGACCTCGTGGCCCGCGTCGAGCGCGACGTGGTGAAGGCCTTTGCCGAGGCCGGCATCAAGGTCGAGATCCAGGGCCGCGAGAAGACGCTGTTCTCGATTTACAAGAAGATGAAGGACAAGCACCTGAGCTTTGCGCAGGTCAGTGACATCTTCGGATTCCGCATCGTCGTTGACGAACTGTCGACCTGCTACCTGTCGCTTGGCGTGCTGCATCAGCTCTACAAGCCCCAGCCCGGCCGTTTCAAGGACTACATCGCCATTCCCAAGCCGAACGGCTACCAGTCGCTGCACACCACCCTGGTCAGCCCCCTGGGGACTCCGATCGAGTTCCAGCTGCGCACCGAGGTGATGCACATGGTGGCGGAGAAAGGCGTGGCGGCGCATTGGATGTACAAGTCCCCTGGGGACGCCAAGCAGACCCAGCAACTCGGTGCGCACTGGCTGCAATCGCTGATCGACATCCAGGACGAGACGCGCGACGCCAACGAGTTCCTGGAGCACGTCAAGATCGACCTGTTCCCGGATGCCGTCTACGTGTTCACGCCGAAGTCCAAGATCATGGCCTTGCCCAAGGGGGCCACGCCTGTCGACTTCGCCTACGCGATCCACTCGGACGTCGGCGATCACTGCGTGGCCGCGCAGATCAACGGGGAACCCGTGCCCTTGCGCACCGAGCTGCGCAGCGGCGATGTGATCGAGATCGTCACCGCCGCAGGCGCCAGGCCCAACCCGGCCTGGCTGAGCTTTGTGCGAACCGGACGGGCGCGCTCGAAGATCCGCCACTTCCTGAAGAACCTGGAGCTGGAAGAGTCACGCGACCTGGGTGAGAAGATGCTGTCACAGGCCTTGCGCGCCGAGGGGCTGCCGCTGCCCAGCCTGGACGACGAGGACATGCCGGCCGCACAACTCTGGCAGCAACTCGCCCGCTGGGCCGGCAACCGCCATGTCGATGAGTTGCTGATCGAGGTCGGCCTGGGCCGCAAGATCGCCACCATCGTCGCCAAGAAGTTGGCGCGCATGCTGACCGAGCAAGGCCAGCGACCCGATGCCGTGATGCTGAGCATGGGGCGCTTTGCAAGTGATGACGCGCCAGCCCAAGGCAGCGTGACCCTGGACGGCAGCGAAGGCGCATCGGTACGTCTGGCCACCTGCTGCCGCCCGATACCCGGAGACGAAGTGCGGGGCTATCTGGGGCGCGGTGAAGGCCTGATGGTCCACACCTCCGAGTGCGCGATCGGCCGGCGCCTGATGCAGCGCGACAGCGAGCACTGGATCGCCGTCAGTTGGTCCGAAGAACTGTCACGCGCCTTTGAAGCCAGCGTCGGCATACTGCTGACGAATGGCAAGGGCGTGCTGGCCCAGGTGGCCTCTGCGGTGAGCAGCGCCGAAGCCGACATCACGCACATCGCGATGAGTGATGAATCCGAGCGCCGGGAAACTGTCGAGATGAGCCTTCTTCTGGCCGTTCGTGACCGGTTGCACTTGGCGGATGTGCTTCGCACTCTCAAGCGCAGCCCCGCCGTGCTGAGGGCATGGCGCGTGAAGCCGCAGGGCCAGCCTGCGAACTAGCTTGGTGATTGAGCCGCAGCAGGCGCCGGATATCGCACCTCCAGCACCTCAAGCCGCTCGGCGCCTCCCGGCGTCATCAACTGAATTTCATCGCCCTCGCGCGCCTTCAGCAAGGCGCGCGCGATTGGAGAAATCCAGCTGACTTCACCCAGCAGGCTGTCGCTCTCGTCGATGCC
>PNNH01000090.1 GCA_013824165.1 Methylibium sp. | reverse complement strand
TCGCCCACCGGCACGGTCACGCGGGTGACGATGATCTCGCTGTAGCGGCGCTCGTCCAGCACCTGCTGCAGGCCGGCCGCCAGCGTCATCAAGGTCTTGCCGGTGCCAGCGGTGCCGGTCAGCGTGATGAAGTCGCAATCCGGGTCGGTCAGCAGGTTGAGCGCGAAGTTCTGCTCGCGGTTGCGTGCCGTGACACCCCAGACGGAATTTTTCTGGTGGCCGAAGTCCTTCAGCGTGCGCAGCACCGCGCTCTTGCCGGTGATCTCGGTGACCTTGGCATACAGCGGCGCGGAGCCGGGTGCTTCCAGGTAGACGAACTCGTTGACCAGCAGCGACGGTACCAGCGGGCCGCTGATGCGGTAGTAAGTGGTGCCGCCTTGCTGCCAGCTCTCCATGGTCTTGCCATGGCGCTCCCAGAAATCGGAGGGCAGGGCCTGGACACCGGTGTAGAGCAGATCGCTGTCTTCCAGCGTCTTGTCGTTGCGATAGTCCTCAGCCGCCAGGCCCAGCGCGCGGGCCTTGATACGCATATTGATGTCCTTGGACACCAGCACCACCTCGCGGCCGGGCTGCAGGTTCTTCAGCGCCTGCACCACGCCCAGTATCTGGTTGTCCGCCTTGCCTTGCGGCAGGCCGGCGGGCAGGGGGGTGTCGACCAACTGGGTCTGGAAGAACAGCTTGCCGCCGGCTTCGCGGTGGCCGGTATGTGCCAGCGGCAGGCCCTTGGCCATCTCTTCGAGCGTGCTGCTTTGCAGGCTGGCCGCCAGAGCGTCGAGCTCGCGGCTGACCTGGCGCACATTGCGCGCCACTTCCGACATGCCCTTCTTGTGCCCGTCCAGCTCTTCGAGCGTGATCATGGGCAGGTAGATGTCGTGTTCCTCGAAACGGAACAGGCACATCGGGTCGTGCATCAGCACATTGGTGTCGAGCACGAACAGCTTGGGCGCTTCCAGGCTCTTGGGCTTACTGTTCTTGGCGGCGTTGGCCTTGGGCCTTGCCGCGGCTGGCACTGCCGCAGGTATGGCTGGCGGATGGGCAAATGACGTGGCGGGCGTCTGCTGCACCGGCGCGCTGGGGGCGGCGCGAAGCTGGGGCTGGGCTTCAGCGCGGCGTCCTGTCTTGCCGGTCTTGCTCGGAGCTGCAGCCGCTGCAAGTGGCGCCGGAGAGGGGGTGGCGGCTGGACGCGGTGTCGGGGCTTTGCTGACCGCCAGCGTTTCGGCAAAGGCAGTAGCGTCTAGGCGGCTGGCGCGTTTGGTCGGGGGCTTGGGCAGAGGCATGAGGCGTCGGGCAAGGCGCAGGGCTGCGCTGTCATTGGCGAAAGGTAGCTTCCTGCGTGGCCCGAAAGGCAAAAAGCCGCAAAGGCGGCTTTGCGGCTTCTCGGGTGGACTGCAGGGCGCTGAGGCATGAACTCATTATGCACAAAGGCCACCACCAGACGATGGCGGCCGATATGCGCAGCAGAGATGCAACAAAGCCGGCTTGGACGGAAATCCGAGCCGGCTTCGCGTTGATACTGCGGGGCTGGCCCGCCAAGGACTTGCAGGTGCCGCTCAGGCAGCTTCCTTCTTCAGCGCCTTGACAGCCTTCAGCACTTCGTCGACATGGCCGGCCACCTTGATGCCGCGCCATTCCGCGCGCAGCACGCCGCCCGCGTCGATCAGGAAGGTGGAGCGCTCAATGCCCTTGACCTTCTTGCCGTACATGATCTTGTTCTTGACCACGCCGAACATGTGGCAGAGCTTCTCTTCGGTGTCGGCGATCAGCTCGAAGGGCAGTTCCAGGTTCTGCTTGAACTTGTCGTGCGAGACCATATTGTCCCGCGAGACGCCCAGCACCACGGCACCGGCCTTCACGAAGTCCTTGTGGCGGTCACGGAACTGCATGGCTTCGGTGGTGCAACCCGGCGTGTTGTCCTTGGGATAGAAGTACAACACCACGGCTTGACCCAGAAAGGAATGCGGTGTGAACTTCAGGCCGCCGGTGGCGAGAGCTTCAATTTCCGGAAGGGGTTTGTTGAGCGCTGGCGTCATGAGGCGTTCTATAGGAGAGGGTGCCCGGCTGGGCATAGCCCGGGATTATACGTTGAACGCACAGGCCCTCCGGCGACACCCTTGTCGCCCCTTGGAGGGATGCGCCGCAAAGGCTCTCAGGACTCGATCAACAGCGCCGCCAGAACTGACCGCCCCTCGCTGGACAGCACGTTGTAGGTGCGGCAGGCCGCTGCCAGATCCATGGTCTCGATGCCGATGCGGGCCTCGATCAGGCCGCGATACAGCGCCGGTCGCGCGAACCTCAGCTTGTTGCCGCTGCCGAAGACCACGAGTTCTGGCTTCAACGCGAGTATCTGCTCGAAGTGTGCCTCCTCCAGTGCATCGAACTTGGACACATTCCAGGCTTGCACTGCGCCCTGCCAGGGCACCAGCAGACTGCTGGTGTGCACCCGGCCATTGACCCAGACGCGCGAACCGTCGTGGCGTGAAATGCTGTTGCCGCCTTGCGGCTCATCGAGTTGAAACTTCATGCGCTGTGTCGCGGGTGTCGCGCCCTTCGATGCTCGCAGCGTGCAGCGTGGCGGATCGGCACTAACCCTGTGTTTAAATTCAACGTTTTGCGGCGCAGCATAACCGCAGCCCTATTTCCCTATCGGAGTCCGTCTTGAAGACCATCGCCAAGTCCAGCAAGCTCGCCAATGTCTGCTACGACATCCGTGGACCTGTGCTGGACAAGGCGCGGCAGATGGAGGAAGAGGGCCAGAAGATCATCAAGCTGAACATCGGCAACGTCGCCGCCTTCGGTCTGGAACCGCCTGACGAGATCGTGCAGGACATGATCCGCAATCTTCCAGCGGCGGCCGGTTACACCGACTCCAAGGGGCTGTTCGCGCCCCGCAAGGCGGTGGTGCATTACTGCCAGGAAAAGAACATCCGCGGAGTGACGGTTGACGACGTTTATCTCGGCAACGGCGCTTCCGAGTTGATTGTGATGGCGCTGAACGCGCTGCTGGATACCGGCGACGAAGTGCTGCTGCCTGCGCCGGACTATCCGCTCTACACCGCCGCTGTGGCCCTGTCCGGGGGCACGCCAGTGCACTACATGTGCGACGAGCAGAGCGACTGGATGCCCGATATCGAGGACATCAAGCGCAAGGTCACGCCGCGTACCAAGGCCATCGTCATCATCAACCCGAACAACCCCACCGGCGCTCTGTATCCGGAGAGCGTGTTGCGGGAGATTGTGGAGATCGCGCGCCAGAACGAGCTGATCGTGATGGCCGACGAGATCTACGACAAGACGCTGTACGACGGCCAGACCCACACCAGCATCGCCTCGCTGGCCGATGATGTGCTCTTCCTGACCTTCAATGGCCTGTCAAAGAACTACCGCAGCTGCGGCTACCGCGCCGGCTGGATGATCGTCTCGGGCGAGAAGCGCCATGCCAAGGACTACATCACCGGCCTGAACATGCTGGCCTCGATGCGCCTGTGCGCCAACACGCCGGGCCAGCTGGCCATCCAGACCGCTTTGGGCGGCTACCAGAGCATCAAGGACCTGGTCACGCCCGGTGGGCGGCTGTGCCGCCAGCGCGACCTCGCCTACGAACTGTTGACGCAGATTCCAGGCGTTAGCGTGGTCAAGCCCAAAGCGGCTTTGTATATGTTCCCCCGCCTGGACCCCAAGATCTATCCGATCGAGGACGACCAGCAGTTCGCCTACGAACTGCTGGCCGAGGAAAAGGTGCTGATCGTGCAAGGGACGGGCTTCAACTGGACAGCCCCCGATCACTTCCGCCTGGTGTTCCTGCCGAACACGGACGATCTCCGTGATGCCATCGGCCGCATCGAGCGCTTCCTGGCGCATTACCGCAAGCGCCACGGCACATGACCCACCCCCGGAGCGCCTGCGGCGCTCCCCCTCAAGGGGGCGCACCTGGTGGCCTGGCAAAGCCAGTTCCCCAGGTGCCGCTCGGGAATTCAAGATGACATGAGTGAGTGAGTACGAGATGAAAGCGATCAAAGTCGGCCTGTTGGGCATCGGCACCGTGGGCAGTGGCACCTTCAATGTGCTGCGCCGCAATCAGGATGTGATCCGCGGCCGCGCCGGCCGTGGCATCGAGATTGCGATGGTGGCTGACCTGAACACCGAGCGCGCCCGCGAGATCGTCGGCGACGCCGCCGTCGTGGTGAGCGATGCCCGCGAGGTGATTGCCAATCCCGAGATCGACATCGTCGTCGAACTGATTGGCGGCTACGGCATCGCCAAGGCCCTGGTGCTGGAGGCGATTGCCGCCGGCAAGCATGTGGTCACCGCCAACAAGGCGCTGCTGGCCGTGCATGGCACGGAGATCTTCGCCGCTGCGCATGCCAAGGGCGTGATCGTGGCGTTCGAAGCCGCGGTGGCCGGCGGCATCCCCATCATCAAGGCGCTGCGCGAAGGCCTGACGGCTAACCGCATCGAGTGGATCGCCGGCATCATCAACGGCACCACCAACTTCATCCTGTCGGAGATGCGTGGCAAGGGCCTGGACTTCGGCGTGGTGCTGAAGGAAGCGCAGCGCCTGGGCTATGCCGAGGCTGATCCGACCTTCGACATCGAAGGTGTGGACGCCGCGCACAAGGCCACCATCATGTCGGCCATCGCCTTCGGCATTCCGGTGCAGTTCGACAAGGCGCATGTAGAAGGCATCACCAAGCTGCAGGCGGCTGACATCAAGTACGCCGAGCAGCTGGGCTACCGCATCAAGCTGCTAGGCATTGCGCGCCGACGCAGCGACCTGCCCAACGGCGGCATCGAGTTGCGCGTGCACCCCACGCTGATCCCGACCCAGCGCCTGATCGCCAACGTCGAAGGTGCGATGAATGCCGTGGTGGTGCAGGGCGATGCCGTCGGCACCACGCTGTACTACGGCAAGGGAGCCGGTTCCGAGCCCACCGCCTCGGCCGTGATCGCCGACTTGGTGGACATCACCCGCCTGCACACCGCTGACCCCGACCACCGTGTGCCGCATTTGGCCTTCCAGCCGGATGCGATGAACGACACGCCCATCCTGGCCATGGATGATGTGGTCACCGCCTTCTACCTGCGCCTGTGCGTGGCCGACCAGGCCGGGGTGCTGTCCAGCATCACCACCATCCTGGCAGAGAACGACATCTCGATCGATGCCGTGCTGCAGCGCGAATCGGCCGAGGGCGAGAAGCAGACCGATCTGATCATCCTGACCCATGACACCGTCGAGGGCCGCATGAACAAGGCGCTGTCGCAGATGCAGGCGCTGCCGACCGTGCTGGCGCCCATCGTCAAGCTGCGCAAAGAGGAACTGGCCTGATGCGTTATGTCAGCACCCGCGGTGACAAGACTGAGCGCCGCTTCTGCGAGATCCTGCTCGAAGGCCTGGCGCCGGACGGCGGCCTCTACCTGCCGCTGCAGTATCCGAAGGTCGACGATGCGACGCTCTCGAAGTGGCGCGGCCTGGCCTATGCCGACCTGGCCTTCGAGATACTGAGCCTCTACATCGATGACATCCCGGCCGAGGATCTGCGCGCCATCGCGCGCCGCACCTACACGGCCGAGGTCTTCGGCACGCCCGAGATCACGCCGCTGAAGACGCTGGAGCCGGGGCTGGCTCTCGAAGCCCTGTCCAACGGCCCCACGCTAGCCTTCAAGGACATGGCGATGCAGCTGCTGGGCCAGCTGTTCGAATACGAGCTCAAGCGCCGCGGCGAAACGCTCAACATCCTGGGTGCGACCTCGGGCGACACCGGTAGCGCGGCCGAGTACGCGATGCGCGGCAAGCAGGGCGTCAACGTCTTCATGCTCAGCCCGCATGGCCGCATGAGCCCCTTCCAGCAGGCGCAGATGTTCAGCCTGCAGGACGCCAACATCCACAACATCGCCATCGAAGGCGTGTTCGACGACTGCCAGGACATCGTCAAGGCGGTGTCCAATGATCTGGACTTCAAGCGCAAGTACAAGATCGGCACCGTCAACTCGATCAACTGGGCTCGTCTGCTGGCGCAGGTGGTGTACTACTTCGCCGGCTACTTCCAGGCCACGAAGTTCAATAGCGAGAAGGTCAGCTTCTGCGTGCCCTCGGGCAACTTCGGCAATGTCTGCGCCGGCCATGTGGCGCGCATGATGGGCCTGCCGATCGCCAAGCTGGTGGTGGCCACCAACGAGAACGACGTGCTCGACGAGTTCTTCCGCATTGGCGTCTATCGCGTGCGCGGTTCGGCGGAGACGCATGAGACCTCCAGCCCCTCGATGGACATCTCCAAGGCCAGCAACTTCGAGCGTTTCGTGTTCGACCTGCTGGGCCGCGACGGTGCACGCACCAAGGCGCTGTTCGGCGAGGCGGTGGCCAAGCAGGGCCGCTTCGAGATCAGCGCCGAGGAATTCGCGCGTATCGCCGGCTATGGCTTTGCCTCGGGCCGCTCCACCCATGCCGACCGCCTGGCCACCATCCGCAGTTGCTATGCAAGCTACGGCGTGTTGATCGACACCCACACGGCCGACGGCTTGAAGGTGGCGCTGGAGCAGCGCGAAGCGGGCGTCACCATGCTGGTGCTGGAGACGGCACTGCCAGCCAAGTTCGCCGCCACCATCCAGGAAGCGCTGGCCATTGAGCCGCCGCGTCCGGCGGGCCTGGAAAACATCGAAGCCCTGCCCAAGCGCGTCACGGTGATGCCGGTGGATGTGCAGCAGGTCAAGGACTTCGTCCGCAGCCATGTCTGACGCGCCACGGCGTCCGCCGATGCAGAGCCTGGATGAGGCGCTGGAGCGCCTGCTGTCGCGCGTGGCGCCGCTGGGCGAGGCCGAGACCCTGCCCACTGCCGAGGCCCTGGGCCGCGTGCTGGCGGCTGATGTGGTGTCGGCCCTGGATGTGCCGCCGGCCGACAACACCAGCATGGACGGCTACGCGCTCTGCGCCGCCGATGTGGCAAGACCTGGCACCGTGCTGCCGGTGGCGCAGCGCGTGCCCGCCGGCGTGGTGGGCGCGCTGCACCAAGCGGGCACGGCGGCGCGCATCTTCACCGGCGCGCAGATCCCTGTGGGTGCCGACGCGGTGGTGATGCAGGAGCAGTGCGAGGCTATGCCCGGCGATGCGCTGGGCAGCGTGCGTGTCAACGCCGAGGTGCAGAGCGGCCAGTGGATTCGCCGCCAGGGCGAGGACGTGTGCAAGGATTCGGTCGTGCTCGCCGCCGGCCACAAGCTCGACGCTGTGGCCCTGGGTCTGGCTGCCACGGTGGGCGCCGCCCGGCTGACTGTGGCACGCCGCCCGCGCGTGGCGCTGTTCTCCACCGGCGATGAGCTGGTGATGCCGGGCGAGCCGCTCAAGCCCGGCGCCATCTACAACAGCAACCGCTTCACGCTGCGCGGCCTGCTGCAAGGCCTGGGCTGCGAGGTGGTCGATCTGGGCATCGTGCCCGACCAGTTGGATGCCACGCGCGCCGCGCTGCGCGAAGCCGCGAGCCAGGCGGATCTGATCATCACCTCGGGCGGCGTCTCTGTCGGCGAGGAAGACCATCTGCGCCCCGCCGTGCAGGCCGAGGGCGAACTGGACCTGTGGCAGATCGCGATCAAGCCGGGCAAGCCGCTGGCCTACGGGCGCGTCGGCCAGGCGCACTTTGTCGGCCTGCCGGGCAACCCTGTCTCCAGCTTTGTGACCTTCCTGCTGCTGGTGCGTCCCGTGATCCTGCGGCTGCAGGGCGCCACGCGTCTGACGCCACGCCGCTTTGCGCTGCGCGCCGATTTCGCCTGGCCCAAGCCCGACCGGCGCCGCGAGTTTCTGCGTGTGCGCTTGAACGATGGTGGTGGCCTGGACCTGTTCGCCAACCAGAGTTCGGGCGTGCTGAGCTCGGCCGTCTGGGCTGATGGGCTGGTGGACAACCCCGCCGGCGCGCCCATCGCGCCGGGCGACAGCGTCAGCTTCATCCCGTTTTCAGAAGTGCTGTCATGAGCCAGACGACCATCACCGTGCGTTACTTTGCTTCGCTGCGCGAAGCGCTGGGCGCCAGCGAAAGCCTGCTCTGGCAGCCCGGCATGAGCTTGGGCGGCCTGCGCGACCAGCTGCTGGCGCGCGGCGAGCCGCATGCTTCGGCGTTGAGCCGCACGCGCGCACTGCGCTGCGCGCTGAACCAGCAGATCGCCAAGGAAGACGCGCTGATTCCCGAAGGCGCCGAAGTCGCCTTCTTCCCGCCGGTCACTGGCGGCTGAACGGTCCGCTGGCGCCATGCAGGGACTGCACCTGACGGCTGATCTGCGCGGCTGCGATCCTGCCCAGCCGCTGATGATTGATCTCAGCGCCTTGCAGTCTCTGTGCGTCGAAGCGGTCGAAGCTGCCGGCCTGGGCGCGGTGGCCGAGCTCTTCCACCGCTTCACGCCAGCGCCTGGCGAGGCGCAGAGCGGCATCACCGGCGTGGTGCTGCTGGCTGAATCGCATCTGGCGGTGCACACCTGGCCCGAGCTGGGCGCGGTGACGCTGGATGTCTATGCCTGCAATCTGGGGCGTGACAACAGTGCGCGTGTCGAGTCCTTGATGCGGCAGCTGATCGAGGCCTTTGCGCCAGCAGCTGCGCAGCGTCAGACCTTGCGGCGCGGCTGATTCCAGCCGGTGCCGTCGATCAGAACGCGTATTTCAGGCCGACGTTGAACTGCTGGATGTTCCCACCGACCCAGTAGTCGTTGTAGAGATTGAAGACGGGCGAGCCGAGCTTCAGGAATTCCAGATGCAGGCTCAGGCGCTTGTCGACCCGGTAACTGGCGCCCAGCCCCCAGAAGGCCTGGTTTGCATGTGCGCTGATTGATCGAGCGGCGGGTGATTGCCCGCTGACTCTCATAGTATGGCGCGCGTAGCCGAGTCGGCCATATAGCGAGAAGTCCTCACTTAGCGGCATGATGCCGAGCACCGATGCGCCCAGTGCGGTGAACGAATGGTCGGTGCTGAACTGTACGTTTCCGTCCTGCGTGCCTAGGACGATCGTGGTCGTAGTCCATGAACCCAGATGGCGAAGCTGAAGCTCGAATGCAAGGTTCTCGGTCACCTTGGCGCCTAGGGTGACGCCGACGCCGTTCCTATGGGTGTTGTCTGGGACGGTGGTGAATTCCGTACGACCGATGTCGCCCCCGAGATACCAGGTTCTGTCTGCGGCTAGCGCGGGACTGCTGATGGCGGCCAGAGCGAGGATGGAGATGGTGATTTTCATTTTTTCCTCGATGTGAGCAGTGCTGCCGAGTGCCGATGCCAAGAACAACGGCGGTGCCAGTGCGTGCGTTTACCTAATTTGCTAGGTGTTAACCCTTTTGGACAGCCAGCGAAGGAAGTTCAAGCTACCAACTTATGCCGGTTCAGCTCCCGATCAAGGCGAGCTGAGTCTTGATCTTCTTGTCAGGGCCGCGCTCTTGCTCGGCGACTGGTGCGCCTTAGCCTCGCATGAGTCGCTGCGCGGTCAGTGCCCCGGTCGTGAAGGCTTCCTCAAACACAGAGTACGCGGCCACATCGCTGTGCGCGAAATGCAGCCGGCCTTGGGCCTGCTCGCGAAGCGAAGCCAGTGCCTGAGAGCCGCGCAGTCCTGGAACTGGGATGCTCATCGCATGGCCCCAGCGCGCCAGGTCGATGCGCTGAAGCTGCTGTGGCAGATCGGCATGGGTGTGAGTCAGCTCGGTGATCACCGCCTTGGCCCACACGGTCCAGTCATCACTCAGCAGCGTCCCGCGCTGCTGGCGCGGCAACGCCCAGTAGTGCGTGATCAGGCCGGGTCGGGGTGTCGGATCCAGCGTCTGATGGCGCGCATCCACATAGCCCAGCGCCGGGCTGCCGTAGGCCACGCTGTCCCAGGCCGGGCCGACGCCGGGCCGGTCCAGCAGCGCGGACTTGAGGCTGAGGTTGCTGACCAGCCAAGGCGCATAACTGATCTGCTGCGTGGCGGCTTGCAGCGCCGGTGGCACGGCCTCCAGCAGGCGCTGCGCGACTAACAGTGGCGTGGCCAGCACCAGCTGGCTGGCACTCCAGCGCTCGGGCGCTTGTATGGCTTCGTTCCAGGCCAGCAGTTCGACCTGATGCCGGCTCTCGCGCACCCGCAGCACGCTTCGGCCGGTGAACAGCTGCTCTGACAAGCCTTGTGCTATGCGCTGCGTCAGCCAGGCGTTGCCCTCGGGCCAGGTTAGCACCGCCTCGCGCTCGCCTTCGGCATCGCCGGGCGCATGAAAGCCGTGGCGGCTGGCGAAGTACTGAATGCCAGCCCAGGCTGAGACTTCGCCGATGCCGGCGCCGTAGTCGTCGCGGCAGCAGTAGTCGAGATACCAGAGCAGGCCGGCTTCATCCAGTTGATGCGCCTGCAGCCACTGCGCCATCGTCTGGCCGTCGAGCGCGGCATGCGCGGCTGTCCAGCGCGCGCGGCGGCTGGGCATGGCAAAGCCCAGCTCGCGTCGGGCCTGATTGACCAGCATCGCAAAGCGCCGGTATTGCGACTGGCGCTGCGGCAGATCGTCGGTGGGCGGCAGCAGGCCCTCCACCCATTCGCCCTCATAAAAGAGGCGCTCCTGCGGGCTGTGGCAGAGATGGCGCTCGTCATAGACGGTGCGGCCCAGTTCGGTCCGCGCCAGGCCCAGCTCGAACAGCAGCTGCTGCACTTCGCGCGCCTCCGCGCCCGGCAGCGGCAGGTAATGCGCGCCCAGAGGGCAGGGCTGGCCGCCGATCTGATGCGCGCGGGCATTGCCGCCGGCCTGGTCTTCCAGCTCCAGCAGCGCGCAATCGATGCCGCCTGCCTGCAAGGCTCGCGCGCAGGCAAGACCTGACACGCCGCCGCCGACGATCAGCACCTCGGTGCGCCGCATTGGGCCATCGCTCCAGGCCGGTGGCGCTTGGCGCAGGCGGTGGCCGCGCGCCGCACTGGCGCCGACCCAGCCGCCTTGCAGCGGTGCTGGCGGTGCCTCGCAGCCCGCCAACGGCAGCCCGGCAGCGGCCAACAGCAGTTCGCGCCTGCGTAGCTGGGGAGCCATCAGTGCAGCTTGCCCCACTCGGCCTCGAACTCCTGCACCAGCACCTGGTTCGAGAGGCGGTTCACCTGGGTGGGTAGGCGGGCCATGTCGGGCGGGAACTGCGTCATGGCCGGCAGGCCTTCGACGTTGATAAAGCGTAGCCCTTCAGGCAGCTGGCGCGGCGGGCTCCAGGGCCGGCGCGAGGCCAGCACAAAGCCCCACTCGCCGAAGCTGGGCACATGGGCGTGGTAGGGCGTGGTGCTCAGTCCCACCGCCTCGATGGTGTTCACCACGGTCCAGAAACTGCGGCGCGCCACCAGCGGCGAGGTGGACTGCACCACGGCAAAGCCGCCGGCTGACAGATGCTGGTCCACCAACTGGTAGAAGCTGGTGGTGTAGAGCTTGCCCAGCGCGAAATTGCTGGGGTCGGGGAAGTCGATCACGATCACGTCGAAGACCTCCTTCGATTGCTCCAGCCAGCCGAAGGCATCGGTGTTGACGATCTTCAGCTTGTCGCTCTTCAACGCTCCGCCGTTGAGGTGGCTCAGCAGCGGCAGCGTGGCAAAGAGCCGCGTCATATGCGGGTCCAGCTCCACCAGCGTGACCTGTTCGACGCTCGAGTAGCGCAGCACCTCGCGCACCGCCATGCCGTCGCCACCGCCCAGCACCAAAACCCGCTTGGGCGCGCCATGCGCCGCCATGGCCGGGTGCACCAGCGACTCGTGATAGCGGTACTCGTCGCGTGAGTGGAACTGCAGATTGCCGTTCAGGAACAGGCGCGTGCCGGCGCGGCTGTCGGTTACGACCACACGCTGGTAGTCACTGCTTTCGCGCACCACGATGTGGTCGCCATAGAAGCGGTCTTCGGCCCAGGTGCTCAAGGTCTCGGCCTGGAACATCGCGCCCAGCAGCAGCGCCAGGCTGAGGGCGCAGGCCCAGGCCAGGCTGCGCCAGGCGCGCAGCTCGGCGCGGAACAGCCACAGCGCCCAGATCGCCACCAGCACATTGAGCAGGCCGAAGAACACGCCGGTGCGTATCAGCCCCAGATGCGGCACCAGCAGCAGTGGGAAGGCCACTGCCACCAGCAGCGCGCCCAGGTAGTCGAAGGTCAGCACCTGCGAGACCAGCTCGCTCAGCCGGTAGCGCTGGCTGAAGTGGGCCTTCAGGATGCGCATCACCAGCGGAATCTCCAGCCCCACCAGCGCGCCCACCAGCAGCACCAGGCCGTAGAGCAGCACGCGAAAACCGGCCAGCTGATCGGGCGGCAGCAGGCTGTGCGCGGTGAACAGCGCGGCCGGCATCAGCCCGCCGATCACGCCCACCAGCAACTCGATCTTCAGGAACTGCGCGATCAGCTGGCGTTCGACATAGCGGCTGAGCCAGGAGCCCAGTCCCATCGCGAACAGATAGGCGCCGATGATGGTGCTGAACTGCAGCACCGAGTCGCCCAGCAGATAACTGGCCAGCGCACCGGCCGCCAGTTCATAGACCAGGCCGCAGGCGGCAATGACGAAGACGCTGCCGAGCAGCAGCAGTTCGGGCAGGGAGGCGCGCGATGGTGCGGGCGCTGAGGCGCTGGGCTCGTTCAATTGGAATCTAGGGCAGCGGCAAGAGGCCGTCGGTCGCTGGCATGCAGCAGTTTGGCGCAGAAGCGCGCCAGATGCGGGTCGCTGTGGCTCAGCGGCAGTGCGTTCTGGTCGAACCAGCGCACTGAGGCGAACTCCTCAGCGTCGAAATCAATGTGCTGTCCGCTGGGGACACGCACCATGTACCACAGCGAGACATCGGTATGGCCGGCGGTCAGCCCGACGGTCTCGGTGGCGGTGATGAACAGCGGCGCGCCGACGGGCTCGGGCGGGGCGAAGCCCAGCTCTTCGACAATCTCGCGTGCCACCGTGTCGCGCGGGTGTTCGCCCGGCTCCACATGGCCGCCCGGCGGCAGCCACAGCAACGCCTTGCGGTGTTCGACCAGCAACAGGCGCTGTGCTTCGTCGACGACGGCGAAGTAGGACACCAGATGCCTCGGCGGTGTGGCCGGCTTGGACAGGCGGCAGAGCTCGGCGCCGCTGGCGATCCAGTCCAGCGCTTCTTGCTGATGCGCGGCTTCCAGCGCATCGAGCGGCCGCAGCGCGGCCACTTCGGCGCGGATCTGCTGGCGCAGCGTCTGCTCGCTCACCCGTTCAGCCCTTGATCGCCGCGGCCACGATCATGCCGATGGCAATGCACTTGGCCGCCACCACCAGCGCTAGCGCCAGGTTCTTGTGCTCGACAATTTCTTCCCACAGCTTGTAGGGCGTCAGCTTGTCGACGATCACGAAGCTGATCCAGAACACCAGCACGCCGATCACGGCATACAGCACCGATCCCAGCACCACGGCTGGCTTGAGCCATTCGATGTCCATCACTGCTCTCCTTCAGAGTATTGGGGTCGTTCGTTCACTTGTGCCCACCGCCGCCGCTGCTGTAGCCGCCGTAGGAGCCGCCGCCCGAACCGACGCGCACACCCGAGCCGCTGCTGCGCTGCTTGCACTGCTGGTATTCGCTGCTGGCTGCGCCATAGGTGTTCTTGTAGGGCTCGCAATCGTCCTTGCTGCAGGCGCGCAGCAGCGCAAACAGCAGCGCGATCAGCAGCAGGCCGATGACGATATTGCGAAGCAGCTTGCCGGGCTCGAAGCTGAGGCTCTTGGCATCGCGTTGCAGCGCTGCGGTCTGATCGGTGGCGAGCTTGAAGGCGCGCAGCACCTCGGAGGCATCCAGCGTGCGCCCCTGACTCCAGGTCACCTCGTTGCCGGTCTGTTCGCGGCTGAGCAACTCGGTCCGGGTGCCGCTCTTGAATTCGAAGTCGCTGACGAGGGCGCGTTCCTCGCGCTTGACGCGCCAGTAGAACTCGCCCAGCACATAGGTGATCTTGGCGGTGTAGGTCCAGCGCTTCTTGTAGGTCTTGCCCTGCCACTCCATCGCGCCGCCACCGGCCGGGCGTGGCGCGCCGGTCAGTGGCCGCACCAGGCTCCAGCCTTCCTCGGTATCAACCAGAAAGGCAAAGCCTTCGACCTTGTTGAAGAGCAGGTACTCGCGCCAGAAGGTCTGCTCGTCGTCGGCAGTTTCCGGCAGATCGCAGCGTTCCAGATAGCCGACCACCTGCCAGGGCTTGGGCACGCCGCCGCTGATGGCCAGCTGGCCTGTCGTGCCCAGCGGGATCTGCGGCTGCATGCCGTTCATCTGGCCGTAATGCTTCAGGTCAGCGCCCAGCTCGGTGGAGATGTCGACCACCGCATGGCATTGCTCGCAGACGATGGACTGACTGTTCTCTAAGCGCGGCGTAAGGGCCGCGCCGCAGCTGGGGCAGGGCCTGGCCTTGGAGGCCAGCGTCTTGCTGCTGTCCTCGCGCAGGCCGCTCATCGCCAGTTCGGCCAACTGCACCGAGCGGCCCACCGACCAGCTGGGCGCTGCCGGCTGGCTGTAGTCCAGCGTGGCGACTTCGTTCTGGGCATTGCGCAGGTCGGCCACCCAGAAACTGTTCAGCAGCTCGGGCGCATGCGGCAGTTCGCCCTCGGCGGCCAGCAGCGTGGCCTCGACCTTGGAGGCCACCTGCCAGGGCAGACCGGCGACGATCTGCTGGGCGCCCACCACCAGCGCTTCGACCGGCGGCGGCGCTTCGGCGAGCGGCGCCTCGAAGGCGATCACGAAGGCGCCGTTGTCTTCCGACAGCCAGGCGCTGCGGCCCTGGTCGAACAGGATGTGCCACTCGTTCCAGCCGCCCTCGGCATAGCGCAGTTGAAGCCGGCCGACCACGCTGAAGCCTTCGCCGGCATAGCGCCCGTTGGCGCCGAGTTGCAGCGGCGAGTAGTCCTCGAACAGCTCGGCGCTCTCGCCGATCTTGCGCAGCGCCTCGCCCTCGCGCAGCAGGGTGGATCGGCAGAAACTGCAGACCGTGCTGGCGGACGCGGCCGAGGCGAACTCGACCGGCGCGCCGCAATTGGGACAGGCCGCCTGCCAGCGGCGCTGGGTGCTCGAGCTCAAGACCGGATCAGCCCAGTTTCTTCAGGAGTTCGGCCTTCTTGGCTGCGAACTCTTCGTCGGTCAGGATGCCCTTGCTCTTCAGATCGCCGAGCTTCTCCAGCATGGCCATGATCTGCTCGGGGCTCTGCGCTGGCGCAGCGGCGGCCGCCGCGCCCACGCCGACCCCCAAGCCCTGGCCCAGCTGCTGCGCCATCACCTGGCCGAGCGCAAGACCTGCCCCCAGGCCCATCGCATCGCCGGCCACACCGCCGCCGGACGCGGCACCTTCGGCCATCTTGGGCAGCGATTGCGCGGTCTGGTACTGCATGAACTGACCCATGTTCTGGCCGATCATGCCCATGCCGATCTTCTGATCGAGGATCTTCTGCAACTCCTCGGGCAGCGAGACGCTCTGCAGCGTGACGCTGTCCAGCGCCAGGCCCAGCTTCTCGAATTCGGGCGCGGTGGCGGTCTGCAACTGCTTGGCGAACTCGATCTGGTTGGCGGCCAGGTCCAGGAAGGGGATGCCGCTGGCGGCCACCGCATCAGCGATGTGCTGCAGCATCAGGCCGCGCAGCTGGCCTTCGAGCTCCTGCACGGTGTAGGTCTCGCGGGTGCCGGCGATTTGGCTGTGGAATTGCTTGGCATCGGCGATATGCCAGGCGTAGTTGCCGAAGGCGCGCACCCGCACCGCGCCGAAGTCCTTGTCGCGAATGGTGATGGGCTGCGGCGTGCCCCAGCGCTGGTCGATCTGCTGGCGCGTGCTGAAGAAGTAGACATCGCTCTTGAACGGGGACTCGAACAGCTTGTCCCAATTCTTCAGATAGGTCAGCACCGGCAGGGTCTGCGTCGTCAGCGTATACATGCCGGGGCCGAACACATCCGCCACCTGGCCTTCGTTGACGAAGACCGCGATCTGCGTCTCGCGCACCGTCAGCGAGGCGCCGTTCTGGATTTCCATGCCCGCCATCGGAAAGCGCCAGGCCAGTGTGCCGTCGCCGGACTCGGTCCATTGCAGTACGTCGATGAACTGTTTCTTGATGAAATCCATCAGGGCCATGACTTGCTCCTCGCTGAAAGGTGCAGGCAGTATCCCAGACCCTGGGGCCGGCTCTGGACACACCAACGGGGGGTGACTTTCAGCTGCGGCGACGCGCGCCGGCGGCACCGGCTAGCATGGTGGCGGCCATGGCCCAGAACAGCGGCGCCACGCCCAGCGCCGCGCCGACGGCGCCGAACAGCAGCGGCATCACGGTCTGGCTGGTGTTGATCAGCGTGGTGCGCAGGCCCAGCGCCTCGGCAGCGCGGCCTTCTGGCGCCGACTGGTGCAGCAGGGTCAGCACCATGGGCTGCGGGGCGCCTAGCCCCAGGCCGAGCACGAAGGTGATGGCCATCAGCACTCCGACGCTGTGCGTGAACGGCACCGCCACATAGGCTGCACCGGCGATCACCAGCGAACCCATCAGCAGGCCCCAGGGCCGCACGCGGTGCGCAAAAAAAGGCATCGCCAGGCGCACCGCGAAAGTGGCCGCTGCGAAGGCGCCCATCACGATGCCGATCTGCGAGGGCCGCAGGCCGATCTGTGCCCCGTAGACCGGAATCGCGAAGTTGTAGATGTCCCAACCGACCGTCAGGATGGCCATGGCGATGAAGAGCCGGCGCAGCTCGGGGTCGCGCAACAGCTCGAACACATGGCCCTTGGGGGGCAGGTCTTGCTTGGCGCGCGTTGCGCCATTGGGCAGCAGCTTGGCCCACAGTGCCAGCAAGGGCATCACGGTGAACAGCGCCAGGATCAGGAAGCAGGCGCGGTAGCCCAGGCTTTCGATCGACATGCCCACCAGCAGCGGCGCGACGAAGGCCGAGGTCGAGAAGCCTAAAGCGACATAGCTGAAGTTGACGGTGCGCTCTTCGGGCGCGCTCATCTCGCCGACCGCGTGATAGGCCGCCACATTGATCAGCATGAAGGACACGCCGACCAGCACGGCCGTCACATACAGGCTTGCGACATGGGGTACAGCAAAGGGCGCGATGGTGCCCAGGCCTACACCCAGCGTGCCCAGCAGCATCGGCCGCTGGATGCCGCGCCGGTCGATCCAGCGGCCGGCAGCCACCGAGCTCAGCGCCGGCAGCAGCGCATACAAGGCAACGAGCGTGCCGACGGTGAAGGTGGAGGCACCCTGGTGGATGGCATACAGCGCGACGGCGATCCGGCTGCCGTTGAAGGCGACATGGGTCAGGACCAGCAGGATGACGATCAGGGGCAGGGGGCGCATGGCTGCCTGATTCTAGGAAGCGGATCGCCTGCTTTCGGCTGGCCTGCCGACCGCTGCGGCCGTGCATCGCACGGTCGCAGAACGGTTGCCGGACTCAGAGCGAGGGCCAGACGCCCGGTTCGATGTCCAGGCGCAGGTACCAGTCGGAGGGCAGGGTGCCGGCCCACACCAGGTTATGGTGCGGCAGCAGGCGGCGCTTGGCAAAGGTCATGCGGGCATCGGCCAGCGCAAGCAAGGTGCGCGCGCTCCAATTCACGGCGGCCGGCGACGCGGCCACGCCGACGGTGATCGTCAGCCCGCGGCCCAGCGTCGAGAAGGCCTGGGCCACCTCGCCGCGCAGACGCTCGGCCACCAGCAGGGCGGCCGCCAGGTCATGGCTGGGCAGCAGCAGCATGAATTCGTCGGAGCCCATATGCACCAGTGTCGAAGCCGCCGGCCGGTGCTGCATCAGCAGTTCGGCCAGGCTTTGCAGCACCGCATGGGCTTTGTCGCCACCGGCCTGGTCTTGATAGTCCTTGAAGTGATCCACATCGAGCGTCAGGGTGGCCAGCGGCTGCCCACCGGAGCGCACTTGTGCGGCGGCGGCATCCAGCGCGGCGAGCATGGCCTCTCGCCCGAGTAGTCCAGGCAGATCCAGCGAGTCGGCGACGAGTGTGGGCATGCAGTACTCCGGATGACGAGGATCGGCCCATGCTAGCCAGCGCATCCGGCTTGACCATGCTCCATAACCCTCGGCTCCGGGGTGAAGCCCTCGCAGTTCGAGCCATTGGCTGGAGGCGCCAGTCCTAGAATGATTTTGTTGCCAGGCACAGGAAGCGCATGACCGTCGAAGTTCGAACGCCATCGAGTGCAGGATTCTGGGCCCGCCTCTCGGCACAGTCGTCTGCCGGCGCTGCGACCCGCCAGCTGCTGCTTGTCGGCCTGCTGCTGATGGGCTTCGTCGTGGCGACGCTCACCTGGCAGTCGGCGCGCGTGGAATCAGACCGCCTGAACCACTTCAAGGGCGAGTTGCAGCATGTGGCCGAACTCATCGATGTGACGCTGACCCGGCAGCTGCAGAACCTGGACCATGGCTTGCTATTCCTGCGCACACAAGCGCTGGACCACCGTGATGACTTGCCCCGCAGCGTTGAACTGCTTCGGCAGGACGTGTCGATGGGCCATGAGGTGCATGTCAGCGTCCTCGATCATCAAGGGCGAATCGTGTTCTCGGACCAGGCCGCGCCGGAGCCTCTGCAGCCGCTGGCGGACCGTCCTGCTTACAAGACCTTTGTCGCAGGCGGCGCAGACCAGTTGCACATCGAAGAGCCTATGCTGGATCCACAGACCCGACGCTGGTTCCTGCGCCTGTCGCGGCCGGTGCTCGGGCCGGATGGCAGCTTCCAGGGGATCGTGGAACTGAGCTTGCCGCCCGAGCAGCTGACGCAGTTCATGCAAGGCCTGACCCTCGCTTCGGACACGCTGGTGTCGGTGGCTTCCACCAGCGGGGCCTTGCTGAGCCGCACCGTCGAACTCGAGCGCTACCGCCATGCCAAGCTCGACGAGCCGCAGCTGCGCGCGCTTCGGCAGCGGACGACTGGGTTCCGCTTGGCGGTATCGCCGCTCGATCAGGTCGAACGCGGCACGGTCCATCGCTGGCTGGCCAGCTTTCCCTTGCTGTTGCTGGTGTCGCGTGAGCCGGTGCTGATGCGGGCCGAGATCAAGTCCGTCCGCCAGAACCTGCTGCAGATCGGACTGCTTGCGGCGCTGCTGGTGGCCGGCTCGCTGGCTGCGCTTGCACGCTCATTGCGGCAGCGGCAGCAGATCGCGACTCGCCTGCACGAAGCCCATCATCGTCTGCTGGAAGCGCAGCGCATTGCCCGGCTGGGCAGCTGGGAGCTGGATCCCGAGACCCGGCTGCTGCATCTGTCCGAAGAAGCCTTTCGCATCTTCGAGCTGGATCCGCAGACCCCGGCTGTCGAGATCTATCAGCGGGCCCTGGATCGGATCCATCCCGAGGACAGGGCGGTGGCGACTTCCGCCTACCGGCAGGCCCTGCGCTCAGAGGGGGCCTATGACTTCAACCATCGCCTGCTGCTGCCCCTGGCTGGCGAATGCTGGGTCCATGCGCGCGGGCGGGTCAGCTTTGACGCGCGGGGCAAAGCGATCAGTCTGGCCGGCACCGTGCAGGACATCAGCGTGCGGCGGCGCGAGGAGGCCGAGCGCGAGGCCCTGAATCGCGAGAAGCTGCTGCTGCTGGATTCCACTGGCGAAGGCATCTACGGCATCGACAACACCGGCCACTGCACCTTCATCAATCAGGCCGGCGCCCAGATGCTGGGCTATCAGGTGCAGGAACTGATCGGCCGCGATATCCACCAACTGATCCACCACCACCGCGCCGATGGCAGCCACTATCCGTCGGCGCAATGCCCGGTGTTCCTGGCGACGCTTTCCGGCGAATCCTGCCGCCGCGATGACGAGGTGTTCTGGCACCGCAATGGGCAGTCGATTGCCGTCGAGTACGCGGCCCATCCGGTGCGCGATGGTGAGCTGGTCAGCGGCACGGTGGTCACCTTCTCCGATATCTCGGCGCGCAAGCGTGCCGAGCTGGAATTGCGCATTGCCGAGGCAGCATTCCAGACCCAGGAAGGCATGTTCGTCACCGATGCCGAAGGCTGCATCCTGCGCGTCAACCGCGCCTTCACCGAAATCACCGGCTATACCGCGGCGGAGATCGTCGGCAAGAACCCGCGTGAGCGCAGCTCAGGCCGCCAGGACGCGGCCTTCTATGCGGCAATGTGGGAACGCATCCGGGCGACCGGCGCCTGGAAGGGCGAGCTCTGGAACCGGCGCAAGAACGGCGAGATATACCCTGAGTCGATCACCATCACGGCGGTGATGGGAGACAGCAGGCATGTGACGCACTATGTCGCGACCATGCACGACATCTCGGAGCGCAAGGCGACTGAGGAAAAGATTCGCAGCCTGGCCTTTTTCGATGCCCTGACGCAGCTGCCGAACCGCCGCCTGCTGATGGATCGCCTGCATCAGGCGCAAACCAGCAGTGCTCGCAGCAAGAGCTTCGCCGGTCTGATGTTCATCGACCTGGACCGCTTCAAGCAGCTCAACGACACGCATGGGCACGACAAGGGCGACCTGCTGCTGCAGCAGGTGGCGCAGCGCCTGCAGGGCTGCGTGCGAGAGGCCGATACCGTCGCGCGACTGGGCGGCGACGAATTCGTCGTGCTGGTCGAGTCGCTCAGCGTCGATCATGGCGAAGCGGTGGGTCAGTTGACCCGCCTCGGGCAGAAGATGCTGGCGGCGCTGAATGAGCCCTACGATCTGGCCGGGCTGGTGCACGGCAGCACGCCCAGCATGGGCCTGACGCTATTCAGCGGGCAGGCTGTGTCCGGCGAAGACCTGATCAAGCAGGCCGATCTGGCGATGTACCAGTCCAAGGCCGCCGGGCGCAACCAGCTGCGCTTCTTCGAGGCGAGCGCAAGCCCTAACCCGGCAGTCCGTTCCACCGAAGTTCAGGGCTGAACAACAGGCTGTCGCTGGCCTGCAGCTCAGCGGCTGTGTGAGGTCAGCCGGGCCAGCGGTGCGGCCAGGCTGACACCCGGCGCTGCGCTGCGGGCACCGCGTGCACCGGCGGGGGCAGGTGCGGCAGGTGCTTCTTCCTCAAGCTCCTGACGCATGCCGTCCAGCATGACCTCGGGATTGCGGCGCATCGCCACGCCGACCGCCAGGATGTCGATCACCAGCAGGTGCAGGATGCGGCTGACCATGGGCAGGTGGGTGGCCACGTCTTCCACGTGGTCGACGATCAGCGCGGCGTCGGCCTTGCGCGCCAAGGGCGACTGGCTGGCCGTGATGGCCACCACCGAGGCGCCGCGCGCGCGGGCTTTCTCCGCCACTTCCAGCAGCTCGGGCAGCTTGCCTCCGGAGCTGATGATGACGGCCACATCGTCCTTGCTCATCACTGCCGCAGCCAGTGATTGCAGCCGCGGGTCGGTGTGCGCGCCGCTCGGCACGCCGAAACGCAGAAACTTGAACTGCGCGTCCTGGGCCACCACGCCATAGTGGCCGACTGCGAAGAATTCGATCCGGCGCGCCTTCAGAAGCAGCTCGATGGCGCGGTCGATCATGTCGCGGTTCAGCGCGCTGCGCACCTGCAGGATGGCCGAGGCGGTGTTGCCCAGCACCTTGGCACCCAGTTCCACCATCGAGTCGTCTTGTGTGACTTGGGTGTGGGTCACAGGCACTGTGCCGGTCAGCCCTGAAGCCAGGCGCAGTTTGAAGTCCGACAGGCCCTCGCAGCCCAGCGAGCGGCAGAAACGGATCACCGTAGGCTGGCTGACTTGGGCGGCGCGCGAAATCTCGGCGATCGGCGCATTGAGGGCCGCGCGCGGATGCGCCAACACATGATCGGCCACCCTCAGCTCGGCGGGCGAGAGCTGCTCGCGGGCACGCCGGATCTGATTCAGGATGGCAGCACCAGGCCCGCTGTTGAGGCTGCGCAGCTGCGCATCGAGGATGGCCGAGGCGCCGATGAAGGTGGCGTGTTCGGCCGTGATGACATAGGTCGGGATGGCCGCCAGATAGCTGCTGAATCGCCCCTTCTCCTCGAAGCGCTGGCGGAACTTGGACTGGTCGAAGTAGCTGCCCAGGCGCGGCACGATGCCGCCGCCGATGTAGATGCCACCCAGCGCGCCCAGCGTCACGGCCAGATTGGCAGCGGCCGTTCCCATCAGCACGCAGAACAGGTCCAGCGTGTCGACGCAGACCGGATCGCTGCCATCCAGCGCGCGCTGGGTGATCTCCGGCGCCTGCAGGTCTTCGGCGCTGCGGCCGGCGTAGTCAGCCGTGGCGCGGTAGATCAGCTCCAGCCCCGGGCCCGACAGCAGGCGCTCGAAGGACACATGCTGGAACTGTTTCCAGGCAAAGCGCAGCAAGGCAATCTCGCGTTCATCGCGCGGCGAGAAGCTGGTGTGGCCGCCTTCGGTGCCCAGCGCAATCCAGCCCTCGCCGGCCGGAATCAGACCCGAGACGCCCAGGCCGGTGCCCGAGCCCAGCAGCCCGATCACGCTTTGCTTGTTGGCCGCGCCGCCGCCGATCTGGCGCACATCCCGGGCCGACAGGCGCGGCAGCGCCATCGCCAGCGCGGTGAAGTCATTGACCACCACCAGCGTATCGAGCCCCAGGCGCTGGCGCATCTCCTCGATGGAGAACTGCCAGTGGTAGTTGGTCATGCGCACCTGGTCGCCTTCGACCGGGTTGGCGATCGCCACGCCCGCATGCTGGATCTGCACCTTGGGCAAGGTGGCCAGGTAGGCCTTGATGGCGGCATGGAAGTCCGCATGGTCGGCACAGCGCAGCGAGGCGATGTGCTCGAACTGGCCCTGCGTCGTTTCCAGCGCGAAACGGGCATAGGTGCCGCCGATGTCGGCGATCAGGCGAGGGCTGTCGAAAGGATGCATAGGTCGTTCTTGTCTGAGGCCCTGGGGTGGCGCTTGGCTTCGCACGATTATGCGGCCCGGATCGGCCCGCAGCTCAGGGCAGAGTGTGTAGCTGCGCTACAGCCGCAGCGCAAGTCGGTGTAGCCCGCTGGCGCATCCACCACAAGCGAGCTGGCGCCGATCTGTGCCGCAGGGTCAGCGCCAGATGAGCACCGGGCAGCTGGCGCTCGATCAGGTCTGAAGATGTAGTTCCGGTGAAATCTCTCTTGCGCTGAAAATGTAGTTTTGCTACCTTGTCGGCATGAGAATGCGAAGTTTTGCAACGAGTCCGCTATACCTGTGTCGATCGGCTGCGCAGCCCGGCGTCGAGGCCGCCCGCGCCCAAGGCGGGGCTTGCCGAGGCCTGCGCTGCCGCTGGGCTGCGTCGCTCTTGTGTGAATGCCGTGCCGGTGCCGCTAGCGCCGGTGTGGCCTGAGCCGTGATGAGCGGGCTTTCGGAGAAGGCGATGCGGCACGTCTTGGACACATCGTCCATGCCTTGCCTGGTGGCTGACATTGGTGGCAGCAATGCGCGCTTTGGCTGCGCCGTGGCCGGGCGTGTCTCGCATGTCCGGACGCTGGCCGTGGCGGCTTACGGCGGGCCTGTCGAGGCGGCGCAGGCCTACCTGCAAGCGCTGGCGGCTGAATTGGGGCCGGCCTTCATCAGGCCGCGGCAAGCCGCCTTTGCCGTCGCGACGGCATTGGCTGGTGACGAGATTGATCTCATCAACAGCAGCTGGCGTTTCTCGCGCAGTGAGGTCCAGCGCCAGCTCGGCCTGGACCTGCTGCTGATGCTGAATGACTTTGAGGCGCTGGCGCTGTCGCTGCCCGGACTGCAACCCTCCCAGTTGCGCGCCCATGGCGCGCTGCCGAATCCCGCAGGCATGCTGGCGGTGATCGGCCCGGGCACCGGTCTGGGGGTTGCCGGGGTGATCCGGACCTCGCAGGGCTGGCTGGCTTTGCCGGGCGAGGGTGGTCATGCCTCGCTGGCGCCGGCTGATGATTTCGAGTCGGCGCTGCTGGCGCATGTTCGGAAGACGCATGCCCATGTCTCGGCCGAGCGTCTGCTCTCCGGCATTGGCCTGCCGGTGCTGCATGGGGCGCTTGTAGCTGTGCTCGGGCACGCCTCAGCAAGCATGAGTTCCGAGCGCATTGTCGAACTGGGCTTGAGCGGTGCCGACGCGGCCTGCAGCCGCACGCTGGATGTGTTCTGCGCGCTGCTGGGCGGCTTTGCCGGCAGCGTCGCCTTGACGCTGGGTGCGCGAGGCGGGGTCTACATCGGCGGCGGCATCGTGCCGCGGCTTGGTGATCGCTTCTTCGCGTCGGCCTTCCGCCAGCGTTTTGAAGCGAAGGGGCGTCTGAGTCCTTATCTGCAAGAGATCCCGACAGCCTTGATCACCGACACGCTGGCCGCTCTCGGGGGTGCCGCTCTGGCGGTTCAGCAGCACCGGCTTTGAGTCGCAGTGTGCGTTCGGGGATTGGATGTAGTCTGGCTACAGGTGGGCGGATGTTTGAAACAGCGACGCGGTTGTTGGTTTTCGGAATATACCAATGAGAAAAAGAGTTATCTGAAGGGAATCGCGCGGGTTTTGATGGGTGAAAAGTCATGTTTAGGGGTTTCGGTGGTGTTGCAAAACATCTAGTTTTGGTACAAACACAATCGAAGCAGATGTAGGTTTAGCTGTCGGCCGGGCTGAGAGACTGGCTTTCAGCGCATGTGTGGCAGCCATAAAGAGCAAGTAGGAGACAAGCGATGAAGAGTGCCAAGATCAGGTCCGGTACGCGTCAGGCGATGCGGACTTCTGTTTACAAGATGAGTCCGGTGGCAGCCGGTTGCACCGTGTTGTTGCTGGTGGCGGCTCAGGCCGCGCAGGCGCAACAGGCCAGCACCACGCTCGACACGGTCACCGTCACCGGTATCCGCAAGGGCATCGAGGCGGCCATCTCGGTGAAGAAGAACAGCGACTCCATCGTCGAGGCCATTTCGGCCGAAGACATCGGCAAGCTGCCCGACTCCAGCGTGGCCGAGTCTGTCTCGCGTCTGCCTGGCGTGACCATCCAGCTCAGTCCGGTGACGGGCCGCGCCCAGCAGGTCAGCGTGCGCGGCATGTCGCCCGACTTCAACGGCGGCCTGTTGAATGGCCGCGAGCAAGCCTCCACCGGCACCGGCCGCGGTGTCGAGTTCGACCAGTACCCGGCCGAACTGCTGGGTGGCATCCTGATCTACAAGACACCGGATGCTTCACTGGTCGGTCAGGGCCTGTCGTCAACCATCGACCTGCAGATGGTGCGCCCGCTGAACTTCGGCAAGCGCGCGGTGGCCGCGAACTACCGCAAGGAACACAACACCAAGGCCGAGAACCTGCCGGGCTTCGGCACCGGCAGCGGTGATCGCGCCTCGCTCTCCTACGTGGACCAGTTTGCGGATCGCACCATCGGCGTGGCCCTGGGCCTCACCAAGCACAAGTCGAATGGTGGCGGCCGGCCGAACTTCAACACCTGGGGTGGCTGGGTGGCCGAGGTGGACTACAACGGCGCCAAGGTGAAGACACCGGGTGGCTTCACCACCGACATCGAGACCACCGACTTCGACCGCACCGGCGCCATGGCGGTGCTGCAGTACAAGCCGCACAAGGACTTCGAGTCCATCGTCGACATCTTCTATTCCAAGGGAAATTTCTCGGTCAAGAAGCGTGGCCTCGAAGGCCCGATCGGGGGCCTTTCAGCGGGTGCCAACGACGTCGGTGGCAGCCTCATCAACGCCACTGTGGCCAACGGGGTTGCCACTTCGGGTACCTTCACCAACTGGAAGGGCGTGATCCGCAATCACAACGAGGACTACACCGACGAGCTGAAGTCGCTGGGCTGGGGCAACAAGTTCAAGGCAGGTGGCTGGGCGATGAACGCCGACCTGTCCTACTCTGAAGTCGTCAAGGATTCGGTGCGTTATGAGACCACTGCCGGCCTGCCGGGCAACACGCTCAACAACGCCGACACGATTTCCTTCAGCGGCTTCAACGGCAACAATCTGGCCGAGGTGAAGTACAAGAGCGGCCTGAACTACGCCGACCCCAATCTCATCAAGCTCACCGACGTGCAGGGTTGGGCTGGTGCCAATGGTGTGCAGGACGGCTATTACGCCAACCCGACCACGACCGACAAGATCCAGGCCTTGCGTCTGTCGGGCAAGCACGATGTCAGCTGGGGTCCGCTGGTCTCGGTGGACCTGGGCGCGAACTACACCAACCGCAGCAAGGATCGTGTCGCCATCGAAGGTGCCTTGGTGATTCCCGGCGGCCTGAATCCCGATGGCACCGTCAAGGATCGTCTGGTGTCGGCCACCGTGCCGAATCCAAGCACAGGCGTGGGCGGCCTCACCGGCATTCCGACGCTGAACTGGAATCCGGCCGGCTCGCTCGGTTCGGTCTACCAGTTGAACCAATGGACCGTCTTCGACATCGCGAGCAAGAGCTGGGGTGTGGATGAGAAGGTCAGCACCGGCTACATCAAGGGCGATATCGACGGCCAGCTTGCTGGCTTGACGGTGCGCGGCAATATCGGTCTGCAGGTGCAGCACACCCAGCAGTCGACCACGGGCTTTAAGGTCGATCAGGCCAGCTGTAACGATGCAACCAAGCGCTGCCTCTACACCGCGATGGGTGCCGATCACAGCTTCACCGACTTCCTGCCCAACCTGAACCTCTCCACGCCGCTGGGAAGCGACAGCCTGCTGCGCTTCGGCCTGGGGCGTGTGCTGGCGCGGCCAAATATGGAGGACATGAAGGCCTCGTTCGAGTTCTCGCTGAAGACGGACGTCAACCCGGCCATCATCAAGGGCGCTGGCGGCAATCCGAAGCTGGAGCCGTTCCGCGCCGATGCACTGGACCTGTCCTATGAGAAGTATTTCGGCAACAAGGGCTACATCAGCGTCGCCGGCTTCCACAAGAACCTGAAGACATACATCCTGAGCGTTAACGAGGCCTTCGACTTCAGCCCCTTCCTGACGCCGAATTCGGTGCTGCCGCCCAGCGGCAGCAAGGTGGGCCTGTTCACCAAGCCCATCAACGGCTCCGGCGGTTCGATCAGCGGCGTGGAGCTGGCGGTCAACGTGCCGCTCAGCCTCGCCAGCAAGATGCTGGACGGCTTTGGCGTGATGGTGAACTACTCGAACACCAGCAGCTCCGTCTCGCTGCCGGCGACCGGCTTCTCGACACAGAACGTCAGGACCCAGACGATTCCGCTGCCGGGTTTGTCCAAGCAGGTGGTCAATCTGCGCGCCTATTACGAAAAGCATGGTTTCCAGATTGCCGTGGCCGCGCGCACGCGCTCGGATTTCCTGGGCTCGATCAACGACTACCAGGACCGCAACCAGTTGGTCTATGTGAAGGGCTCGACCAATATCGACTTCCAGGCCTCTTATGAGTTCAGCCAGGGCGCGCTGAAAGGCCTGTCGATCCTGGCCCAGGGCAGCAACCTGACCAACCCTTGGTTCGAGTATTACGACGCGGCCAACGGTCAGACCACGGACCGCAAGAAGTTCGGCAAGTCCTATCTCGTCGGGATGAACTACAAGTTCTGACGGGCGGTGCGGCCCTGCCGGCAGACGCCGGCGGGGCCGCTGTGTTCGACGAACAGGGTGCGGTAACGTTCTCGTTGCTCAGCACCATCCAACACCCATGGAGTGTGCAATGCAAAGCGAACGTAATGAAAATCGTCCTAGGGGCGACCGTCTAGGAAGGCTGGGAGCGTCGCTGCTCTTGTTGGCGGGGCTGCTGCTCACCCCGCTGCAGACGGCCAGCGCCCTGACCGCCAGCGGTGCCTTGGGACCGGTGACACCGAAGGATGTGGTCTATCAGATCATCACCGACCGCTTCTATGACGGCGACACCAGCAACAACGTGCCCAGCGGTTTCGACGCCACGCTGTTCGATGGCAGCGGCAACGACCTGAAGCTCTATCAAGGCGGCGACTGGCAGGGCATCATCGACAAGATTGCCTACCTCAAGAACATGGGCGTCACGGCGGTCTGGATCTCGGCGCCTTATGCCAACCGCGACACGGCCATCCTGGACTATCAGGCCGGTGGCGGCATCGACCGCTGGACTAGCTTCCACGGCTACCACGTCCGCAACTACTTCGCCACCAACAAGCACTTCGGCAGCCTGAACAAGTTCAAGGCGCTGAGGGACGCGCTGCATGCCCAGGGCATGAAGCTGGTGATTGATTTCGTCACCAATCACAGCAGCCGCTGGAAGAATCCCACGGCCGGCTTTGTGGCCGAGGACGGCAAGCTCTACGAACCCGACAAGGACGGCAGCGGCAACTACTGCTTCGACGCCGCGGGCGAGCCCTACAACTGCTCCGGTTCGGCCGCCGTCGAGAACTTGCTGGCTGATCCGAACAACGACGTGAACGGCTGGTTCCACGGTCTCGGTGACCGGGGTGGAGACAGCAGCATCTTCGGCTTCCGGCACAAGGAGCTCGGATCGCTGGCCGACTTCTCGCAAGAGAATGCCAACGTCGTCGCGCACCTGGAGAAGGCAGCGGCATTCTGGAAGGCGCTGGGCGTGGACGGCTTCCGCCACGATGCGACCCTGCACATGAACCCGGCCTTCGTGAAGGGCCTGCGTGACGCGATCGATTCGGCGCCGGGCGGCCCGATGGCCCACTTCGGGGAATTCTTCATCGGTCGTCCGGACCCCAAGTACAACGAGTACCGGACCTTTCCCGACCGCACCGGCGTCAACAACCTCGACTTCGAGTACTACCGCGCCAGCACCAATGCTTTCGGCAGCTTCAGTGAGACGATGGCCCAATTCGGCAGCATGCTGACGCAGACCTCGGCCGACTACATCTACGAGAACCAGGCGATCACCTTTCTCGACAACCATGATGTGACGCGCTTCCGCTATATCCAGCCCAACGACAAGCCGTTTCATGCGGCCATCGCCACGCTGATGACGGCACGCGGCACGCCCAATATCTATTACGGCACCGAGCAATACATGTCCTCGGCCAACGCCAGCGACATTGCCGGGCGCGGCTTCATGCAGGTGGCGGCACCATCGTTCAGCCAGACCACCACCGCCTACCTGACGATCAAGAAGCTGGCGGACCTGCGCGCCTCGAACGAAGCGCTGGCCTATGGCGAGACCAGCATCCTGTACTCGAACAACGATGTGCTGGTGTTCTCGCGCAAGTTCTACGACAAGCAAGTCGTCGTCGCCGTCAATCGTCATCCCAATACCAGCTACACCGTGCCGGTGCTGGCGACCAGCCTGCCGGCCGGCAGCTACAGCGATGTGCTGACAGGCACGCTGTACGGCGCGGCGAATACCGTCAGCGGTGGGCAGTTGGCGAGCTTCGTGCTCAGCGGCGGCGAGGTCAGCGTCTGGTCGCACAACCCTTCGCTGGGCACGACGATTCCGCGCATCGGCGATGTGGTCTCGACCTCCGGCCGCGCCGGCAACAGCGTCTACATCTATGGCGCCGGCCTCGGTGGATCACCGACCGTCAAGTTTGGCAGCGCGACAGCCACCGTGGTCTCGGCGAGCGATAGCCAGATCGAGGCGACGGTCCCTGCCGCCGCGACACCGGGCGTGCTCAACATCACCGTCGTCAAGGGCGCCAACACCAGCAACACCTTCCGCTACGAAGTGCTGTCGGGCGATCAGGTGCAGGTGATCTTCAAGGTCAACGCGGCGACCACGCTGGGCCAAAACGTCCATGTGGTCGGCAACATCCCGGAACTAGGCGGCTGGGACCCGGCCAAGGCGCCTGAGGCGATGATGAATCCGAACTACCCGCAGTGGTTCCTCCCGGTCAGCGTGCCCAAGGCGACCCAGCTGGAGTTCAAGTTCATCAAGAAGGACAGTAGCGGCGCGGTGGTCTGGGAGGGCGGCAGCAACCGCATCTTCACCTCGCCGTCCAGCTCAACTGGAACCGCCGACACGGCCTTGTACTACTGGCAGTAAGCGCGCCCGCTGAACGCAAGGGTGCCTCAGCGGCACCCTTTTTTTGTCCGAGTCCGCTGCGGGCTTGGCCGTCCCGGGCCTGCAGGCGGTATAAGGCCAGCGGCGCAGAAATTTTGGAATTTCGATGCAAGCAAAGCCCATCAAGAACCTCGTCATCGTCGGCGGCGGCACGGCCGGCTGGATGACGGCTGCAGCCCTGGCCGCCGTGCTGAAGGGGCGTTACTCGATCACGCTGGTTGAGTCCGACGAGATCGGCATCGTCGGCGTCGGTGAGGCGACGATTCCGATGATCCAGCTCTTCAACAAGATCGTCGGCATCGACGAGAACGACTTCGTGCGCGCCACGCAGGGCAGCTTCAAGTTGGGCATCGAGTTCGTCAACTGGGGGCAACTCGGCGATCGCTACACCCATGGTTTCGGGCGTTTCGGCCAGGATCTGTGGACCGTGCGCTTCGAGCAGTACTGGCTGAAGATGGCCGCACTCGGCCGGGCTGCGCCACTGGAGGCTTACTCCATCACGCGCATGGCGGCAAAGGCCAACAAGTTCATGCCTCCGCGCCACGATCTGGGCAACTCGCCCTTGGGCGACATCGCCTACGCCTACCACTTCGACGCCAGCCTCTATGCCAAGTACCTCAGGCGCCTGTCCGAAGAGCGCGGCGTCACACGTGTCGAGGGCAAGATCCGCCAGGTGCTCCAGCGCGAAGGCGATGGCCATGTCAGCGCGGTTGAGCTGGATTCAGGCACCCGTGTAGAGGGTGAGCTCTTCATCGATTGCTCGGGTTTCCGCGGCCTTCTCATCGAGCAGGCTCTGCAGACCGGCTACGAGGATTGGACGCACTGGCTGCCTTGCGACCGCGCACTGGCCGTGCCTTGCGAATCGGTGCCGCAGCTCACACCCTACACACGCTCCACCGCACATCGTGCTGGCTGGCAGTGGCGCATCCCGCTGCAGCACCGCACCGGCAATGGCCATGTCTACTGCAGCCGACATGTTTCGGACGATGAGGCTGCTGCCACCTTGCTGGCGAATCTGGATGCGCCCGCCTTGGCCGAGCCGCGGCTGATTCCCTTCCGCACCGGCATGCGCAAGCTCGGCTGGAATCGCAATGTGGTGGCCATCGGCCTGGCCAGCGGCTTCCTGGAGCCGCTGGAGTCCACCAGCATCCATCTGATCCAGGCTTCGATCCAGCGCCTGATCGACTTCTTCCCCGACAGCGGCTTCAGTGACGCTGACATTGCTGAGTTCAACCGCCAGAACCGCTTCGAGTTTGAGAGCGTGCGGGACTTCATCATCCTGCACTACCACCTCAATCAGCGCAGCGACTCAGCCTTCTGGCAGGCCTGCGCGGCGATGGAAATTCCGGCCTCGCTCAAGCGCAAGATCGAGCTGTACAAGACGCGCGGCCGCATCGTTCGCTTCGACAACGAGCTGTTCTCGGAAGTCGCCTGGCTGCAGGTGATGCAGGGCCAGAACCTGATCCCGGAGGCCTACCACCCGCTGGCCGATCTGCCTGGCGATGCGGAAACTGCCAGCTATCTGGACAGCGTGCGGCAGGTGATTGCCAAGTGCGTGGACGTGATGCCCGAGCATGGTGGCTACATCGCGCAGCATTGCAGCGCGGCGCGCAGCTGAATCCAACCCTCAAATCAACCCAGGCCAGGCCTCGCCCTGGCGCATGAAGCGCTGGTTCAGCTGGGCTTGCACGCTGGATGGCAGCGGGCCTTTGTCGAACAGGGCGAGGTTGCGGCGCAGACGGTCGAGGCTGGAGGTTCCGACCAGCGCGCAGGCGACGCCGGGCTGGTGCCCGGCGAAGCGAAGCGCCAGTTCGTCAGCCGCCATGTCAGCGCGCAGGCCATCCAGGTCCATGGCCTGCCAACGCTCCCAGTACGCGGCTTCAGCCGCATCAGCGGGGCGTTGCAGGAAACGCCAGATCGAACCGGCGAGCGGGCGCTTCGCCAGCACACCGATGCCGCGCTGCTGCGCCTGACCCAGCCTGTCATGCAAATTGACCTGATCACACAGGCTGACCGAGGTTTGCACCGAGCCGAAGGCGCCGCTGAGCAGCGCGAAGTCCAGCTCGTCGTTGTCGCCCGAGTAGGCCGCCACGCGCAGCTTGCCCACGCGCTGGCAATCCAGCAGCGCACGTGTCACCTCGCCTTGCTGCAACACGGCGAGCGGGCAGGAGTGCAGATGCACGATGTCGATCACATCGGTACGCATCAGGCCCAGCGCGCGTTCCACACCGCGAACGATGCAGTCATGGCTCCAGTCGGGCACGCCCTCGACGCCGTAGCCCACCTTGGTGGACAGAAGGAACTCCTGGCGCCGGTGCGCCAGGTGGCGCCCGATGCGCTCTTCGCTGAGCCCGTAGCTGCGAGCGGTGTCGATCAGATTCACGCCCAGGTCCAGCACGGCATTGAGCAGGCGGCCGGCCTCGGCCTCGCTGATGCGATCATCGTTCAGATGCATGGCACCAAAGCCCAGCGCCGAGACCTGCAGGCCGCTGCGCCCGAGCGGCCTCAGTTCCACAGCAGCACGCGGCCGAACAGCGGCGGGATCTCCAGCTCCAGATGGCCGTCCACCGGCCGCAGCACGCGGCCATCAAGCGCGTCGTGCCACTCGGCCTGGCGCAGCGCCTCAGGCATCGCCAGCCGCACGCGTTGCGCCGTCGCGGCATTGTTGGTCGCGGTCAATGCCCAGCTTCGGCCCGACTGGCGGGCCAGCACGATCACATGCGCATCCAGATGCAAGGGCGCTTGCAGGCTGCCGTGGCGCAGCACCGGGTGGCTTTGGCGCATTTGCGTCAGGCGCTTGAAGTCGGCCAGCAGTGCCGTGTCCGGTTGGCCGCCTTCGTCGGTCCAAGGGTAGGGGCGGCGGTTGTCCGGGTCGTCGCCGCCGCCCAGGCCCACCTCGTCGCCGTAGTAGATGGTTGGCGCGCCGGGATAACTCATCTGGAACAACAGGGCCAGGCGCAGGCGCTGCTTGGCTTCGGCGAGGGTCTTGGTGTTGGCGTCGTCATGGTGGCCGAAGTGGTGCAATGCCCGCGGCTGGTCGTGGGTGGACAGCAGGTTCATCAGCGCATATAGCGCTTGCTGTGGATAGGCCTCGCGCAGCAGTTCCAGGTTGGCGTAGAGCTTGTCGGCCGCGCCGCCGGCCGCATAGTCCAGCACCGTGTTGCGGAAGATGTAGTTCATCGTCGAGTCGAAGCTGTCGCCGAGGAAGAACTTGCTGGCGTCGAACCAGGTCTCGGCGATCGTCAGGGCGTCGGGCTTGTGGGCCTTGATCGCGGCACGCCATTCGCGCCAGAAGTCATCCGGCACCCAAGGCGCTACGTCCATGCGCCAGCCGGCAGCACCGCGATCGAGCCACAGCTTCATCACCGAATCGGCGTCCTGGTAGGCAAAGGCGCGGAAGTCGGCCGAGCTCTTGTCGATCTCGGGCAGGTCCTTCACGCCGACCCAGCCCTGGTACTGGTCCTCGGGATTGGCTTTGCTTGGGTCCAGCTTGAACCAGCGGGCATAGCGCGAGCTCGGGTTGAGCCGGCCCTTGTCGAAGGCGCCGCCGGGCGGATAGTTGCCGTAACGGTTGAAGTAGGGCGAATCACTGCCGACATGGTTCAGCGAGGTATCGGGTATCACGCGAATGCCGCGCTTGGCCGCTTCCTGCGTGAGACGCTGAAAATCCGCGTTCGTGCCGAAGGCCGGGTCGATCTGCTTGTAGTCGGCGGTGTCGTACTTGTGATTGCTGGCGGCGCGGAACACTGGCGTCATGTAGATCGCGTTGGCGCCGAGTGACTGGATGTAGTCGAGCTTGTCGATGATGCCCTGCAGGTCACCACCGAAGAAGTCATTGTTGAAGACGCTGTCCGAGCCGTCGCCGACCTCACCTGGGCCGGCGGGCTTGTAGGGCTTCTCGTTCCAGCGCGCATGGACTTCGATGCCATGATTCTGGTAGCGGTCGCGCCCCGGCTTGGGGTCGTTGCGCTTGTCGCCGTTGCGGAATCTCTCGGGGAAGATGTAGTAGTAGACAGTGTCGCGCGCCCAGTCCGGCACCTTGAAATCGCCGGCGTACACCGTCTGCCGGTAGCGGCGGATGAGGCGCGTCTGCTCGGGCAGCTCAGCCACCTCGCCGAGCCCCATCGTGCCCTTCTCGCGGGTCCAGTACACGCTGTCGCGGTTGTTCTGGTAGACGTAGCGGCGACCCGCGATGGTGACCACGAAGTAGTAGCCGTAGACGGCCGCGTCGGCGAAACGGTAGCGCGCGCGCCAGCGCTCGCGCGCGCCTTCGGCGCTCTTGCGCATCGCCAGGCGGGCCAGCTCGCGGTATTCGAGCAGCTCTTGGTTGCCTTCAAGCCGGCGGCGCTCGATCACCAGCTCCAGTGCCTGCACGCCCGGCAGGGCGTCGAGTGCGAAGTCGACCTCGGTGCCGCTGGGCAGCGCGCCGAAGGGGCTTTTGTGGCTGAGCTGGCGCGAGTCGTAGCGCAGGCTCAGTGCCAGCGGATCGCTGATGGCGGCCGCTGCAGCGCCGGGTGGGCCGGCGAGCAGGCTGACACGCGGCCGTCCGGCCGACAGCTCCAGGCGCACGGTGTGGCGACCGTCGAATCGCAGGCTGTGGTTGCTTCCGCCTGCAGCGCTGAAGGTGGTGGCCGGGGTCCAGGCTGAGTCGGCGATCTTGAAGTCATGCGCGCCAATCAGCTCGATGTCCAGCTCGTAGGCGCCGCAGCGGTGCTGCAGCAGGTACTCGTCCAGCGCCGCCCAGCTGTTCATGCTGCCGCGCAGGTAGAGCTTGGTGTCGCCCAGCGGCGCGCGCCCGCAGGCGGCCACTGTCAGGGAAGGGGCCTGGCCATCGTTCATACGCAGCTCCAGCTTGTGGGCGCCGCCCGGGAAGGTCTGGCGCAGTTCCTGGCCCTTGAGCTGCAGGGTTGGCAGCGCGCCGCCGAAGTCGGCGTCGGCCGACCAATCCTCGTCAGCGATCTTGAAGCGCTGTTCGCCCTTGAGCTCGGTGACGAGTTCGTAGCGATCGCAGACATAGCGAAAGCGCTGGGCCGGCTCGGCCGCCCAGTTGTTGAGCGTGCCACGCAGATACAAGGTGCGCTCGCCCAGCGGGCTGGGCTTGCAATCGGCGGCGCTGGCCTGTGGCAATGCCGCCGTTAGAGGCAAGAGAGCGGCCGCCAGGCGCAGAATCTGTTCGAGCTTGATCATCGGAGTCCTCGGGACATGGGCGGGGCTTGTGGGCTCAGCCCTTGACGCCGCCGGCTGTAAGCCCGGAGACGATCCAGCGCTGCGCCAGCAGGAACACCAGCGTGATCGGCAGACCCGACAGCACGGCCGCCGCGGCGAAGTCGCCCCACAGGAAACGCTGGTCGTGCAGGAAGTACTTTGAGCCCACCGCCAGAGTCAGGTTGGCTTCCTCGCGCAGCAGCACCGAGGCCACCGGGTACTCGATGATGGTGCCGATGAAGGCCAGCACGAACACCACCATCAGGATGGGCACGGCCATTGGCAGCAGCACCCGGCGGAAGGCCTGCCAGTGCGTGGCGCCGTCCACTTTGGCGCATTCCTCGATCTCCACCGGAATGGTCTCGAAATAGCCCTTGATGGTCCAGACGTGCGTGGCCACGCCGCCCAGATAGGCCAGCACCAGGCCGGCGTGGGTCTCGATGCCCAGCCAGGGCAGGTGGTTGCCCAGGGTTTCGAAGATCGCGTAGATGGCCACCAGGGCCAGCACCGGCGGGAACATCTGCAGCAGCAGCATGCTGTTGAGCAGCGGCAGCTTGAAGCGAAAGCGCAGCCGCGCGAAGGCATAGGCCGCGGTGGTCGAGATGGCGACGATCAGCAGCGCCGAGACGGTGGCGATCTTGACCGAGTTCCACAGCCACAGCAGCACCGGGAAGGGCGGCTGCACCCAACTGCCGTCCTCGGCCTGGTAAGGGATGCCCAGCGCCAGCTTCCAGTGCTCCAGGCTGATCTCGCTGGGGATCAGGCTGCCGGTGGCGAAGTTGCCCGGGCGCAGCGAGATCGACAGCACCGCCAGCAGCGGAAACAGCGTCAGCGCGAGAAAGCCCCACAGCAGCGCATGCGCTGCGAAGACGCGCCAGCGGGCTTGTTTACCTCGGACGATGGCCATGGTGTGTGGGTCTCAGTCTTGTGTCTTGCGCATCAGGCGCAGATTCAGCAGCGACAGGGCTGCCACCAGGAAGAAGATCAGTGTCGAGATCGCCGCGGCCAGGCCGAAGTCCGAGCCCGAATCCTTGAAGGCGATGCGGTAGGTGTAGGACACCAGGATGTCGGTCTGCCCGGCGGGAATCTTGGTGCTCAGGAAATCGGGCCGCCCGTCGGTGAGCAGCGCGATCAACACGAAGTTGTTGAAGTTAAAGGCGAAGGCCGAGACCAGCAGCGGCGCCAGCGGCTTGATGATCAGCGGCGCGGTGATCTTGAAGAAGTTGGTCAGCGGACCGGCGCCGGCGATGGCCGAGGCCTCATACAGATCGGCCGGAATCGCCTTCAGCAGGCCGGCGCACAGAATCATGATGTAGGGATAGCCCAGCCACACATTGACGATCAGCAGCATGACCTTGGCCAGCAGCGGATCGGCGAACCAGGCCGGCTTGACGCCCAGCAAGGCATCCAGAATGGCATTGATCTCGCCGAAGTTCTGGTTGAACAGACCCTTGAACACCAGGATGGAGATGAAGCCCGGCACCGCATAGGGCAGGAACAACAGGGTGCGGTAGGTGGCGCGGTACTTCAGGTCTTCCCAGTTCAGCAGCACGGCCAGCAGCATGCCAATGGCGGTGGCGAACAGCACGGTGAGGGCCGAGAACAGCACGGTCCAGCTGAAGATGGCCAGGAAGGGGCCGCGGAAGTCGGCGTCCAGCACCATGCGGGCGTAGTTGCGCCAGCCCACCATCACCTTGAAGCCAGGTTGCAGCAGTTCGCCGCTGGCGCTGCTGAAATTGCCGCGCTCGCGGTCCGGCTTGAAGGCCTGGCCATCGCTGTGGCGCGTCAGGCTGCCATCGGACGAGGCTTGCCAGTGCTGCTGGACCGGGCCGAACTCGCGCAGGCCCAGATAGCGCAGCTCAGGCTGGCCCGGCACTTGCAGCGTCAGCCCGCGCAGCGCGTCGCGATGGCGGATCAGCTCGCGCAGCGGCAGTGCCGTGTCAGCGGCCGGCAGCTTGGTGTCGGCAGCGGCCTGCACCGTCAATCGGATCGGAGCGCTGCTCGTCAGTGTCAGCGCTGGGGACAGCCACAGCGGCGTCGCCAGCTCGGGATCGCTGAGTAGCAGGCGGTACTGGGTGGCGTCGGTCGCATCGGTGTGCAGCGTGAAGTTCAGCACCTGGGCTTCCATCACCTCATGCTGGTCGAGCAGGTAGTCGCGTGCGCGCTCCTCGCTGAGTAGATGCGCTGAGGAATAGTTGGTGAAGCCGATCTGCGCGGTATAGATCAGCGGAAACGCCACGAACACCAGCATGCCGGCGATGCCGGGAAACAGGTAGCGCAGCGCAAAGCTGGCCCGGCTGAGATAGGCGTAGAAACCGGCGGCCAGCAAGGTCAGCGTGCCCAGCGCCCAGCTCGTCTGGCCGGCCATATAGACCAGAAACACCAGGTACAACGCGCCCAGCAGGGCGGCTGCGGTGAGCGGCCAGCGCAGCAGGCGGCCCAGGCGCTGCGGCAAGCTATCCGGCAGGCGTCCGTAGGCGCTGCGCAGCGGTGCGCTGCGTGCCGGGGCGGAATCGGCGGCGGCGTTCATGGCTTGAGCTGCATGCGGGCGGCCGCGCCGTTCAGCGCGTCCTTGGGCGACTGCAGTCCGTTGGTGATGGCTTCCAGAGCGGCGTCCATGGCGGTCCAGAAACGGCCGACCTCGGGGATGTTGGGAATAGGCTCACCCAGGCGGGCGTTTTCCATGCTGGCCTTGATCAGCGGGTTGACCGCCAGCTCGGCATAGAAGGCCTTGTTGGCCGGCACGCCGATGGGCACGTCGGCGTCCAGCACCTTCAGTGCCTCGGGGCGCAGCAGATGCTGCTCGAGGAACTCGCGGGCGATGTCCTTGTTCTTGGACGGCGCGGCAATCATGCAGCCCAGCACGCCGACAAAGGGCTTGGACGGCTTGCCGGGCAGCACGGCGGGAATCGGCGCCACGCCGAAATCGATTTTGGCGCGTCGCGCGTTGTCCCAGGCCCAGGGCCCGGAGATCATCATGGCCACCTCGCCGCGCGCGAATGCGCTTTCCATCTCGGCGTAGCGTGCGCCCTTGGGCATATGGCCGTCGCGCAGCAGGCGCTGGATCATCTCGGCACCGGCCAGCGCGCCGGCATTGTTGACGCCGACCTGGGCCGGGTCGAAATCACCCTGCGCATTGCGGCCGAAGATCTGTCCGCCCGCGCCCGCCAGCAGCGGCCAGCTGAAGAAGCTCTTGTTGTAGTCCCACAGGATGGCGCGCTTGCCCTGGGCCGCCAGCTTCTTGTCGAGTTGCAGCAGTTCGTCGAAGCTGGCTGGCGGCTTGTCGACGAGAGCCTTGTTGTAGATCAGCCCGGTGGTCTCGATCGCGATGGGGTAGCCCCAGATGCGGCCCTGATAGGACAGCGCCTGCCAGGCCGTGACCTCGTTCTCCGCCAGCAGCTTCTTGCTGGGCCGCAGCGGTGTCAGCAGGCCGGACTTGGCCCATTCGCCGACGCGGTCGTGCGGCCAGCAGAAGATGTCCGGCCCCTTGCCGGCACCGGTGGCCTGCTGGAACTTGTCGGTGGCGTCGACCGGATGCTCGACCACCACCCGCACGCCGGACAGCTTTTCGAAGGCGTCACCCACCTTCTGCAGTCCGTTGTAGGCCTTGTCGCCATTGATCCAGACCAGTAGCTTGGGCGCGGCGCTCTGGGCCTGCGCAGCGCCGCTGAACAGGCTGACGAGCAGCAGGGTGCTCAGGCCGAGCTTACTCATGCCACCAGCTCCGGCGCAGCGAGGCGGCGCATGGCCTGGCCCTGGGCATCAAAGACGTAGGCAGCTTCCGCGGGGATCAGCAGCTGCAGCGCGTCGCCGCTGCGCACTCGGTCGTGGCCGTTGCGTCCTTCGAACTGGCAGGTCAGCGGTTCGTCGGTGCCGGGGAAGCTGCAGTAGGCAAAGGTGGCGCTGCCCAGGCATTCGACGAAGCTGACGCTGCTGCGCACCGTGTTGGCCTCGCCGCCGAGCCGGATGTGCTCGGGCCGCACGCCCAGCGTCAGCTTGTCGCCGACCTGCGCGCGCGAGGCATCGACACATGCACGCAGCAAGGTGCCGTCGCGCAGGCGCAGCAGCGCCTGCTGCGCCGAGGCCTCGGCCAGTTCGGCCTCGATGAAGTTCATCTTGGGGCTGCCGATGAAACCGGCGACGAAGAGATTGGCCGGATGCTCGTAGAGCTCCAGCGGCGTGCCAACTTGCTCGATGCGGCCGGCCTGCAGCACCACGATGCGGTCCGCCAGCGTCATCGCCTCCACCTGGTCGTGCGTGACATAGACCATGGTGGTCTTCAGGTCCTCGTGCAGCTTGGCGAACTCATAGCGCATGCGCACGCGCAGTGCGGCGTCCAGGTTGGACAGCGGCTCGTCGAACAGAAAGACTTCAGGCTTGCGCACGATGGCCCGGCCGATGGCGACGCGCTGGCGCTGACCGCCCGACAGGTCCTTGGGCTTGCGCTCCAGCAGATGCTCGATGTGCAGGATGCGCGCGGCATGGCGCACGGCGGCATCGATCTCGGCGGGCGGCACCTTGGCCAGCTTCAGGCCGAAAGCCATGTTGTCGTACAGATTCATATGCGGGTAGAGCGCATAGGACTGGAACACCATCGCGATGCCGCGCTCGGCCGGCGGCACCTCGTTGACGAGAGCGCCGCCGATGCGCATCTCACCGCCGGTGATGTCTTCCAGGCCGGCGATGGTGCGCAACAAGGTCGACTTGCCGCAGCCTGAGGGGCCGACGAACACCATGAACTCGCCGTCCCGGATCTCCAGGTCGATGCCATGCAGGATCCGGGTCGCGCCATAGGCCTTGCTCACGCCTTGCAGCTTTACGTCCGCCACGTTCTTATCCTTTGTGCGGCCAGGCGCTGGGCCGGGCTGCTTGTCTCTGTCTTGGGGTCTGCTCGCCGGCGCACGGGTCGCTGGGAATGTAGACAATATACATTCCATATTGCGAGTTGAACAACAGGGAAAACATCGACGATTCCCAGTTGATTCATTGAAAATCAATGGCTTGCGTGTCTTTGAGGGATAACCATATGTAGTCGAACTACAGTTGTTATCGTGGGTGAGCGATACTTTGAGCCTCGCTGCCGCGCTTGCGGTGTTTGTGACCCGGGCTGACGCAGCCCTTTGACGAGTCCGCCATGACCGCCAATGCCCTCCATGCCCTCAAGGCCCGTTTCAAGAGTGTTGCCATGAAGTACAGCCAAGCGATGGAAACCGCTTTCGAACAAGCGCTGCAGCGCGAACTGAGTCAGTCGGCCCGGCCGCTCAGCCGTGACGCGCTGCTGCGCGCCGCTGCGTTGGCCTGCCGCGCGGTGCTGGATGAGCGCTGGGCCGCCACACAGGCCGCCGATGCCGCGCGTGGTACTCAGGCTCCGGTGCGCCGCGTGCACTACCTGTCGATGGAATTCCTGATGGGGCGCGCTCTCGGCAATGCCGTCGCTGCGCTGGGTCTGGAGCCGCCACTGCGGGCCAGCTTTGCCGCCCAGGGGCAGTCCTTGCCTGATGTGCTTGAGCGCGAAAACGACGCGGCGCTGGGCAACGGCGGCCTGGGCCGGCTGGCGGCCTGCTTCCTTGACGCCTTCGCCGAGTTGGGCCTGCCGTCCTTCGGCTACGGCCTGCGCTACCAGTACGGCATGTTTGCCCAAGGCATACAGGCCGGGCGTCAGGTCGAGGCGCCGGACGACTGGATGGCCCTGGGCAACCCCTGGGAAGTGCTGCGCCCGGAGGCGCGCTACACGGTGGGCTTTGGCGGACGGGTCGTGGTGGAGGCTGGCGGCGCGCGGCGCTGGCTGCCGGCCGAGCAGCTGCTGGCGCAGGCCTGGGATTTCATCGTGCCGGCCCATCACAGCGAGCGCGTGTCGACCCTGCGCCAGTGGCAGGCGAGCGCGGCGGCGCCGATCGATTTTGCTGCCTTCAGCCGCGGCGACTATGCCGGCGCAGCGGCGCACCGCGTGGCTGCCGACGCGCTGAACTGGGTGCTCTACCCGGACGACAGCACCGAGGCCGGCCGCGAGCTGCGCTTGAAGCAGGAGGCCTTCCTGGTCAGCGCCTCGCTGCAGGACATGATCGCGCGCCATCTGCGCGAAGGCGGCACGCTGGACACGCTGGGCCGTGCCAACGCGGTACACCTCAACGACACCCATCCGGCGCTGGCGCCAGCCGAGCTGATGCGCCTGCTGCTGGACGAGCATGGCCTGGCCTGGGAGGCCGCCTGGGCGATCACGCGCCAGGCGGTGTCCTACACCAACCACACGCTGATGCCCGAGGCGCTGGAAACCTGGCCGGTGCGCCTGTTCGAGGCCCTGCTGCCGCGCCATCTGGAGATCATCTACGAGATCAACCACCGCTTCCTGCAGCAGGTGCGCGCGCGCTGCCCGGGTGACGATGCGCTGCTGGCGCGCGTCTCGCTGATCGACGAAGGCGGCACCCATGGCGGCGAGCGCCGCGTGCGCATGGCTGCGCTGGCCGTGGTGGCCTCGCACCGCGTCAACGGCGTGGCGGCGCTGCATTCCGAGCTGATGGTGCAGACCATCTTTGCCGACTATGCGCAGCTGTTCCCGGAGCGCTTCCACAACGTCACCAACGGCGTTACGCCGCGGCGCTGGCTGCAGCAAGCCAATCCGGCTCTGGGCAGCGTGCTGGATGCGCGCATCGGCCAAGGCTGGCGCCAGGACCTGTCGCAGCTCGCGCAGCTCAAGCCCCTGGCCTGCGATGCGATGCTGGCCGCCGAGTTCATGGCGGTCAAACACGTCAACAAGCAGCGGCTGGCCGCGCTAATCCGCCGTGAGCTGGGTCTGGTCGTCAACACCGACAGCCTGTTCGATGTGCAGATCAAGCGCATCCACGAATACAAGCGCCAGCTGCTCAACATCCTGCATGTAATTGCGCGCTACCAGGCCATCGTCGCCGACCCGGGTGCCAACTGGGTGCCGCGCACCGTGATCCTGGCTGGCAAGGCGGCCTCGGCCTATGCGATGGCCAAGAGCATCATCCAGCTGGCGCACGATGTGGGCCGCGTGGTGAACAGCGATCCGCGTGTGGGTGAAAAACTCAAGCTCGTCTTCCTGCCCAATTACGGCGTCAGCCTGGCCGAAACCATCATCCCGGCGGCTGATCTGTCGGAACAGATCTCCACCGCCGGCACCGAGGCCTCGGGCACCGGCAATATGAAGTTCGCCCTCAATGGCGCGCTGACCATCGGCACCTGGGACGGCGCCAATATCGAGATGGCCCAGGCCATGGGCGAGCAGAACATGTTCGTCTTCGGCCTGCGCACCGAGGAGGTGGCCCGCATCAAGTCGCTGGGCTACGACCCGCGCCTGTATGTCGAGGGCAATCGCAAGCTGCAGGCGGTGCTGGACGCGATCGCCCATGGCGACTTCAGCGGCGGCGATGCCGGCCGCTACCGCAGCCTGGTGGACAAACTGCTTGGCAGCGACCCCTATCTGCTGATGGCCGACTTTGCCGCCTATGTCGAGGCGCAGCAGCAGGTTGACGCGCTCTACCGCGATCCGGCCGCCTGGGGACAGCGCGCGGTCGCCAACGTGGCCGGCATGGGCTGGTTCTCGGCCGACCGCACGGTGGCGGAATACGCCGAGCGCGTCTGGTCCGCCAAGAGCCTTGGCGATGTCGGCCTCGGCTGACAAGGCCTGACCCCGCCGCCATGCTGGACGACGCCCAGACCCAGGCCCTGCTGGAGGCCCGCCACGGCGATCCCTTCTCCGTGCTGGGCCTGCATCTTGATGCGGATGACGGCCGGCTGTGGATGCGCGCACTGCTGCCCAGCGCCGCCGGTGTGATGCTGCTCGAAGCGGCCAGCGGCCGCCTGGTGGCCAGCCTGCCGCACCGTGCCGGCGGTCTGTTCGAGGCGCCGCTGCCGCGCCGCCGCATGCGCTTCGACTACCGCCTGCAGGTGCGCTGGGACGACGGGCTGGAAGAGCGCTATGCCGATGCCTACGCCTTCGGCCCGCTGTTGGCGGACGCGGATCTGCAGTTGCTGGCGCGCGGCGAGCATCCGCGCCCCTACACCGTGCTGGGAGCCCATTCGCTGCAGATCAGTGACGTGGCTGGCGTGCGCTTTGCCGTATGGGCTCCGCATGCGCGGCGCGTCAGCGTGGTCGGCAGCTTCAACAACTGGGACGGACGGCGCCATGTGATGCGCCGGCATGCCGAGGCCGGGGTGTGGGAGCTCTTCATCCCGCATGTCGCCGCCGGCGACCGCTACAAGTACGAACTGCTCGGGCCCGACGGCCGGTTGCTGCCGCTGAAGGCCGACCCCTTTGCCTTTGCCGCCGAGCTGCGCCCCGATACGGCCAGCCTGGTGGCCGCGCTGCCGCCGCTGCCGACCTTGCCGGCCGCGCGCGCCGCGGCCAACCGGCGCGATGCGCCGATCGCCATCTACGAGGTGCATGCGGCCTCTTGGCGCCGGCCGGACGGCCGCTTCCCAAGCTGGGATGAACTGGCTGCCAGCCTGCCGGCCTATGCCGCCGACTTGGGCTTCACGCATATCGAACTGCTGCCGATCAGCGAACACCCCTTCGACGGCTCCTGGGGCTACCAGTGCCTGGGCCTGTACGCCCCATCGGCGCGCTTCGGACCGCCCGAAGGCTTTGCGCGCTTCGTCGCTGCCTGCCATGCCGCCGGCCTAGGCCTGCTGCTGGACTGGGTGCCGGCTCATTTCCCGATGGACGCGCATGGGCTTGCGCAATTCGACGGCACGCCGCTTTACGAATACGCCGACCCGCGCGAGGGCCTGCACCGCGACTGGAACACGCTCATCTACGACTTCAGCCGGCCGCAGGTGCGCCAGTTCCTGGTGGGCAGCGCGCTCTACTGGGGCGAGCGCTGGGGCGTGGACGGCCTGCGTGTGGACGCAGTGGCGTCGATGCTGTATCGCGACTACTCGCGCCCGGCGGGCGAGTGGCTGCCCAATGCGCAGGGCGGACGCGAGAACTTCGAGGCCATCGCCTTGCTCAAGCAGCTCAATCAGCGCCTGGGTGCCGAGCAGCCGGGCGCGATCAGCGTGGCCGAGGAATCGACCGCCTTTCCGCAGGTGTCGGCCCCGGTCGATGCCGGCGGCCTGGGCTTCCACTACAAATGGAATATGGGCTGGATGAACGACACGCTGGCCTATATGCGCGAGGACCCGATCCACCGCCGCTGGCACCACGACAAGCTGAGTTTCGGTCTGGTCTACGCCTTCAGCGAGAACTTCGTGCTGCCGCTCTCGCACGACGAGGTGGTGCATGGCAAGGGCTCGCTGCTGGGCAAGATGCCGGGCGATCCGAATGACACTGCGCAATGGCAGCGTTATGCCAATCTGCGCGCCTACTACGGTTTCATGTGGGGGCACCCCGGCAAGAAGCTGCTCTTCATGGGCCAGGAGTTCGCGCAGCCCAGCGAGTGGAACCACGACGCCGAGCTGCCCTGGGCGCTGCTGGACGATGCGCGCCACGCTGGCGTGCAGCGCCTGCTGCGCGACCTGAACCGGCTCTATCGCAGCCAGCCCGCGCTGCACCGGCTGGATTGCGAGCCGGCCGGCTTTCAGTGGCTGCAGGCCGAGGACCGCGAGCAGTCCGTGCTGGCCTGGGCGCGCCACGACGGGCAGGGCGGCTGCGTCATCGTGGTGTGCAACTTCACACCGGTGCCACGGCCTGAGTACCGCCTGCCCGCGCCGGCGGGCGCTGCGGCCTGGCGCGAGGTGCTGAACACCGATTCCTCCCACTACGGCGGCAGCAATGCTGGCAATCTGGACCGCGTGCTGCCCGTCATCGAGGGCCAGCTCACGCTGACGTTGCCGCCGCTGGCCACCTTGTTCCTGGTGCCCGCATGAGCCTGCAACTTGCCCAGTCGCTGCAGCCCGGCCGCCATGAGCCGCTGGGCGCGCAGGCGCGCGATGGCGGCGTCAATTTCGCAGTGTTCTCCGAACATGCCACGCGCATCGAGCTTTGCGTTTTCGACGCAGCCGGCCAGCGCGAGCTGCGCCGCTATGCGCTGCAGGGGCCGGTGGATTGCGTCTTCCACGGCTTTCTGCCGGGCGCCGGTGCCGGCCTGGTCTACGGCCTGCGCGCGCACGGGCCGCATGCGCCGCACGAGGGGCATCGCTTCAACGCGCACAAGCTGCTGCTCGATCCCTATGCCCGCGAGATCGTCGGCCGCTTCGCCTGGCGGGCCGAGCATCATGGCTACCCGCTCGGCCATCCCGATGGGCCGCAGGCGCTGGACGAGCGCGACAACGCGCTGCATGCGCTCAAGGCCCGGGTCGCCGCGCCGCTGCCCCGGCCGGGGCCGCGCGCCAGCGCACCGCGCCATGCGCTGCCGGAGGTGGTGCTGTACGAGGTGCATGTGAAGGGCTTCTCGATGCAGCATCCGGGCATCCCCGAGGCGCTGCGCGGCAGCTATGCGGCGCTGGCGCATCCGGCGGCGATTGCGCATTTCAAGGCGCTGGGCGTCACCACGCTGTCGCTGCTGCCGGTGCACTACGCGATCGACGAGCCGCATCTGGCCGACACCGGCCTGCGCAACTACTGGGGCTACAACACGCTGGGCTTCTTCTGCCCCGACCCACGGCTGGCGAGCGCCGCGCTGCGCAGCGATCCGGCTGCCGTGACGCAGGAGTTCCGCAACATGGTGCAGGCCTTGCATGAGGCCGGGCTGGAGGTGGTGCTCGATGTGGTCTACAACCACACGCCCGAAGGCAACCAGTACGGCCCGACGCTGAGCCTGCGCGGCCTCGATCAGGCGAGCTACTACCGCCTGGCCGAGGATGACCCGGCGCGGCTCGAGAACCTCAGCGCATGCGGCAACACGCTCAATGTGCGGCACCCGCGCGTGACGCAGCTGGTGCTGGACTCGCTGCGCTACTGGGTGGAAGAGATGGGGGTCGATGGCTTCCGCTTCGATCTGGCGCCGGTGCTGGGCCGCACCCGCCACGGCTATGACCCGCAGGCGGCCTTCTTCACCGTCTTGCGCCAGGACCCGGTGCTGAACAGCGTGCACCTGATCGCCGAACCCTGGGACGCCGGGGACCATGGCTACCAGCTCGGGCGTTTCCCGGGCCGCTTCCTGGAGTGGAACGACAAGTTCCGCGACGCGGTGCGCGGCTACTGGCTGGCCGATCAGCTCGCCGGCGCGGCGCGAGTGGGCCGCGGTGAGTTCGCGCGGCGCTTCAGCGCCTCCAGCGACCTGTTCCACCATGGCCAGCGGCCGCCGGGCGCCTCGGTCAACTTCATCGCGGTGCACGACGGCTACACGCTGCACGATCTGCTCAGCTACGCGCACAAGCACAACGAGGCGAACGGCGAGGACAACCGCGACGGCCGCGACGGCGAGCTCAGCGCCAACTACGGTGTCGAGGGGCCGAGCGACGATGCCGCGGTGAGCCAGGCGCGCGAGCGCGTGCGCCGCGCGATGCTGGCCACGCTGCTGCTGGCACAGGGCACGCCGATGCTCAACGCCGGCGACGAGCTGGCCAACAGCCAGGGCGGCAACAACAACGCCTACTGCCAGGACGGCCCGATCGGCTGGCTGGACTGGTCGCAGCCGCAGCGCGAGTCGCTCAGTGCCTTTGTCGGCCGCCTGCTGCAGCTGCGCCGTGCTGAGCCGCTGCTGCGCCATGCGCGCTGGTTCGTGCCGCCCGGGCAGGGGAGTGCGGGCGACGCCAGCATCCTGTGGCTGCGGCCCGACGGCCACGAGATGCAGCTGCACGACTGGCACGATGCCGGCCAGCGCGCCTTTGCCTGCCTGCTGCGCCTGGCCGGCGCCGCCGCGGCGCCGCAGCTGGCGCTGCTCTTCAACCCCGAGCCGCAGGCGCAGGCCTTCTGCCTGGGCGATGCGCCGGCCTGGACCCTGCTGCTGGACAGCAGCGGCGCGCTGGCGGCGCCTGTGAAAGACCTGACCCCGGGCCAGCCCTTCGACGTTCCTGCGCGCGGTCTGCTGCTGCTGCGCGCCTCATCCTTGAATCCGCGACACTGACGACGCCATGGACTTGCTGAAACAACGCTCCGCCGGTGTGCTGCTGCACATCACCTCGCTGCCCGGCCCGCATGGCATGGGCGACTTCGGCCCCGAGGCCTACCGCTTCGTCGACTGGCTGGCCAGCGCCGGCCAGCGCATCTGGCAGCTGCTGCCGACCACGCCGATCGGCCCGGGCGACAGCCCCTACCAGGGCGTCTCGGCCTTTGCCGGCAGCCCCTGGATGGTGGCGCTGGAGCCCCTGGTGGCCAAGGGCTGGCTGGCCGCGCCGGTGCTGCCCGACTTCGATGCCCTGCGCGTGGACTATGGCCGTGTCACACCCTGGCGCGAACAGCAGCTGCGCGCCGCGGCGCAAGGTTTCTTCGCAGGCGCCGCGGCGGCCGACCGCGCCGAGTTTGCCGCCTGGTGTGCGGCCGAGCGCGAATGGCTGGAGGACTACGCGCTGTTCATGGCCATCCGTGCGCCGCTCGGCGGCCAGCCCTGGTGGACATGGCAGCCGGCACTGGCACGCCGCGAGCCGGCGGCTCTGGCTGCGGCGCGCGTGCAGCACGCAGCCGAGATCGACTTCTGGCGCTTCGTGCAGTGGTGCTTCGATGTGCAGGCCCGCGCGTTGAAGGCCTTTGCGAATGGCAAGGGCGTGGCGCTGATGGGCGATCTGCCGATCTTCGTGGCGCATGACAGCGCTGACTGCTGGTCGCGGCCAGATCTGTATTTTCTGGACGAGCAGTTCCAGACGACGGTGGTGGCGGGCGTGCCGCCTGACGCGCTGTCGGCCGAGGGTCAGCGCTGGGGCAATCCGCTCTACCGCTGGGACCGCATGGCGGCCGAGGGCTATGCCTGGTGGACGGCGCGCGTGCGGCGTGCGCTGGTGCAGGCCGATGTGTTCCGCATCGACCACTTCCGCGGCTTTGCCGGCTATTACGAGATACCCGGCGACAGCCCGGATGCAAAGCGCGGGCGCTGGGTCGCTGGCCCCGGCCAGGCCTTGTTCGATGCGATTGCCAAAGCGCTGGGCCAGCTGCCCATCGTGGCCGAGGACCTGGGCTTCATCACCGAGGATGTGCACCAGCTGAGGGACGGCTGCGGCTTCCCCGGCATGAAGATCTTGCAGTTCGGCTTCGGCGGCGACGGCACGCATGAGTTCCTGCCGCAGATGTGGCCGCGCGAAAGCGTGGCCTACACCGGCACGCACGACAACGACACGGTGCGCGGTTGGTGGGATAACGCCAGCCCGCGCGAGCGTGCCTTCGCCGGCAGCTACCTGGCCTGTGGCGCGCACGATGTGCATTGGGCGATGATCCGCGCCTGCTGCAACTCGGTGGCCAATACCGTGGTGTTCCCGCTGCAGGATGTGCTGGGCCTGTCCAGCAGCCACCGCATGAACATCCCGGGCGTGCTAGGCGGCAACTGGGGCTGGCGCTTCAGCTGGGCCATGGTGGGCAGCGAGCCGGCGCGCGTGCTGGGGCTGATCAGTGCCGCCAGCGGGCGGGCGCCGATCGAGTTGCTGCAGCTGCCCGGATGATCCGCCGAACGCCATGACGACCGTCGAGATCTACCTGATCGCGCTGGCGCTGATCTTCGCCGTGCCCTACCTGATCTGGCGCCTGGCTGGCCTGGATCGCGTGGCGCCGCTGGCGGTGGTGCAGATCGTCGGCGGCATTCTGCTGGGACCGGGTGTGCTTGGCAGTTGGTTTCCCGGCTACTACGAGTTCGTTTTCAATGCACCGGTTGTGCAGGCGCTCAATGGCATCGCCTGGTGGGCGGTCATGCTGTTCGTGTGGATCGCCGGCATTGAGCTCGATCTGAAGAAAGCCTGGGAAAACCGCGTGGATAGCGGCATCACCGCCGGGCTGGCTCTGGGCATGCCGCTGTTGCTGGGCGCAGGGGCGGCATTGTTGATGCTGCTGTATTCCTCAGGCTGGATGGGCGTGCGGGCGACACCTTGGCAGTTTGTCCTGGGTGTGGGCATGGCCTGCGCCGTGACGGCCTTGCCCATACTGATCTTGCTGATGGAGAAGCTGCAGATCCTGCGCGAGCCGCTGGGGCAGCGCATCCTGCGCTACGCCAGCCTGGACGACATCGCCATCTGGAGCGTGCTGGCCCTGGTGCTGATGGACTGGGGTCGGGTCGGGCGACAGCTGGCTTTTCTGCTGCTGTTCGCCCTCGCGACCTGGGCCTTGCGACGCCTAATGCGATGGTTGCGGCCCGCGGACCGCTGGCCTGTGAGCCTGGTGTGGCTGATTCTGGCGGCGCTGGGCGCTGACTGGGCAGGTTTGCACTTCATGGTGGGTGCCTTCCTGGCAGGTGTGGTGCTTGATGCAGACTGGTTCGAGCAGGCCCAGCTGGATCTGCTGCGCCACCATGTGCTGCTGACGCTGATGCCGGTGTTTTTCCTCAGCACCGGGCTGCGCACCACCTGGGAGATGGGCGGCTTTGCCGTGTTCCTGGCGGCCGGCTTGCTGTTGGCCGTGTCGGTGGCGGGCAAGCTGTCGGGCGTGCATCTGGCGGGTCGCCTGTTGGGCTGGCCGCGCGGCGAGGCCTCGGTG
>PNNH01000105.1 GCA_013824165.1 Methylibium sp. | reverse complement strand
CATCTTCAGACAACAAGGGCGAGAAAGGCACGATGGTTATGACACCGCGAACTACGACCTCCACTGCAAAGGTTTGTTAGTCGGCCGCGGCTCGTCACGTCTTTCCCCTTAGCTGTTTTTGCAGCACCCCAATGAAGCGCGGCACCAGGCCGCGCTTTTTTGTTTTTCGCATCCGAATGCCCGGGTGCTCATGGAGTTTCTCGATGATCTCGATTCAATTGCCTGATGGTTCCAAGCGCGAATTCGCGCAGGCAGTGACCGTGGCTGATGTCGCCGCTTCGATTGGCGCTGGCCTGGCCAAGGCGGCGCTGGCTGGCCGTGTCGGCAAGGGCGATGCCGCTCAACTGGTCGACACCAGCTACCTCATCGAGGCTGACACGCAGCTGGCCATCATCACCGACAAGGATGCTGACGGCCTGGAGGTGATTCGTCATTCGACGGCCCACTTGCTGGCCTACGCCGTCAAGGAACTGTTTCCTGAGGCCCAGGTCACCATCGGCCCGGTGATCGAGCATGGCTTCTATTACGACTTCTCGTACAAGCGTCCGTTCACCCCCGAGGACCTGGCGGCCATCGAGTCGAAGATGAGCGAACTGGCCAAGAAAGACGAAAAGGTCGTCCGCTCGGTGCTGCCGCGTGACGAGGCGGTGAGCTACTTCAAGGGTATCGGCGAGGCCTACAAGGCCGAGATCATTGAGAGCATCCCGGCTGACCAGGCCGTGTCGCTCTACGCCGAAGGCAAGTTCACCGACCTGTGCCGCGGCCCGCACGTGCCGTCCACCGGCAAGCTCAAGCACTTCAAGCTGATGAAGGTGGCTGGTGCCTACTGGCGCGGCGACCATCGCAACGAGCAGCTTCAGCGCATCTATGGCACGGCCTGGGCCAGCAAGGATGATCTGCAGAAGTACCTGACCATGCTGGAGGAGGCCGAGAAGCGCGACCACCGCAAGCTGGGCAAGGAACTTGGTCTGTTCCACATCGACGAGCATGCGCCGGGCGTGGTGTTCTGGCACCCCAAGGGCTGGACGGTCTGGCAGGAGGTGGAGCAGTACATGCGCCGCGTCTACCGAGACAACGGTTACCAGGAGGTCAAGGGCCCGCAGTTGCTCGACAAGACGCTGTGGGAAGCGACCGGCCACTGGGACAAGTACCGCGACAATATGTTCACGACCGAGTCGGAGAAGCGCGACTACGCGCTCAAGCCGATGAACTGCCCGGGTCACATCCTGATCTTCAAGCACGGCATCAAGAGCTACCGCGACCTGCCACTGCGCTTCGGCGAATTCGGCCAGTGCCACCGCAACGAGCCCACGGGCGGCCTGCACGGCATCATGCGCGTGCGCGGCTTCACGCAGGACGACGGCCACATCTTCTGCACCGAGGACCAGATCCTGCAGGAGTGCGTCAACTACACGGCCCTGCTGCAGAAGGTCTACAAGGACTTTGGCTTCACCGACATCATCTACAAGGTGGCGACGCGCCCCGAGGCGCGTATCGGCTCGGACGAAGTCTGGGACAAGGCTGAGTTCGCGCTGATGGAATCGCTGCGTGCGTCGGGTGTGGAGTTCATCATCGCTCCGGGCGATGGCGCTTTCTACGGCCCCAAGATCGAGTACACGCTGAAGGATGCGCTGGGTCGCCAGTGGCAGTGCGGCACCATGCAGGTGGACTTCTCGATGCCGGGGCGTCTGGGTGCCGAGTTCGTTGACCAAGATGGCCAGCACAAGACGCCGGTGATGTTGCACCGTGCCATCGTGGGCAGCCTGGAGCGCTTCATCGGCATCCTGATCGAGCAGCATTCCGGCGCGCTGCCCACCTGGCTGGCTCCGACCCAGGTGGTGGTGGCCAATATCACCGATGCGCAGGCTGATTACGTTGCGGAAATTGTGAAATCGCTGCAAAAACAAGGAGTTAGGGTGGCGAGCGATTTGCGGAACGAGAAAATCACGTATAAAATCCGCGAGCATTCTTTGCAGAAGGTTCCGTTCATCCTGGTCGTTGGCGACAAGGAGAAGGCAAACGGGGCCGTCGCGGTGCGCGCCCGAGGCAACCAAGACCTGGGTGTGATGTCCCTGGACAGCTTTGTTGAAAAGCTCTCGGCTGACATCGCCTCCAAGGCCTGAGTGGTTCGATCAGGGCGCGCTTTTGCTTGTGTTTGGGCCTCTCGCCTTGGGGTCCATTGAAAGGTATGCACCATCGCTACTTTTGCTGACCGTCGTGCGATTCCCGAGCGCAAGCATCGGCTGAACCGTGAAATTCTTGCTCCCGAAGTCCGTCTGAACGGGCCGGAAAACGAGCCTCTGGGTATCGTGAGCATCCAGGAAGCCCTGCGTATGGCAGGCGATCTGGACGTGGACTTGGTTGAGATTTCCGCCACAGCGACGCCGCCGGTGTGTCGTTTGATGGACTACGGAAAGTTCAAGTACATCGAGCAGAAGCGTGCAGCCGAGGCGAAGTCCAAGCAGAAGGTCATCGAGATCAAGGAAGTGAAGTTCCGTCCGGGTACGGACGAGGGCGACTACCAGATCAAGATGCGCAATCTGCGTCGCTTCATCGCGGAAGACGGCGACAAGGGCAAGGTCACGCTGCGCTATCGCGGCCGCGAGATTACGCACCAGGACATCGGCATGCGGCTGCTTGAGCGCATTCGAGACGAGTTGTCTGATGTGGCCGTGGTCGAGAACATGCCCAAGCTGGAAGGCCGGCAGATGATCATGGTTCTTGCGCCGAAGAAGCGTTGAGCCTCCGGCCCGCGGAAAACGCGGGCCCGCCCCCTCCAGGGGCGCAAATCCAAGCGGGCGTTGGCCCTTTTGGATTTGCAGACCGGCCGCTCCTGCGAGCGGCCCGGCGAGCGGCCGCAAGGCCGTGCGCCTTGCAGAGTTCAGGCCCGTCGATTTGGTCGTCGGCGGGCTTATTAGTCTCCAGAGGCTAGCAAGTGTTGCGAGTCCCGCAACCGCCCCTGGGACATCTTAAAAGGAGCAATAACATGCCCAAAATGAAGACCAAGAGCAGCGCGAAGAAGCGTTTTCGCGTGCGTCCGGGTGGTACCGTCAAGCGCGGTCAGGCGTTCAAGCGCCACATCCTGACCAAGAAGACCACGAAGAACAAGCGTCACCTGCGCGGTACGACGACTGTGCACGAAACCAACATGGGTCACATCGCTCAGATGCTGCCCTTTGCTGGTCTGTAATTCCACCATTTAACTAAAGGAGATTTAATATGCCTCGCGTTAAACGTGGTGTTACCGCACGTGCCCGTCACAAGAAGGTCCTGGCTCTGGCCAAGGGCTTCCGTGGTCGTCGTAAGAATGTCTTCCGCATCGCCAAACAGGCGGTGATGAAGGCAGGCCAATACGCCTACCGTGACCGCCGTGCCAAGAAGCGCGTGTTCCGTGCGCTGTGGATTGCCCGTATCAACGCGGCAAGCCGTGGCCTGGGTCTGAGCTACAGCAAGTTCGTTGCAGGCCTGAAGAAGGCCCAGATCGACATCGACCGCAAGGTCCTGGCCGATCTCGCCGTCAACGATCCGGCTGGTTTTGCCAGCATCTTTGCCAAGGTGAAGGCCGCTCTCGCTTAATTGCTGCCAGCGCCCTCAGGGGCGCTGCGGCTGCCTCGGCTTCTGGCCGAGGCGCGCCTTTAAAGGCCGACACCCTGGTGCTCGGCCTTTTCTCATTCTTACGTACCGAATACTCTGAGTCGCCCCGCGATGAACGACCTCGATCAACTGCTAGAGACGGCGGCCGCCGAATTTGCCGCTGCTGCCACGCCCGCCGACCTGGAGAACGCCAAAGCCCGATTTATCGGCAAGAGCGGCCAGGTGACCGAGCTGATGAAGGGCCTGGCCAGCCTGACGGTCGAGGAAAAGAAGACCCGCGGCGCCCAGATCAACCAGCTCAAGACCGGCATCGAGGCCGCGCTGAACGCGCGCCGTCAGGCCTTGGCCGATGCCGAGCTGGAGAAGCAGCTGAAGGCCGAGGCACTCGATGTCTCGTTGCCAGGTCGCCAGCGTGGCACCGGCGGCCTGCACCCGATCACGCGAGCGATGGAGCGCATCGAGGCCATCTTCGGCTCGATGGGTTTTGACGTGGCCGATGGACCCGAGATCGAGAACGACTGGTTCAATTTCACGGCGCTGAACACGCCGGAAGACCATCCGGCCCGCTCGATGCACGACACCTTCTACATCGAAGGCGGCCATGTGCTGCGCACGCACACCAGCCCGATGCAGATCCGCTATGCGGTGCAGCATGTGAAGAAGCATCAGGCGCTGATCGATGCCGGCCAGGCGATGCCCGAGATCCGCGTGATCGCGCCGGGCCGCACCTACCGCGTGGACAGCGACGCGACGCACTCGCCGATGTTCCACCAGGTCGAGGGTCTGTGGGTGGGCGAGAACATCTCCTTCAAGGACCTCAAGTCCGTCTACGTGAACTTCATGCAGCAGTTCTTCGAGACGACGGACATGGAGATCCGCTTCCGCCCCAGCTATTTCCCCTTCACCGAGCCCAGTGCAGAGATCGACATGATGTTTGGCTCGGGTCCGCTGAAAGGGCGCTGGCTGGAGGTCTCCGGCTCGGGCCAGGTTCACCCCCAGGTGATCCGCAATATGGGCCTGGACCCGGAACGTTATATCGGCTTCGCCTTCGGCTCGGGCATCGACCGCCTGGCCATGCTTCGCTACGGCGTGAACGACTTGCGCCTGTTCTTCGACGGTGATCTGCGCTTCCTGAGCCAGTTCAAGTGAGCTGATCCTGTAGCTGACGAATACCCGCCATCGAACGCCTGAAGAGTACAGAACATGCAATTCCCCGAGTCCTGGCTGCGGAGCTTCTGCAACCCCACCCTGAACACGCAAGAGCTGGCCGAGCTGCTGACCATGTCCGGCCTGGAGGTCGAAGAGCTGCGCCCGGTGGCGCCGCCCTTCAGCGGCATCGTCGTGGCCGAGATCCTGACCGCCGAGCAGCACCCTAACGCAGACAAGCTGCGCGTGTGCACGGTCAATGCTGGCGGGGCAGAGCCGCTGCAGATCGTTTGCGGCGCGCCCAATGCGAGGGCCGGTATCAAGGTTCCGCTGGCCACCATCGGCGCCGAGCTGCCCCCGGGCGAGGACGGCAAGCCCTTCATGATCGGCAAGGGCAAGCTGCGCGGCGTGGAGAGCTTTGGCATGCTTTGCTCGGCGCGCGAGCTCAAGCTCAGCGAGGACCATGGCGGCCTGCTGGAGCTGGCGTCCGATGCATTGATCGGCCAGGACATCCGCGAGCATCTGAAGCTCGACGACATGCTGTTCACGCTCAAGCTGACGCCCAACCTGGCGCATTGCCTGAGCGTCTATGGCATCGCCCGGGAGGTTTCGGCGCTGACGGGTACGCCGTTGCAGGCCCCCAGCTTTCCGGCCGTGCCAGTTAAGCACCAGGACAAGCTGCCGGTGCGCGTGGAGGCGGCCGATCTGTGCGGTCGCTTCTCGGGTCGCATCGTGCGCGGGGTCGACACGAAAGCCAAGACGCCTGACTGGATTGTTGAGCGTCTGGCGCGTTGTGGCCAGCGCTCGGTCTCGCCGCTGGTGGACATCTCCAACTACGTGATGTTCGAGCTGGGCCGGCCTTCGCACATCTTCGATCTGGACAAGATCCACGACGAGCTGGTGGTGCGTTGGGGCCGCAAGGGCGAACAGCTCAAGCTGCTAAACGGCAACACCATCGAAGTGGATGAGCAGGTCGGCGTGATCGCCGACAGCCGGCAGGTCGAGTCGCTCGCCGGCGTCATGGGCGGCGACGCTACCGCGGTGTCCGATGACACCAAGAATGTCTATGTCGAGGCCGCCTTCTGGTGGCCCAAGGCCGTGGCTGGGCGCTCGCGCCGCTACAACTTCTCGACCGACGCCGGCCATCGCTTCGAGCGCGGCGTCGATCCGGCGCAGACCGTCGAGCACATCGAGCGCATCACGCAGCTGATCCTTGAGATCTGCGGCGGCGAGGCGGGTCCGATGGACGACCATGTCGTTGCGATGCCGGAGCGCAAGCCGGTGGCGCTGCGCATCGAGCGCGCCGCCAAGGTGATTGGCATGCCCGTCACGCAGGCTGACTGCGCAGGCGTGTTCAAGCGTCTGGGCCTGGAGTTCAGCGAGACGGCCGGCGTGATCACCGTGACGCCGCCGAGCTGGCGTTTCGACATCCAGATCGAGGAAGACCTGATCGAGGAAGTGATCCGCGTGCTCGGCTACCCCAAGCTGCCGGCCACGCCGCCGCTGGCGCCGGTGGTCGGCAAGGTGCGCTCGGAGTCGCGCCGCTCGGTGCACGCGCTGCGCCACGCACTGGCGGCTCGGGACTATTTCGAGACCATTAACTTCAGCTTCGTTGAAGAGCGCTGGGAGCGCGAACTGGCGGGTAACGACAAGCCCATCCAGTTGCTCAACCCCATTGCCGCGCCGCTGGCCGTGATGCGCAGCAGCCTGCTGGGCAGCCTGGTCAATGTGCTGCGCTACAACCTGACGCGCAAGGCGCCGCGCGTCCGGGTGTTCGAGATCGGCCGCGTGTTCCTGCGCGATGCTTCGGTGCCGGAGAGCGACAGCAGCATTGCCGGTGTGAATCAGCCCATGCGCGTTGCCGGCCTGGCCTGGGGCCCTGTGGACCAGCAGCAGTGGGGAGCCAAGGAGCGGCAGGTCGACTTCTTCGACGTGAAGGGCGATGTCGAGGCGCTGTTCGCGCCGCGCCAGCTGCGCTTTGTGGCAGCCGAACATCCGGCGCTGCACCCCGGCCGCAGTGCGCGCGTGGAGCTCGATGGTGTCGAGATCGGCGTGATCGGCGAGTTGCATCCCAAGTGGCGCCAGGGCTATGAACTGCCCACCGCACCGGTCGTCTTTGAGCTGACCTTGGATGCAGTGATGGCGCGCACCTTGCCCAAGGGTCAGGGCGTACCGCGCCAGCAGGCGGTGCTTCGGGACATTGCTGTGATCGTCGGCGAGAAGGTGACGCACGAGGCTTTGATGGCCACGATCGCCAAGGCGCATGGTGGCCTGATTCGTTCGGCCAAGCTGTTCGACGTGTTCAAGCCAGCACAGCCTACGGCCGAGCTTCAGTCTGGCGAGCGCAGTCTGGCTGTGCGCCTTGAGCTGCTGGACGAGGAGGCCACGCTGACCGATGAGCGCATCGAAGAAGCAATGGCCGCAGTGCTTGCGCTGCTTGCTGCCGAACTGGGCGCGAAACTGCGTGGTTGACGAGGGAACCTGATGAGCACCAATGACGACGAGATCCGCGAGGCAGTTGCCCGCGTGCTGCTCCCCAGCCTTGAGACGCCCACGCTGACCAAGGCTGACCTGGCCGAGCTGCTGTTCGACAAGCTGGGCTTGAACAAGCGCGAGTCCAAGGACATGGTCGAAGCGTTCTTCGACATCATCCATGCCAGCCTGGTGACGGGTCGGGATGTGAAGCTTTCCGGCTACGGCAATTTCAATATCCGGCGCAAGGCGCCGCGCCCAGGACGGAATCCGCGCACCGGTGAGGCGATTCCCATCAAGGCGCGCAATGTTGTGACCTTCCACGCCAGCCACAAGCTCAAGGGACAGGTGCAAGGTGATACACCTGCCGCTGAAGACTTCGAGTAGAGTCTGACCTCCCCACCTGAAGCCCTTGATTTCAATGGACAAAGCGCTTCCCGCGATTCCTGCCAAACGCTACTTCACGATCGGTGAAGTCAGCGAGTTGTGTGGCGTGAAGCCCTATGTGCTGCGCTACTGGGAGCAGGAGTTCACGCAGCTCAAGCCGATGAAGCGGCGCGGCAATCGGCGCTACTACCAGCACCATGAAGTGCTGTTGATTCGCCGCATCCGCGATCTCTTGTACGACCAAGGCTTCACGATTTCGGGGGCACGCAATCAGCTCGGAGAGCTGGGCTCTCAGCGGCTGGATCCCGCACAGGCTTTCCATGATGAAGCCTTGGCAGCAGGCGAGTTCAATGGCGAGGCTTTCGCGGAGTCTGAGACCGAGTCTGACACCGAGGTGATGATTGGTAGCCCGGGCTCGCTGTCGCTCGATCAGGTCCGCAAGGAATTGATGTCGATACGTGAGTCTTTGCTTGCTTAGAGCGTGTTTATTGCCCTATAATGCAAGGCTTCGTCGGGGCGTAGCGCAGCCTGGTAGCGCACTTGCATGGGGTGCAAGGGGTCGCGAGTTCGAATCCCGCCGCCCCGACCAAGAATAAGAAGAGAAATCAACGGCCTAGATGCGAAAGCGTCTAGGCCGTTTTTCCGTTTTGGCTGAGTCTAATGCTCAATGGGTAAACCAAGCAGCGGATGCAGCTGGACGTCTTCGGTCGAAATTGGCCGAAGTCGAGCTGTCTAAGCTCTCCAGTGCATGGTTCAGCGAGGAGAACGAGCCCTTAGCCAGAGCTGGACCGCTGGGCGGCAGGGGATGCGGCACGAAGGCCTGAACAGTTCCGCCCAGGGTGGTGGAACTCGCGTGGGTGCCCTTGCTGCGCATCGTCTGGCGGTATGAAAGCCGGCTTGAATGTCAGAGTGATCTACTAAAGCACTCTTTAATAGATCCAACCAGCTAGAAAGCGCACTTGCAGTGGACTCAGACGCAAGTCGGGCAGGCCGACAAATGGATGACGCCAGCCGTTTGTTCCCGTGCCCCTGACTCCACGAGCACGCTGAGCCTTTCCTCCACTGTTGTGGCGATTTTCTAGTTGATTGACGCTTGCATCTTCCCGAATTCAGCTTGCGGTCCGCATTGGCGCAGCGCTAGCAGCGTCAGTCGCTGCGTGTGCTGGTTGCTGCGCATGGAACCGCTCGGCCTCAGCGGCGCGTGGGCACCCGGCTTTCAAGTGCTGCTGGTCGGTAGTCGGGCTTGAAGCGGCAGGGGGACGGGAAACTGGCCTGTGCCAGTTTGCAGCCTGCATCCAGAGTGACCGGGGTCGGTTTGCGGCCCTGCTGCACCCAGGCGGTCAAGCCCGCCAGTGCGCTGACATAGGTGGCGTCGCTCAGGTAGCTGTGGTTGTTGTCGCCGGTGAATGCCTGTACCAAGCCATCAGCTCGGCCCGCTCGGGCCATGGTCGCCTCCCACACAGATTCCAACTCGACAAAAGCGATTGGGTCGTCGATGCCATGCACCGCGAGTACCGGCACCGGAATACTTCCACTCGGATCGGTGTCGGCACCGAAGCGGGCCACTGCAGCCGGATCGGCGGCGTAGCGAAGCACGCCGGCATTGAGCGCCGCATCATTGCCGGATCCGCGATAGACGACGCCGATGTTGCTGAACACATTGCGCCCCTGGGTGCGCTTGCTGGAGATGTCCTGGAAATGGAAAGTCGCCCAGTTCAGATGGCCTGCGACGCTGCTCTCCGGGATCCGGATCACATCGACGATGGTCTTCAGCTTGCGCGCTTGTTCGGCGCTGCGCTCAGCGGCTGGGAGACCCAGCCCCAGGCAGTCCTTGCTGCGCTGATCGAGGTCGGCGCGTGTCAGCGTGCTGCCTTCAGGCAGACCTTGCCAGAGGGGATACTGCGGCTCGTCGGGACGTGGGTGGTTGTTGCACAGGTATTGGTAGACCACGCGCAAATCGAGCCGGAAGTCGTAGGACCGCGTGCCGCCACCGATCACGCCGTTGCTGAGCAGCAGCGCGTCATAAGGCTTGCCTTGGGTGAACATCTCGCCGCCCTTGGCAGCGACACTCGCGCCCCATGATTGCCCGTGCAGAAAAGTCAGCTGCGGTTTCGCCACATGCTGGACAAAGATGCGGCGCAGACGCTCGGTGTCTTCAGCCGCCGCACGCACCTCGACGCCGCCTTGACGGAAGCTTGAAGCCGCCCACGCGTAGCCGGCACGCGGCATGATGGACCAGCGAATCAGGTCTTCTTCTACGCGCTTTGCCGTGGGCGCGCCGAGAAGGGGCCCGCCATGCGCATGCATCACCAGATGGCCATTCCAGTCCTTGGGCATGGCAATCAGGTAGAAGGCGCCAGCACTGTCGCGGCCGCCCAGGCAGCGTATGTCGGCACTGAAGCCGCTCGGGCAGGCGGTGACCTGTGGCGCGCCCTCATTCAAAGGTTGGGCCTGATGAGCACAGGCAGCCAGCAAGGTCGCTGCAAGCAGCAACGAAAGTCTTTGAGCCAGCATGGCGCTTTTCTCCAGATGTGAAGAGGGCTGGGCCGCGGCTGCCGGTGTTGCCAGCTTGTGACCGCGGCCTTCGCTCCTGCGTGGACTTAGAAGCTGTGCCGCAAGCCGACGTCCAGCCCGGAACTCTTGCCGCCTGCGCTGGTCGGCGCAAGGCCGACATTGAAGCGCGTGCCCGTGCCCTTGTTATCGATCTGTGCCACTGTCGCATAGAGGGCCGTGCGCTTGGAAAGGTCGTGCACGTAGCCGAGAGCCAGATGCGTGGCGTCGCTGGCGACGCGGCTGGCTTTCAATGTGGTGTAGGCGAAGCGAACCTCCCCCTGCGCGCTGACGTTCCACTGTGTGCCCAGCATCAGCGCGCGCGTGCTGCTGACACCTACCTTGTTCTGGCCCCACAGCGCCATCAGCTTGGCCGGGCCGAGCTTGTAATTCACGCCCACATTGCTCTGCGTGTAGTCGCCGGTCGCGTAATGCGTCTTGCCCGTGGCGGCGGCCATATTCCAGTTGCCACGGCGCCAGCCCAGACGCAGCCCCAGATGGTTGCCATCCGAAGCGGTGGCGCTGCCGCCGGGCTGTTCGCCGCTGGCGACCATCAGCGTGCCATAGACGCCGGCCGCGTTGGCGGGCAGGTGGTAGCCCACCGAGTTGGAGGCGCGCACCGAGGTCCGAACCGTCGTGCCGCCCGTGTTGACCGGGTAGAACAGTGCGCCTGAGCTGCCGACGCCGTTGGTGCCGAAGGGATGCATGGCCGTGGTCAGGTTGCTGAAGCTCGGCACATAGTCCCGGCCCAGGCGCAGCTCCCCCCAATTCCCTTGCAGACCCAGGGTCGAGCGCCGGCCCCAGGTCAGGCCGCCGCTGACGGAATCCTTGTTGTTGGTGCTGGTCGCGCCGCTGGTGCCGTTGTCCACATTGATGGCCGATTCAATCCAGAAATGGGCCTTAAGCCCGCCGCCCAGATCCTCGGTGCCTCGAAAGCCGATTCGGCTGGAGGTGTTGCCGTCGCCGTTCACCAGACTCTGGCTGCCGGCGCCGGCAGCGCTGACCCGGCTCAGACCTAGGTCCAGCACGCCGAAAGCGGTGACTTGCGCTTGCGCGGCGGGGATCAGCAAGAGTGCTGGCGCGAGCGCCGTGCCAGCGAGAAGGCGATGCAGATTCATGACTTGTCTCCTAGTTGTCGGTCTTTGTGTTGTCGATGCCAGGTCCATGACCGGCGGCTCGACATGCCGCGCACCTTAGGTTCCGCATGAATTCGCGTCAAATATACTGACAACGCGATCTTGAGACGAAATTCATATGGACCTGCGTCAACTGCGCTACTTCGTCACCGTGGCCGAAACCGGCCATATGACGCGAGCTGCTGCGCAACTCGGTATCCAGCAGCCCCCCTTGAGCCAGCAGATCAAGGCGCTGGAGCAGCAGCTGGGCATGGCCTTGCTGCGGCGACATCCCAAAGGCGTGGCGCTGACGGATGCAGGGCGCCTCTTGCTGGTCGAGGCTAAGCGCCTGCTGCAGGATTTCGCAGAAATGCGCGAGCGCATGGCGGGGCTGGCCCGCGGGCAGCAGGGCCAGTTGTCAGTGGGTTTCACGAGTTCGGCGGCAGCGCATGCCTACACGCCCGAGGTCTTGCGCGCCTGCCGCGGCCGCTACCCAGACATTTCCCTGACCCTCAGCGAAGACAATGCGGCCGCGCTGATCGAAGCGGTTGCCAAGGCCAGGCTGCACTGTGCATTCATCCGAGTTCCGGTGGCACGCCCGGAAGGGCTGGTGTTCGAGACGCTGCTCAGCGAGCCTGCCTTGCTGGCGGTGCCGCTGGACCATCGGCTGGCGGGTGACGCGAAGACACGCCATCGCCCGGTCGCACTGAGCGAGCTGCAGGATGAGCCGCTGATCCTGGTCAGGCGCCCGGGCGCCCCTGGCCTCTACGCCAATCTTCTGAGCTTGTGTGAGCGCGAGGGTGTCCGACCGCTTATCGCTGCAGAGGTAGAGCGGATGATGACGAATCTGAATCTGGTGGCCGCCGGGGCGGGCATTTCCATCGTGCCGGCTTCGATGCGCGGCGTGCATGCGCACTCCATCGTCTACCGCAGTCTGGCCAAGGCTGCCGCACTCGAAGCACCGCTGACCCTGGCTTATCGAGCCGGCGAGCAGGCGGGGCCGATGGCCACCTTCCTGGCCCTGGCCCGGCAGATCGCCGCGCAGTCCGATGCATAGGCGGGCGCTGCTGCTGAGCGCGCTGGGCGCCATGGCTGCCCAGCCTGCCTGGGCCTGGCCAGAGCGCGCGATCCGCCTCTTGGTCGCCTATCCCCCCGGCGGTCTCAGCGACGAGACGGCACGCCTGCTGGCCCAGAGTCTGGGCCGACACCTGAACGTACCCGTGCTGGTGGAAAACCGCTCGGGCGCAGGCGGTGTGGCGGCGATGGAGGCATTGGCGCGCGCGGCGCCAGACGGCTACACACTGTGCTATTCAGCCATCAGCCCTCTGGTGATTGCGCCGCGGCTCAGCCGCCCGGCTTACGACGCCCAGAATGATTTCGCCCCGTTGGCGTGGGTCATGGACACACCGATCCTGCTGCTGGCCCGTGCCGATCTCAAGCCTGACAGCCTGCCTGAACTGCTGGCCCTGGCCCGAAAGAAGCCAGGTCAGCTGCGCTGGGCCAGTTCCGGTCAGGCGACCACCGGGCATCTGGTGCTGGAACAACTCAAGCTGGCCGCCGACGTGGACATCGTCCATGTGCCCTACAAGGGAGGAGGGCAGCAGCTCAACGACGCGCTGAGCGGGCAGTTCGAGGTGTTGTCATCGAATCTTGGACCGCAGCAGCTGCAGTATGTGCGGCAGGGGCGGCTCAAGGCCCTGGCGGTCGGTGCGGCCCGCCGGCTCGCTGTTCTACCGGAGGTGCCCACATTGGGCGAGCTGGGCTATGCCCAGGCCAATCTGGTTTCCAGCTTCGGAGTATTTGCGCCACGCGGCATCACATCGGGCCGCTCCCGGCGGCTCAACGAAGCGCTGAACGCAGCCATTCGTGAGCCTGAGTTCCAGCAGCGTCTGATTGCCAGCGGCAATCGGTCGGCCGGCGGCAGTGCGCGCGACTTTGAACTCTGGATCGAACATGAGCGCCAGCGGCAGCAGCAAGTCTTGTCCGTGCTCGAAGGGGCTGTGCGCTGACTGCGCAAACCAAGGCGCTGGCCCGCTTGTGCGTGATCCTTCACGCTTGCCGCGGGTTTGATTTCTGCCCTGCGCTTTAAAACGGTAGAAATGATACATTTGCTATCAAGGCATTTGGCGCAGAGACTCATCAATGATTCAGTCCGAACCGATTCACTCTCTCGACGACGACGAGGTGCTCCTGATCGAGGAAGACCTCGGTCTCGCCGCACCTGCGATCGGTGCTGAAAAGCCGTGGAAAGTGCTGATCGTCGATGACGATGCCGACGTGCACAACGCCACCGACTTGGCACTGAGCGGCTTGCTGGTGGAAGGTCGCCCGCTGCTGTTGCTGCATGCGTTTTCAGGGGCGCAAGCGCGCGAGATCGTCGAAGTGAACGAGGATCTGGCGGTGATCCTGCTGGACGTGGTGATGGAGGCGGAAGATGCCGGTCTTCGTCTGGTGGTGCATGTGCGCGATGTGCTGCGGCGCAGCGCCTTGCGCATCATCCTGAGGACGGGTCAACCTGGCTATGCGCCTGAGCTGGACACGATCCGCAACTACGACATCAATGACTACAAGACCAAGTCCGAGCTGACGCGCGTGCGGCTGTTCACCAGCCTGACGTCGGCGGTGCGCGCCTACCGGCAGATGCGTTCGCACGAGGAGATGCGGCGCGGGCTGGAGACGGTCGTCCAGGCCAGCACCGCGCTGACCAAGCTGCACGGGATGCAGCTGTTTGCCCAGGGTGTCATCGGACAGCTCTGTGCTCTGCTGAATGTTGAACCTGACGGCTTGATCTGCGCGCAGGCCGGGCTTGAGGAAGGCAGTGAGCCGGCGCGCGTCATCGCGGCCTCGGGGCAGTTCAGCCACCTGATCCAGCAGCCCTTGAGCGAGTTGAACTTGCCAGCCGTGCAGCAGGCGCTGGAGCAGTGCTGGAACGAGCGCAGCAGCCGCTATGAAGCGCCGCTGCTGCTCTACTTCTCGACCGAGGATGGCCGTGGCATGGCCGCCTATGTCGACGTGCGCCGAGAGCTTGAGCCCCTGGACCGGCACCTGTTGGAAGTGTTCTGCGCCAGCACCTCGGTCGGTCTGCAGAATGTTCTGCTGTATGGGCGCCTGGTGGATCAGGCCTATGTGGACCCGCTGCTGCGAATTCCTAACCTGAACCGCCTGATCGAACTGCTGGCCGCAGGCAGCTCGCACGTGCGCCCGACGACACTCGCACTGCTGGACATCGACGAGTTCTCCGCGATCAACGACACGCTGGGCCACGACTTCGGCGACGCTGTGCTGCGCGCTGTGGCCGAACGCCTGTCATCCGCGCTGCCGCAGTCCACGCTGGCTCGCATCGGCAGCGATGTGTTCGGTGTGCTCGGCCCCTCGGACGAGGTCTGTGCAGAGCGGTTGCAGCGGCTGTTCGCCGATGTGTTCGCGGTCCAGCAGCAGCGTCTGCGCATCAGCGCCAGCAGCGGGCTGGTTCAGCTGGCCGACCGGCAACGCACCGGGACCGAACTGCTGAAGGACGCGCATGTCGCGCTGAAGCAGGCCAAGCTGCACAAGCGTGGCAACGCGGTCTACTTCTCGGAACTGATGGGGCAGGACGCGCGCGAGCGCATGCATCTGCTAGCCGGCTTGCGCGACGCGTTCGATGCCCAACACCTGTTCCTGGTCTACCAACCCAAGCTGCTCCTGGCGAACGGGCGAGCCAGTGGCGTCGAGGCCTTGCTGCGTTGGCGTCGGGCGGATGGGCAGTTCGTGCCGCCCGATCGCTTCATTCCGCTGGCTGAGAAAGCCGGGCTGATGGTGGCCCTGGGCACCTATGTACTGCATGCCGCCTGCAACCAGTTGGCTCGCTTGCGCGCGGCAGGCCACCTTGAACTCAGCATGGCCATCAACGTCTCCCAGGCGCAGCTGCGCGAGCCCGGTTTCACCCAGGTGCTGCGCCAGGCCCTGGCTGACGCCGCGGTGCCGCCCGCGCAGGTCGAGCTGGAGATTACCGAGTCGATGGCGGCCGATGATCTGACCTTGATCAGTGCGCTGCTGGTCGAGATCGCTGCCCTGGGTGTGACGGTGGCGATCGACGACTTCGGCACCGGTTTCTCCTCGCTGAGCGTGCTGCGCCGCCTGCAGGCACAGCGCCTGAAGATCGACCGCAGCTTCGTCGACGAGATGCACAAGGACGACAGCATTGCCCGCATGGTGATCGGCCTCGGTCACAGCCTGGGCATGAGCATCACGGCCGAAGGCGTGGAAACCGAGCAGCAGGCGCAGGCACTGAAGGCGCTGGGCTGCGAGGAAGCGCAGGGCTGGCTGTACTCGCGGCCCTTGGAAGAACCGGCGCTGCTGGCCTGGCTGGCTCAGCACGCCTGAGCGGCGGCAGCGGGCTCAGCCCTCGCCGCGGCACAGGGTTGTGATCGCCTCGGCGGTGCGCAGGTGCAGCGCGTTGCGGCGCTTCTGCGCGCTGCTGGCCAGGCACAGCGTGCTGAAGATCTCGGGCGCCGTGATGGTGGCCTGAGCCAGACCATCGGGCTGCGAATCGGCACTCAAGGCGCTGCCCGTCAGGGCCGCATAGCCGTGGCCGCGACGCACCAGGTCAAGAATCGTGGGCACGCTGGAGACTTCCCAGGCAATCTGCAGCTTGACACCGGCGAGCGCAGCCTGCGTCTCCATCAGGCGCCTGAAGCTGTGGCCCCACTGGGGCAGTACCAGCGGCAGCCGGGCCAGCTCCACCAGCGGCACGCTGCGCCCGCCCAGCCTTACCATCTCGGCGCTAGGCCCCACCAGCATCAGCTTCTCCTGCAGCACGGGCGTGATCTCGATCGCGGGACTGGGCTCCGGGTTGTAGACCAGCCCCAGGTCCACCCGGCCGGTGCCCAGCCATTCGCAGATATGGGTTGAGAAGCCCTCGACGACGGCCAGCTTGGCCCGTGGCATCGCGCGCTGAAAGTGCTCGATCAGCGGCACGGTGATGCGTCGCGCCAGGCTGGGCGGCAGGCCGACAACGATCTGTCCCACCGGCTCATCGCGGCGGGCACCGATTTCCTGCTGCGCAGCCAGCGCGAGCTGCAGGATGTCGCGGCCGCGTGCCAGCAACTGCCGGCCCGGCTCGGTCAGTGTGACGCCGCGGCCATTGCGCAGCAGCAGGGTTTCGCGCAGCTCCACCTCCAGCGCCCGCACCTGACGGCTCAGCGCCGGCTGGGCCACCCCGAGCTGGTCGGCGGCGCGGCTGAAGCTGCCCTGTTCGGCCACCTGGACGAAGTATTCGAGTTGCTTGAGATCCATGGGCCCATTCTGCCCTGAGCCATGCCGCAGCGGCATAGCAGCTAGCGTTCACCGGGGCTTGGCCGCTTGGGCCGGGCTTCCCACAATGCGCAGCCAGGAGACAAACAAGAATGAAGCAGACTGCGATTCCCTGCCTGCTCATGCGTGGCGGCACCTCGAAGGGGCCGTTCTTTCGGGCCAGCGACCTGCCGGCCGATGTGCCCACGCGCGACCGGGTGCTGCTGGCCGCGCTGGGTTCGCCCGACCGGCGCCAGATCGACGGCCTGGGCGGCGCGCACCCGCTGACCAGCAAGGTCGGCATCGTTGGCAAGAGCGCGCGTGCCGGCATCGACCTTGAATTCCTGTTCGCGCAGCTGCAGCCGGACAAAGACACGGTCGACACCACCCCCAACTGCGGCAATATGCTGGCCGCCGTCGTGCCCTTTGCGCTGGAGATGGGCCTGGTGCAGCCGCAGGGCGACGCCAGCAGCTACCGTGTGCTGACGCTCAACACCGATATGGCAGCGGACATCACCGTGCAGACGCCGCTGGGCAATGATGGTCAGCGTTATGTGGAGTACGAGGGCAGCGCGCGCATCGACGGTGCGCCGGGCAGCTCGGCGCCGATCACCATCAACTTTCTCGACACCGCGGGCTCGGTCTGTTCGGGCCTGCTGCCCACCGGCCGTGCGAAGGACACCATCAACGTCGAAGGCGCTGGCTTCGCGCCCTTCAGCATCGAGGTGAGCTGCATCGACAACGGCATGCCGCTGGTGATCTTCAAGGCCGAGGACATGGGCCGCACCGGCTACGAGAGCGTGGCCGAGCTGAACGCCGACAGCGAGCTGAAGACCCGCATCGAGGCGCTGCGCCTGGCCGTATCGCTGCAGATGGGCCTGGGCGATGTGAGCCGGAAGAACTATCCCAAGATGACGCTGATCGCGCTGCCGCGCGCAGGTGGGGCGATCAGCACACGCAGCTTCATTCCGCATGTCTGCCATGACGCCATCGGCGTGCTGGCCGCCGTCACCGTGGGCACGGCCTGCGTGCTCAAGGGCACGGTCTGCGAGGGCGTCGTGCAGATGTCCGCTGCTGATGCGAGCGGCGCCTTCAATGTCTCGGTCGAACATCCCACCGGCGAATTCAGCGTGGCGCTGGCCACTGACCCGGCCGACCCGCAGACCGTCACGCAAGCTGCCTTGCTTCGCACCGCGCGCGCCCTGATGCGCGGCGAAGTGCTAGTTCCCGGCTCGGTCTGGGCCGGTCGCTGAGCCAGGCCCAAGCCCCCTAGAACATTCAGGAGAGAGAAAAAGAAATGAGCCAAGCCAAGCCGCTGATCATCGATGTCCACGGCCACTACACCACCGCGCCCGCCGCCCTGGGCGCCTGGCGCGATCTGCAGATCGCCGCACTGAAGGATCCGAGCAAGAAGCCCAGTCCCGCCGACCTGAAGATCAGCGACGACGAGCTGCGCGAGTCCATCGAGACCAACCAGCTCAAGCTGATGAAACAGCGCGGTTCAGACCTGACCATCTTCAGCCCGCGCGCCAGTTTCATGGCCCATCACATCGGCGACTTCGAGACCTCGTCGACCTGGGCCGCGATCTGCAACGAGCTCTGCTACCGGGTCAGCGAACTCTTCCCGGACCACTTCATCGGCGCGGCCATGCTGCCGCAGTCGCCGGGCGTGGACCCCAAGACATCCATCCCCGAGCTGGAGCGCTGCGTCAAGGACTACGGCTTCGTCGGCATCAACCTGAACCCCGACCCGTCCGGCGGCCACTGGACCAGCCCGCCGCTGACCGACCGCCACTGGTACCCCATCTACGAGAAGATGGTCGAGTACGACATCCCGGCGATGATCCACGTCAGCACCAGCTGCAACGCCTGCTTCCACACCACCGGCGCGCACTACCTGAACGCCGACACCACCGCCTTCATGCAGTGCCTGAGCGGCGATCTGTTCAAGGATTTCCCGATGCTGAAGTTCCTGATCCCGCACGGTGGCGGCGCGGTGCCCTACCACTGGGGGCGCTTCCGCGGCCTGGCGCAGGAGATGAAGAAGCCGCTGCTCGACGAGCATCTGCTGAACAACATCTTCTTCGACACCTGCGTCTATCACCAGCCGGGCATCGACCTGTTGACCCAGGTGATCCCGGTGAAGAACGTGCTCTTCGCCAGCGAGATGATCGGCGCGGTGCGCGGCATCGACCCGACCACCGGCCACTACTACGACGACACCAAGCGCTATATCGAGGCCACCGCCAATCTCAACCAGGAAGAGCGCTACCAGATCTACGAGGGCAACGCGCGCCGCGTGTTCAGCCGCCTGGACATGGCGTTGAAGGCCAAGGGCCTGTAATCAAGCACAAGAACAGAAGGAAGCTGCCATGTACGAACTCGGAGTCGTCTACCGCAACATCCAGCGTGCCGACCGCGCGGCCGCCGACCAGCTGGCCCAGTACGGCTCGGCCACGGTGCACGAGGCCATGGGCCGCGTCGGCCTGCTCAAGCCCTATATGCGCCCGATCTATGCCGGCGCCCAGGTCTCGGGCACCGCAGTGACGGTGCTTCTGCAGCCGGGCGACAACTGGATGATGCATGTCGCGGCCGAGCAGATCCAAGCGGGTGACATCGTTGTTGCCGCCGTCACCGCCGACTGCACGGACGGCTATTTCGGCGATCTGCTGGCCACATCCTTCCAGGCGCGCGGCGCGCGGGCGCTGGTCATCGATGCCGGCGTGCGCGACGTGAAGACGCTGCAGCAGATGCAGTTCCCGGTGTGGAGCAAAGCCGTGTCCGCCAAGGGCACCATCAAGGCCACGCTGGGCTCGGTGAACATCCCAGTGGTCTGCGCCGGCATGTGGGTGACGCCGGGTGACGTGATCGTCGCCGACGACGACGGTGTGGTCTGCGTGCCTTCGGCGCGTGCCGCTGAGGTGGCCGCCGCCGCGGCTGCGCGAGAGTCCTTCGAGGGCGAGAAGCGCGCCAAGCTGGCGTCCGGCGTGCTGGGCCTGGACATGTACAAGATGCGCGAGCCGCTGGCCAAGGCCGGCCTGCGCTACATCGACTGAGTGCCTGACCATGCCCATCGTTGATCCCAAGAGCTGGCATGTGGGCCTGGTCGGTTACGGCGAGGTCGGCCGCATCCTGGCCGAGGACCTGCGTGCCGACGGCCTCGCGGTCAGTGCCTACGACCTCAAGCTGGAGCAGCCCGCCAGCGCGGTGAGCCTGCGGCAGCATGCGGGTGAGTTCGGCGTATGGCTGGCCGCTTCGCATGCCGAGCTGGCGATGCGCAGCGATCTGCTGATCAGTGCTGTCACCGCCAGCCAGACGGTGGCCGTGGCCAAGGCCAGCGCGCTGGCGATCAAGAGGGGGGCCTACTTCCTCGACTTCAACAGCGCCTCGCCCGGCGCCAAGCAGCGCGCCGCGCAGGCGGTGAACGAGGCCGGTGGCCGCTACGTCGAAGGCGCGGTAATGACCAGCGTGCCGCCGTATCGCATCAAGGTTCCGCTGCTGCTGGGCGGGCCTGATGCCGCCGCGCTGCTGGCGCCGCTGAACGCACTGGGCTTCGCGGCCAAAGTGGCGAGCGACAAGCTGGGCGTGGCCTCGGCCACCAAGATGTGCCGCAGCGTGATGATCAAGGGCCTGGAGGCCATGGTGATCGAGAGCTTCACTGCCGCGCGGCACTACGGTGTGGAAGATGCGCTGATTGCCTCGTTGTACGAAACCTTCCCCGGCATCGACTGGGAGAAGCAGGGCGCCTATTTCTTCCAGCGCGTCATCGAACATGGCCGCCGCCGCAGCGAGGAAGTGCGCGAGGTCGCAGAAACCGTGCGCGAAGCCGGCCTCACACCCTGGAGCGCCAGCGGCACGGCCGAGCGCCAGGCCTGGGTGGCCGATCTGGCCGACGCGGGCCTGTTCGGCGCCAAGGGCGGCAAGGGCTTTGCGCGCAGCCCCGACTGGCGCGTGGAAGCTGACCGCATCCTGGCGCAAGTGAACACCAAGACATCTAGCAAGGACTGACCCCATCATGAGCAAGCCCACTTCGGGTGACTTCCAGAAGACGGCCGGCTGGCTGGACTGGTACGAGGGCCCGAGCCAGCCGCGCTTCCAGCTGCCCGCGGGCAGCGTGGATGCGCACTGCCATGTCTTCGGCCCGGGTGCAGAGTTCCCCTATGCGCCGGAGCGCAAGTACACGCCCTGCGACGCCAGCAAGCAGCTGCTGTTCGCGCTACGCGAGCAGCTGGGCTTTGCGCGCAATGTGATCGTGCAGGCAACCTGCCATGGCGTCGACAACCGAGCCATGGTCGATGCCTGCATCGCCTCGGGTGGCAAGGCGCGCGGCGTCGCCACCGTGCGTCGCACGATCAGCGACGATGAGCTGCAGCAGTTGCACGCTGCTGGCGTGCGCGGCGTGCGCTTCAACTTCGTCAAGCGCCTGGTGGACTTCACGCCCAAGGACGAGCTGATGGAGATTGCCGCGCGCATCGCCAAACTGGGCTGGCATGTGGTGATCTATTTTGAGGCGGTGGACCTGCCCGAGCTGTGGGACTTCTTCACCGCGCTGCCCACCACCGTGGTGGTCGACCATATGGGCCGCCCCGATGTGAGCAAGCCCGTCGATGGCCCTGAGTTCGCGCTGTTCCTGAAGTTCATGCGCGAGCATCCGAATGTGTGGAGCAAGGTGTCCTGCCCGGAGCGACTCTCGGTCACTGGGCCGAAGGCACTACCCGGACAACTGAGTGGCGAGCAGGCCGGGTACTACCAGGACGTCGTGCCCTTCGCGCGCCGCGTGGTCGAGGACTTCCCGGACCGCGTGCTGTGGGGCACCGACTGGCCGCACCCCAACCTGAAGGACCACATGCCGGACGACGGCCTGTTGGTGGACTTCATCCCGCAGATCGCCAGCACGCCCGAACTGCAGAAGAAGCTGCTGGTCGACAACCCGATGCGCCTGTACTGGCCCGAAGAAATGAGCAAAGACTGAAGCACCATGGCTCTCGAAAAACCCTATCTGGATGTGCCTGGCACCATCATCTTCGACGCCGAGCAGTCGCGCAAAGGCTACTGGCTCAACCAGTTCTGCACCTCGCTGATGAAGGCCGAGAACCGCGCGCGATTCAAGGCCGATGAGCGCGCTTATCTGGACGAATGGCCGATGGACGAGGAGCAGAAGCAGGCCGTTCTGGCCCGCGATCTGAACTGGTGCATGCGCCTGGGCGGCAACATCTATTTCCTCGCCCGCATCGGTGCCACCGATGGTCTCTCCTTCCAGCAGATGGCCGGCTCGATGACCGGCATGAGTGAAGCCGAGTACCGCGACATGATGGTCAAGGGCGGCCGCTCGCCGGAAGGCAACCGCTACCTCGGCGAGGACGGCGACGCGCAGCCGCAGCACCAGCCGCAGGGCGCGGCCGGCAAGAACAAGCAGCAGAAGGGGGCCTGAACAAATGGCCAAGATCACCGCAAGCGTCTACACCTCGCATGTGCCGGCCATCGGCGTGGCCATCGACCTGGGCAAGACGCAGGAGCCGTACTGGCAGCCGCTGTTCGCCGGCTATGAGCCCAGCAAGCAATGGATGAAGGACAACAAGCCCGACGTCATCTTCCTCGTCTACAACGACCATGCCACCGCCTTCAGCCTGGACGTGATCCCGACGTTCGCGATCGGCTGCGCAGCCGAGTTCCAGCCTGCTGATGAAGGCTGGGGTCCGCGCCCGGTGCCCATGGTCAAGGGCCATCCGCAGCTGGCCGCGCACATCGCGCAGTCAGTAATCCAGGACGACTTCGACCTCACCATCGTCAACAAGATGCCGGTGGACCATGGCCTGACGGTGCCGCTGTCACTGATGTGCGGCCAGCCTGAGGCTTGGCCTTGCTCGGTGATTCCATTTCACGTCAACGTGGTGCAGTACCCGGTGCCTTCCGGCAAGCGCTGCTTCCAGCTGGGTCAGGCTATCCGGCGTGCGGTGGAGTCCTATGACGAGCCGCTCAAGGTGCAGATCTGGGGCACCGGCGGCATGAGCCACCAGTTGCAGGGGGCGCGCGCCGGCCTGATCAACAAGGCCTGGGACAACGCCTTCCTCGATCGCCTGATTGCAGACCCCGCCGGCCAGGCCGAAGTGCCGCATATCGACTATGTGCGCGAAGCTGGCTCCGAGGGCATCGAGCTGGTGATGTGGCTGATCGCACGCGGTGCGATGGCCGACATCAAGGGCGGGCCGGCGCCGACGCTGCGCCAGCGCTTCTATCACGTGCCTGCGTCGAACACGGCGGTGGGCCATCTGATCCTGGAGAACAACTGATATGGCAGAGAAAACCATCAAGGTCGCGCTGGCCGGTGCCGGTGCCTTCGGCATCAAGCATCTGGACGGCATCAAGAACATTGCCGGCGTCGAGGTGGTCTCGCTGGTCAGCCGCGACCTGGCGAAGACCCGTGAAGTCGCCGCCAAGTACGGCATCGGGCATGTGAGCACCGAGTTGAGCGATGCACTTGCGCTGCCCGAGGTGGATGCGGTGATCCTGTGCACGCCCACGCAGATGCACGCGCAACAGGCCATCGCCTGCATGAAGGCCGGCAAACATGTGCAGGTGGAGATTCCGCTGTGCGATGTGCTGCGCGATGGCGAGGAGGTGGTGCAGGTGCAGCGCGAGTCGGGCCTGGTCGCGATGTGCGGCCACACGCGCCGCTTCAACCCCAGCCACCAGTGGGTACACAAGAAGATCGCCGCCGGCGAGTTCAACATCCAGCAGATGGATGTGCAGACCTATTTCTTCCGACGCACGAACATGAATGCGCTGGGCCAGCCGCGCAGCTGGACCGATCACCTGCTGTGGCACCACGCCGCGCACACGGTGGATCTGTTCGCCTACCAATGCGGCTCGCCGGTGGTGAAGGCCAATGCGATCCAGGGCCCCATCCACCCGACCCTGGGCATCGCGATGGACATGAGCATCCAGCTGAGGGCCGCCAATGGAGCGATCTGCACGCTCTCGCTCTCCTTCAACAACGACGGCCCCTTGGGTACCTTCTTCCGCTACATCGGTGACACGGGCACCTATATCGCGCGTTATGACGATCTGTTTAACGGCAAGGAAGAAAAGATCGATGTATCCCAGGTCGATGTGTCGATGAACGGCATCGAGCTGCAGGACCGCGAGTTCTTCGCCGCCATCCGCGAAGGCCGCGAGCCCAATGGCAGCGTGGCTCAGGTTCTGCCCTGCTACCAGGTGCTGCACGCGCTGGAGCTGCAGCTGCAGCTGCAAGGCTGAGCGATCCCAATATTGACGGAGACAAGAAGAGTGACTGAAACCCAAGAGCACAGGTCCTGGCTGCGCCTGCTGTGCGACCTGAATGCGGCGATCGGCGGCACGGTGTTGCTCGCCATGGCGGCGATGACGGTGGTCAGCGTCATCGGTCGGGCTTTCTTCGCCCACCCCATCCTGGGCGATGTGGAGTTGGTGCAGCTGGGCTGCGCCGTGGTGGTGTCGTCCTTCCTGCCCTATACCCAGCTGCACAAGGCCAACATCATCGTGGACTTCTTCACCCAGAATGCCTCCGCGCGCTCGCAGCGCCTGATGGACGCGCTGGGCTGCGCGCTGTACACGCTGGTGATGGCGCTGATCGTCTGGCGCGTAGCCGTCGGCGCGATCGATATGCGTGCGGCCGGTGAGCGCTCGATGCTGATGGACCTGCCGCTGTGGTGGCCCTATGTGCTGATGCTGCCGGGCTTCGCGCTGTGTGTGGCTATCGGCGCGCAGCAGACCCTGCAATTGCTCAAGGGCGGCGCCGAAGGGGAGGCCGCATGAGCGAGATGACTGTGGGTCTGGCCGTGTTCGGTCTGATGCTGGTGTTGATGGCGGTGCGCATCCCGATTGCGATCGCGATGTTCGTGCCGGGCGCACTGGGCTACATCTTTCTGTCCGGCTGGTCGCCGCTGCTGTCTCATCTGAAGGGCGCGGTCTACGGCCGCGTGTCCGTCTATGACCTGTCGGTGATTCCGCTGTTCATGCTGATGGGCGCGCTGGCGGTGCAGGGCGGCCTGTCCAAGGCCTTGTTCGACTTCGCTAACGCGCTGCTCGGCCGCTTCAAGGGCGGCATGGCGATGGCCAGCGTTCTGGCCTGCGCGGCCTTTGGATCGATCTCGGGTAGCACGGTCGCCACCACGGCAACCATCGCCCAGGTGGCCTATCCGCAGATGCGTCGCATCAACTACTCAGGTCGATTGGCCACCGCCGTGCTGGCGACGGGCGGCACCATGGGCGTGTTGCTGCCGCCCTCGGTGACGCTGATGGTCTATGCCATCCTGACCGAGCAGAACATCACCAAGATGTTCCTGGCGGCCTATGTGCCGGCGCTGCTGGCTGCAGTCGGCTACCTGATCGCGATTGCGGTGATGGTTCGCATCCATCCCGAGCATGCGCCCGAGGCCGAGGCGGCCTCGGCCAGCGCGGTACTGCAGGCCACGCTGAAGGTCTGGCCGATCCTGACGATTTTCCTGATCGTCTTCGGCGGCATCTACGGCGGCCTGTTCACGGCCACCGAAGGTGCGTCGATCGGCACGCTGCTGACCTTTGTGATCACCGCTGTGCGCGGCGAGATGAACTTCAAGCGCTTCGCGTCAGCCGTGCGCACCGCGGCGCAGACCAGCGGCATGATCTTCCTGATCTTCATTGGTGCGGACATGATCAACGCCTCGCTGGCGCTGTCGCAGTTGCCCGCGCATCTGGCCGATGTGGTGGGGCATATGCAGATATCGCCCGTGGTGCTGATGGCCTGCGTGATGCTGTTCTATGTGCTGCTGGGCTGCGTGATGGACGAGATGTCGATGATCCTTCTGACCGTGCCCACGCTGTTCCCGGTCATCATGGGCATGGACTTTTTCGGTCTGGCGCCCTCCGACAAGGCGCTGTGGTTCGGCATCCTGATCCTCACCGTCTGCGAGATCGGCATGATCTTCCCGCCCGTCGGCCTCAACGTCTACATCATGAACGGCCTGGCCAAGGACGTGCCCATGAGCGAGACCTACAAGGGTGTGGTGCCCTTCCTGATCACCGACTTCCTGCGGCTGGCGCTGCTTATCGCGTTCCCTTCGCTGGCCCTGTGGCTGGTTCACCAACTCACCTGATCGATCAACAACGAGGAGACAAGACCATGAAGACACTGCGAAAGTTTGGCATTGCCCTGGCGGCCGCTGGCCTGCTGCCGCTGGCGGCCCAGGCTGACGAAGTCGTGCTTAAGGTGCACCACTTCCTGCCGCCGTCCTCGCCGACGCACACGCTTATCCTGCAGCCCTGGTGCGACAAGATCGCGGCCGAATCCAAGGGACGCATGAAGTGCCAGATCTATCCGTCGATGCAGCTCGGCGGCACGCCGCCACAGCTTATCGAGCAGGTGCGTGACGGCGTTGCCGATGTGATCTGGACGCTGCCGGGCTATACCGCCGGCCGCTTCCCCTCGCTCGAAGCCTTCGAGCTGCCCTTCATGATGCAAAGCCCCGAGGCCACCAGCAAGGCGCTGTGGGACTACACGCAGCAGTTTAGCCAGCAGGAGTTCAAGGACTACAAACCGCTAGCCTTTCATGTGCACGGCGATGGCGTGTTTCACATGACCAACAAGCCGATCAAGACCATGGCCGATCTGCGCGGCCTGAAGCTGCGCGCGCCCACACGCATGACCAACAAGTTCATCGCGATGCTGGGCGCCACGCCGGTCAGCATGCCGGTGCCCCAGGTGGGCGATGCGCTGTCCAAGGGCGTGATCGATGGTGCGGTGGTTCCGTATGAGGTGGTGCCTTCGCTGAAGATTCACGAGCTGGTGAAGTTCCACTCGGAGACCGATCCGGCGGAAGCTGCCTTTTACACCTCGACTTTTGTGCTGGCGATGAACAAGGCCAAGTACGAATCGTTGCCGGCCGATCTGAAGAAGGTGATCGATGCCAACAGCGGCCAGGCTTTGTCGGCCGCGGCGGGGCGCGCTTTCCTGCAGGCGGATGCCACCGGCAAGAAGTTCACGGCCAAGAACACCACCAATGTGATCCCGGCCAGCGAGCTGGCAAGCTGGAAGAAGATGGGCGAAAAGCTGTCCGCTGACTGGGTCAAGGACATGGACGCCAAGGGTGCCAACGGCGCGCAGATGCTGGACACCGCCCGCAAGCTGATCGCCAAGCACGCGGCCAGCCAGTAAATCCAGGCTGATCTGCACAGGGCCAGCGCCGCAAGGTGCTGGCCCTTTTTTTCTTGTTTTGATCAGCGCTGCTCGGGCTTGCTGACGAAGTTCTGCCAGGCGGTGGACAGATAGTCGAGGAAGGCCGGGCCCACGCCCTCTTGGCGCAGATGCTCGGCGCTGATCGGGAGCTCGGCCGATGCAAAGCCCGGGTCGGCGATGGCGCGCCGCGGAAAGTCGTGGTGCAGGATGGCGCCGCGTCCGATCAGTACGAAGTCGGCGCCTTGGTCCAGGCAGCGCTGCGCCGTGGCAGCATCCATGATCTTGCCGGCCACGCCGAGGCGGGTGGCGCCACGCTCCAGCTCGGTGAAGCAGGCCAGCAGGGTCTTGCCCTTGAAGGCTTCGTCCATCGGCTCCTTGAAGGCATCCCACAAGGACATGTCCAGATAGTCCAACTGGCCGCCGCCCATCATGGCCTGGGCCAGCGCGCGTGATTCGGGCAAGGTTAGGCCAAAGCGTTCGGGTGACAGCCGCAGCCCGAGCTGGAAGCTGCGGCCGGCGCGGCTGCGGATGCCATCGATGATCTCGAACAGGATGCGGCTGCGGTTCTGGAACGATCCGCCATAGCGGTCGCTGCGCAGCGCATTGCGGGTGTCAAGGAACTGGCCCAGCATGTAGCCATGCGCGCCGTGCAGCTCGACCCCGTCGAAACCTGCGCGCTCGGCCCGCAAGGCGGCCAGGATGAAGTCCTCGACCAACTGCTCGACCTCGGCCGTGCTGAGCGCCCGCGCGCCGGTCTCCGCGTCGTCCCAGGGCGCCACGGGCTGCTGGCCGGTGAGCTCGGATTTGGCGCGGCAGCCTGAGTGCTGGATCTGCACGGACGACACGCTGCCGGCCGCGCGGATGCCGCTCGCCAGACGCTCCAGGCCGGGCAGGTGGGTGTCCGACCAGATGCCGAGCTGGCCTGGGAAGCCCTGGCCGCCGGCCTGCACATGGGCAGCACAGGTCATCGTCAGCGAGAAGTCGCCCTCGGCTCGCATCGTGAGCCAGCGGTATTCGTCGTCACCGAGGCTGCCATCAGCCAGGCTCTGCCGGTTGGTCAGCGGGGCGAGTGCCAGGCGGTTTTTCAGGGCCGGGCCGCGGGGCAGGGTGAGGGGGGTGGAGAGAGGGGGCTGAGAGCTCATGCCGAGCATTCTCCCGGCTTCGCCATTTCGCCGTGCGGGTCAGGTCTTGCGCAGCGGCTGCGCCGGGCTGTTAGCAGAAGGCGCTTCCGGGCCTGCGCGCTAAGAGACTGATGGCCGCAAACGCGCACAATCAATGGGGACTTGAACCGAGCAGAAGACGCACATGAGCATCGCCAAGATTTCCCCATCCGAGTTGCGCCTGTCCATTGACCCTGCGTCGCTGGGTTTTGCCAGCACGGCGGACTTGCTGGATCTGCCGCTGCCCTGGATCGGCCAGGAGCGCGCCCAGCATGCCGCGGCATTCGGCCTGCAGATGGCGCAGCCGGACTACAACCTGTTTGTGCTGGGCGAAGTGGGCAGCGGGCGCAGCTCCTTGATGCGGCAGCTGATGGAGCAGCAGGCGGCCAGCCGGCCGGTGCCGCCGGATCTCTGCTATGTGCACAACTTCGAGCAGCCTGAACATCCGCGCGCCCTGCGTCTGCCGCCCGGCGAGGGCCGCCTGTTGCGTCAGCTGATGGCGGAGTTTGCAAAAACACTGCAGAGCGAGATCCCGAAGCGCCTGGGTGCGCCGGACGTCACGGCCGAGAGCGAGCGCATCGAAAGCAGCTACAAGGCCCAGGAGGATCTGGCCTATGCCGAGCTGAGTGCCTTTGCCGAGGCGCGGAATTTCGGCCTGATGCGCGATCAGGGCCGCATGGTCTTCACGCAGCGGGATGAGCAGGGCGAGCCTCTGACCGCTGCCAAGGCGCTCGGCCTGAGCCGCGAGCAGCACGCGGCGCTGAACGCGGCAGAAGACGCACTTCGCCTGGAGATCAGTCGCTTCCTGGAGCGTAGCCGCGCCAAGGAACTGCTGATGAAGGACGAGTTGCTGAGCCTGCGGCGCCGCATGATCAAGCCGTTGCTGGACCGAGAGCTGCAGGAGATCCGCAACAAGCTGCGCAAGCAGATCAAGGATTCGGTCAAGCTGGGCCATTACCTGGAGCAGGTACAGCAGGACTTGCTGGACAACCTGGAGCTGTTCCAGCCTGGCGACGAACAGGAAGAGGTGCGCGCGGCGGCGCTACAGGAGGTGCTGGCGAGGCTGCGCGTCAATGTGGTGGTGGACAACCACGGTCGCGAGGGTGCGCCGGTGATCGTTGACGACAACCCCTTGTTCCGCAATCTGTTCGGCAGCGTCGAATACGAGTCGGACAACGATGTGCTGGTGACCGATTTCTCACGCATCCGCGCTGGCAGTCTGCTGCGGGCGCATGGCGGCTACCTGCTGCTGCATCTGCGCGACCTGCTGACCGACGAGCAGGTGTGGGAGAAGCTGCGCCGCTTCCTGCGCAGTGGCCGGCTGCAGATCGAGGAGCCGGGGATGGTGTTCTCGCCGATCAGCGCCGTGTCGCTGCAGCCTGAGACGGTCGATGTGGAGGTCAAGATCATCTTGATCGCCTCGGTTGAGGAGTACTACCTCGTGCAGGAAGGCGACCCGGAATTTGCCCGGCGGTTTCGCTGCAAGGTCGACTTTGCCGAGAGCTTCAACTCCAGTCTCGAAACCCATAGGGCCACAGCGATCTTCGTGGCTCATGCCTGCCGCAGGATGGGCTTGCCGCACTTCTCGGCCGCGGCGGTGTCCAGCCTGATCGAGCAGACGCATCGTGAGGCCGAGGATCAGCAACGCCAGAGCGCTATCTTTGCGCACTGCGAAGCGCTGGTGATGGAAAGCGCAGCGCTCGCCAGTTCGCGCGGCGCCGTGCGCGTCGACGCGCAGGACGTGCACGCCGCGCTGCTGGCGCGCATGAGTCGCCATAACTACCCGGAGCAGCGGCTGCAGGAGTCCATCATCGACGGCGAGCGTCTGCTGGCCGTGGACGGTGAGCGGGTCGGGCAGATCAACGGCCTGACCGTGGTCGACCTGGGCGACTACCAGTTCGGCTTCCCGGTGCGCGTGACCGCATCGACGCATGCGGGCGAGGAGGGCTTGCTGAATATCGAGCGCGAGGTCGAGATGTCCGGGCCGATCCACGACAAGGGCGTGCTGATCCTGCACAGCTATTTGTCGGCGCTGTTCGGCCATATTGCGCCGCTGGCGCTGAACGCCTCGGTGGTGTTCGAGCAGGAGTACAGCGGCGTCGAGGGCGATTCGGCGTCCTGCGCTGAGTTCTATGCGCTGCTGTCGAGTCTGTCGGGTCTGCCCTTGCGGCAAGGCATTGCCGTCACCGGGGCGCTCAACCAGCATGGCGAGATGCTGCCGGTGGGCGGCATCAACGAGAAGATCGAGGGCTTTTTCCGCAGCTGCGAGTTGCTGGGGCTGGATGGCCAGCAGGGTGTGCTGATTCCGCAGCGCAACCGCCGCCACCTGATGCTGTCGACGCGTCTGGTGGAAGCCGTCGTGCAGGGGCGCTTCCACATCTACACCGCGGAGCTGGTCAGCGACGGCATGGAGTTGCTGACAGGCGCTGTCTTCGGAGTGCTCGGGCCGCAGGGCTACCCGGCGGACACGGTGCTGGGTCGAGCCCAGCGGACGCTGCAGGATTACCGGCGGGCCTGCGCAGCGCAGGAGGCGACGCACAAGCCGGCGCACAGGCCCCGACCCTTCAGCCTGACCCGAGGCGAGCCAAGGCGGCGCTGAGCGCCGCTTGGCGCTCCAAAGAAAAAGGGCTTAGCCGAAGCTAAGCCCTTGTCTTGTTTGGTGCCGATGAGAAGAGTCGAACTCCCGACCTTCGCATTACGAATGCGCTGCTCTACCAACTGAGCTACATCGGCGTCAAGCCCGCTATTATAGACGAGTTTTAGGACTTCGCGTCAAGGTGGTAAGCAGTGATGCGTTCCACCTCGTTCTTGGAGCCCAGCACCACCGAGACGCGCTCGTGCAATTGCGTCGGTGTCAGGTCCATGATGCGCTGGTGCGCGTTGGTGGCGGCGCCACCGGCCTGCTCGACCAGGAAGGCCATCGGGTTGGCCTCGTACATCAGGCGCAGCTTGCCGGCCTTGTTGGGTTCGCGCTTGTCCCAGGGGTACATGAAAACGCCGCCACGCGTCAGGATGCGATGCACATCGGCCACCATGGAGGCGATCCAGCGCATATTGAAATCCTTGCCGCGCGGGCCTTCCTTGCCGGCCAGGCATTCGTCGATATAGCGCTTCATCGGCTCGTCCCAATGGCGCATGTTCGACATATTGATGGCGAACTCCTTGGTGTCCTCCGGGATGCTCACGCTCTCGGTCGTCAGCACGAAGGAGCCTTGCTCGCGGTCCAGCGTGAACATCGTGACGCCGTCGCCCACCGTCAGCACCAGTGTGGTCTGCGGGCCATAGACGCAGTAGCCGGCGGCGGCCTGCTGGCTGCCGGGCTGCAGGAAGTCGTCTTCGCTGACGCCCTTGGCGCCTTCGGGCTTCTTCAGTACCGAGAAGATGGTGCCGATCGAGACGTTGACGTCGATGTTGGACGAGCCGTCCAGCGGGTCGAACATCAAGAGGTACTCGCCCTGCGGGAAGCGATTGGGCACCAGGTAGATGCCCTCCATCTCCTCGGAGGCCATCGCGGCCAGGTGGCCGCCCCACTCATTGGCTTCGATCAGCACCTCGTTGGCGATGATGTCGAGCTTCTTCTGCACCTCGCCCTGCACGTTCTCGCTGCCGGCCGTGCCCAGCACATCGCCGAGAGCGCCCTTGTTGACGCTGATGGCGATCCGCTTGCAGGCGCGCGCGACGACTTCGATCAGCAGGCGCAGCTCCTGCGGGATATGGCCATGCTGGCGCTGCTGCTCGATCAGATACTGGGTGAGGCTGACGCGACGGGTCATGATGGTGAAGCTCTTGCTGTGGAGTGAGGGGTCAGGCCTGGCCGGATGCCAGCGCATGCTCGACGATTTCGCGCACATCGGGCGAGAGGTCGGGCTTGGCGGTGACGCGGGCAATCGCCTCGCGGGCCGCGCTGCGATAGGGCTCGGCCAGCGAGGCCCAGCGGTCCATGCCGCGCGCCAGACGGCTGGCGATCTGCGGGTTGATCGCATCCAGCGCCAGCACCTGTTCGGCCCAGAACACATAGCCTGCCGCGTCCTTGCGGTGGAAGGCGGCCGGGTTGAACAGGCACAGCGAGGACACCAGGCTGCGCGCGCGGTTCGGGTTCTTCAGCGTGAAGTCCGGGTGCTGCAGCAGCTGACGTACGCGGGCAAAGGTCTTGCCGTCCTGCTCGGGCGCACGCGCCTGCAGCGCGAACCACTTGTCGGTCACCAGTGCATCGCCCTTGAACAGCGCATGGAAGCGATCCAACGCGGGCTGCGCCAGCTCAGCATGGGCGCCGACCAGGGCCGACAGCGCACCCAGGCGCACCGTCATGTCGCCGGCATCCTTGAAGCGCTGGAAGGCGCGGCCCGGCCAGACCGTGTCGCCACGGTGTGTCGCGTCCAGCACCAGCATCGCCAGCGCCAGATTGGCCAGCGCGCGCTTGCCCGACGACACCGGATCGGGCGTGTAGCCGCCCTGGATCTGGTTCCCTTCGAAGGCGGCTTCCCAGTCATCGCGCAGGGCTTTTGCGAGTTGCTGCTGGGCCGCCTCGACCACCGCGTGGATGGCCTGCGGGTCGACCTGGTCCAATTGCTCGGCGATATAGGCTTCGTCGGGCAAGGTCAGCGCCAGCGCCTTGAAGGCCGAATCCAGTGCGGGGTGGCGCAGCACGGCGCGCATGGCGTCGATATAGGCCTCGTCCAGCACCAGCGGCTGACCGCTGCGCACGGCTGCAAGCAGGCGATTCAGGCCCAGGCGCTGGCCGGCTTCCCAACGGTTGAAGGCGTCGCTGTCATGCTTGAGCAGCACCAGCAGGTCGGCGTCGGCGAGGCCGTCGTCCAGCAGTACCGGGGCCGAGAAACCGCGCAGCAGCGAAGGCACGGGCTCACTGGCCACGCCGGTGAAGACGAAGCGCTGTTCGGCCGCGTCCAGCACCAGCACGCGCTCGGTGCCGACGGGCGCAGCTTCGCCCTGCAGCTGCAGCGGCAAGGCCTGACCCTCGCGGGACAGCAGGCCCAGTGCCACCGGGATCACCTGCGGCAGCTTGACCTCCTGGCCGGGCGAGGGCGGGTTGCTCTGCTGCAGGTCCAGCGTGTAGGTCTGGCTGGCGGCGTCGTACTGGCCGCGGGCCTGCACGCGCGGCGTGCCGGCTTGAGAGTACCAGCGCTTGAAGGCGTCCAGGCGGCTGCTCAGCTCGGAGCCCGGGTTGGCGTCGGCAATCGCTTGCGCGAAGTCGTCGCAGGTGACGGCTTGGCCGTCATGGCGCTCGAAGTACAGCGCCATGCCCTTCTCAAAACCGGCGCGGCCGACCAGGGTCTGGTACATGCGCACCACTTCCGAACCCTTGTCGTAGACGGTGGCGGTGTAGAAGTTGTTGATTTCGACATAGCTGTCCGGACGCACCGGGTGCGCCATCGCGCCGCCGTCCTCAGGGAACTGCATGGCACGCAGGCCGCGCACGTCCTGGATGCGGCAGACTGCGCGGGCGCTGGGGCTGCCGGCCATGTCCATCGAGAATTCCTGATCGCGGAACACGGTCAGGCCTTCCTTCAGCGAGAGCTGGAACCAGTCGCGGCAGGTCACGCGGTTGCCGGTCCAGTTGTGGAAATACTCGTGCGCGACGATGCTTTCGATGCGCGCGAAGTCCACATCGGTGGCAGTGGCGGGCGAAGCCAGCAGGGCGCTGGTGTTGAAGATGTTGAGGCCCTTGTTCTCCATTGCGCCCATATTGAAGTCGGACACGCCGACCACCATGAAGCGCTCCAGATCCAGCGGCAGCTTGAAGCGGGCTTCGTCCCACACCAGCGAGGCGATCAGCGAGTTCATCGCATGCTCGGTCTTCTCCAGATCGCCGCGGCGCACATAGACCTGCAGCAGGTGGTCCTTGCCGGCGCGGGTGCGCACGCGCTGCTCGCGCGCTACCAGATCGGCCGCCACCAGCGCGAACAGATAGCTCGGTTTGGGGAAGGGGTCGTGCCACTTGGCAAAGTGGCGACCGTTGTCCAGGGTGCCGGTTTCCAGCAGATTGCCGTTGGACAGCAGCACCGGATATTTGGTCTGGTCGGCGCGCAAGGTCACCGTGTAGACCGCCATCACATCGGGGCGATCCAGGAAGTAGGTGATGCGGCGGAAGCCCTCGGCCTCGCACTGCGTGAAGAAGCCACCCCCCGAGGTGTACAGGCCCGACAGCGCGGTGTTCTTCTCCGGCGCGCAGGTGTTGCGGATCTCCAAAGCGAAGTCGGCGTCCGGCGCGCCTTCGATGATCAGCTCATGGCCTTCCTGGCGGAAGGACACGCTTTCGCCGTTGATCAGCACGCGCAGCAGGTTCAGCTCTTCACCATGCAGGCGCAGCGGGCCATGCGGCACGGTCGTGTTGCGCTCGACCTGCATCTTGCTGGTGACCAGTGTCTTGGCCGGTTCCAGATCGAAAGTCAGGTCGACGCTGCGGATCCAAAAGGCGGGCGCCGTGTAGTCCTCACGGCGGATCAGGTTGGCAGTGCCTTCACGCATCATGGCGGGCATCCTTGGGGTTCAGTACAAAGCAAAGCCCCGGTGGATCACACCGGGGCACGGGTCGGCATCAAACGCCTTGCTTGAGGCTCTCGGTGATGAAGGGATCGAGATCGCCGTCCAGCACCTTCTGCGTTGCCGATGTCTCGTAGTTGGTACGCAGATCCTTGATGCGGCTCTGGTCCAGCACGTAGCTGCGGATCTGGTGACCCCAGCCCACGTCGGTCTTGGTGTCTTCCAGCTTCTGCTGCTCTTCCATGCGCTTGCGCATCTCATGGTCGTACAGGCGCGAGCGCAGGCGCTTCCAGGCGGTGTCGCGGTTGCTGTGCTGGCTGCGGCCGTCCTGGCACTGCACCACGATACCGGTCGGGATGTGAGTCAGGCGTACCGCCGAGTCGGTCTTGTTGATGTGCTGGCCGCCGGCGCCACTGGCGCGGAAGGTGTCGGTGCGCACATCGGCCGGATTGATGTCGATCTCGATCGAATCATCGACTTCCGGGTAGACGAACAGCGAGGCGAAGCTGGTGTGGCGGCCGCCCGAGCTGTCGAAGGGGCTCTTGCGCACCAGGCGGTGCACGCCGGTCTCGGTGCGCAGCAGACCGAAGGCGTATTCGCCCTCGACCTTGATGGTCGCGCTCTTGATGCCGGCCACGTCGCCCGGCGTCTCGTCTTCCATCGTGGTCTTGAAGCCCTTGCGCTCGGCGTACTTCAGGTACTGGCGCAGCAGCATGCCGGCCCAGTCGCAGGCCTCGGTGCCACCGGCGCCGGCCTGGATGTCGATGAAGCAGTTCAGCGGATCGGCCGGGTTGTTGAACATCCGGCGGAACTCCAGCTGTTCCACAGTCTCTTGCAGCTTGGCGGCATCCGCCTCGATGGCTTCCAGACCCGCGAAGTCACCGTCCGCCTTGCTCATCTCATAGAGCTCGCTGTTGTCAGACAGATTGCTTTCGAGGTGATTGATGGTCTGGACCACCGTCTCCAGCGTGCGCTTCTCCTTGCCCAGCTCCTGGGCCCGCTTGGGCTCGTCCCAGACCTTGGGGTTTTCGAGGGCGGCGTTGACCTCGTTCAGCCGCAGTGCTTTGCGGTCGTAGTCAAAGATACCCCCTTAGCGCGGCGGTGCGCGCTGTCAGGTCGGCCAGGTTGGTGCCGATGGCATTGATGCGTTCGATGTCCATGATGTTCTTGGAATGGGCGGCGCCGGGATGGCGGCCGCTGGTGCAGGCAAGGGCGCTATTTTTACATGGCGCCACCTTCGCCTCCCGCCGCGCAGTGGCAGCCCCTCAAGCAGGGTTAGCGATAGTGGGGGCAGCCCAGGGGAAGGCTGTTTTGTCAGAAAACAGTAAGCGGGTTTGATCCACAGTACGCACAACCCGGAAAGCACCATGCTCTTGCTGACATCTTCCTTAAAGTTGATCGCCGAAATCGCCTTGCTTGCGATGGCTGGCCAATGGCTGTTGGGCCTGCTGGCGGGGGCCAAGCGTGAGCAGAACTTCTTCTACCAGTTGCTGGCGATCCTGACGCGTCCGTTCACGCGCCTGACCCGCCTGATCAGCCCGCGCATCGTGCTGGATCGACACATTCCGCTGGCCGCCTTCCTGCTACTGCTGAGTCTGTGGCTGGTGGTGACGGTCGTCAAGATCAGCCTGTGCCTGCAGATCGGAGTTGCGCAATGCCAGTAGACACCAAGCCCAGCGTCGCCAGGTCCTGGCGCTACCAACTGCTCAAGCTGAAGGCCTTGACCGCGCTTGTGTTCGCCCAGCGCCAGCTGGCTGAGCAGATCTTCGACGAAATGTTGGAGGGCTGGCCGGGTGATGCCTACGCGCTGGCCAGCCGCGCCCACCTGCGCTCTTCGCGCGCGGCCAGGGCCGAGGCGATCAGCGATCTGCGAGCGCTGGTGGCGGCCCATCCCCGCCGCAGTGCTGGCGACTGGTTCAACCTGGCCTATCTGCTTGAAGCCGAGGGCCGGCTCGATGAGGCCGAGGCCGCCTTCCGCCAGGCCGTTGAGCTGGACGCCAAGCTGGACCGCGCCTGGTACGGCCTGGGCCTGTGCCTGATCCGCATGCAGCGCTTCGAGGAGGCTGTCGCCGCTCTGAAGCGCAACACCGAACTGCAACCCATGAGCCCCTACGGCTGGTATCAGCTGGCGCGGGTTCATGTGGACCGTCAGAAACCCGAAGAGGCGCGGCGCATCATCGCGCACCTCAAAGGGTTTGAGCCCAAGGTCGCCGCTCAGCTTGAGCGAGAGACCGGACTGCTCGCCTGACGTCAAGCGGTTCACCCGCGCAGCATGCGCGCTGTTGGCGCATGGGGTGGTCCATCGGTGCCCGAGATCCCGCAGAGGGTGAAGGCCTTCTAACGACATGAAGGAGACGACAGCGATGCAATTGACCGAAAGACACCGCCAGTACTGGCAGAAGAACCTGCGGATCACCGCAGTTCTGCTGTCCATCTGGTTCGTGGTGACCTTCGTCGTGGGCTTTTTTGCCCGCGACCTGAACTTCACCTTTTTTGGCTGGCCGTTCAGCTTCTGGGTTGGGTCCCAGGGCGCATTGATCGTGTACTGCCTGATCATCTGGTTCTATGCGCGGTATATGAACCGCCTGGACCAGGAACACGGCGTTGCCGAAGAGGAGGTTTGAGATGGCAGGCGCAACTCCTTCAATGGGCGGTGAAGGCCCAATCAACAAGGCTGCCAACGCGGCCTTCAAGAAGCAGCTGAACAAGGTCTACACCTGGTACACCGGTGGATTCCTTGTCTTCATCGTCGCTCTCGCGATTGCCGAGCAGATGGGGCTGTCAAGGCAGTACATCGGCTTCGTGTTCCTGGTCGCAACTGTGCTCTTGTACGCCGGCATCGGCTTCATGAGCCGCACGTCCGACGCCAGCGAGTACTACGTCGCCGGACGCCGCGTGCCTGCGGTCTACAACGGCATGGCCACCGGCGCTGACTGGATGTCGGCCGCGTCCTTCATCGGCATGGCCGGTACGCTCTACCTGACGGGTTACGGCGGCCTGGCCTTCATCATGGGCTGGACCGGCGGCTACTGCCTGGTGGCGCTGTTCCTGGCGCCGTACCTGCGCAAATTCGGTCAGTTCACCATCCCGGACTTCCTGGGCGCGCGCTATGAGGGCAATCTGCCGCGCATCCTGGGCGTTGCCGCAGCGATCCTGTGCTCCTTCACCTATGTGGTGGCGCAGATCTACGGCGTGGGCCTGATCACCGCGCGTCTGTCGGGCCTGGCCTTCGAGATCGGCGTCTTCGTCGGTCTGGCGGGCATCCTGGTCTGCTCCTTCCTGGGCGGCATGCGCGCCGTGACCTGGACACAGGTGGCTCAGTACATCATCCTGATCATTGCCTACATGATCCCGGTGGTGTGGCTGTCGGTGAAGCAAACCAGCATCCCTGTGCCGCAAGCCATCTACGGCTATCAGCTGCAGAAGGTGACCGAGGCCGAGAATAGGCTCAAGTCCGATCCCAAGGAGCTGGAGGTCATCGCGATCTTCAAGGCCCGTGCCGCAGAGTTCGACGCAAAGCTCAAGGACGTGCCCGCTGCGCTGGCTGCCGACAAGGCCGCCGCCACGCAGAAGCTGGCCGACCTGAAGGCCGCCAACGCACCTGCCGACCAGATCGCCGCAGCCGAGAAGGCGCTGGCCGCCGTGCCCGCCAACGAAGCCGACGCGAAGAAGGCCTGGACGGCCGCCAAGGCAGCCAATGAGGCGCGTGCCAAGCCCTTGGCTGGCATGCCGGCTCATGCCGCGCAGTTCGCCGGTGACCCCAATGGCGACGCAAAGGCACAGAAGACCTACGACGAGTCCCGTCGCAACTTCCTCGCCCTGGTGTTCTGCCTGATGGTGGGTACGGCCGCGCTGCCGCACATCCTGATGCGTTACTACACCACGCCTTCCGTCAAGGAGGCACGTGAGTCGGTGACCTGGAGTCTGTTCTTCATCTTCCTGCTGTACTTCTCGGCGCCTGCCCTGGCAGTGCTGGTTAAGTACGAGGTGTTCAACGTGCTGGTGGGCACGCCGTTTGATCAACTACCGGCCTGGATTTCCAACTGGGCCAAGGTTGACCCGGCGCTGCTCTCGGTGGCTGACGTCAACAAGGACGGCATCTTCCAGCTCGGCGAGATGAGGATCGGCGGCGACATCATCGTGCTGGCCACGCCGGAAATCGGTGGCCTGCCCTATGTGGTGTCGGGCATGGTGGCGGCCGGTGGCCTGGCTGCGGCGCTGTCCACTGCGGACGGCCTGCTGCTGACCATCGCCAACGCGCTGTCGCACGACGTCTACTACAAGATGATCGACCCGAACGCTTCGACCGCCCGCCGCGTCACGATCTCCAAGATCCTGCTGCTGGTGGTGGCCCTGGCTGCGGCTTACGTCGCAGCGCAGAAGCCGGCTGACATCTTGTTCCTGGTCTCCGCTGCGTTCTCCTTCGCGGCCGCTGCCTTCTTCCCGGCCCTGGTGCTGGGGGTGTTCTGGAAGCGTGCCAACAAGTGGGGTGCCTCGCTGGGCATCGCGGCTGGCCTGGGTATCACTTTCTACTACATGGTGACCACCCAGCCCTGGCTGCGCGGCGTGTTCGGCGTGACCTCGCCGATCGAGCTGTGGTTCGGCATCCTGCCGATCAGTGCCGGCATCTTCGGTGTGCCTCTGGGCTTCGCGACGATCATCATCGTCAGCCTGCTGACGCCGGCACCGAGCAAGGACACTCAGGACTTGGTGGAGCATGTGCGCTACCCCGACCTGAACCTGGGCAAGCCCTGACCCTTGGCTTGATTGACTGAGAGGCAAGGCCCCGCAGCCCGCTGCGGGGCCTTTTTTCCTATTGAGCTCACGAACTCCGTTCATCGGAGGCTTGCCATGAACCCAGCTTCAACCATCGCCAGCCCCGCTGCCAGCCCTTCCGGCAGCCTGATGGCGCAGCTGCAGGCCGAACTGCAGCGCTACGCTCCCTTCGCGCAGATGCAGGCCGAGCATGTGCTGCACTTCGTGCGCCATGCCAGCCAGGCTTACTACGCGCCGGGCGAAGCCATGCTGTCGCCCGAGTCCGGGCCGGTGCAGCACTTGTTCTTTGTCCGCCAGGGGGCGGTCAGCGGCCAGCGCGGCATCGCCGAAGCGGCCGGCGGCTTCCACTTCGAGCCGGGCGAATTCTTTCCCGTCGGGGCCGTGCTGGGCGCGCGTGCCGTCACGGCCAGCTATACCTCGCAGGGCGACACCTTCTGTCTGCTGCTGCCGGCCGAGCAGGTGCATGCGCTGGCCAAGCTCAGTGCGCCCTTTGCCGATTTCCTGAACCGGCGGGTGGCCCAGTTTCTGGCGCTGTCACGCCGCGCGCTGCAAGTGGCCTATTCCTCGCAGACCCTGTCCGAGCAGTCGATGGAGACGCCGCTGGCGCAGCTCAAGCGCCGTGCGCCGGCCAGCGTGTCGCCCGACACGCCGCTGCAGACCGCGCTGGAGATGATGCATCTGCGCCATATCGGCTCGGTGCTGGTCTGCGATGGTGCCGGCGCCGCCTTGGGCATCCTGACGCGCCATGACATCCTGTCGCGCATTACGCTGCCGCAGCTGCCGCTGAGCACGCCGATCGGTCAGGTGATGAGCCAGCCGGTGCATTGCCTCACGCTGGCTGATAGCGCGCAGCAGGCGGCGCTGCTGATGTCGCGCCACGGCGTGCGCCATGTGCCGGTGACCGAGGACGGCCGCGTGGTCAGCATCGTTTCCGAGCGTGACCTGTTCGCGATGCAGCGGCTCTCACTCAAGCAGGTCAGCACCAGCATCCGTGCTGCGCCGGACGTCGACACGCTGCGTGTGGTAGCGCAGGACATCCGCCGCTTCGCGCGCAATCTGCTGGCGCAGGGCGTGGCCGCCCGCCAGCTCACTGAATTGATCTCGCACCTCAACGATGTGCTCACCCAGCGCCTGCTGCAGCTCAAGGCCGAGCAGCATGGCCTGGATGAGCGCCAGGCCTGCTGGCTGGCCTTCGGCTCAGAAGGGCGCGGCGAGCAGACCATTGCCACCGACCAGGACAACGGCCTGCTGTTCATCAGCGACGAGCCCGAGCGCGACCGGCCACGCTGGCTGGCCTTTGCGCTGGACGTCAACCAGGCGCTGGACGCCTGCGGTTATCCGCTGTGCAAGGGCGGGGTGATGGCCTCCAACCCGAGTTGCTGCCTGAGTGCACAAGAGTGGCTGGAGGCCTTCAACGAATGGATGGAGCATGGTGCGCCAGAGGACTTGCTGAAGGCCAGCATCTATTTCGACTTCCGCCCGATCTGGGGCGATGCGGCGCTGGTGACACCGCTTCGCGAGCTGCTGGGCAGCCATGCGGCACGACTGCCGCGCTTCATGCGCCAGATGGCCGAGAACTCACTGCGGAGCCGGCCGCCGCTGAATTGGCTGGGTGCGATGGAGGGCGAGAAGAACGCCGCCGGGCGCGAAGGCATCGACCTGAAGCTGCATGGCACCGCCATCTTTGTGGACGTGGCACGCATCCACGCGCTGGCCCATGGCATCAGCGCCACCAACACGCGCGAGCGCTTCGAGGCCATGGGGCGCGCGCTGCAGGTGAGCGCCGCCGAAAGCGAGGGCTGGGTCGGCGCGTTCGAGTTTCTGCAGATGCTGCGCCTGCGTGTGCAGATGGAGGCCGCCGGCGAAGGAGCCATGCCGAGCGATCAGCCGAATTGGATCGCGCTGGACGCGCTCAACGACATCGACCGCCGCGTGCTCAAGGAGAGCTTTCGCGTCGCCCGGCGCCTGCAGCAGCGCCTTGAACTGGACTGGCTGCGATGAGCTGGCTGCAAGACCTGATCCGCCGCCTGTCCGGTGGCAGCAGCGACGCGGCCGGCCGTGGTGAGCCTACACGCTGGGTGGTGCTGGATGTCGAGACCAGCGGCTTGAACCTGGAGCACGACCGCTTGCTGGCAATCGCTGCCATTGCGCTGGACATGTCGGCCACGCCGCCGCGCATCCTGCTGGGAGACAGCTTCGAGATCCTGCTGCGCCAGCCGGCGGATCTGCCGATGGCGGAGGACTTCAAGGCCAACATCCTGCTGCACGGCATCGGGCTGGGGGCGCAGCGTGGTGGCGTCGAGCCGATTCAGGCGCTGCAGGACTTCGAGCAATGGATCGGCGATGCGCCGCTGGTCGCTTTCCATGCTGCTTTCGACCAGGGCATGATCCAGCGCGAGATGGCCAAGCTGCTGGGCCGCAAGCTCCCCAACCCCTGGTTGGACCTGGAGCCGGTGGCGGCACTGAGCCACCCGCAGGCCGGCTGCCGCTCGCTCGACGACTGGATGGCCCACTTCGACATCCGCTGCGCGCAACGCCACCAGGCCGCGGCCGACACCATGGCCACCGCCGAGTTGCTGCTGCGCCTGTGGCCGGCGCTGCTCAAGCGCGGCCGGCCCCGTTTTGCCGAATTGCAGCAGATGGAAGCGCAGCGCCGCTGGCTGCGCGCCTGAGTTCAGCCTCAGCCGCGGGCGAGAAAATCCTCCAGCGCCGCGGCCAGTGCCTCGGGCTGGTCGTGGTGCAGCATATGGCCGGCGCCCTGCAGCAGCACGCGCTCCAGCTGGGGCACCACGGCCAGTCGCGACTCGAAATCCTCACGCGGATAGCGCTTGCCCCACCACTGCGTCATATCGGTTTCGCTTCCCTCGACCCACAGCGTCGGTGTCGCGATGCGCTGCCAGAGTTCCAGCACCTCGGCGCGGCGGTACAGCACCGGGTTGGTCCGTTTGTGGGCCGGGTCGCCGAGGATCTGCCACTCACGTCCGCCATCGGCCGTGGCTAGCTCGCGCGACCACAGCGGCGCCAGCCAGGCCGCCTTGTCGGCGCTGAGGCGCGGGTTGGTCTTCATCAGGCGCTGCGCCACACCCTCGATGCTGGCGTAGGGCTTGAGCGTCTGCGGCTGCTTCAACTCGTCCAGCCACTGGCGCAGCCGCGCCGGGCCCTGGTCCGGGCTGGTGTCGGGCAGGCCGAAGCCTTCCAGATTGATCAGGCGCCGGATCCGCTCGGGGCGCACGCCGGCATAGCTCATCACGATATTGCCGCCCATGCTGTGGCCCAGCAGGTCGATGGGCGCGTCAGGGCTGACGACATCGACTAGTGCGTCCAGGTCGCCGAGGTAGTCGGGAAACCAGTAGGCATCGGCGCCGCTGCTGTCGCTCTGGCCGAAACCGCGCCAGTCCATTGCCACCACATGCCGGTCCTGCTGCAGCGCGTCGACGACGAACTGGAACGAGGCGCCGACATCCATCCAGCCGTGCAGCATCAGCAGCGTCGGCCGCGCCGGGCTGACGAGGGTGGCGTCGCCCCAGCTCAGGACATGGTGGCGGAGGCCGCGCAGCGTGATGAACTCGCTGCGATGCGCGCGGCGGGGGAGGTAGGGCGTGTGGGTCATGGGCCGCACTGTAGGGCTGTTGCGCAAACGCGGCTGTCGGCGCGGTGACAGTGCGAAGACCCCGCGCTGCACGGGCAGAATGCAGCGCATGAATTCTTCCTACTCCCTGCGCGCCGCCGAACTGCGCGATGTCCCGGCCATCGCCGGCCTGATCGCCGAACTGGCCGAGTTCGAAGGGCTGAGCCATATGCTGCAGCTCACCCCCGAGAAGCTGCAGCCGCATCTGTTCGGCCCCAAGCCGGTGGTCGAGGCCTTGGTCGGCGAGTGCGAGGGCGAGGTTGTGGCCTTCGCGCTCTACTTCACCAACTTCTCGACCTTCCTGGCCAAGCCGGGCCTGTATCTGGAAGACCTCTACGTGCGGCCCGCGCACCGCCGCAGCGGCCTGGGCAAGCTGCTGCTGACCCGCCTGGCGCAGATCGCGGTCGAGCGCGACTACGGCCGTTTCGAGTGGAGCGTGCTGGACTGGAACGAGGACGCAATCCGCTTCTACGAGAACATGGGCGCCAGTGTGCTGCCCGAATGGCGCATCTGCCGCCTGACTGGCGAGGCGCTGGCGCGCTACAAGGCCTGATCAAACAGCGCCAGCGCCAACTCCGGCGGCCGGGCGATCACCGCACGGCCTTGCTGCACCACGATGGGCCGCTGCAGCAGAATCGGTGCCTCGGCGATGGCCTGCAGCAGTTGCGCATCGCTCAGCGACTCGTCGGCAAGACCCAGGCTTTGATAGGCGTCCTCGCCGGTGCGCAAGAGTGCGCGCGCAGGCAGGCCGAGCTGGCCCAGCAGTTGAGTGAGGGCTTCGACGCTGGGGGGGGTCTTCAGATACTCGATCACGGTCGGCTCCAGGCCACGCTGTTGCAGCAGGGCCAGGGCTTCGCGAGATTTGGAGCAACGCGGGTTGTGAAAAATGCTCAGGCTCATGGCGGGAGTCTAGGGCCTGTGAAAACGACAGCAACGACCTATGGCCGTCGTGTCAACAGGCCCTCGGGCCTGGGGTAAGCCATAGGCTGGCTAGCTGCGCGGCGTGGCTACGCTTCGCCGCTGGCCTGAAGCAGCAGGGGAAGCCCTGAGGAGTCCGGATGCCATACAAGAAACAAGGCAGCAGCTTGGGTGCGCCCGCAAGGGGCGCAGCTGCCGTCGAAGACCGTTACGCCGCCATCCATGCCGATTTCCGCTGGCAGGTGCCCGAGCGTTTCAATATCGCCGAGGCCTGCTGCGGCCGCTGGGCGCGCGAGACGCCGGAGGCGATCGCGATCCTGTTCGAGACCGAGGCCGGCTGCCGCGCGCACTACAGCTACGGCCAGCTGCAGCGCGCCGCGCATCGTCTGGCCAATGTGCTGCAGGCGCAGGGCGTGAAGCGTGGTGATCGCGTGGCCATCGTGCTGCCGCAGCGTTTCGAGACGGCAGTGGCCCATATCGCGATCCAGCAGCTCGGTGCGGTGGCTATGCCGCTGTCGATGCTGTTCGGCCCCGAGGCTTTGGAATACCGGCTGCAGGACAGCGCGGCCGTGCTGGCCATCGTGGAAGCCGGCTGCCTGCAGTCGCTGCGTGGCGCACGTGCCAGCTGCCCGGCGCTGCGCCGGGTCATCGTGGTAGGTGCCGAGGCCGGCACCTTGGGTGAGGGCGAGCTCGACTGGATGGCAGCGCTGCAGGCTGAAGCCGCCCGCTTCACGCCGGTGGACACGCGCGCCGACGACGCGGCAGTGCTGATCTACACCAGCGGCACCACTGGCCCGCCCAAGGGCGCGTTGATTCCGCAGCGAGCGCTGATCGGCAATCTGAGCGGCTTCATCGCCAGCCAGAACTGGTTCGGTTTTGATCCCAGCGATGCGGCCAAGCCCAGCGAAGCGGTGCTGTGGAGCCCGGCCGATTGGGCCTGGACCGGCGGGCTGATGGATGCGCTACTGCCCACGCTCTACTTCGGCCGACCCATCGTCGCCTACCAGGGCCGCTTCGGGCCCGAGAAGGCCTTCGAGCTGATGCAGGGCCACGGGGTGACGCACACCTTCCTGTTCCCGACCGCGCTGAAAGCCATGATGAAGGCCGTGCCCCGGCCGCGCGAGCAGTACCCGCAGCTGCGCCTGCAGGCCATCATGAGCGCTGGCGAGGCGGTGGGCGATGCGGTCTTTGCCTACTGCGAGAAGCAGCTGGGTCTGACCGTCAACGAGATGTTTGGCCAGACCGAGATCAACTATGTGATCGGCAACTGCAGCCGACTCTGGCCGGCGCGGCCCGGCAGCATGGGGCGTGCCTACCCGGGGCACCGCGTCGCGGTGATCGACGACGCAGGCAAGACCTGTCCCCCGGGCGTGGCCGGCGATGTGGCGGTGCACCGCCGCGATCTGCACGGCGCGCTCGATCCGGTGTTCTTCCTGGGCTATTGGGGCCGCGACGACGCCACCCGTGCCAAGTACACCGGCGACCCGCTGGACAGCTGGTGCCGCACCGGCGACATGGCAATCCAGGACGCCGAGGGCTACCTCTGGTACCAGGGCCGCAGCGACGATGTCTTCAAGGCTGCTGGCTACCGCATCGGCCCCAGCGAGATCGAGAACTGCCTGGTCAAGCACCCGGCGGTGGCGAATGCCGCCGTCGTGCCCAAGCCCGACGCCGAGCGCGGCGCGGTGGTGAAGGCCTATGTGGTGCTGGCCGCCGGCCATGCCGGCACGCCCGCCCTGGTCAAGCAGTTGCAGACGCATGTGAAGGGCCAGCTCGCACCTTATGAATACCCCAAGGAGATCGAGTTCATCGACAGCTTGCCGATGACCACCACCGGCAAGCTGCAGCGCCGCGTCTTGAAGCTGCAGGAAGAAGAGCGCGCCCGCGCCCGCGCGCCGGCATGACGCTCAGCATCCTGGCTGCCGATCCTCAGGGTGAGGCGGCGCTGTCGCTGCTGCGGCTGGCTGCGCTGGAGGCCCGCGCGCTCTATCCGGAGTTGCACGCGCCTGACGCGCCTTGGCCGGGCAATGAGCCCACCCCGCCGCGCGGCATCTACCTGCTGGCCTGGCTGGGTGATGAGTTGGTGGGCATGGGTGCACACCGCCCGCTGGATGCGCACAGCACCGAGCTGCGCCGCATGTTTGTGCGCGCCGATGGGCGCCGCCACGGCGTGGCGCGGGCCTTGCTCGAAGCCCTGCAGGCGCACGCGCGGGCCGAGGGCTTCACGCGACTGTGCCTGGAGACCGGCTTTCGCCAGCTGCCGGCGATGCGCCTGTACGAATCCTTCGGCTTCCAGCCCATCGAGCCCTTTGGTCCCTATGTGGGGGACCCGAGCAGCCGGTGCTTCGAGAAGCAGCTTTGATGCTCAACAGGCTGTCACGCCCGGGCAGCGCCTGGTAGTCGGGCAACTACCTGTGTATGTAACCGTCCGCTGGGGTCGGGTGTCACTGCGCGCCAAGCCAGAATTCGCGTGCTTCGGCACAAGGTGCGCCGGGCACACAAGCACAACACAAGGGAGTTCCATTTCATGCTTCAAACAAGAATCCTGCTGGCCCTGTCGGCGTTCGCGATCACCGGCTGCGCGTCCGTGATGAACGACAGCACGCACCCGATGAAGGTCGAGACGCTGACCCAGGACGGCAAGCTGGTGGCCGGCGCCGAGTGCAAGCTGAGCAATGACTACGGCGTGATCTCGGCCAAGTCGGGTGACACGACCCAGGTGCGGCGCTCCAGCAAGGATCTGGACATCGCCTGCACACACCCGGAGAACCCGCAGGCACAAGCGCGTGCGATCTCGCGCGCGAACGCGGGCATGTTCGGCAACATCATCATCGGTGGCGGAGTCGGCGCGATCATCGACCACACCAAGGGCACCGCCTACACCTACCCGACCTGGGTCCAGCTGGTGTTCGGCAAGACCTTGGTGTTCGATCGCTCGGCCGAGAAGGACGGCAAGCCCACGGTTCCGGCCGAATCGACGGCGACTGCCGCAAAGTGATCGAGGCGATGGGCGGCGGCCGCTGATTCGCGCCGCCTGCGCTACTGCGGCTTCGCTAGCCGCACGCTCAAGCGCGCATCGGCCGGTGCCAGCAGCCGTGCTGCATCGGGCCAGCTTTCGTCGCCGGTGAGCGTGGCGCAGGGATTGCCGGGCTTGCCGGCGGGCGCGTTGGGATCGCGATCCTTAGCGTCGGCGCTCAGCGGCACGCTCAGCAGGTGCCCGGCTTCGCGCCACTCCAGCTCCCATTGAGGCTGGGCGCTGCAGACGCGCACACCGCCGACCTGGGGGAACAGCCAGCGCAGGTACCAGGGCAGCAGCTCGCTGCGCGCCTGCCTGGCAACGGTCATCACTCGGCGCACGGTGGCCATGTCCAGCTTGTCAGCGGGCACGGTCAGGTGCAATTGGCCGGTGATCGCCAGGCTGCCCTTGGGCTGGTTGGTGGCCAGTTCGGCCGTCTTGGCTTCAGCGGCCGGCAGCACAGGCAGCTCGAAGCGGCCCTGCGCATCGAACGTGATCGGCAGGTTGCGATCGTCAGTCAGGATCGCCAGCTTGGGCGCCTGCAGCGGCCGGGCCGGGTCTTTGGCGCTCAGTTTGAAATCGATGCGGAACAGACCCTGGCCGACCCGGCCCAACTGGCTGAGGAACTCGTTCATGCGGCCATAGGGCAGGATGGCCGGGTCCTTGACCAGGCCGACGCTCACCTCGTCGAGTCGTTGCACCGCAGCAGGTGGTTCGCTGCTCTGGGCCAGCGCCGAGGCGCTGGTCAGGCTCAGCAGGATGGGAAGGCACAGCGGGGCCAGGCGGCGGTGGAGGGAGGGCGTCATGCTCGGGGTACCGATCTGGAATGGAGAGGAAAGTGGTGCTGCTGCTAACGCCGGCATTTGCCGCGCGCTTCGGCCAGCACCCAGAAGGGCAGACTCAGCAGACCCATGCCGGCGCCGGCGTACTCGCCCTTCAGGCAGTCGCCATTGGCACCGGCGGCGATGCCCTTGGCCAGGCGCTGCTGGCTGTTGAGGCGGCCGGGGTCTTCGCTGGCCGATGCCGCACGTTCGGCCAGCAGCGGCTCGCGGCTGGCCTGGCGTATCGCGCGCCGGGTGCCTTCGCTGTCCAGCAGCGAGGGGACGGGGGCGCTGGCGGGGCCTGACGCCGTCGTGGCCGCCACCGTGGCTGGCGGCGTGTCGGGCGTCGCGCTCGGCGCCGGCTCGGCCGCTGCGATGCCCGACGGGCTGGAGGCGGCAGCCATGGCGCTGGGCGTGTCTGCACGCCGGGCGGGTGCGCCGGCCGGCCGGGCTCTCGCAGCGTCGGCCGGGCTGGGCCGCTGCACTGCAGGCAATGGCAGCAGGCGCAGCAGCACGCCAGGCTCGGCCGCGGCACTCGGTGGCTGGCGCGCGTCGGCGCGCCAGCGCAGCAGCTGGCTCAGCAGCAATGCGTGCAATAGCAGCACCAGCAGCAGGATCGGCAGGTGGCGCGCAGCCGTGCGCAGGTTCGGGCTCATGCGTCGGGGCCATCAGGCCCACCCTCGCTGTCAGGGCCGGGCAAATGGCTGAGCAGGTCGCCGGGCTGGCAGTCCAGCACCTTGCAGATGCGCGCCAGCGTCTCGAAGCGCACGCCGCGTACCTTGCCGGACTTCAGCAGGGAGAGGTTGGCCTCGGTCATGCCCACTGCCTCGGCCAGTTCGCGCGAGCGCATCTTGCGCCGCGCCAGCATCACGTCCAGGGTGACGATGATGGGCATCAGACGAACTCCGCGTTTTCCTCGGCCATGCGCACCGCTTCGCGCATCACGGTGGCGATCGCCAGCAGTACCAGGCCGAGTAGCAGCGTGAGGTAGTCCTGTCCGGAGAAACTCAGGTTCAGCATGCGCTGGCCGGGCGGATTGCCCAGGGTCAGCGCCAGGATGGACAAGGTCTTGGACAGCGGCAGGGCCGGCGCCAGCGCTGTCATTGCCAAGGCGGCCCGGCGCAGCAGCACGGCGCATTCCAGCGTCCAGACTTCACCGCGCTGGTAGCGGCCGAACAGCGCGTACAGCTGCCACAGCAGATAGGCCAGCAGCAAGCTGGGAAGGGCGCAGGCCAGCAGGCCGAAGCTGCGGGACTGCGCGTCCAGTTGGAAGGGCTGCCCGCGCAGGCCCCACTCCTGCCGCACCACCTCACTGAGCCAGTCCGGCTGGCCCCACAGCGCCACCGGCAGCGCCAGGCTGACACCGATGCCCAGCAGGCACATCAGGCGCACGCAGCGCGCCAGGCGCTGGATGCGCGGCAAGCCGGGAAAAGAGGCGTTCGGTGTGGCGCTCATAGGCGTTTGAAGTTTATGTTAAATGTAAAGAAATTATCTTTAAACAATAAATAAATGCAAGCTTGGCGCGAGTTGGCTGCCTTGCAGGGTGTGCCCCGGAGTGGCGTCGGTTCAGAGCGTTGACCGTGGGCTCGGCGAGAAAGGTGCATTTCGCCGATACAGTCGGCGCTGGAGTGAGTGGGGAACCTGCGGGTCGCGAAGTCGCCTCGGCGGCCGAACGCGCGGCAGCACCGGTTCATCGATCGATCAAGCGAGCGACGCGACGAAGGGCGACGGCACACACGATGCTCAGTGATCTTCAGGCAGAGAACCAGGCGCTTCGCCGCCAGCTGGAGGCCCTGCTGCGCGAGGCCCGTTCCAACGAGGACAAGATGCGCCGCTTCGAGCAGCTGGAACACCGGCTGATCGGCGCGGCCTCGGTGCTGGAGTTGCTGCGCCTGCTGCTGGGCGAATACAAGCTGGCCTTCGGCATCGAGGCGGTGACGCTGACGCTGCTCGACCCCGAGCAGGAGATCCGCCGCA
>PNNH01000029.1 GCA_013824165.1 Methylibium sp. | reverse complement strand
CGCCAGCGATTCAAACGGGATGCGGCATCTGCGCGCCCTGGCCGAGGCGGGGATCAGCGATGTGCACCTACTGCCGGTGTTTGATCTGGCGACGGTGCCCGAGGCCGGCTGCCTGACGCCAAGCATCCCGGACCCAGCGCAGACCGGCCCGGCCAGTGAGGCGCAGCAGGCCGCGGTTATGGCGGTCGCCGCTCGTGACTGCTTCAACTGGGGCTACGACCCGCTGCACTTCAATGCGCCAGAAGGCAGCTTCGCCAGCGACCCGTCCGACGGCGCGCGCCGCGTGATCGAGTTGCGCGAGATGGTGCTGGGTCTGCACCGCGCCGGCCTGCGCGTGGGCATGGACATGGTCTACAACCACACCTCGGCCTCGGGCCAGCATCCGCAATCGGTGCTGGATCGCATCGTGCCCGGCTACTACCAGCGCTATGACGCCAAGGGTCAGGTGGAGCGCTCCACCTGCTGCGATAACACGGCCACCGAGAACCTGATGATGGCCAAGCTGATGAGCGACTCGGTGCTGCTTTGGGCGCGCGAGTACAAGATGGCCTCCTTCCGCTTCGATCTGATGGGGCACCAGCCGCGCGATGCGATGGTGGCGATGCAGCAGCGCCTGCGGCGCGAGCTGGGCCGCGATGTCCAGTTCATCGGCGAGGGCTGGAACTTCGGCGAAGTGGCCAATGGCGCGCGCTTCGTGCAGGCGTCGCAGCTGTCCTTGAACGGCAGTGGCATCGCCACCTTCAGCGACCGCGGTCGTGATGCGGCGCGCGGCGGCAGCGCTGGCGACGGCGGCGCGGCCATGGTGAGCCGCCAGGGCTGGCTCAGTGGACTGCACTACGCGCCGAATGCGCTGGGCGGCAGCGCCAGCCGCGAGGACTTGCTGAAGGCCGCGGATCTGGTGCGTGTCGGCCTGTCCGGCAGCCTGCGCGGCTTTGCGCTCCAGAACCATCAGGGTCAGGTCTTGCCGATGGCGCAGATCGACTACGCCGGCCAGCCGGCCGGCTATGTGGTGCAGCCTGGCGAGGTGGTGAACTATGTGGAGAACCACGACAACCAGACTTTGTTCGACACCCTCGCGCTGAAGCTGCCGCGGGACACCTCGCGCGAGGACCGGGCGCGTGTGCAAGTGCTCGGCCTGGCGCTGACGGCGTTCAGCCAGGGTGTGGCCTACTTCCATGCCGGTGCCGAGATCCTGCGCAGTAAATCGCTGGATCGCAATAGCTACGACTCGGGCGACTGGTTCAACCGCCTGGACTGGACCTTGCAGGACAACCACTTCGGCAGCGGCCTGCCGCCGACGCCCGACAACGCCGCGCACTACGAGTTCTTCCGGCCTGTGCTGGCCGATGCCTCGATCAAGCCCGAGCCGGCCCATATCCGCTGGACGCGCGACGCCTTCCTTGACCTGCTGCGCATCCGCGCCAGCTCCAGCCTGTTCCGCCTGAAAACCGCCGAGGAGCTGCAGCGCCGGCTGCGCTGGCACAACACCGGTCCGCAGCAGCGGCCGACGTTGATGGCGGCGGAGCTGGACGGGCGCGGCCTTGAGGGGGCTGGTTTTCAGCGCCTGATCTACTTCGTCAATGCGGGTCTCGGCAGCGAGCAACTGCAACTGGACGCGGCGCGCGGCCTGCCCTATGTGCTGCATCCGGTGCACCTCGCCGCCGCGGCAGCCGACCGCCGGCCCGTGGAAGCGGCGGCCTTTGACAGCGTGCAAGGGCGCTTCAGCATTCCGCCGCGCAGCGCGCTGGTGTTTGTGCTGCCCTGATCGGGCCGTGAGCGCTCTCGCGGGCGCGGAGGATGTCAGAGCGGCGCCAGCCCGTGGCGCCGGCGGGCGCGGTTGCAGGCCTCGTCACCAATGCCCAGCGGCGCGCGCAGGCCGAACTCGCGGCAGGGCGAGGGGCGCCATTCATAGATGCCGCAACTGGCCTGCTGGCCGACGGTGCCGACCAGTGCCGCGCAGCGCGGGCTGGCGTGGTCGGTACCGCGCATGCGGCACAGACCGGGCAGCAGATCGATGGCCAGGCTGTCCGGCACGGTGCCGCCTTCGCTCAGCAGCTCTTCGCGCGCGAAATCGACCCGGAAGGTGGCGCAGCAGGCGCCACAGCTGATGCAGGGATTGCTCATGGCGCCGCAGTGTAGGGGCTGAGCATCGCGCTCACTCGCCGGCCGCGCGCACCACGGTGACGCTGCATTCGGACTCGGCCACCACCTGGGCCGAGACGCTGCCGAGGTAGCGGCGCAGAGCCGAGTTGCCGCGCGCACCCATCACGATGTGATCGACGCCGGTCTTGGCCGCGAACTCGATGATGGCCTTGGCCGCGTCCGGGGCTTCCAGCACATGGAAGGTCAAGCGGCCGTCCTCGAGATTGAGTGCCTTGCTGATGGGGCGTGCCCAGTGCTTGAGGGCCACGAGCTGCTTGACGTGCACGCTCTTGCCCTCGTTATCGGTCAGCTCGTCCATGCCGATGCGGGCGATGCGCATCACGCTGACGCAGGCCAGGCGGGCGCCGGGCTCGGTCTGCACGATGCGGCGCACGGTCTCGCGCAGCTGCTCCTGCAAGGCCGTGGTGGCGCCCTGGGTGTCCACGGCGGCCATGATGATGGGGCTGCGCGAGAGCTGCTCTGTGGCCGAGGCCTGGGGCGAAGGTTCAGCGCCTAGCGCGAAGAACCAGCGCTTGAAGCGCTTCACCAGACCGCTGCTGTGCATGCGCTCGGCGCGCGAGGTCAGCGTGATGCCTTCCGGATGGCGCAGGTCCAGCGCCAGCTGCGCCGCGCTCTGGTAGCGCCGCTCGGCCTTGACTTCCAGGCAGTGCAGCACGATCTCCTGGAACCAGGGTGGGATCTCGGGGTTGATGGCGCGCGGCGGCACCGGCTCGACGAACAGGCGTCTTCTCAGGCCGCGCACCGAAACTGGCTGGCCGAACGGCCGCTCGCCGGTGGCCAGGTGGTAGAGCATCACGCCAAGCGCGAACAGATCGCTGCGCGGGTCGTTGCGCACGAACTGCACCTGCTCGGGCGACATATAGGGCCCGGTGCCCATCGGCAGCGAGAACTCTTCTTCCAGCAGATCGGGCAGGTGGTCATGGCGCGACAGGCCGAAGTCCACCAGCACGGCCGTGCCGTCGGGGCGGAACATGATGTTGCTGGGCTTGATGTCCAGATGCACCACATGCTGGCGGTGCAGGTCCTGCAGCGCGTCGGCGACGCGCGCGCCGATGTCGACGACTTCTTCCAGCGGCAATGGCGCTTCGTCCAGGCGCGGGCGCAGCGACACGCCGTCGATGCGCTCCATCACGATATAGGCCTGCCGGGTCCAGTCGCCACGCGCCACGAAGCGAGGCACATGCTTGCCCTTGAGGACTGGCATCAGCATCTGCTCGACCTCGAAGCCGACGATGGTGGCCGGGTCTTCGCCGCCCATGATGCGCGGCACTTTCATGATCAGCGGCGTCTGCGGTTCGGCTTGCGCATCGACTCGGGTGACGCGCCAGAGATGCGCCATGCCGCCCTGGTGCATCTTCTCCTCGAGCCGGAATCCGTCCAGCACCACTCCCGGCTCCAAGGGGCCGCTCAGTGGCAGGTCCTGCCGGGAATCGCGGGCCTGGTCTGGCATGCTGGGCACCTTTATGTTCCTTGATTGAGCCGATCCGCCAGACGCTGAGCGACCGCCGGGGGCAGGCCGCTCGCCAGGATGCGCGCCGCTGCAGCCTCATGGTCGTAGGGGATGCGCTGAAAGCTCAGCAGGGCGGTCTGCGTATCGAAGCGCGCATAGCAGGCAGCCGGGTTGCCATCGCGCGGCTGCCCGCAGGCGCCGGGCACCACCAGCCATTGCCGATTGGCCATCAGCGGGATCTCGATGCCCGGCACTGGCGTGAACTCGCCGGCCTTGCCGGTGCCCGAGAGGTGATACAGCATGGGCTCGTGCATGTGGCCACAGAAGGTGTAGATGCTCTGCGTGGCCTGCATGCTGCGCACCGCCTCGGCGCGGCCCTGAATGTATTCGAACTCGGCCGGCGCAAAGGCGTTGGCGTGCACGAACAAGCAGTTGTCGAGCCTGGCGGACAGCGGCAGTTGGGCCAGGAATTCCAGCTGTTCGGCGCTGAGCTGGCTGCGAGTCCATTCCACAGCCAGACGGGCATCTTCGCGCATGCTTGGCAGCGCGCCGAGAGCCACGGCCTGGTCGTGATTGCCCAGCACTGCGATGGCCCCGTCCCGCACCAGCGGCTGCACCTGGCTCAGCAGCCAGGCCGGGTCGCCGCCGTAGCCGACAAAGTCGCCCAGCAGCGCCAGCTGGTCGCAACCCCAGGCACGCGCATCCGCCAGCACCGCCTCGAAAGCTTCGCGGTTGGCGTGCAGATCGGTGATCAGTGCAATCTTCATAATCTCAGCATGCTACAGGCGACTGACAGCAGGCTGATGGCCGGTGCGCGCTATGCTTGTTCCGTGCCGTGTCCGCTTTGGGTTCGGCCGCTCGTGGTGCTGGAGGAGGCGTGCTTTGATGATGTGCCGGACGCGGGTCGTGGTCTTTTTCTGCTCCGCTTGGCTGGCCTGTTCGCTGGCGGCCGCTCAGTGTTCGCGCGCCATCAAGGTGCCCTTGGCGCCGATCGGCTTGAGCGTCACGATCAACGAGCCGAACATTGGCGGGGTCTATCCCGAACTGCTGCGCAGTCTGGGCGGTAGTTGCAGCTTCGACTTCCAGGTGGTGCCGCGTGCTCGCATGGAGGCGCTGTTCGAGTCCGGTCAGGCCGACCTGCTGATTCCGGCCAGTCGCAGCCCGCGGCGCGACGAGTTTGGTGTTTTTGTGCCCTTGGTGCAAGCGCGGGCTACGCTGATTTCGCTCAACTCCGAGCGGCCGCCGCTGCGCAGCTTGCAGGACCTGCTGGCTCAGCGCGACTTGCGGGTGGCGCTGGTGCGCGGCTTCGACTATGGAAGCGTCTATCAGTCCATGATTCAGGAGTTGCGCCAGCAGGGGCGCCTGTCGCTGGAGGTGGATGCGCTGTCGGTCGCGCGCATGCTGGACGCCGGGATGGCTGATATCACCGTAATGGCGCCGTCCATCCTGACCGGCACACTCGTGACGGAGTCAAGAGTCCGGCATCTGCTGGGGCGGCTGCGCATCGAGCCGATCGAGGACTTTCCGTGGACCGATAGCGGCGTGTATCTGTCTAAGCGGGCGCTCAATGAAGCGGATCGAGTGGCGCTGGCGGCGCTGTTCGAGCGCTCCGGCCGATCCGGTGTGACTTGGCGCTCCTTCCAACAGCATTACCCGGCCAGTAGCCTGGACGGCAGCATCCGGCCGCGTCGCAACGGCTTGCCCGGCGATCCGGCTTCGCCGTAGCGCGAGCCGATCAGCCGATCCTGCCGAGCAGCAGGTACTCCATCAGTGCCTTCTGCACATGCATGCGGTTTTCGGCCTCGTCCCAGACGGCCGACTGCGGCCCGTCGATCACCTCGGCACTGACCTCCTCGCCGCGGTGCGCCGGCAGGCAGTGCATGAAGAGCGCATCGGGCTTGGCCACGGCCATCATCTCGGCATCCACGCACCAGTCTGCGAAGGCGGTGCGGCGCGCCTCGTTCTCGGCTTCGTAGCCCATGCTGGTCCAGACGTCCGTGGTGACGAGGTCGGCGCCGCGGCAGGCTTCCAGCGGATCCTTGAAGACCTTGTAGCAGCTGGCGTTCTTGATGCCTGCCACGGCCGGGTCGATCTCGTAGCCGCTGGGCGTGCTGACATGCACGGTGAAGCCGAGGATCTCGGCCGCCTGCAGCCAAGTGTTGGCCATATTGTTCCCATCGCCGACCCAGGCGACCACGCGGCCCTTCAGGCAGTCCAGGTCGATCACGCCACGCCGATCCATGCCGCGCTGTTCGATGAAGGTGAACAGGTCGGCCAGGATCTGGCAGGGGTGGTACTCGTTGGTCAGGCCGTTGATCACCGGCACGCGCGAGTGCGCTGCGAAGCGCTCGATCTTGGTCTGCTCGAAGGTGCGGATCATCACCAGGTCGACCATGCGGCTGATCACGCGCGCGCTGTCCTCGATGGGCTCAGCACGGCCCAGCTGGCTGTCGCCGGTGGTCAGGTGCACCACCGAGCCGCCCATCTGGTACATGCCGGCCTCGAAGGACACGCGGGTACGGGTGCTGGCCTTCTCGAAGATCATCGCCAGCGTGCGATCGGCCAGTGGCTGGTAGCGCTCGTAGTTCTTGAAACGGCGCTTGATGATGGACGCGCGCTCGAACAGGTAGGCGTACTCCTCGGCGCGGAAGTCCTTGAACTGCAGGTAGTGGCGCATCAGGCTGTCTCCGGGCTTCATGGCGCTGGTTGAGACAGAAAGGCCTTGACCAGCGGCGCGAGGATGGCCACGATCTGCGCCGCTTCGGCTTCGCTGAGGATCAGCGCCGGCACCAGACGGATTACCTTGTCGGAGGTGACGCTCATCAGCAGGCCGGCTTCCAGCGCCTGGCCGAGCAGGGCGCCGCAGGGTCGGTCGAGCTCGATGCCCAGCATCAGGCCCTGGCCACGGACTTCGACCACGCCGGGCATGCCGGCGAACTCGCGCTCCAGGCCCGCCTTCAGTGCCGCGCCGACCTTGGCAGCGTTGGCCAGCAGGCCTTCTTCTTCCATGATGCGCAGCGTTTCAACGCCCGCACGCATGGCCAGCGGGTTGCCGCCAAAGGTGGTGCCGTGGTTGCCCGGCTGCAGGATCTTGGCCGCGCGCGGGCCGCAGACCACGGCGCCAACGGGCACGCCTGAGCCCAGGCCCTTGGCCAGCGGCATCACATCGGGCAGGATGCCGGCCCACTGATGCGCAAACCACTTGCCGGTGCGGCCGATGCCGCACTGCACCTCGTCCAGCATCAGCAGCAGATCGTGTTCATCACAGACACGGCGCAGCGCCTGGAGGAACTCGATGCGTGCCGGGTTCACGCCGCCTTCGCCCTGGATGGTTTCCAGGAAGACTGCGGTGATATTGGGGTGCGCTTTCAGCGCGGCTTCGACCGCGCCGATGTCGTTCAGCGGTACACGCACAAAGCCCGGTACCAGGGGGCCGAAGCCGGCATGGATCTTCGGGTTGGCGGTGGCCGAAAGCGTGGCGATCGAACGGCCGTGGAAGGCACCCTCGAAAACCAACACCTCGGGCGGCGTGATGCCGCGGTCGTTGCCGTACTTGCGGGCGATCTTCAGCGCGGCCTCATTGGCTTCCAGGCCGCTGTTGCAGAAGAAGACGTTCGTCAGCCCCGACAACTCGCAGAGCTTGGCGGCCAGCGTCTCCTGCAGCGGCACGTGGAAGTAGTTGCTGGTGTGGATCAGCTTGGCGATCTGCTCCTGCAGCGCCGGCACCAGCTTGGCATGGGCGTGGCCCAGCGTGTTGACCGCGATGCCGCCCAACCCATCCAGGTATCGTCGGCCGTTGACGTCCCAGACCCAGCAGCCCTGCCCATGCGACAAAGCGACGGGCAAGCGGCCATAGGTGTGCATCACGTGCGGCTCGGACGGCAGAACAGGCGCGTTCATCAACTCTCCAGATCTAGGGGTGAACCGGGCTGAGCTCAGTCCGGCGACTTTTGATTCTAAGGGTCGACCCCCGATCAAGCCGGCGCCGCTGCCAACAATGCCGCCGTATCGCGCCCATCGCGTCTCGAGCGCGTGCTGCGGCGCAACACAACCGAGGCACAATAGCGACCGCGCCAGCCACCCTTTGGCGTGTGTCGGTGCTTGATCTGCACCTCTGGACTGAACCCGTCTTGACCGTATGAGCTTGTCCCCCAAACCGCGCGAAGTGTTCATTCAGGGCCTTACCCTGGAAGGACGCACGTTTCGTCCCAGCGACTGGGCCGAGCGGCTGGCGGGCGCCATGTCCTCCTTCCGTCCTGGGGGCGTGAGGGCAGGGCCCGGAGCGCATATTGGCTATTCGCCCTATTGCGTTCCTCGCGTCATCAATGGGGTTAAATGCGTGATCGTGAACGAAGCGCTCAAGAGCCTGGAGCCCATGGCTTGGGATTTCGTCATGAACTTCGCCCGCGACAACAATCTCCAGGTGGCGGAGGCTTGTCTGCTGCCTGAGGGATCGACCAAGCCGTGAACGAGTTGCCGTGCTGACACCAGATCAGGTGACGAGCGTCGCCTTCGGGCCACTGGCGCTTGCGATTGTCAGCATCAGTTGATAAAACACGGCAACTGACTTGTTTGCGATCACCCTGACGCGCTCGGGGTTGCGCTTCCGGCCGTTTAACCAAAGAACTTCCTGGGTTTCTGAATGAAGCGCGATCGCCCGCTTGGCTTGCTGGTAACCGGTTCGGTGCTTCATGGCGGCTTGTTGAGGCTCCACGGGGCTTGTGGAGCGTTCGGTCATGGGTGTTGAGCGCGCCACATGGGTCTTGCTGCGTGGTTTGACCCGCGCGTGTGAGCATTGGGGTGATTTTCCGGACGTCTTTCGGCGCGAGATTGCCGCTCAGCAGCCGGGTGTCGACTTGGTGCTGCTGGATCTGCCCGGCAATGGGCCTCTGTTCAAGCAAACCAGCCCAAGCCGTGTGCCGGAAATAGTGGATGCGTGCCGGGAGGAGCTTGCCCGACGCGGCAAATCGGGGCCCTACCATCTGCTAGCCATGTCTTTGGGGGCGATGGTGGCTTGTGACTGGGCCCAGCGCTTTCCGGAAGAAATCAGTGGATCGGTGCTGATCAACACCAGTCTGCGTCCCTACAGTCCGTTTTACCGCCGCACACGGCCTCCAACCTACTGGAAACTGCTCGCGACCGGGCTGGTGCGTCTGAGTGCGCGCTGGCGTGAGGCGCGGGTTTTGGCCTTGACCTCAAGGATGACCGTGGAGCGGGACTCGGTGATTGACAGCTGGGTTGATCTTCAGCGTCGGCATCCGGTCGGGGTGCGCAACAGCATGCGCCAGTTGCTGGCTGCGATGCGCTACCGAGCGAGCCGCTTGCGACCAGGGGTGCCGATGCTGCTGCTGTGCAGTCGTGCGGATGCGTTGGTCGACTGGCAGTGCTCCCAGGCCTTGAGTCGCGCCTGGGGGGTGCCACTGCGCCTGCACACGGAGGCAGGGCATGATCTGCCGCTTGATGATCCGCCCTGGGTGGCTCGCGCCGTCTCCGAGTGGTTGCGCACGCGCGAGATGCATGCAGCAACTCCAGTGGCCAAACGGCTGGACTGAGTCGGAGCGTGATCGCCCGGCGCTCAAAAGGGCCGGGCAGGGTGGCGGGGGCTCAGCGATGCTGGCTTAGCAATGCAAAAGGCCCGCCGAAGCGGGCCTTTGCTTTGCACCAGACTGGGCTATCAGGCGGCCAGGGCCTTGATCTTGGCCGACAGACGGCTCTTGTGGCGAGCAGCCTTGTTCTTGTGGAAGATGCCCTTGTCGGCGACCGAGTCGATCACGGCCTGGGCGGTCTTGAACAGGTCAGCAGCCTTGGCTTTGTCGCCGGCAACCACTGCCTTTTGCACGTTCTTGACGACCGTGCGGAATTTCGAGCGCAGCGCCGTATTGGCGGCGTTCAGTTTGACGTCCTGGCGGGCGCGCTTGCGGCCCGATGCCAAACGGACGGTCTTCTTCTTGGCTTTGGAAGAGCTTGCCATGTTGTGTGTCTACCCAGATGGTGCAAAGACCGCGAGTGTAGCACTTCTGTGACCATCTAAGCAAAGTGCCAGCATGACACGAGCTTCCAACTGCGGTCAGCGCCGGGTTGCGCAGCATGGCGAGCACGCATAATCCGCCGGCCCAAGCCTGCCGACCACCTCATGAACCTGCTGCGATCCGCCTCACTGATTTCGGTCATGACCTTGGCCTCGCGCGTGACAGGCCTGGTGCGCGAGCAGATGATCGCCACGGCCTTCGGGGCCAGCACCATGACCGACGCCTTTCAGGTCGCGTTTCGCATCCCGAACATGCTGCGCCGCCTGTTTGCCGAGGGGGCATTCTCACAGGCCTTCGTGCCGCTGCTTGCTGCGACCCGTGCGCGCGAGGGCGACGACGCCACGCGCAGCCTGGTCGATGCGGTCGCCACCGTGCTGGTCTGGGTGTTGTTGCTGACCTGTGTTCTAGGCGTGCTGGGCGCGCCCTTGCTGGTGTGGGTGCTTGGCGCTGGGCTGCCGACCCAGGGGCGCGAGGCGGCCATCGTCATGACCCGCTGGATGTTTCCCTACATCGGCTGCATGTCCTTGGTGGCGCTTGCGGCCGGGATTCTGAATACCTGGAAGCGATTTCTGCTGCCCGCGGCAACCCCTGTGCTGCTGAACCTGTCGGTGATCGCTGCGGCATGGTTGTTGGCGCCGCGCCTGGAGGCCTACGGGTTGAGGCCCATCTATGCGCTGGCGATCGGCGTGATGCTGGGGGGCGTGCTGCAGTTGCTGGTTCAGATTCCGGCGCTGCTGCGCGTCGGGATGCTCCCGCGCATCGGGCTCAAGCCGGGCTCTCTGAAGCGCTCTTGGCAGCATCCGGGCGTGCGTCAGATGCTGATGGCTATGGGGCCGGCGTTGCTGGGTGTCGGTGTGGCCCAGTTGTCCCTGGTCATCAACACCCAGATCGCGATCTTTGTGGGCGAGGGGGCGGCATCCTGGCTGACCTACGCCGATCGGCTGATGGAGTTTCCGACGGCTTTGCTGGGCGTGGCTCTGGGCGTGGTGCTGACGCCCCAACTCGCGGCAGCGCAGGCCAGGGGCGAGGCGCAAACCTACTCCGCCTTGCTCGACTGGGGTCTGCGCATGGTGCTTCTGCTCGCCTTGCCGTGCTCGGTGGCGCTGCTGCTCTTCGCCGAGCCGATGGTGGCGGTGCTCTACCACTACGGTGCCTTTCGCCCGGCCGATGTGACCCAGACCTCGCTGGCGGTGATGGGCTACGGCGTGGGCTTGCTGGGGCTGGTCGGCATCAAGGTGCTGGCACCGGGCTTCTTCGCCCGCTTTGACACCCGGACTCCGGTGCGGATTGCTCTGGTCGTGTTGGTCCTCACCCAAATCATGAATGCCTTGCTGGTTCCCTGGCTGGGTGTTGCCGGACTGGCTTTGTCGATCGGTCTCGGGGCCATGATCAATGCCGTCTGGCTCTTGATCGGGCTGCGGCGCCTCGGGAGCTATAGCCCGGCGCCGGGCTGGCTGCCCTTCGCGGCGCGCGTGGTCATCGCGACGGCCCTGATGGGCGCGCTCCAGTACCAGCTGGCCTTTCGGATCGACTGGGTCGGTCTCGGGCAGCAAGGATGGCTGCGCGCTGCCCTGATGGCTGCAAGCCTGTTGGGTTCGGCACTGCTGTACTTTGGCGCACTCTGGCTGCTCCGGGTCGATTTGCGTCAGTTCGCGCGTCGCGCCTGAGTCGCCCTATGAGTTCGCCTTTGTCAGTCAATGTGCCCACGGCGCTGGAGCATTTCGCGACCTTGGTGGCCGAGGATGCCGGTCTGAATCTGCTTGAGGCCGCGGCCTCCATCGCGCTCGACGAGCATCCCTCGCTGGATGTTCAGGCTGTGCTGTCTGAAGTCGATGCCCTGGCTGGCCGCCTGCGTCAGCGTCTGCCCGAAGATGCGGCGCCGATGCACCGCCTGCGCCTGTTGAACCGCTTCTTCAGCGCGGAGCTCGGCTTTGCCGGCAACGTCAACAACTTCTACGCGACGGGCAATAGCTATCTGCACCAAGTGCTGGCGAGTCGGCGCGGCATTCCGATCTCGCTGGCGGTGATCTATCTGGAGCTGGCGGAACAGATCGGCCTGAATGCCAGCGGTGTCGGCTTTCCTGGCCATTTTCTGATCAAGGTGAAGCTTCCTCAGGGAGAGGTGATTCTGGATCCTTTGACATGCGACTCGCTGTCGCGAGTGGCCCTCGAAGAGGCTTTGGCCCCGTACCGATCGCCGACGGCTGCGGGTCGCGGTGAGGCCGGGCTGGATCATTACCTGGCCTCAGTCTCTCCGCGACAGATCCTGGCCCGCATGCTGCGCAACCTCAAGGAGATCCACCGCAGCCAGGCTGACTTGCTGCACCTTTTATCGGTGCAGCAGCGGCTGGTGCTGCTTTTGCCGGACGAGGTTCAGGAGCTTCGCGATCGCGCCGAAGTGCTGGAGCTGCTCGGCTGCTGGGCTGCTGCAGCTGACGATCTGCAGCAGTACCTGCAGCGCAGTCCCGATGCGACGGATCGAGAGTTGGTCCAGCGCCGCCTTCGGGAACTGAAGTCGCGCGGCGCCCCCGGCCTGCATTGAACGGTGCTGGCCACGCTTAGAATCGCGCCGCTCCAGAATCCGCCGAAATCGATGAAGTCTGCTCTCCCGCCTTGCCCCGTGCCAGTGCGTCAGTCCGCCTTGGAGGGATTGCGCCATCGAGGGGGTATGGCTTGAAGCAGCTGCCACTCTCTCTGGGTCCGGAGCCGGTCTTCAGCTTCGATAACCTCATGCCGGGCGCGAATGCGGCGGCCTTGTCGCATCTTCAAACGCTCAAGCCAGGCGCCCCGCCCGTTTTTTTGTGGGGCCCTGCAGGTTGTGGCAAGACCCATGTGCTGAAGGCGCTGGCAGGCGCATGGCAGGCCGCCGGGGCCCAGGTGGGTTGGTATGCCGCAGAGACTCCTCTACCCTGGGATTTGCCTTCGCATCCGAGTCTCTTGCTGCTGGACGATTGCCAGGATTTCGATGCCGGGCAACAGCATGCGGCATTCCAGCTCTTCGTCGAGGCCGCGACGCTGGGACTGGCCGTGGTTGCTGCCGGAACGGCGCCTCCTGTGGACCTCGCGCTGAGGGAAGACCTGCGCACGCGCCTGGGATGGGGGCCGACCTTCGGTTTGCAGCCATTGGCGGAGCCCGAGGTTCGCGCGGCCTTGAGGCGCGAGGCCGACCGGCGCGGCATCTTCCTCTCCGACGAGGTGATGGACTATCTGCTGACGCGCTTTGCGCGCGACCTCAAGCATCTGATGGGCCTGCTGGACCGGCTCGACGAATTTGCATTGGCCCACAAGCGCGCAGTCACTGTGCCCCTGTTGCGGCAGATGCTGACCGATCAAGAAAACGACACCCTATGAATCTGACCCTATTCGATCTGGATGGCACGCTGATCGCCCATGACTCCGACCATGCCTTTGGCAACTTCATGGTGGACATCGGCTGGGCGGATGGCGAGCACTGGCGGCGCCGCAATGACGAGTTTTTCGCCGAGTACCAGGCCGGTGTGCTTAATCTGGACGCCTATATCGACTTCGCCACCTCGGTCTGGCGTGCGCGTCCGCTGGCCGAGGCCCTGGTGGCCCGAGAGCGCTTCATGCAGGACGTGATGCGCCCGATGCTGACGCCGAACGCGCAGGCCTTGGTGCAGCAGGCGCTCGACGCGGGTGATCTGGTGGCCATCGTGACCGCGACCAATGAGTTCGTCACCGAGCCGATTGCCACAGCCTTTGGTGTCGAACACCTGATTGCCGTGCAGTTGCAGCGCGACGCCGAGGGCCGATACACGGGCGGCATCCAGGGCATTCCGTCCTTCCAGGCCGGCAAGATTGCGCGGGTTGACCAGTGGCTGGCCGGCTTGGGGCGACAATGGTCGGACTTCGAGCGCATCAGCTTCTACAGTGACTCGATCAACGACCTGCCGCTGCTGGAGCGCGTCAGCCATCCAGTGGCCACCAATCCGACACCCGCGCTGGAGGCGATTGCCGCCGAGCGCGGCTGGTCTCTTTTGAAACTCTTCGCATGATCAAGAAATTCATCGACAAGCTGCTGGGCAAGCCTGCCGCAGCGGCCAAGCCGGGCAAGAGCCCGCTGGGCAAACGCGTCGAGATTCAGGTGGCGGAGCACGGCATCGACCCCAGCTTGCTGGACGAGCGTGCGGTGCGTGTCGTGCAGACGCTGGCCGATGCCGGTTTCGAGGCCTATATCGTCGGCGGCGCGGTGCGGGATCTGCTGCTGGGCATGCGTCCCAAGGATTTCGATGTCGCGACCAATGCCACGCCTGAGCAGGTCAAGGGCCTGTTCCGGCGCGCCTTCATCATTGGCCGGCGCTTCCGCATCGTGCATGTGGTCTACGGACGAGGTCGCGAGCATGAAGTGATCGAGGTCTCGACCTTCCGGGCCTTGCTGGTCAACGAGGATGCCGACCAGGTCGCGGGCAACGAGAAGACGTCCAAGGACGAACTGGCCGGCAAATCGCATGTCGTCGATGCCAGCGGCCGGGTGCTGCGTGACAACGTCTGGGGCCCGCAGATCGAGGATGCGGCGCGCCGCGACTTCACTGTCAACGCCCTCTACTACGACCCGCAGCGCCAGTTGGTGGTCGACTATCACGGCGGTCTTGCCGATGCCAAGAAGCGTGTGCTGCGCATGATTGGCGACCCCGAAACCCGCTATCGCGAGGATCCGGTGCGCATCATTCGTGCGGTGCGCTTCGCTGCCAAGCTGGGTTTCGAGATTGAACCCAAGTCGCGCACACCGATCAAGAAGACGGCCGAGCTGTTGGGCAATGTGCCGATCTCGCGGATGTTCGACGAGATGATCAAGCTGCTGCAGACCGGCCATTCGCTGGCCAGTCTGGAAGAGCTGCGCAAACAAGGCCTGCATCGGGGCGTGTTCCCGATTCTTGATGCGGTGCTGGACGACGCAGGGCAACTGCGTGAAGGCGTGCGTGGCCAGTTTGTGCGTCGCGTGCTGCAGGATACCGATCTGCGCGTGGCCGAAGGTCGCAGCGTGGCTCCCAGCTTCATGCTGGCCTGCATGCTCTGGCACGATGTGCAGTCGCGCTGGGAGAAGCTGCGTGAGGGTGATGCGCCCGTGCCCGCGCTGCAGCAGGCCATCGACCAAGTCTTCGATGCGCGCATCGGCGATATTTCCGGCCGCGGCAAGCTGGCCGCGGACATGCGCGAGATCTGGATGATGCAGCCGCGCTTCGATCGTCGCAGCGGTAACGGCCCTTACAGCCTGGTTGAGCAGCCGCGCTACCGCGCAGGATTCGACTTCCTGCTGCTGCGTGCGGACGCCGGTGAGCTCGAGCAAAGCCTGGTGGATTGGTGGGAAGACTTCGCGCTTGGCGACGAGGACGAGCGCCGTGCCTTGCTGGACCAGGTTCGTGACAGCCAGCGCCGGGGAGGCAAGGTTCACCGCTTGCCGCGAAGCCCTGAAGCCGAGGGCGCTGCCGGCCCGGACGCACACGCGGAGGAGGCTGGAGACGCCGCGCCGGCCAAGAAGCGCCGCCGCCGCCGCAAACCCAAGGCCGCTGGGGCGCCAACTGCAGGCGGCACCGAGCCGGCATGAGTGAGTCGATGGCTCAAGCCTACATCGGGCTTGGTGCCAATCTGGGCGCAGATCTGCAGCTTGCACTGGAACGTGCCTTGCGTGCCATTGCTGAGTTGCCAGGGACCCAGGTGCTGGCGGTATCCAGCGGCTATCGCAGCGCGCCGGTCGAATCCAGCGGCCCGGACTATCTGAATGCGGTGGCGTCCGTCGAAACGAAGTTGACGCCTCAGGCTCTGCTTGAGGCCTTGCTCGCCATTGAATCCAGCCAGGGGCGAGAGCGGCCTTACCGCAATGCGCCGCGCACCCTGGATCTGGATCTGCTCAGCTACGCTGATTTGAAGCTCGAAACGCCCGCATTGATCCTGCCGCACCCACGGCTTCAGCAGCGAGCCTTCGTGCTTCGCCCCTTGCTGGAACTCGAACCTGACCTGGCCTTGCCTGGCCTCGGTCGCCTGTCCGACTACCTGCCTTTGCTGCGCGAGCAGGTGCTTGAGCGCCTCGACGCACCCTTGGCCTGGCGCTGAGCCCGCTTGCTTGACCTTGTGCGTCAGCGTTCGATGGCAGCCGAAACGCTGACTTCGCTTTCGAAGTAGCGTTGCGCGCTGAAGGCAATCGTCGCCATCAGGCTTGCCCCGCCGATCAGCAGGCAGATGACGACGCCCACCACGACCGGCCAGCCACTGGGCCGCACGCTTTTGCCGGGGTTGTGCTTGGCGTTCCAGCGTTCGTCCGGAGTGAGTCCGTAAACGATGCCGCTGAACGTGGCGATGCTCAGCATCAGACCGAACAGCGGAATCAGCAGCCAGCTGAGGCGGTCATCCTGGCCGAGCAGTTCCATGCGCTGCAATCCGTGCAGCCCCAGCAGGGTGGGCCAAGGGTGAAGCCATGCCAGCTTGTCGCGCCAGCCATACAGATACAGGCGATGCAAGCCGAATGTCCCCAGCAGCAGCGCCAGCCAGGTGGTGATCGTCTTTGATTTGGCGTGGCTCATGCCTGCTCCGGCGAGGTTTCGGCGCCCGCTCCAAGTTGGCGCTGCATCAGCACCACGTCCAGCCAGCGGCCGAACTTCCAGCCGGAGTTGCGCAGCACACCGGTGTGCTCGAAGCCGAGCGCGCTGTGTACGCCGATGGAGCCGGCGTTCTCCGAATCGCCGATCACGGCCAGCATTTGGCGCGCTCCGGCGGCCTCGCAGCGTGCGATCAGCTCGGCCAGCAGCAGGCGCCCCACGCCCTTTCCCTGGCTTTCCGGGTGCAGATAGATGGAGTCCTCAAGGCAAAAGCGATAGGCCATGCGCGGGCGGAAGTAGTTGGCATAGGCATAGCCCAGCACCTGGCCGTCCAATTCAGCCACCAGCCAGGGCAGGCTGCGAGACAGCACTTCTTGCCGCCGCCGGCCAATCTCCGCCAGGTCGGGAACCTCGGTTTCGAAGGTGCCGGTTCCATGCAGCACGGCGTTCTCGTAGATGGCCTGAATCGAAGGCAGATCGTGCTCGGTGCTGGGGCGGATGCGCAGGCCTTCAGAGGGCTGTGTCATGATTTCTCAGTTTCTATGATGATAAGTCGGCGGGCGAGTTTATAATGCTGGGTTTTGGTGCTGGTCGTTTGCTCGCAAGAGTTGTGCGGCGTATCTACAGTATCAAGAGGACCAAGCCATGGCGGAGTCGTTTCGGGTGTTTCCGGGCGGTGCCGTCTCCCGATCTGCTCGCCCTGAGTGTCTCCTGGTGCGGTGGAACGCTTTAGAAGATCATCAAAGGATTCATCATGGTCGTGATTCGACTCGCACGCGGCGGCTCCAAGAAGCGCCCCTTCTACAACATCGTTGTGGCCAACAGCCAGCAGCGTCGTGACGGCCGCTTCATTGAGCGTGTCGGTTTTTACAACCCCGTGGCCTCCGGCGCTGCCGAGTCGCTGCGCGTGACGATGGACCGTGTGAGCTACTGGACGGGCGTTGGCGCCCAGATGTCGCCCACGGTGGCTCGTCTGGTTGAGCAGGCCAAGAAGGCTGCGGCCTGAGTTGAGTCGAGTGACGTCCGACATTTCTCCGTCTGCAGCGGTTGGCTCTGACGAGCTGTCATGGCCGGCTGACGCGATCGAGGTCGGGCGCATTCTCGATGCCTGGGGCATCAAGGGCTGGTTCAAGGTCCAGGCCTACTCGGCCGATGCCCAGGCGCTGTTTTCCGCGCGGCGCTGGTTCGTGCTGCCTGCGGAAGACAAGCCGGCGACAGCTGTCGCCGTGAAGGCCGGGCGGCTGCCGCCTGTGCTGAAGGTTCTTGCGATTCGTGACCACGGCGAGGGCATTGTGGCCAGCGTCGAAGGTGTGACGGATCGAAGCGGCGCCGAGGCGCTGCGTGGAGTGCGGATTTTCGCGTCTCGCTCCAGTTTTCCGCGGCCCGACCCGGGTGAGTACTACTGGGTTGACCTGATCGGCCTGAACGTCGTGAATCGCCAAGGTGAAGAGCTCGGAGTTGTCTCCGGCCTCCTCGATACCGGCCCTCACAGCGTGTTGCGAATTACGCCTCCCGGCATGACCGCACCGGTTAAGCCAGATCAGGAGCGCTTGGTCCCGTTTGTTGCTGCCTTTGTCGATGATGTCGATCTCGAGCAGCGCTGCATCACGGTTGACTGGGGCCTGGACTACTGAGCCGGCCTCAGCAGCAGGCAGCGCAAGATGCGCTTCGACGTCATTACCCTGTTTCCCGAGCTCTTCGACGCGCCATTGCGCTGCGGGGTGACGCGCCGCGCGTTCGAGAGCAAGCAGGTCGACGTGCGCCTCTGGCCGCTGCGAGACTTTGCTGAAGATGCCTACCGTCGTGTCGATGACCGCCCCTACGGCGGCGGTCCCGGCATGGTGATGCTGGTCGAGCCTCTGGAGCGGGCGCTGGCTGCCGCGAAGGCTGATCGGGAAGAACTGCAGCCGGCTGTCATTCACTTCACGCCGACGGGTCGTCGCATCGATCAAAGCCTGATCGCCGGTTTGGCCCAGGGCAGCGGAGCTGTTTTGCTGTGTGGTCGGTATGAAGGCATTGATCAGCGCTTTCTGGATCGGCATGTGACGCTGGAACTGAGCCTGGGTGACTTCGTGTTGTCCGGTGGTGAGTTGCCGGCATTGGCGCTGCTGGATGCCGTGACTCGCCTGCAGCCTGGCGTGCTCAATGACGCAGCGTCACATGAGCAGGACAGTTTTTCGGACGGGCTGCTTGACTGCCCGCACTACAGCCGGCCGGAAGTGCTGCGCGGCCTGCCCGATCAGCTTGAGGAGCTGCCGGTGCCCTCCGTGCTGCTGTCCGGCCATCACGCGCAAATTGCGCGTTGGCGGCGAGAGCGGTCCTTGGAGCTGACCTGGCGCCGACGGCCGGATCTCATCGAATCGGCGCGCTCGGCAGGACGGCTGAGCAAGGCGGACGAGAGCTTTCTCCGAACGCTTGGTGCGGCTGCATAAGCCCTGCTGAACAGGCGTGAATCTGCGCTATACTCGTGGGCTTTTCGATCCTCTGACGGGCCATCAGCAAGTGCTGTGCGACTTCGCCCTCTGCAAAGAGACGTGGATTCGCTGCCCATCCTGCCATGCCGGCAGGAGCGGTCCCAAGGACGCCGTCACGATCACAAGGAGAACTCCGTGGACCTGATCCAAACCCTTGAGCAAGAAGAAATTGCTCGCCTGAACAAGACCATTCCGGCTTTCGCTCCTGGCGACACCGTGATCGTCAGCGTCAACGTCGTTGAAGGCACACGCAAGCGCGTGCAGGCTTACGAAGGCGTCGTGATCGCCAAGCGCAACCGTGGCCTGAACTCCAGCTTCATTGTTCGCAAGATCTCCAGCGGCGAAGGCGTGGAGCGTACGTTCCAGCTGTACAGCCCGCTGATCGCTTCGATCGAAGTGAAGCGCCGCGGCGATGTGCGCCGCGCCAAGCTGTACTACCTGCGCGAGCGCTCGGGCAAGTCGGCTCGAATCAAGGAAAAGCTGTCCTGATTCAGGACACACCGATGCTGCTGGGCCTCCATGGCCAGCATGCAACGGTGAAAGTAGGCCTCGCGCCTGCTTACACACAAGCCGCCTTCGGGCGGCTTGGTCGTTTACGCCCTATGCTGGCGCCATGTCTCGCGCGCCCATCCTGAACCCCAAGCTCGTGCCGGTGTCTGGCACGGATGCGCATCTGCCGCCTGTCCCGCTTGAGGCGCTTCAGCCCCAGGCCCTGCGGCAGCGATTTGCGGCACCGCCCGCCTGGCAAGTTGAACTGCCGGGCGATGGCGGCCGCATCGCAGAGCGCACGCCGGCTGCCGCCGCCGTGCTGGTGCCCCTGGTGCTGAGGGCTGAAGGGCCGCAGGTCTTGCTGACACGTCGCACGGCCCACTTGCGCGATCACGCGGGCCAGATCAGCTTTCCCGGCGGCCGGGTCGAGCCCGAGGACGCGAATGTTGTGGCGACTGCGCTCCGGGAGACGGAAGAGGAAATCGGGCTGGCGCGGCGGCACATCGAGGTGATCGGTCGGCTACCGGTCTACACCACGGTGACTGCCTTCGAGGTGACACCGGTGGTGGGACTGGTCGATGCGGACTTCAGACTCAAGCTCGACGACTTCGAGGTCGCAGAGGCTTTCGAGGTGCCCTTGCAATTTCTGATGACGCCTTCTCATCACCAGCGCCACCTGTTCAGCTACGAGGGCGGGCAACGGCAGTTTCTGTCGATGCCCTGGCCCCATGGCGGCGACGAGTACTTCATCTGGGGTGCCACGGCCGCAATGCTGCGCAACTTCTACCGCTTCCTTTCGGCTTGAGCGCATCCGGCCGCTATCATCCCGGCCCATGAACTTCTTCGCGGTCTTGTTCGCACTGTTGTGCGAGCAACTCAAGCCCTTGCCTCACGGCAACAAGGTCCATCTCAGTGTCATTGCCTGGGTACGCTGGACCGGACGCAATTTCGATGCAGGACAGACGCACCACGCCAATGTGGTCTGGGCCATCACCGTGCTCGGACCGGCCCTGCTGGCGGCGCTCATCCATATCGCGTTGAGCCAGTTCAGCCTGATCCTGGCCTTGGCTTTCAACGTACTGGTGCTCTACCTGACGCTGGGCTTCCGGCAGTTCAGCCACTACTTCACCGACATCCGTGATGCTCTGGAGCGCGCGGACGAGTTCGAGGCCCGTCGCTTGCTGGCAGAGTGGCGGCATCTGGACGCCAGCGAGTTGCCGCGCACCGAGTTGCTGCGCCATGTGATCGAGCACTCGCTGCTGGCAGCACACCGCCATGTGTTTGGCGTCTTTTTCTGGTTCATCCTGTTGTCGACACTGGCGCTTGGGCCGGCAGGGGCGGTGCTCTATCGCATGGCTGAGTTCGCCAGCCGCTACTGGGCCTTCAAGAGCCGCACGATCGATGCACCGACCAACGAACGGCTGATGCTGGTGTCACGGCGGCTGTTCGGCCTGGTCGACTACCTGCCGACCCGTCTGACCGCGACTGGCTTTGCCATCGTCGGCAATTTCGAGGAGGCGGTGAACAGCTGGCGTCGTGACGCGGCGCTTTGGCTGCATCCGAATGAAGGGATCATCCTGGCAGCGGCGGCCGGTGCCCTGGGCGTGCAACTGGGTGGGGCCGCGGCACCGGGCATCACACCGGACCGTAGCAAGACATTCGGCGCCGGTGGCGACGCGGAGGCGACCGGCGCAGCCGGTTCAACCGCGGGACAGTTGCCGCAACTCGGCCACCTGCAAAGTGTTGTCGGCCTGATCTGGCGCTCGGTGGTGCTCTGGATGCTCCTCCTCGCCCTCCTAACCCTCGCCAATCTTGTGGGCTGAGCCCGGACCGAGGACAGGCCCTGCGGCCTGTCTGACGCCGGGCGAAGGACGGGGCGCGTCCCGCGCGACCCGGCTGGGGCGGGCCGGACCGAGGACAGGCCCTGGGGCCTGTCTGACGCCGGGCGAAGGACGGGGCGCGTCCCGCGCGCCTCGGCTGGGGCGGGCCGGACCGAGGACAGGCCCTGCGGCCTGTCTGACGCCGGGCGAAGGACGGGGCGCGTCCCGCGCGCCTCGGCTGGGGCGGGCCGGACCGAGGACAGGCCCTGCGGCCTGTCTGACGCCGGGCGAAGGGCGTGGCGCGTCTCGCGCGACCCAGCTGGGCCGGCTCGGACCGGCCCGCTAGCCACAAAAGCAAAGAGCCCCTGAGCTTTTCGGCTCAGAGGCTCCTTCGGTCATCAGGGCAGGGCTGCAGACGCAGCCCCCCCGTGACACGTGCTCAGTTCAAGCTCTGGATACCGGCGATCGCCCACTCCTGGCTGCCGTCGAGCGGACGCACCAGATGCCAGACTTCGTCGAAGTTGCTGGCCGCCGCATCGCTCTGCTCGCGGATCAGTCCGCTGAAGCGCACGCTGACAATCTGCCGGCCCTGCTCTTCGGCCCGTTCCACCACCTGTGCCTGCAGTTGCAGCACATCAGTGCGCTGCTCACCCTTGCGGTCCAGCAATTCCTGCTGGATCACGGCATACATCTCAGGCGTCGTGAAGCGGCGCAGATCGGCCTGGTCGCGCCCATCGTTGGCGGCCTGCAGACGAATGAAGACGCGCTTGGCGATCTGCTCGAAGCCCTCGACATCAAAGTCTGCGCTCGGTGCCGCAGCCTGCGGGGCGCCGACTGCGGCAGGTGCGACCGATGCCGCGGTGCCGAAGCTCTGTTGCGGAGCATGGCCACCAGCGTTGAAGTTGGCCGGTGGGTTGCCCAGACCGGCACCCGCACCAGCGAACTGCAGGCCTTGCGGCGCGCCGGCCGCCTTCTTGGCTGCAAAACGCCGCATCAGGAAGCCGATCACCATCATCACGACCAGGCCGACCAGCATCATCGTCATGAAGTTGGCGAGCTCGGCACCGAAGCCGAAGTGGCTGGCCAGCGCGGCCAGTCCCAAACCAGCCGCCAAGCCGGCGACCGGGCCCATCCACGAGCGCTTGGGTGCGGCCGCAGCTGCTGCAGCACCGGTTGCGGCGGGCGCTGCGGCGGCTTGCTGTGTCGGTGCCTGGCTAGGCGCGGGCTTTGGAGGTGTCTGACCTTGCATGGGCTGGCTGGGCGTGCTGCGCTGCATGCCTCCATTGCTCAGGCGCTTGGCTTGCACATCGGCGGCCACCAGGCTCAGGCTGAGGGCGGCGCTCAAGGCGGCGAGAACGATTGTCTTCACGGGGTCTCCTGTGGTCTTGGACCGGTTGTGCCCTGAAAGATGAGGGCGCTGGCCGGCAGTTCAAGCGTCGCGGACATCGCCTAGCACTGTGCTGCCGAAGTCCGCGCGCGAAAGATAACGCAAAACCTTGGCCGCAGCCTGGGCGGGGCTATCGAGTTGTCCTTCGGCCTTAAACGCGGCGAAACGAGGCTGGTCCGGAAAGCCGCTGGGATCGCCGGAGCGCAGCTGGGCCTGCATATCGGTGTCGATGATGCCGGGTGCCAGCGAGACGACGCGCGCACCACCCGTGCGCCCCTCTTCGTCGAGGGCCACGGCGCGCGAGAAGTTGTCCATGCCGGCTTTGGCAGCACAGTAGGGCGCGCTGCCGGCCATCGCGCGACGACCCAGTCCGGAAGAAATATTGAGCAGGCGCTTGTCGGCTGCCCAGCCGCGCGTGGCGGCCAGGAAGGCGCTGCTCAGCAGCACCGTGGCTTCCAGCCCGACGCGCAGCGCGCTGGACAGCTCGGCCAGCGGCACCCGGTCGATGGGGCCGGGCGGCGTGACGACGCCGGCGTTGTTGATCAGGCAGGCATGGCTGAAGCGTTGCGGGTCCTGCCCGGCCAGCCAGTCCTGCAGCGCCTGGGCCGCAGGCAGTGGGTCGGCAAGATCCAGCGGCCACTGCAGCAGCGGGCAGCCCGCTGCGTCGGCCTGCTGCTGCAGCTCGGCGTTCTGGCGGCGCGAGATGCCCAGCACCAGATGATCGACGGCCAGCAACTGACTGGCCATCGCCAGGCCCATGCCGCGCGAGGCGCCGCTGAGGATGTAGAGCTTCATCGGGGGATCTCCCTGCAGGATGGGGTCAGAACGGGGCGGCGCTGTCGAAGCTCAGCCCGAGCTCGGGCAGATGCAGCCAGCTCGCATGCAGCAGCAGCCGCGGTGCGAGTGCGCATTGTGCCGGCGATGCATAGAGTGGGTCGCCCAGGATGGGATGGCCGATCGCCTGCATGTGCAGGCGCAGTTGATGGCTGCGGCCGGTGACCGGTTCCAGCGCCACGCGCGTGCTTTGGACCTGCTCATCCACGGACAGCACCCGCCAGCGCGTCAGCGAAGGCTTGCCGCGCGCGAGGTCGACCTTCTGCAGCGGACGGTTCGGCCAGTCCGGCATCAGCGGCAGATCGACCTCGCCGCAGGCCTCGGCCAGACAGCCGGCCAGCACGGCGGTGTAGCGCTTGGCGACGCGCCGCTGGGCGAAAGCGATGCTCAGGCGGCGCTGCATGTCCGCCCCGCGCGCCAGCAGCAGCAGGCCGGAGGTGGCCATGTCGAGACGGTGCACGATCAGGGCGTCATTGAAACGCTGCTGCACCCGATGAATGGCGCAGTCCTGCTTGTCTTCACCGCGGCCGGGCACGGTCAGCAGGTCAGCTGGCTTGTCGACGACGATCAGCCCTTCGTCCACATAGATGGGCGGCAGTTCGGGGTAGGGCGGGGGCATCGCGCGATTGTCGTCGGCCGTCAGCCGCGTCAGCGCTGGTGGACGCTCAGAACTGCTCGATCCAGCCCGACTGCAGCGCCGATTCCGGGTTGGACCCGGCCGCGCGCACGGCCGCCAGCGCTTCGGCGCGGGGCATGCCCAGGTGCTTCAGCACACAAGCAGCCACGGTGCCCGTGCGGCCGATGCCGGCCGCGCAATGCAGCAGCACCTGGTCGCCTAAGGTCAGGCTGTGCCCGAGCTGCTCAATGCCGAGCCGGAGGGCGGTCGGATCAGCGCCCAGGCCGAAATCGCGCATCGGCAGATGCTGCCAGCGAAACGGCAGCCGGCCTTCGGCAATGGCCTTGTGATAGGCCGGCGAGAGCGCAGCCACTTCTTCCAGCGGGTTGAGGCAGACCACCACGCTAAGGCTGCGCTGGCGTGCTTCGTCGAGAAAGCCGCCGAAGGACTCGAAGCGCCCGGGCATCGATTGCAGCCACAGGCGGCCGCTCAGCGCGGCAGGCAGGGGAAGAGCTCGGAAAGGCATGGGCTGATTGTCCGCTCAGGAGACGATGTAGGCGCCTGAGCCGGTGCTGAGCAGGCGCCCATCGGCGCTGAGGAACTGCATGCGCGTGCTGGCGACGCGGCTGCCCAGGCGCAGCACCTCGGCGGTAGCGTGGAACATCTGGCCGATGCCGGGCCGCAGATAGTCGATCCGCAGGTCGATGGTGCCAAGCTTGCCGAAGCGGTGCAGGCGCGCCAAGGGCGCCTCATCCATGTGGCGGGCGCCGATGGCGGCCATCACCGCCAAGCCACCCATCGCATCCAGCGTGGCACTGATCACGCCGCCATGCAGCCGCTGGTGGGTGAAGTGTCCGATCAACTCGGGGCGCATCGGAATATGCGCCTTCACGATATCTGCTTCGAGGCTGTCGATGCGCAAACCGAGTACCTGGTTGAAGACGATATGCTGCTCGAAGATTTCGCACAGACCGCGGGTGAACTCGGGTTCGAAGATGCTGGAGGGACAGGTCATGCTGACAGGTTATGTTCGGGCTTTGCTCGGGTTTGGCGCGCAGCAGGGGAGGGCGGGTCGAGCTTAGCGCAGAACCCGCCGGCATCGGCCGCCGCCTCGCGCCGTGCTGTGCGAACGTCGGCCCGTCGACAGCGGGCCGGCTCCACTTGTTCATGACTCAAGGACCTTGCGACACCATGGGAGTTCCCTCTGCTTTGAATCCACCGGAGCTGGCCGACTCTTCCGAGGCGCGGCTGCAGGCCTGGACACGTGCGGTGCGTCCGCCGCAACCCATGCCCTGTGCCGTGGTCCACCCCTGCGACGAGGCCTCGCTGCGCGGTGCGCTGGAGGCGGCACAGCTGGGCCTGATCGATGCCCGGCTGGTCGGGCCGGCGCGGCGGGTACTTGCCTTGGCGGCCACCCTGGGGCTGGATCTGGCCGGGGCCACGCTGATTGATGTGCCGCACAGCCATGCCGCGGCGGCAGAGGCGGTGGCGATGGCGGCGCGTGGCGAAGTGAGCATGCTGATGAAGGGCAGCCTGCACACCGACGAGCTGATGGAAGCCGTGCTGGCCGAACGCACGCTTCGCACCGGCCGGCGCATGTCGCATGTGTTCCGTTTCGAGGTGGCCACCTATCCCAAGCCGCTGCTGATCACCGACGCCGCCATCAACATCAGCCCGGACCTGGAAGCCAAGGCCGACATCGTGCGCAATGCCATCGATCTGGCGCAGGCGCTGGGCGTCGCGGAGCCCAAGGTGGCGCTGCTGTCAGCCGTCGAGACCGTCACGCCCAGGCTGGCCTCCACCATCGATGCCGCCGCCCTGTGCAAGATGGCGGATCGGGGCCAGATCCGGGGTGGTCGGCTGGACGGGCCGCTGGCCTTCGACAACGCGATCTCGGCCGAGGCCGCGCGCATCAAGGGCATCGTGTCGGCGGTGGCCGGCCAGGCCGATGTGCTGGTGGTGCCGGATCTGGAGTCCGGCAATATGCTGGCCAAGCAGCTGGAGTATCTGGCGGGTGCGGCCAGCTGCGGCGTCGTGATGGGCGCGCGTGTACCGATTGCGCTGACCAGTCGCGCGGATGGCGCGGTGTCGCGCGTGGCTTCTGCGGCGCTGGCGGTGGTGGCGGCGCGTTTCCTGGCCGCACGCGAGGCCGAGGTGATTGCCCGGGCGGCCCTGTGAGCGCGGCGCTGCATCAACCGCTGGTGCTGGTGGTCAACGCCGGCTCGGCGACGCTCAAGTTCGGCCTCTATCCCGCCGAAGGTCCGGCGCTGTGGCTCGGCGCCTACGAGGGGCTGGAGCCGGGCGGGCGGCCGGAGTTGCGGCTCGACGGCATGCGCCAGCCGCTGGACGAAAGCCAGGGCTCGGGGTTCGGGCTGGCGCTGGCCCATCTGATGCAAACGCTGGCCCAGCGGGGGCTTGCGGTCAGTGGCGTGGCGCACCGCATCGTGCATGGAGGGGAGCGCTTTCTTGCGCCCAGTTTGCTTGACGAGCAGGCACTGCGTGATCTGCATCAGTACGACTCGCTGGCGCCGCTGCATCAGCCGCACAACCTGGCCGGCGTTGCCGCTTGCGCCCGGGCCATGCCCGGGGTGCCGCAGATCGGCTGCTTCGATACGGCTTTTCATGCCAGCCTGCCCGACGTCGAGCGGCGCCTTCCGATCGACCGCGAGCTGGCCCTACAAGGGCTGCGGCGCTATGGTTTCCACGGCCTGTCCTACCAGTACCTGACGGATCTGCTGCTGCAGCGCAGCCCGCGGGCACGCGGCCGCATGGTGCTGGCCCATCTGGGCAATGGCGCCAGCCTGTGCGCCACGCTGGACGGGCGCAGCGTTGCCACCTCGATGGGGTTCTCAGCCCTGGATGGGCTGATGATGGGCACGCGCAGCGGCAGTCTGGATCCCGGTGTGCTGCTGCATCTGATGGCGCAGGGCTGGGATCGCCAGCGGCTGGAGCAGCTGCTTTACAAGGAGTCAGGGCTCAAGGGAGTCTCGGGCCTGAGTGCCGATATGCGCACCTTGCGTGCCAGCTCGCGCGCGGAAGCGGGCGAGGCGATTGCGCTGTTCACGCGCCGGCTGGTGCGCGAGCTCGGCGCCATGCTGGCCGTGCTGGGCGGCGTGGACCTGATCGCCTTCACCGGCGGCATCGGCGAGCATGATGCGCAGCTGCGCGCCGAAGCCCTGGCTGCGCTGCAGTTTGCCGGCCTGCGCATGGATGCCGCCGCAAATGCGGGTGCCCGCGGCGATGCAGTCGCCGCCATCCACAGCGCCGACAGCACGGCCGAAATCTGGGTGGTGCCGACCGATGAAGGGCGCGTGGCGGCGCGTGCCGCGTTCAGCGTGCTCGGCCTGGCTCAGCCGAGCTCGCTGCCTCGATCACCTGCTGACGCTGCTGCCCCAGGCCGCTGATGCCCAGCGTCATCACATCGCCCGGCTTGAGGTATTGCGGGGGCCTCAGCCCCATGCCCACGCCGGGCGGCGTGCCGGTGATGATCAGGTCGCCCGGCTCCAGCGTCATCACGCGGCTGCAATAGCTGACGAGCTGCGCGCAGCTGAAGATCATGTCGCGCGTGTTGCCGCGCTGCCGCGGCTGGCCGTTGACGTCCAGCCACAGATCGAGCTGCTGAGGGTCGCCGATTTCATCTGCTGTCACCAGCCAGGGGCCGACGGGGCCGAAGGTGTCGAAGCCCTTGCCCTTGCTCCATTGGCCGCCGCTGCGCTCGGTCTGAAACGCGCGTTCGCTAATGTCATTGGCCAGCACATAACCCGCCACATGGCTCAAGGCCTGCGATTCGCTGACGTCGCGGGCCTGGCTGCCGATCACGATGCCCAGCTCCACCTCCCAGTCCACCTTGCTGCCTTCGCGGGGGTAGACGATGTTGTCGTCCGGACCGTTCAGGCAGCTGGTCCATTTGGTGAACATCACCGGCTCGGCGGGTGCGGCCATGCCGGCTTCGCGCGCATGCTCGTGGTAGTTCAGGCCAATGGCCACGTACTTGCCGATACCGCTCCACGGCACGCCCAGGCGCGGGCTGCCGGCGACCCGAGGCAGCTGCAGCGGATCGATGGCCCGCAGCACCTGCAGCGCGGCCGGGCTCAGGCTGCGCGGCGTGATGTCGTCGAGCAGGCCTGACAGGTCGCGAATCTGTCCGTTCGCGTCGAGCAGACCGGGTTTCTCCTGGCCCAGCGGGCCATGACGTAGCAGCTTCATCGGGTGTGTCCCCTCTCTCGGTGGATGGATGTCCTGGCTTTTGGGCACACTGTAGCGAAGCGCTTCAGCCCGGCCGAGGCGATGCAGCCTCTGGCCTGGCCGCAGCATCACTCGCGTGGATCACTGCGGGTTTTCGGCAGCGCGCCAGGCCGGGCTGACGTCGGACACTGCAGCCAGCCACAGATCGACACTGCGCTGCCCTCAGGAGATGAAGCCAATGCGCGTCCACAGCCCCGAATGGTTCGATGCCCAGTACAACAACCGAGCGCGCGTACCCGATGCGGCGCGCATGCTGGAGCGCTGGGCCGAGGCCTCGGCCTTCTCGCGTGAGCGGCTGGCCTGCCGGCTCGATCTGCCCTACGGCAGCGGGCCGATGGAGCGGCTGGATGTGTTCGAGGCGCAGACCGAGCACAGCGTGCGCAGTCCGGTGCTGGTGTTCATCCACGGCGGCTACTGGCGGGCGCTGGACAAGTCGGACCAGTCCTTCGTCGCGCCGGTGTTCGCCGACGAAGGTGCGATGGTCGTGATTCCTAACTATTCGCTGTGCCCCGGGGTCGGCATGGAGCGCATTCCGTTGCAGCTGACCCAGGCGCTGGCCTGGGTCTGGCGGCATGCGGCCGACTTTGGTGGCGATCCGAATCAGATCGTCGTCGCCGGGCATTCGGCCGGCGGGCATCTGGCAGCGATGCTGGCCTGCTGCGACTGGAAGACGGTCGGGCACGATCTGCCGCGCCAACTGGTCAAGGGCGTGCTGTCGATCTCGGGCCTGCATGACCTCGGGCCGATTGCGCGCACGCCGTTTCTGCAGGCGGATCTGAAGCTGAATGCCGACGCAGTGAAGCGTCTGAGCCCGGTGAACTTTCCGCCGCCCGATGCCCCGGTCTATGCCGTTGTGGGCGGCCAGGAGAGCGAGGAGTTCAAGCGTCAGGCGCAGCTGCTGCGCCAGGCCTGGGGCGAGCGCACGGTGGCCTTGTGCGAAGAAGTGCCGGGCTTCAACCACTTCAGCATCCTGAATGACCTGGCCGATCCGCAGGGGCGCAGCCATCAACTGGCACGCAAGCTGCTCGACCTGCGCTGGTATAGCGCGCTGCTATGAGTCGCATTGAAGCTATGTATTGGCTGCCTGTGCGCGCTTGAGTTAGCGTTGGTCGGTGTTGGCCCTGGGCCGCGCTTGGGCAGCCAGCCGCTGATCGACAACCTCACATCACTGGAGAGAGCACCATGGGATTGAAGGGATCGAAGACCGAGCAGAACCTCAAGGACGCCTTCGCTGGCGAATCGCAGGCCAACCGGCGCTATCTGTACTTCGCCAACAAGGCGGATATCGAAGGCCAGAACGATGTGGCGGCGCTGTTCCGCTCCACCGCCGAAGGCGAGACCGGCCATGCGCACGGGCATCTGGAGTTTCTTGAGGCGGTGGGGGATCCGGCCACCGGATTGCCCATCGGCCCGACGCGTGACAACCTGAAGGCCGCCGTGGCGGGCGAGACGCACGAGTACACCGATATGTATCCGGGCATGGCCAAGACGGCGCGCGACGAGGGTTTCGACGAGATCGCCGACTGGTTCGAGACACTCGCGAAGGCCGAGCGCTCGCATGCCAACCGCTACCAGAAGGCGTTGGACGCGCTGGTGGATTGAAACAAGTTTAAGCTTGCTGCGGCGCCTGCGGGCGCCGCACTCTCATGGGCTTGTGCTGGACGCGAGCACATCAGAGTGCGCAGATCACCCACGCCAGGAGCACCGATGAGCACCCGCGAAGGCAATCTCGAAGCGCCGACCCGGCATCCGCTGGACTGGAAGAACCCCGAGTTCTACGACGAGGACAAATGCCTCCATGAGTTGGAGCGCATCTTCGACATCTGCCATGGCTGCCGGCGCTGTGTCTCCTTGTGCCAGTCCTTCCCGACCCTGTTTGACCTGGTCGACGAAAGCGCCAGCGGCGAACTCGACAGCGTCGACAAACAGGACTTCTGGAAGGTGGTCGACCAGTGCTATCTGTGCGACCTCTGCTATATGACCAAATGCCCCTACGTGCCGCCGCACCAGTGGAACTTGGACTTCCCCCACACCATGCTGCGCGCCAAGGCCATCAAGTTCAGCAAGGGCGAGGTGGGGGCCGGCGAGCGCTTTCTCGCCTCCACCGATGTGCATGGCCAGTTCGCCGGCATTCCAGTGGTTGTCCAACTGGTCAACGCGGTGAATCGCACCGGGCTGGCGCGCAAGGTGATGGACAAGGCGTTGGGTGTGCATCCCGAGGCCTGGATGCCCGAGCTGGCGAGCCAGCGCTTCCGCTGGGGCGCAGCCGATTCGCCCGCCCAAGTGGCGACCCAGGGCGAGCGCACGCCGGGCAAGGTGGCGATCTTCTCGACCTGTTACATCAACTACAACGAGCCCGGCATCGGCCACGACCTGCTCAAGGTGCTGGCCCACAACGAAATCCCCTACGTGATCGTCGAGAAGGAAAAGTGCTGCGGCATGCCCAAGCTGGAACTGGGCGACCTGCAGACGGTGGAGCAGCACAAGAACGCCAACATCCCGGTGCTGGCGCGCTATGCGCGCGAGGGCTACGCCATCCTCTCGGCCATTCCCAGCTGCAGCCTGATGTTCAAGCAGGAGCTGCCGCTGATGTTCCCGGATGAGGCGGATGTGCAACTGGTCAAGGACAGCGTCTGGGACCCCTTCGAGTACCTGGTGGCACGTCACAAGGACGGGCTGCTGAAGCTGGATTTCAAGAGCGCGCTGGGCAAGGTCAGCTACCACATCCCCTGCCACGGGCGGGTGCAGAAGATCGGCCGCAAGACCGAGGAAATGTTCAAGCTGATCGGGCAGACGGTGGAGGTGAAGCTCAACACCGTCGAGCGCTGCTCGGGCCATGCTGGCACTTATGGCGTGAAGACGCCGTATCACAAGACCGCGATGAAGATCGGCAAGCCGGTGTTCAAGGCCATGGCCAAGGACGAGCCGGACTTCATCGCCAGCGACTGCGCGCTGGCGGGCCACCATATCGCGCAGGGCATGACCGAAGCGGGTACGGCGCCGAAGGCGCTGCTGCACCCCTTGAGTCTGTTGCGCCAAGCCTATGGCCTGAGCTGAGCGAACACCTGTTGGGAGAGATGCCAATGAGCCGAATCACCGCCGAAAGCCTGATGACGCTGGAGGCCTACGCCAAGTACCGCAAGGCTAACAAGCCCGCGATCATTGCCCACCGCCGGCTGCGCACGGTGCCGCTGGGCGAGCACATCAGCGTGCAGTTCGAGGACGAGCAGACTATCCGTTACCAGATCCAGGAGATGCTGCGCATCGAGAAGATCTTCGAGGAGGAGGGCATCCTGGGCGAGATCGAGGCCTATGGGCCGCTGGTGCCGGACGGCACGAACTGGAAGGCGACGCTGCTGATCGAGTATCCCGACCCGCATGAGCGCAAACGCGAGCTGGCGCGGCTGATCGGTGTCGAGGACCGCATGTTCGTCGAGGTGGAAGGGCACGCGCGCAGCTACGCGATTGCCGACGAGGACCTGGAGCGCGAGAACGGCGAGAAGACTTCCGCCGTGCATTTCCTGCGCTTCGAGTTCTCAGCCACAGCTCGGCAGGCCGTGCTGGCCGGTGCGCGCGTCAAGCTGGGCTGCGACCACACCCACTATCCAGCGCATCTGGAGATCGCCGCCGAGACGCTGGCGGCGCTGGCGGGGGATCTGAGTCCTTGAGTGGGTGGACCCGGAGTCTCTCGCTCCTATGGCCGATTGGGGTGCGTTCGGCGAGGTCGGGTCTCGGCCATGAGCGGACGTCTGGCAACGGCCGGTCTGCGGTCGCTCGGCTCAGGACTGAATGTAGGTCTCCAAGTGGGAGATCGTGGCCTCATGCTCGGCAATGATGAGTTCCATCAGGTCGCGGATCGAGATCATGCCCAATACGGTGTCGCCGTCCACCACCGGCAGGTGGCGGATGCGCATGTCCCTCATCAGGGACATGCATGCGTGTGTGCGTGTGCTCGGCGTGACGGTAATGACGTTGGTCGTCATGATCTCGGCGACCGTAGTGTCCTTGGAGCCGCGGCCTTGCAGCGCGATCTTGCGCGTGTAGTCGCGCTCGCTGAATACTCCCACCAGGCGGCCGCCTTCCATGACCATGAGCGCGCCCACGTCATAGCGTTCCAACAATTCCAGAGCTGCGTACACCGAGTCTTCGCGGCGCAACTGCCACAAAGCACCATCACGTGGCTTCAATAGTTCGGACACAGGTTTCATGGGCAGCTCCTCAGGTAATTCAAGCTTCCAGACTAACCGAACTTTGGCGTCCACGCAGGCTGCGAACTCGCCTCCAGCCAGCATCTTGCCCACAGCTGCAACGGCGGCATGGGGTGCGCCAAGTGCCTTTGGCTTGGGGGGCAGTCGGCACTCTTGGGGGTAATTCTCCGGCATGCTGCCCTCGCGCAGGCACTGCGCGCGCCGTTGTTCGCCACTCACGCCAACATATAGCGGCAGCTTTGGGGCGTTGTGGTTCGCAATTCTGTGGACCGCAGTGGGTCGACCACTGCCGGCCGTGGACATCAGCTTACGGTACCTCAGTTTGAGGGTCAGCTTTCCAGCGTTGAGATCGCACGGCCGACCGGCGCAAGCCGACTCACTGCTGTCCTTCGCCCTCCGTCGTTGACAGGCCGATCACGGTCACCAAGCGGTCGCGTGCCGAGCCGCGGGCGCAGCGAAGCAACCGCCGGCCAAACACCCCCTGCACAGACCGGCTCGGGGCTGCAGATGCCGAAAACGTTGCCTTGCTCGGCCTCGGGGTGCAGGGCTTCTTGGACAAAAAGGGAGACGGCGAGCCCGCCGTGAAGTCGCTGTGGATCGGCCCTCAACGCGTAGCCCCCCGCGTGGAAGGACTGCGCTTCGCGCGCAGATGTGGGTCATGGGATGCGCTCAGCCCGCTGCTGGGGAACCTGTATGAAGGTAACTAGACGAGCAACTCGGGCGTCAAAGGTTTTTCTGCGTGCGTTATGTGGGCGACATTCTCGTCATGACCTGCGCGCAGCAAGACGCTGCTCGCCGTGCGTGCGCTCAACCGCAGGTTCCACGACTACCAACTCGACAAGACATCCGACGAGGCCTTCATCGGCAGCATCGGACGTAGATTCGATTTTCTCGGTCGTTACTCTTCCCGCGTGCCTTTGCGCATGGCGCAAAAGGCGCTGGACAAACACACTTTGCGGTGGCACCCGCTTTACGATCTGCATCCCGACAAAACCGCGCCCTGAGGCGCCGTAAAGGTGGATGCCTGCGTGCGGCGCTGTCAGCGCTGGTGTACGGTCGGGCTGGGCGGCTTACCGCTGGCCCGGTGCCGCGGCGTGACGCCGGCGGCCACCGGCCAACAAGCTCACGCCCGCCAACGCAAGCAAGACAAGTGTGCTTGGTTCGGGTACGTCGGCCGACCGCGTCCACACGGCCCACGTGCTGGCGCCGACTGAACTGCTGTCGAGCCCGAACGATATTGTGTAGGCGCCGGAAACGAAGTCCTCATTGTTGTTGCGCCAGTTCTCCAAGCGCACGGCCTGTAACTCGTCACCGGCCGTGATGACCGCTAATGGCATCCTCACGCGGCAAACCGCGTAATCAGAGCACCCTGCAGTCTTGGATGGGTCGATATCGAAATTGCCCAAACCGGAGTCTACAAACACAGTAACTAACAGGGCAGCAAGTGCCTCCCCGGCAGTACTGGCCGAGTCGAAGATGAAATCGTCCGCACCGTCACAGCCGTTGAATAGGTCAACGCACGTGCCATCCTTGAATTCAACATCGTAGAGATCCCCACCGACCGCCACTCCTTTGGCCCCGGTCAATATGCCACCGGTGACATGAAGGGTCGGCGCGGCCAAAGCCGGCAGGCTGCACAGAGCCATGACGGCTGGAACAACCAAGGCGCACAAACGCGTTGCAAAGGTAGGCATGAAAACTCCCAGAGTTTAGGAAACACAAGATGGCCGTCTTAGACCTGTTAGGACCTAGCGAACGCGTCGGGCGGTCCAACGGACGACGCGCACGCACGAACCGCGCCATCGGCTGCCAGAGACGAATAGATGTAGATGAATCAATCACTTGACGAGAATCAGCTGCAGCCGGGCGCGGTGCAATGTAAGGACTTTCGACGCAAGCGACGACTTTGGCGCAGCCGGCCGGCCGGCGGACTGCGTGGCAACCGACCGGGCTGTGCGGGCTGTGGGCACCATAGGCACCAGTCCTCGCCGCTACAACCGGCCACTGCACTGGTGTCCTGAGAGAAAGACCAGCTTTGTCTGGCACCGCGGTCGTCGACGACGCGGCTCCAGGCCGGGTGTGTGAGATCACGAACAGCCGCCTCGTAGACGCGAAACAAGAAGAGCGATGGCTCGCCGTCCGGCCGCTTTGGAGCAACCCAGCTGGCCGGATAGGGTCGTCAGCGATCCTAGCGACGTGCCGCCATCGCTGATCACGCCGCCATATACCGCCCCGGCCGATGGTTGATCGCCAGCGCCGCGTTGATCGCCGCCATGCCCAACAGCGACAGGCCGATGCGATCCCAGCTTACGAAGGCGAGGCCGCACAGCAGGATCACGCCGTCCAGGCCGGCCTGCACATAGCCGGCGCGCCAGCCATAGCGCTCTTGCAGGTAGAGCACCAGCACGTTCAGGCCGCCCAGCGAGGCGCGGTGGCGGAACAGGATCAGCATGCCGGCGCCGATCAGCAGGCCGCCGGCGATGGCGGCAAACCAGGCATTCAAGGAGGCGAACTGCAACCAGCGCGGCAGGATTTCCGCCAGCAAGGCCATCATCGCCACGGCCAGCACCGTCTTGACGGTGAAAGCGCGTCCCATGCGGCGCCAGGCCAGCCAGTAGAACGGCAAGTTGACGCAGAAGAACAGCGCACCGAAGGGCCAGCCGCTGATGTAGTGCAGCAGGAAGGCGATGCCGACCGTGCCGCCAGTCAGCATGCCTACCTGTTTGAACAACGCCACGCCCAAGGCGACGAACAGCGTGCCGGTCAGCAGCGCCTGCGCATCCTCAAAGCGCGAGTGCCTGAAGATGCGGCTGCTCAGCTTGGCCGGTGGTGCTGCTGGGGAAGGTGGGCTCATCACTCGCCCAGCCCGCCCATGAAGTACTTGATCAGGCCCTTGGCCGCGAAGCCCACCAAGCCAAAGCCCAGGCCCAGCAACAAGATGAAGGTGCCGAAGCGGCCGGCCTTCGACTCCCGTGCCAGCTGCAGGATGATGAACACCATGTAGAGCATGAAGGCGCTGACGCCAAAGGTCAGGCCGAACTGCGCAATCTGCTCTTCGCTGAAACCGAACATGGTGGGGTGGGAGGGCTTGGGGAAAGGTCAGTCGCGCGCGCTGACCAGGTCGCGGTAGGCGTGCCAGCTGGCGTGCCCGAGCCAGGGCAGCACGATGATCAGGCCGATCATCGACAGCATGCCCAGGCCGGTCAGCGCCATCAGCAGGAAGGCCCACAGCGCCATGGCCTGCGGGTGTTCCATCACCACGCGCCAGCTGGTGAACACGGCGCCCAGGATGCTCAGCGACTGGTTACGGCGGTCCAGCAGCATGGGGATGGCGATCACGCTGGAGGCGAATACCGGAGCGGCGAGCAAGGCGCCCAGCGCCAGCCAGGCCTCGAACAACAGCGAGTGGTCCGCCAGCACCACATGGCGTGCGAAATCGATGGGTTTGTCCACCGGCGCGCTGGCATAGCCGGTGATCAATGCGGCCGAGCACAGCACCCAGCCGGTGCCGGCCAGCGCCAGCAGCAGGCCGAAGCCCATCAGCCGGCCATCGTGCGGGCGCCAGGCCTCGAACACAGTGGCCAGGCCCACGGGCTTGTTGCGTTCGATGTCGCGGCTCAGCGCGTACAGGCCCGTGGCCAGGATCGGTGCCACCAGCAGGAAGCCGCTGAAAGCCGCAGCCAGCAGCCAGAAGCGTTCATGGGCGATCCAGAAGATCAGTGCACCGCCCAGGGTCAGCAGCAGACCGTGCAGCAGCGAGGGGCCGGGGCAGCGCCTCAGATCCTGCCAGCCACGCGCCAGCCAGCCCAGAGGCCGCAACACGGGCACGGGCTTGACGCCGAAACGGCGGGATTCCTGCAGGGCTTTGTCGGTGCGCATCGTCATCTTCATCATGCCCGTCTTGTCTCCAACTGTTCTTGATCGTGCTCAATTCGCACCGGCCAGCAACTGGCGGGCGGCGCTTCGCATGTCTTGTTCTGAGGCGCCGGCCAGAGGCAGGTGCAGCGCGGCATCAAGCTGAGGATAGTGGTTTCGCAGCGAGCGCTCGTAGCCCGGGTCGTAATGCTCGCGCATCAGCTCGGCAAAGACGGTGGCCCAGTCGCCGGCGCGCGCCATCGCCTGCCAGGTGTGCACCCGTTCGCGACCGCGAAGTGTGATCAGCGCGTCAAGCTGCTGGCAGAAGGACTCTGGATCGGCGATGAAGTGCGCATAGTCCTGCAGCAGCAGCGCCACACGCTCGGTCTCGGGCAGGTCCACCCAGATGCAGGCGCTGCTGCCGCGCATGCGCTCGTGCAGCGACTCCGGCACGCGCAGTTGTCCGATCTTGCGGCTTTCGCTCTCGACAAAGACTGGGGCGCCTGGGTCAAGGCTGCGCAGGCGGCCCCACAGCAGACTGTCGAAGCGCTTCTGGCTGGGCTGCGGCTGCTCAGGCAGGGCGCCTAGCACGGAGCCGCGGTGGCAGGCCAGGCCTTCAAGATCCAGCACTTGCGCACCTTCGGTTTCCAGCGCCTTCAGCAGGCGGGTCTTGCCGCTGCCGGTGCGGCCGCAGATCACGCGATAGCTCAAGCGCGCCGGCAGGCTCTCCAGGTCCAGGCGAACCTGGGCCCGGTAGGCCTTGTAGCCACCCAGCAGCTGGCGCGAGCGGAAGCCGATCTGGCCCAGAAACCAGCTCATCGCGCCGGAACGCTGGCCGCCGCGCCAGCAATACACCAGCGGGCGCCAGCTCTTTGGCAGTTCCTGCGCATGGGCATCCAGATGGTTGGCGATATTGCGCGCCACCAAGGCGGCGCCGATCTTGCGTGCCTCGAAGGGCGAGCTCTTGTAGAGCGTGCCGACAACGCGGCGCTGCTCATCGTCGAGCACCGGCCAGTTCAGCGCGCCGGGCAGATGATCCTCGGCGAATTCGGATGGCGAGCGCACATCGATGATGGCGTCGAAGCGGCTCAGCTCGGCCAGCGCGTCGCTGACTTCGATGGTGTGGGCGGGTGTCATCGGAATGGGCCTCGAGGCCAGAGACTCATGCCGGCAGCGAAACCGCGTCCAGCAGTTCGGTTTCGATCTGCAGCTGGCTGCGGTTCTGCTGCAGCGCGGCGCCGTCCAGCAGGAAGGTGTCTTCCACGCGCTCGCCCAGCGTCGAGATCTTGGCGAGCTGCAGATTGATGCCGTGCCGGGCCAGCACGCGCGCAATCGCGTAAAGCAGACCGGTGCGGTCGCTGGTGCTGATGGAGAGCAGCCAGGCGGTGGCGCGTTCGTCCGGGCGCAAGGAGATGCGGGGCGTGAACGGGAAGGACTTGACGCGGCGCGACAGGCGCCCGCGCCGCGGCTCAGGCAGCGCGCCTTGCGCAGCCAGCGCCTGGCCCAGCTTGGCTTCCACCAGCGACACCAGATCGCGGTGATGCTGGTCGCTGTCGGCGCTGATCACCTGGAAGGTGTCCAGCGCATAGCCGCTGCGCGTCGTGTGGACCTTGGCGTCCAGGATGTTGAAGCCGGCGCTGTCGAAATAGCCGCAGATCCGCGCGAACAGGTCGCGCTGGTCGGGGGCGTAGACCAGCACCTGCAGGCCCTCGCCAACCGGCGAGGGCCGGGCCTGCACAATGGGCTGGCCCGACTCGACATGGCGCCACAGCGAGCGTGCATGCCAGGCCAGATCGCCGGCATCGTGGCGGGCGAAATAGCTCAGCGCGAGCGTGGCCCACAGCGGGGTCTCGGTGTCCGGCAGCATCGAGTGCAGCGCCAGGATCTGCCGCGCCTCCTGCTTGCGTGCCTCGATATCGGCCTCCAGATTGGGCTTGGCGCCGCCCAGCGCGCGCAGCGTCAGACGATACAGGTCTTCCAACAGCTTGCCCTTCCAGGCATTCCAGACCTTGGGGCTGGTGCCGCGGATATCGGCCACCGTCAGCAGGTAGAGCGCGGTGAGGTGGCGCGCATCACGCATCTGGCGCGCAAAGGCGGCGATCACCTCGGGGTCGGACAGGTCTTCCTTTTGCGCCACGCGCGACAGCGTCAGGTGATGCTGCACCAGGAACACCACCAGCTCGGCCTCGTCCTTGTCGAGGCCATGGTCGCGGCAGAAACGCCGTGCCTCGACCGCGCCGAGATCGGAATGGTCGCCGCCGCGGCCCTTGGCCACGTCGTGGAACAAAGCGGCAATATAGAGCAGATGCGGCTTGTCGAATTGAGCGGCCAGCTGGCTGCAGAACGGGTACTCGTGGGCGTGCTCGGGGATGAAGAAGCGCCGCACATTGCGCAGCACCATGAGGATGTGCTGGTCCACCGTGTAGACGTGGAACAGGTCGTGCTGCATCTGGCCGACGATGCGCCGGAACACCCACAGATAGCGGCCCAGCACCGAGGTCTGGTTCATCAGCCGGAAGGCGTGGGTCTGGCCCTCGCGCTGCTGCAGGATCTGCATGAACAGCGCGCGGTTGGCTGGGTCGCGCCGGAAGGCGCTGTTCATCTGGCCACGCGCGTTGTAGAGCGCGCGCAGCGTGCGAGCCGACAGGCCCTTGATGCCCGGTGTCTGCTGGTAGACCAGGAAGGTTTCCAGGATGGCATGCGGCTCGCGCTCGAACAGGTCGTCGCCATCCACCTCCAGCATGCCGGCACGATCCAGGAAGTGCGCGTTGATGCGGCGCATCGGCGCGTTGGCTGAGCCGTTGATGCGCTCTTCCAGATTCAGCATCAGGATCTGGTTGAGCTGGCTCACCGCCTTGGCGGCCCAGTAGTAGCGGCGCATCAGCACTTCCGAGGTGCGCTGGCTGCCCTTGGGCTGGTAGCCAAAACTCTCGGCCACAGCGGTCTGCAGATCGAACACCAGACGGTCTTCGCGCCGGCCGGCGACCGCGTGCAGCCGGCAGCGGATCAGACTTAGCAAGCCTTCGTTGCGCTGCAGCTGCCGGCTCTCGAACGGCGTGATCAGTCCCTTGGCCGCAAGCTGGGGCCAGGTCTTGCCCAGGCCGGCGGCGCGGGCGATCCAGATCAGCAGCTGTAGATCACGCAGGCCGCCGGGGCTTTCCTTGCAGTTCGGCTCCAGCGCATAAGGCGTGTCGGCGAACTTGGTATGGCGCTGGCGCATCTCCAACGTCTTGGCGCGGAAGAAGGCGCGTGCGTCCATCGCTGCGGCCAGCTCCTGCTCGAAACGCTTGTACAGCGGCTTGGAGCCGGCCAGGCAGCGCGACTCCAGCATGGCGGTCTGCACCGTCACGTCGCCAGCGGCTTCACCCAGGCATTCGCCCAGCGTGCGCACCGAGGAGCCAATCTCCAGCCCCACATCCCAGCAGGCGGTGATGAAGGCCTCGATGCTGGACTTCAGCGCGCCGGGCTGGTGGGCTTCCATGCCGTCGGGCAGCAGCACCAGCACATCGACGTCGGAGTAGGGGAACAGCTCACCGCGGCCGTAGCCACCGACGGCTGCCAACGCAGCGGTTTCCGGTAGGCCGGCCTGGCGCCACAGGGTCTGCAGCGTCGCATCGACGTGGCGTGCCAGCTTGCGCATCAGCGCCGACGCCGCGGCAATCGTCGGCCGGGCTTCGCGGAAGGCTTGCAGCAGTTCCTGCTTACCGGTCTTGAATTGCTGGCGCAGTACGGCGCTGTCGATCACCTGCACGCTGCTCATCGACGGCTTAGCCGGTGATGAAGGCCGGCGGCGGCGGGCTGCCGTCCGACACGGTCAGCACCTCGTAGCCGGTGTCTGTCACGACGATGGTGTGTTCCCACTGCGCGGACAGTGAACGGTCCTTGGTGACGATGGTCCAGCCGTCGCCCATTTCCTTGATCTCGCGCCGGCCGGCGTTGATCATCGGCTCGATGGTGAACACCATGCCGGGCACCAGTTCATCCAGCGTGCCGGGGCGGCCGTAGTGCAGCACTTGCGGCTCTTCATGAAAGACCTGTCCGATGCCATGGCCGCAGAACTCGCGCACCACGGAAAAGCCGGCGTTCTCGGCGAAGGTCTGGATGGCGTGGCCGATATCGCCCAGACGTGCGCCGGGCTTGACCTTCTGGATGCCCTTCCACATCGCTTCATAGGTGAAGCTGCACAGGCGCTTGGCCGCGATCGAGCCCTCGCCAACAACGAACATGCGGCTGCTGTCGCCATGCCAGCCGTCCTTGATCACGGTGACGTCGATATTGACGATGTCGCCATTCTTCAGCGGCCGGTCATTCGGGATGCCGTGGCAGACCTGATGGTTGATCGAAGTGCAGATCGACTTGGGGTAGGGCGTGTAGCCGGCCGGCTGGTAGTTCAGCGGCGCGGGAATGGCCTTTTGCACATGGACGATGTGGTCATGCGCGATCTTGTCGAGCTGCTCGGTCGTGATGCCAGGCTTCACATGCTGGGCCAGCATGTCCAACACCTCGGAGGTCAGGCGGCCCGCGATGCGCATCGCGGCGATGTCGTCCGCGGATTTGATGGTGATCGTCATGGCGCGATTATCTCAAAGCCAGCCCGGCAAAGCCGACGGCCGGCGGCTTGGCCCTCAGGCGGACCACTCGACCAGGCCGCTCCAGGAGGTGCCCAGCACCACCAGGCCGAACACGATCCGGTACCAGGCGAAGGGCACGAAGTTGTGGGTGGAGATGTAGCGCAGCAGCCAGCGCACGCAAATCCAGGCGCTGATGAAGGAGAACAGCAGGCCGACGCCGAACATCGGCAGGTCAGCGACGCTGAGCAGCGCGCGTTCCTTGTAGAGGCTGTAGAGGCCGGCGCCAATCAGCGTCGGAATGGCCAGGAAGAAGGAATAGTCGGTGGCAGCCTTGCGCGACAGGCCCAGCAGCATGCCGCCGATGATGGTGGCCCCGGAGCGGCTGGTGCCAGGCACCATGGCCAGGCACTGCACCAGGCCCACTTTCAGCGCGTCCAGCGGCGTCATCTGGTCCACATCCTGGACGCGCACCGCCGAGGCCGGCCGGCGCTCGGCCCACAGGATGATGAAGCCGCCGATGATGAAGGTGGTGGCCACCACCGTGGGCGTGAACAGGTGCGCCTTGATCGCCTTGCCGAACAGCAGGCCCAGCAGCACCGCCGGCAGGAAGCCGATGGCGACGTTGATCACGAAGCGGCGTGCGGCCGCATCGCTGGCAATGCCGGCGGCGGTGGATCGCAGCTTCTGCCAGTAGACGATGATCACCGCCAGGATGGCGCCGGTCTGGATGGCGATGTCGAAGACCTTGCTCTTGGCGTCATCGAAGCCCAGCAGCGCGCCGGCGAGGATGAGGTGGCCGGTCGAGGAAATCGGCAGGAACTCGGTCAGCCCTTCGACCACACCCATCACGGCGGCTTTCGCCAGCAAAACAAGATCCAACATCAACTCCCGGTTTGAACTGGCCGCGATGATAGCGGCGCCGCTGCAGGGCGCAGAGGCGGCGTCATCCTTAGAATCGGGCTCCCTGTTCGAACCTGCCCTGGATGACACCGTGATGAAGGTGTTGCGGGCCTCTTTCATGACCGCTGCTTCTGCTGGTGCTGCTGTACTTCCCGTGGTGATTGTTGGCGCCGGCCTTGCCGGACTGACGGTAGCCCTGCATCTGGCCGACCAGGTGCCCGTCATCGTGCTGGCCAAGCGCGGGCTCGGCGAGTCGGCCACGGCCTGGGCGCAGGGCGGCATCGTTGGCGTTCTGGGCAGCGACGACAGCATCGAGAGCCATGTGCGCGACACGCAGGATGCCGGCGCCGGCCTGGTTGACGAGGCGACGGCGCGCTTCATCGCCGAGCGCAGCGCGCAGGCGGTGGCCTGGCTGGTCGAGCAGGGCGTGCCCTTCACGCCGGATGACAGCGGCCCGCTGGGCCTGCACCTGACGCGTGAGGGCGGCCATGCGGTGCGCCGCATCGCGCATGCGGCCGATGCCACCGGCAAGGCCATCCACGACCAGCTGTTGGCGGCGGCCCATGCGCACCCCAACATCGAGCTGCGCGAGCGCTGGATGGCACTGGACCTGATCACCTCGCGCCATGTTCAGCGCGAAGAGGCCTCACGCTGCTACGGCATCTATGCGCTGGACATCGATGCGCGGCGCGTCGAGGCCCTGCCGGCCCAGGCGGTGGTGATGGCCACCGGCGGTGCCGGCAAGGTCTACCGCTACACCACCAACCCGGACACCTCCACCGGCGACGGCATTGCAATGGCCTGGCGCGCCGGCTGCCGGGTAGCGAACATGGAATTCATCCAGTTCCACCCCACCTGCCTGTACCACCCGCAGGAGCGCAGCTTCCTGATTACCGAAGCACTGCGCGGGGAGGGCGGTCACCTCAAGCTGCCGGAGCATCTGGGTGGCAGGCGCTTCATGGCCGATCATGACGAGCGCATGGAGCTGGCGCCGCGCGACATCGTGGCGCGTGCCATCGACTTCGAGATGAAGAAGCATGGCCTGGACCATGTGTGGCTGGACGCGACCCATCTGGGCGAAGCCTTTCTGAGGGAGCACTTCCCGACCATCTACGCGCGCTGCCTGCAGCTGGGCATCGACATCGCGAAGCAGCCGATCCCGGTGGTGCCGGCGGTGCACTTCACCTGCGGCGGCGTGGTCACGGATCTGCAGGGCTGCTCGGACCTGCCGGGCCTGTATGCGGTGGGCGAGACTACCTACACCGGCCTGCATGGCGCCAACCGCCTGGCCAGCAACTCGCTGCTGGAATGCGTGGTGCTGGGGCAGACCTGTGCCGACCATATCCTGCGGCAGCCCCAGCCCGACCGCGCGCCGCTGCCAGCCTGGGACGAAAGCCAGGTCGAGGACGCGGACGAACAGGTGGTGATCTCGCACAACTGGGACGAGCTGCGCCTGCTGATGTGGAACTATGTCGGCATCGTGCGCACCACCAAGCGCCTGGAGCGTGCGCTGCATCGCATCGATCTGCTGCGTGGCGAGATCGACGACTACTACTCGAATTTCCGCGTTACCCGCGACCTGCTGGAACTGCGCAACCTGGTCGATTGTGCCGAGCTGATCGTGCGCTCGGCCTTGCTGCGCCACGAGAGCCGTGGACTGCACTTCAGCCGCGATTACCCGCGCACCCTGCCGGTGAGTTTTCCGACCGTGTTGATCGCGGATCGCCCGCGCTGAGGGAAACCAGGGCGGGCGCTGGCCGGTCGGCGCGCTGGGCGTGCCTGAAAGCGCTCAGTCCAGGAAGCGCGCTGCGTAGTTGTGCGGAGGCAGGATACAAGTCTCGGCGCGACCGAAAATTCGGTAGCGGTTGCGAGCGACCAAGCGGTAGGCCGCATCGCGCAGCGGCGCCGGTACCAGCCAGCCCAGCCAGGCGAGGCGCCAGGGCCAGCCCAGCAGATGCAGCACACGCAGGATGGCGGCCGTGTGCTGCCAGGCCTGGCCTTCGTTCAGGACCAGCAAGGTCTCGAGCCCGTCGAGCTTCAGGCCGTGCTTGGCCAGCAGGGCCTGCCCCGCGCTCCCCTGGATCGAAGCGAATCGGATCAGCCCCTTGCGGTCGTGGCGAAGCAGGAACTGCACCCACGCGTTGCACAGCAGGCATTGGGCGTCGAAAACAACAATCATCTTGCGCGCTCCCTGTCGAGGTCCAGATAACCCTCGTAGTGTGCTACCTCGCCCAACACAGGGAGGGCGGCGCGCACCTTGAAGTGCAGCGCGTCGGCTTGACCACTTTCTTCAGCAAACACCTGCGGCAGGAGCCATCGGGGGCAAGGAATGCCGAGGAAGGAAAGGCTGTCGAGCTCCATTGTCAAGCTGTGTTCCGAGGCGCACAGCCTGAACCGCAAGCTTGCTGCACCGAGTCGCTCGACGATGAGGCTTTGCTCCAAAGTCAGCTTCGAGCGCATGGTCTGCGCCGGGAAGCGGCGTGTCCATTGCTCACTGTCCGGCGAGCTCTGCAGCTCAAAGTGCAGCCGGCCTTGGCTGTCTTGGCGCGGAGTTCCAAGGCAGCGGGCCAACAAACGGGAAATCCTGCTTTGCGGCGCGCAAGTACGAACCTGGCCAGCGAACACATGCAGGCCGCCGAGACGGTGAAAGCGCTGGACGGCCAGCGGCAGGCGTGCATAGGCGTCGGGGCCGAGGGCGCGTTCGTACAGAGTGGGTGGGCTCATGCCTTGGACTCGCACATGGAGATCTGCAGCCCCTGTGCTTCAGCAGCGATTTCAGACAGCGTCAGCAGCCCGACGCAGGGCCGCGCGCCACAGAGTTCGCCTGGCCCTTCGCGCAGCAGCTTGCGCAGCAGCGCGGCAGCGGCCAGCGTCGGCACATAGGGGCCGTGGCCCTGGGTTGCGAGCAGATGCCAGGTCCGATGGACAGGCTGGCTTTGCGCGTCATGGCCGCTAACGGATACGTGCATGGCGCCAGCGTCGGAGCCCAGATTCTTGAAAAGGTCGGCGACCCGCTTAAGCAGGCGCGCGTGGCGGGACCAATCATGCACCCAGCCCCAGCGGCCCAGCGCAGCCATCGCGTTCATGCCGCGGTGCAGGAGGCGCAGCTCCAATCCCGCGCCGAAGTTCACCAGGGGTCCGCCTGGAAAATGCTGGGAGAGCAGGCTCAGGTCAGGAACGTCGCAGGGCGAGAGCAGGCGTGCACCGACGGGCGGAGGATAGATTTTTTGGCGACTGCCGCTCCAGCCAAACACCGGCTCCGGGCCCAGGCTTGGTAATGGCTTGCCGCAATAGCTCAGGACGGACTGGATGGTCGCTAGGCCGCGCTCAGTGCGGTTGCCGGGGCTGATGCCGATGTCGATCGAATCAACTTCGCTCATGCCGCGAGCGAGTTCCATGGCCGCGGCGCTGGAGATGGCCGGCACCGAGCTGGCGCCACTGATCAGTGCCAGACGGGCGGCGAGGGCCTTGGCGTCCAGACTGGTGATGCCGCTGACGAAGTCGCGCCCATCTGCCAGATCAATGTAATGGGTGCCACTTGCTAGGCAGGCCAGCGCGACGTGGTAGTGCTGCCCCTGGAAAGGCCCACTCGTATGGATCAGCACGTCGGGCTGCAGCAGCGCCAGGTGGCGCGCCAAATCCGGTGCAGCCGCGTCGAGCGCAATCCCTTCGAGAGTCGCCTTCGCCTGCAGCCGCAGGCCATCGGCCAAGGCCTTCGCTTGGGCCAGCGAGCGGCCAGCGACGAGCAGATCAAGCGCTGGCCAGGAGGAAAGGCGTTGGACGAGGCGCTGCCCGAAAAATCCGTAGCCGCCGAGCACCAGGACGCGCAACCGACGCAGGGGTGTCGTGTCCATTCTTGTTGCGGGTGACTGGCGCGTCGCGCTGCCGTGCCGAGGATGCCCACCGGCCTCAATGGCGGTGAAGCATCAGCGAGTCGGCTGGCCTCGCCGACTCGCTGTGGCAGCTACAGAACTCTTCAGTGCCTCGCTCGTTGCTTCAGCGCCTTGCGCGCAGCGCGGCGCGGGCCTGCACGAAGTTGAAGGCGTAGGTCACCGCTTCGCGGATGGCGGCGTCGATTTCGAGACGCTCAGGCTCGGTCAGGTAGAAGGAGTAATCGACCGCGTGGCGGATGTAGCGCGGCGGCAGGCGGTTCAGGGCTACGCAGGCCACGTCCACCAGCAGGTCGTCGGTGCTGATGGCGGGGAACTCCGCAGCCATATCGGCCACGACGGCGAAGACTTCGCGTTCGTGGTGGTTGTAGAGCGAGGTGAAGTCGGTCATGGTGCCGTCTCTTTCATGGGATGCCGAGAGCGTATGCGCATTTATAGCGCCGCCAGCGCCGGAATAGAAAGCGCGCCGGCCCGCAATTCGGGGATCAGGCGGCGCCCATGCCGGGCACCAGACCAGCGGCACGGGCCTTGTGCGCCGCAGTAAAGTCCAGCATGCGCGTGATGCAGCCCAGCGCCTTCAGCCGCGTGCCTTCCTCGACCGTGATGGCGCCCAAGCCTTGCTCCAGGCAATCGACCACGCCCTGCAGACCGTTCATGGCCATCCAGGGGCAGTGCGCGCAGCTCTTGCAGGTGGCGCTGTTGCCGGCCGTCGGCGCTTCGATCAGGGTCTTGCCCGGCGCCAGCTGACGCATGCGGTGCAGGATGCCCTTGTCGGTTGCGACGACGTATTCCTTGGCAGTGCCGTCCACCACGGCCATGATCAGCGCAGATGTGGAACCCACCACATCGGCCTGCGCCACCACGCTTTGCGGCGATTCGGGGTGGACCAGGATCATCGCGTCCGGGTGTGCCTTGCGCATCAGTTCCAGCTCCAGCCCCTTGAACTCGTCATGCACGATGCAGGCGCCTTGCCACATCAGCATGTCGGCGCCGGTCTGGGTCTGGATGTAGTGGCCCAGATGCTTGTCAGGCGCCCACAGGATCTTCTTGCCCTGGGCCTTGAGCTCGCTGACGATGTCCAGCGCGCAGGAGCTGGTGACCATCCAGTCGGCGCGCGCCTTCACGGCCGCGCTGGTGTTGGCATAGACGACCACGGTGCGGTCCGGATGGGCATCGCAGAACGCTGAAAACTCGTCGGCCGGGCAGCCGAGATCGAGCGAGCAGGTCGCATCGAGATCCGGCATCAGCACGGTCTTCTCTGGGCTCAGGATCTTGGCGGTCTCGCCCATGAAGCGCACGCCGGCCACGATCAGCGTCTGCGCGTCATGGTCGCGGCCGAAGCGGGCCATTTCCAGCGAGTCGGACACGACGCCGCCCGTCTCCAGCGCCAGATCCTGCAGATCGCCGTCGACGTAGTAATGCGCCACCAGCACGGCGCCGCGTGCCTTCAGCAGTTCGGCGGCTCGCGCCTTCAGCGCTTGCCGCTCATGCGCCTTCAGCGGCACGGGAACCTTGGCCCAGGCGTGGGCGGTGCAGCTTTCGCCGGCGGCGTCCTGGCGGGTGTAGTCGAACAGAACCTCATTCATGGGCGTCATCGTAGCGCAGGCCACGACGGCGTGCCGCTGGACGGGCTCGATCACAAAGTCCGTTCATTTCTGTTTTTAGGAAGTCATTTCTCGTATCGTGCTGCTTTTTCGGTTGGTGTGGGTTTGGCTATGGTTGCGCCACACACTCTTGTGTTGAATGGAACGTCCCCATGCTCAGCGAATCAGCCCCTGCCCTTGAACTGCCGCCCGCCGCCCCCGAAGACCTCGCGCCCGACAGCCCCTCAGCCCTGCTCGCGGTGCTGGCGTTGTTGCTGGGCGTGGATGGCAAGGTTGATGCCGCGGAACTGGCCCTGATCGAGCAGGTGGGGCTGCCGCAGCGCCTGGGCCTTAGCATGGGCGCCATCACTGAGGGCATTCTCGCGATGCAGCCGCATGCCCAGGCGCTCTGTCCGCAGGGCGGGCAGCCGGACATGGCGCTGTGGCGCCGCTGGCTGGCCTGCATCAAGGACCCGAGCCTGCAACGCGTGGCCCTCAGTGTCGGCTTTGCTGCAGGGCTGGCGGACGGAGTGCTGAGCCGCGTCGAATCCAAGTTGCTGATGGCGGCTGGCGGTCAGTGGCAGCAGGAGCCCGAGGCGCTGCTGGTGGCGCGGCCCGAGCTGGGGCTGGGCTTGCTGGACCGGCGCCGGCCCGCGTCCCATGAGCAGGTCCAGCCGCGCTGGGTGCTCCCCGGCTAAGGGGGCGCAGCGGGCCTGCGGCCCTTCATCCCGTTTGGAACGCCTGTCGCCCTGACGGGCCTGCGGCGGCGTAGGTGTGGGGGCGTCGCGGCGTACCATGGCCGCATGAATACCGCCACCTTTGCGCTGGAGACCCGCGCCCAGGCCCGTCGCGACTTCAGCACCATCAGCCTGATCGGCCTGGCGCATGGCTGCTCGCATTTCTTCCACATGCTGCTGCCGCCACTGTTCCCGGCCTTTATCCGGGACTTCGGCCTGAGCTATTCCGAACTGGGGCTGCTGGTCACCACCTTCTTCGTGATCTCGGGCATCGGGCAGGCGCTGGCTGGTTTTCTGGTCGATCGCCGCGGGGCGCGGCCCGTCTTGTTTGCTGCCTTGAGCTGCTTCGTGCTGGCCTCGCTGGCCGCTGGGCTGGCCGATGGATTTGGCGGTCTGATGCTAGCCGCTGCCTTGGCGGGGCTGGGCAATTCGCCATTCCACCCGGTCGACTTCACCATCTTGAACAAGCGCGTGTCGCAGGCGCGGCTGGGGCATGCTTTCTCGGTGCATGGCATCTCGGGCAATCTGGGTTGGGCGGTGGCACCGGTGTTTCTGATCGGCATCAGCGAGCTCAGCGGCAACTGGCGCTTTGCGTATCTGGGCACGGCCCTGGTGGCGCTGGGCGTGCTGACGCTGCTGGCGCTGAAGCGCAACGCCATCGATGATCGCGACGGCAGCTGGGCGCATGAGAAGCCCGGCGCCGCCGCCTTGAAAGAGGAGCACCCACTGGCTTTTCTGCGCCTGCCCTCGGTGTGGTTGTGCTTCTCGTTCTTCTTCTTTTCCACCGCCGCGCTCAGCGCCATCCAGAGCTTTGCCAGTCCGGCGCTGACCAGCCTCTACGGCCTGCCGCTGAAGGCGACTGCCTTCGTTGTCACCGGCTACATGCTGGCCGGTGCGCTGGGCATGGTGATCGGCGGTTTCTGGGTGGCACGCTCGGCCACGCTGGAACGCAATATCGGCTTGGCGATGAGCGGCGCAGCGCTGACGCTGGCGCTGGTGGCCAGCGGCTTGCTGCCGCCCCTGTTCGCCGCCGGGCTGGCGGCTGCCGCGGGCTTCGGCACCGGTCTGGCCGGGCCGTCGCGCGACATGTTGATCAAGCGCGCTGCGCCGCCCGGCGCCACTGGCCGGGTCTATGGCACGGTCTATTCGGGGCTCGACGTGGGCTTTGCTGTGGCAGCGCCCGTGTTTGGGGCCTTGCTGGATGGCGGGCATCCTGCGGGCGTGTTCTACGGCGCGGCGCTGGCGCTGCTGCTGGGGGTCAGCGCCGCCGCCCTGGTGGGGCTTTTCCGCAAACGCTGAGGGCGGCTGCGCCGCTACATTGGACGCCATGACGACCCCACACAACGCCGCCGCCCATTCTTCCAACGCCCGACTCGCCGGCCATGTGCTGGTGGAGGCCCTGGTGGCCCAAGGGGTCGATACCGTCTTCGGCGTGCCTGGCGAAAGCTATCTGGCGGTGCTGGACGGCTTCCACGAGCACCGCGACCAGATCCGCTTCATCGCCTGCCGCCAGGAAGGCGGCGCGGCTTTCATGGCCGAGGCCCAGGGCAAGCTCACCGGCCGACCCGGCGTCTGCTTCGTCACGCGCGGCCCGGGTGCCACCAACGCCAGCATCGGCCTGCACACAGCTTTCCAGGACAGCACGCCGATGGTGCTGTTCATCGGCCAGGTGGCCAGCGACCAGCGCGACCGCGAGGCCTTCCAGGAGGTCGACTACCGCCAGATGTTCGGCCCCGGCACCCTGGGCATGGCCAAGTGGGTGGG
>PNNH01000040.1 GCA_013824165.1 Methylibium sp. | reverse complement strand
CGGCCCTGCAGCGTGATGTTGATCAGCGGATTGGCCACCACCTGCAGCTGCGCCTCGGCCATCAGCGGGATCAGCTTGGAGACATAGTAGTTATCCATCGAATGCATGGACGTAAGGTGGGAGCCGGTGACGCGGCCTTGCAGCCCCAGGCGCTGTGTCTCGAAGGCCAGCGTCTCGACATGGCGGGACAGCGGGTCGTCGCTCTCGTCGCAATGCATGTCCACCCGCAGGCCGCGCTCGGCCGCCAGCTCGCACAAGAGCTTCACGCTGGCTGCACCCTGCTCGGCCGTGCGCTCGAAATGCGGAATGCCACCCACCACGTCCACACCCATGTCCAGCGCACGCTTGAGATTCGCCAGCGCCCCCGACGAACGCAGCACCCCATCTTGTGGAAAGGCCACCAGCTGCAGGTCGAGATAGGGCTTCACCCGCTCGCGCACCTGCAGCAGCGCCTCCACCGCCAGCAGCCGCTCATCGCACACATCCACATGCGAGCGGATCGCCAGCAGGCCCTTGGCCACCGCCCAGTCGCAATAGGCCAGCGCACGCTGGACCAAGGCCTCCTGCGTCAGCTGCGGCTTCAATTCGCCCCATAGCGCAATGCCTTCCAGCAAGGTGCCGCTCTCGTTGACGCGCGGCAGGCCATAGCTGAGCGTGGCGTCCATATGGAAGTGCGCGTCCACGAAGGGCGGGCTCAGCAGCCAGCCCTGGCCCTCGATGATCTCGGCGCCCTCGGGGGCTTGCAGCGCCGGCCCGATGGCGGCAATGCGGCCATCCTCCTGCACCAGCAGGTCCTGGCCCGTGCGGCCGTCGGGCAGGCGGATATCTCGCAAGAGCAGCGGGGTGTTCATCGGCGTCGTCCTTGGCAGTCTGATCACAGCAGGGCTGAGCATAGATCGCGCCAACGGCAGGCCTGAGGCGCCACTGCGGCGCAGCCCCAAGCCGCGCGCCGGGGCGCAGCCGGTAAAATCCTCGGGTTTGCCCCAAGCTCAGCGGCCCCGCCGCCCACCCGCCATGAACCTCTCCAGCCTCAGTGCCCTCTCTCCCCTGGACGGCCGCTACGCCTCGCGCGTGGCTGCCCTGCGCCCGCTGCTGTCCGAGTACGGCCTGATGCACCGCCGCGTGCAGGTGGAAGTGGAATGGTTCATCGCCCTGTCGGACGCCGGCTTCAGCGAGTTCAAGCCGCTGTCGGAAGCCGCGCGCGGCCTGCTGCGTGGGCTGGTGACGCGCTTCTCCGAAGCCGATGCGCAGGCGATCAAGGACATTGAGAAGACCACCAATCACGACGTCAAGGCGGTCGAGTACTGGCTGAAATCGCGCTTCGAGAACAGCCCCGAGCTGAAGGCCGCCGGCGAGTTCGTGCACTTCGCCTGCACCAGCGAGGACATCAACAACACCAGCCACGGCCTGATGCTCAAGGCCGCGCGCGAGCAGGTGATGCTGCCCACCCTGGACCGCATCACCGACAAGCTGGCCACCATGGCCAAGGCCCTGGCTGCCGTGCCGATGCTCAGCCGCACCCACGGCCAGACTGCTAGCCCCACCACCGTGGGCAAGGAGATCGCCAATGTGGTGGCGCGCCTGCGCAATGCACGCGCGCGCATCGCCGATGTGCAGCTGCTGGCCAAGATGAACGGCGCCGTGGGCAACTACAACGCGCACCTCAGCGCCTGGCCCGAGCATGACTGGGAAGCCTTCAGCAAGAATGTCATCGAGCAGCAGCTGGGTCTGGCCTTCAACCCCTACACCATCCAGATCGAGCCGCACGACTACATGGCCGAGCTGTTCGATGCCTTCACCCGCGTCAACACCATCCTGATCGACTGGTCGCGCGATGTCTGGGGCTATATCTCGGTGGGTTATTTCAAGCAGCGCACCGTGGCCGGCGAGATCGGCAGCTCGACCATGCCGCACAAGGTCAACCCGATCGACTTCGAGAACGCCGAGGGCAACTTCGGCCTGGCCAACGCACTGCTCACCCACCTGAGCCAGAAGCTGCCGATCAGCCGCTGGCAGCGCGACCTGACCGACTCCACGGTGCTGCGCAATATGGGCGTAGCGCTGGGCTACGCGCTGCTGGGCTACGAGTCGCTGATCAAGGGGCTGGACAAGCTGGAGGTCAACGAGGCCGCGCTGGCCGAGGATCTGGACAGCGCTTGGGAAGTGCTGGCCGAGCCAATCCAGACGGTGATGCGCCGCTACGCGTTGCCCAACCCCTATGAGCGCCTGAAGGAGCTGACCCGCGGCAAGGCCATCACCCGCGAGTCCATCCAGACCTTCATCAATTCGCTGGAGCTGCCCGAGGCCGAGAAACAGCGCCTGCTGGCGCTGACGCCGGGCGGCTACACCGGCAAAGCCACCGAGCTGGCCAGCCGCATCTGAGGAACTGGGGCGGCATCCGGGCCCAGCTCGGGTGCGCAGCGTTCGCCGGGCTGCACCACAATGGGCGCTGTCTGCCACAGACCGGCCCGATGCAGGGCGCGCCCGATCGATGCCCAGTCCGACCCCGAACGCCGGCCCTAGCGAGATATACCCCCAGCTGATGCAGGCGCTGCGCGAGCGTGACCTGCTGCTGGAGAACGCGGGCGTGGGCATCGTCTATGTGAAGCAGCGCGTGCTGCTGCGCTGCAACCAGCGCTATGCCGAGATCTTCGGGCACGCGCACCCGGACGAGGTGATCGGCGCCAGCAGCCAGTCGATCTATCCCAGCGAACGAGACTTCAAGCAACTCGGCGCCGAAGCCTATCCGGTGCTGGCGACCGGCCGGCACTTCAAGACCGAGCGGCTGATGCGGCGCCGCTCCGGCGAGCTGTTCTGGGCCAGCCTGACCGGCCGCATGATCGACCCCCATGACACGGCGGCCGGCTCGATCTGGATCGTGGACGATATCGATGAGCGCAAGCGCGCCGAGGTCGAACTGGGCAAGGTCACCAGCGAGCAACGCCTGATCTTCGACCACGCGATGGTCGGCATCGTGTTTCTGCGCGACCGGCGCGTCACCCGCTGCAACCGCGCCTTCGAGGAACTCTTCGGCTACGCGCCCGGTGAACTCGACGGCAGTTCCTCCCGCCAGTGGTACCTGAGCGATGCCGACTGGGACGATGCCGGCCGGCGCTGCTACGAACCGCTGGCCGCAGGCCAGGTCTTCCAGGGCGAGATGGTGCTGCGCCGCAAGGATGGCAGCCCGCTGCACTGCGAGGTGCGCAGCAAGGCGATCGACGCCAACGACCTGTCGCTAGGCTCGATCTGGATCACGATGGACATCACCGCGCGCAAGGAGGCCGAGGCGGCCCTGGTGCGCGCCAAGGCTCAGCTTGAGCACCAGGTGCGCGAGCGCACGCAGCAGCTCAGCCAGTCGGTGCAAGCCTTGCAGGACAAGGTTCGCGAGCAGCAGGAGGCCGAAGCGCATATCCAGCGCCTGGCGCATTTCGACGCGCTGACCGGCCTGCCGAACCGCGCGCTGCTGAAGGACCGCAGCGAACAGGCCATTGAGATTTCCCGGCGCAACGGCCAGCAGCTGGCGGTGCTGTTTCTCGATCTGGATCACTTCAAGAAGGTCAACGACTCGCTGGGCCACCGAGTCGGCGACGAGCTGCTGCGCCAGCTGTCGACGCGGCTGCGCGCGGCCGTGCGCGAGCAGGACACCGTGGCCCGCCTGGGCGGCGACGAGTTCGTGCTGGTGCTGCCTGGCACCGATATGCAGGGCGCCACCCATGTGGCCACCAAGGTGATGGAGCTGGCCGCGCAGCCCTTCCAGGTGGAACAGACCGAGCTGGCCGTGACACCCTCGATCGGCATCGCGCTCTACCCGGACGACGGCCGCGACTTCGACACCTTGTGCAAATGTGCCGACACGGCCATGTACCGCGCCAAGCGCGACGGCCGCAACGCGCTGCGCTTCTTCACCGGAGAGATGCAGGCGCAGTCGGTGCGCGCGCTGACGCTGGAGAACGCGCTGCGCCGCGCGCTGGAGCGCGATCAGCTGCGGCTGCATTACCAACCGCAGATCGATCTGGCCAGCGGCAGGGTGATGGGCGCGGAAGCGCTGCTGCGCTGGCAGCATCCCGAGCTGGGTGCAGTCTCACCGGCCGAGTTCATCCCGGTGGCTGAGAGCTGCGGCCTGATCCTGCCGATCGGCGAATGGGTCATGCGCACCGCCGCGCGCCAGTTGCGCCAATGGCTGGATGCCGGCCTGGGCGACCTCGCCATGGCGGTGAATCTGTCGTCGGTGCAGTTCCGCCACGCCGACCTGCCCGCGCTGGTGAGTCGCGTGCTGGCGGAAGCCGGTCTGCCCCCGCAGCGCCTGGAGCTGGAGCTGACCGAAAGCGTTGCCATGGGCGATCCGCTGGGCGCGATCAGCCTGATGAACGATCTGCACACACGCGGCATCCGCCTGTCCATCGACGACTTTGGCACCGGCTATTCCTCGCTGAGCTATCTGAAGAAGTTTCGCGTCTACAAGCTCAAGATCGATCAGAGCTTTGTGCGCGACCTCACCGAGGACCCGGAAGATCGCGCCATCGTCAGCGCCATCATCAGCATGGCCGACAGCCTGGGACTGAGCACCATTGCCGAAGGCGTGGAAACGCCGGGGCAGCTTGAATTCCTGCGTGAACGCGGCTGCGCGGAGGGGCAGGGCTACCTGTTCAGCCGTCCACTGCCGCCAGCCGACTTCGAAGCGTTCGCGCGCGCCCACCTGGGCTGAGGGGAGACAAAAGCGGGGCGAAACAGGCAAAAGCGAGACAATGCGAGACCTCAGCTCACACCCGCCCAGCCCATGAATTTCATCCAGCAGATCCACGCCGCCGAACGCCTGAACGACTCCCTGTTGTGCGTGGGGCTGGACCCGGACCCCGCCAAGTTTCCCGGCGCCTGGAAGGGCGATGCCTCGCGCATCTACGACTTCTGCTCGGCCATCGTGGATGCCACCAAGGATCTTGTGATCTCCTTCAAGCCGCAGATCGCCTACTTTGCCGCGCACCGCGCCGAAGACCAGCTTGAGCAGCTGATGGCGCACATCAAGCGCGTCGCCCCGCATGTGCCGGTGATCCTGGACGCCAAGCGCGGCGACATCGGCGCAACCGCCGAGCAGTACGCCCGCGAAGCCTTCGAGCGCTACCAGGCCGATGCGGTGACGCTGTCGCCCTTCATGGGCTTCGACTCGATCGAGCCCTATCTGCGCTATCCGGACAAGGGCGCCATCCTGCTGTGCCGCACCTCCAACGCCGGCGGCAACGACTGGCAGATGCAGCACCTGGCCGATGTGCCGGGGCAGCCACGCCTGTACGAACATCTGGCCCGGCTGGCCCAGACCGAGTGGAACAAGAACGGCCAGCTCGGCCTGGTGGTGGGCGCCACCTATCCGGCTGAGATCGAGCGGGTGCGCGAGCTGGCGCCCACGCTGCCGCTGCTGATCCCGGGCGTCGGCGCGCAGGGCGGCGATGCCGCCGCCACCGTCAAGGCCGGCTGGCGCGGCACGGCCGAAGGCAGCAGCGGCCCCATCATCGTCAACTCCTCGCGCGCGGTGCTGTATGCCAGCGCCGGCGACGATTTCGCGGCTGCGGCCCGCCGCGTCGCGCAGGCCACGCGCGAGCAGCTGCGCCCGGCGCGTTAACTAATGCGCAGCCTCGGCGTCGGCGGCGATCTACGGAGGATTTCCGGCGCTGACCGGTGCTTGTCCATCGCTGGTTCTGGCGCAGACTCCGCCCTCTGTGGGCGATCTGCCCCTGATTAACCGGTCGGCATCGTGATCAAGGACACCCTGGATGATTTGAGCAGCCTGGTGGGCGAGGATGCCACCGGCAAGTCCCAGCGCCTCGCGCTCGAGGAGAGCGTGCAGCGCCATTCGACGCGCATCTTCCTGTTCGCCAGCACCCTGATCTCGGCTGTTACCGGCACGCTGCTATGGCTCACCATTGGCAGCAACGAACCCCTGGGCGGCCTGCCGCCGCCGCTGCTGGCCTGGGGCATCAGCGCCCTGAGCGCGGTCGCGATCTGGCATGGCCCGGCCCGGCATGGCAAGTTGCTGGCCCTGCTGATCATGAGCCTGAGCATCGGCCTGGCCGCCGCCATCGCGATCTCGCGCCAGTTCGGTTTTCAGGCGGGCAGCCTCGGCGCCATGGGCCTGATGGTGGCGCTCAGCACCGCCGTGCATGGCACGCGCCATGGGCTGGTGCTGTTCGCGCTGGGTGTGGTCGCGCTGGGTGGCGTCGGCTGGGCCGAACTCGAAGGCATGGGGCGGCCGGTACTCGGCCCGGACCATCGCATCATCGGTCCCGCCATCACGCAGTTCATGCTGCTGGTCATCGGCCTGATCGTCGGCCTGGGCACGCGGCGCATGCTGCGCCGCTCGCTCGGCGAGGCAGCCGAGCGCAACGCCCGCTTTCGCCATCTGCTGGGCATGGCCGCAGACTGGTACTGGGAGATGGACCGCGAGTTCCGCTTCACCCATGTGGCCGAAGACCAGCCCGGCGCCTCCGGCCTGGACCTGCAGACCCGGCTCGGCAAGACGCCCTGGGACATCGAGCAGCTGGGGCTGTCGGACGACGATCTGGACGCCCACCGCGCCGACCTGGAATCGCACCGCCCCTTCCACGGCTTGGTGGCACGCCGGCGCGCGCCGGACGGAAGCTCGCGCTATGTCTCGATCAGCGGCGAGCCCCGCTTCGACGCGCAGGGCAATTTCCGCGGCTACTGGGGCGTCGGCCGCGATGTGACCCCCGAGGTGCAGGCCGAGCAGGCGGTGGCCGCCACCGAAACCCGCTACCGGGAACTGTTCCGCCGCTCGCCCAGCCCGCTGGTGCTGCACCGCTGGGGCCGCGTGCTGGATGCCAACCCGGCGGCGATGGCCATGTTCGGCTACACGCAGCGCTCCAGCATGATCGGCCAGGACCTGTTCTCGCACTACGAGCCGGGCGACGACGAGCGCGCGCGCCAGCGCACCGCCAAGATGGAAACCCTGCCGGTCGGAGCGCTGCTGCCGATGGCCGAATTCAAACTGCGCACCCTGTCGCGCCGGCGCCGCCTGGTGCAGGCCACCAGCGTGCGCGTGGACGCCGCCAGCGGCCCGGCCACGCTGAGCTTCTTCATCGACCAGACCGAGACCTCGCGCGCGCAGGAAGCGCTGCGCCGCTCCGAGGGCCTGCTGTCGCACCTGGTGGCCACCAGCCCGGACGTGATCACGCTGACCGAGATGAGCTCGGGCCGCTACGCGATGGTCAACAAGACCTTCGAGCGCCTATCGGGCTACGCGTCTGAAGAGGTGATGGGCCGCACGGCAGATGAGCTCGGCATCTGGCAGAACCTGGCCGACCGAGATCACGTGGTCAGTGGCGTGCGCCAGCATGGGCGGATCAGCGACATGCCGTTCAACTTCGTCGCCAAATCGGGCGAAGTGATCTCCATGGTGCTGTCCGCCGCGCCCTTCAATATGGATGGACAAGCCTATCTGGTGATCAACGCCCGCGACGTCACCGAGACCGAGCGGACCCGCCTGGTGCACGCGGCCATCCTGCAAAACGCCTCCATCGGCATCTGCCTGACGCGCGACCAGCACTTCGTGCAGGTCAATCCGCTGGTCGAAGAGATGTTCGGCTGGCCGCCCGGCACCCTGCTGGGCCAGCATGCCAGCGTGGTGTGGCCCAACCCTGAAGCCTATGCCAGCGTCGCCGCCGATCTGGGCCCGCGCTTCGAAGCCGGCGAACAGGTGGAGACCGAGCGCTCGATGCGCCGCCACGATGGCAGTTTCTTCCTCTGCCGCATCCTGGCCAAGGCGGTCGACCCCAACCACCCCAGCCGTGGCGGCACGATCTGGATTTTGGAAGACGTCACCGAGAAGCGCCGCGTCGAAGCCGCCCTGGCGCAGGCCAAGGACGAGGCGCAAGCCGCCAACCGCGCCAAGAGCGCCTTCCTGGCCAACACCAGCCACGAGATCCGCACCCCTCTCAACGGCCTGCTGGGCCTGGCGCGCATGCTGCAGCAGCCCGATCTGCAAGAAGCGGCTCGACGCGAATACCTGGACCAGATGCTGGACAGCGCCGAGAGCCTGTCCGGGCTGATCTCCGACATCCTGGACCTGTCCAAGATCGAGGCCGGCCGGTTGACACTGGAGACCGTGCCCTTCGCGCTGCGCGACATGCTGGGCACCATGCGCCTGGCCTATCTCACACTGGCCCAGGCACGCGGGCTGTCGTTCAAGATCGATGTCGCCGAGGATGTGCCCGCCTGGGTGGTGGGCGATCCGGTGCGCACACGCCAGATCATCAGCAACTACCTGACCAATGCGCTGAAGTTCACGCAGGCCGGCGCCGTCGAGGTGCGCGTCGCCCGCGCCGCCCATGCCGGGGATGACCGCGAGCACATCCGCATCGAAGTGCGCGACACCGGTCCCGGCATCGACCCGGCGCTGCACGAGCGCCTGTTCCAGCCCTTCACGCAGGCCGACGAATCCACCACACGCCGCTATGGCGGCACCGGCCTGGGCCTGTCGATCTGCCGCGAGCTGGCCACGCTGATGGGCGGGCGCGTCGGCGTCGACAGCCAGCTGGGCCAAGGAGCGGTGTTCTGGGCCGAGTTGCCGCTGCCCGGCGCCCCCACGCCGATCAGCACCACGTTGCGCGAAGCCCGCGACAACCAGGACCTGCACGGCCGGCGCGTGCTGATGGTCGAAGACAACCCGGTCAACATGATGATCGCGGTGGCACTGCTGGAGCAGTGGGGCATCGAAGTCTCGCAGGCCAGCGACGGCAGCCAGGCGGTCGAGGCCATCAATGCGCAAGCCAGCATGGGCAAGCCCTTCGACGCGGTGCTGATGGATGTGCAGATGCCGGTGATGAGCGGCCACGAAGCCACGCGCGAGGTGCGCCGCAGCTTCAGTGCCACGCAGCTGCCCATCATCGCTCTGACGGCTGCCGCCTTGGTGTCCGAGCGCGACGAAGCGCTGGCGGCCGGCATGAACGACTTCCTCACCAAGCCCATCGACGCCCCCCGCCTGCGCGACACACTCGTCCGCCTGATCGGAAAACGTGAGTGAGTGAGGCCCGAGAGGGGTCCACTGCGGACCCATCTCCGCCGACAATCACGGCATGAATTCCCCCGCCCCCTTCCGCTCGCACGCCCTGGCGCTGTTGCCCAACAACGGCCAGCCCGATCTGCTGTTCGTGCTGCTGCATGGCCAGGGTGCCAATGCCGCGCAGATGCGTCCGCTGGCCCAGGCTCTGCAAGCCCAGTACCCGCAGGCTGCCGTGCTGTCCATCGACGGCCCCGCGCCCGATGCGCGCCTGCCCGGCGGCGGCGCGGGCTTCCAGTGGTACGGCAGTGGCGACGGCGCCGACGAGGCGCAGCAGGTGGCTGCCGCGCTGCCTGACTTCATCGCCACTGTGCGCGCCTGGGCTGAGAAATTCGAGCTGTCCTGGGACCGGGTGGCACTGGCCGGCTTCTCGCAAGGCGCGATCCTGGCGCTGGAGGCGGTGCAGGCCGAGGCGCAGCTGGCGGGCCGCGTGCTCGCCTTCGGCAGCCGCTATGCCCGCATGCCCGATCGGGTGCCGCAGGACGTGTGCCTGCACTTCTTCCACGGTATGGCCGACGAGGTGCTGCCCTACGCTCCTGTGGTCGAGGCCGCCCAGACCCTGCTGCAGCTGGGTGCCGATGTCACCGCCGACATCCGCCCCGGCATCGGCCATGAGCTGCATGCCGAACTGATCGACAAGGCGATGGCGCAGCTGCGCACCTTCGTGCCGGCACGGCTGTGGCGCGAAGCTGTGCTGGCGGCGGCTGAGCAGGATCGCGAGCTGCCGAACTGACAGCCCCTGGCGCAGGCTCACGTACAGTCGGTCCCCGGCCCCAGGCGCGCCGACCCGGCCTGGCTCGAAACCGAACGTGCCGACGTCCGCGATGCTGTGTCTGCTGAACCTGCCAGCCTGGGCGCCTGAGGGCGCATCGCCGCAGCCGCTGCCCAACACACTGCCTGGCGCCTTGCTGCTGGTGCTGGCCGTCAGCGAGGGCTGGCAGCCGCGTGAGCGGCTGGCCGCCCTGCTCTGGCCGGACAGCGGGCCTGCCGACGCGCTGCACCATCTGCGCATCAACCTGCACCGCAGCCGCAAGCTGCTGCGCCAGTGGGGCGTCGAGGCGCACCTGCAGAGCCAGGGCCCGCTTCTGCGACTGGACCTGCCCACCGACCTGGATGCCTGGCTGCAGGGCGCGTCGGATGCTGCGCCACCCGACCCGCAGGACTGGCCGCGCGGCTGGCGCCTGCCAGCTCACGAGGACCTGACGCACTGGACCGCCCAGACCGCCCATGACCTGCGCCGCCGCTGGTTGCAACAGCAGCGCAGACCCGTCGCCCCGGCCCTGCGGGTTGCAGAGGCCGCGCCGCCAGCGCGCGCGGACGAGCATCTGCAACTGCGCAGCCACACCGCACCTGCCGTGCTGCTGCTGGGTGATCCGGGCGCCGGCAAGAGCACCCTGCTGCGCGCCGCCTTTGCGCATTCCCCCTGCCTGCGCGGGCTCGAAGGCCTGCACGGCATGCCGTATCGGCCGCTGCTGGACGCCTTGCGGGCGCAGCTGCCGCTGCTGGAAGCGGCGCTGCACGATCCCCAGGGAGCGCTGCGCCCCTTTCGCCTCGACCTGGCCCGGGTCCTGCCCGAGCTGGCCCCCGACGAAGCCCTGCCGCCGCTGGACGCGCTGAGCGCCCAGGCGCGCCTGACGGAGGCGCTCACACGCGCCTTCGAGGCGCTGACGCCCGTGCTGCTGGTCGACGATCTGCAGTGGTGCGACAGCGCCACTGTCGAATGGCTGCTGATGCTGGCCCATGGCGAGCGACTGCGCTGGCGCGCCACCGCACGCAGCCATGAGATGAGCGCCGCACTGCAGCAGGCCCTGCTGCCGCTGCAGATGAGCGGCCGACTCGAACGGATGGAGCTGCAGCCGCTGCGCCGCGGCGATCTGGCCGCCGTGTGCCAGGCGCGCTGGCCCGAGCGCCGCTTTAGTGACACGGAGCTGGACCGGCTGCACGCGGCCAGCGCCGGCAACGCCTTCGCGCTAGGCGAGCTGGTGGCCGCCGGCAGCGAGGCGCTCGATGGCGCGGCCGGCCTGCACGAGCGCGTGCAGCAGATGGTGCAGCGGCGGCTGCAGGGTCTGGGCGCGCTGGCCTGCCGTGCCGTCGAGGCCGCGGCCATCGTGGTGCAGCCCCTGCCCGAGGCCGGCCTGCGCATGATGCTGGGGCTGGCGCAGACAGAGGCGGACGACGCCAGCTGGCGTCAGGCGCGCGACGAAGCGCTGGCCGCCGGCATGCTGGCCGAGATGGCACCCGGCCTGGCCTGCTCGCACGACCTGATCCGCCATGCCACGCTGGCCGGCCTGGCGCCCTCGCGCCAGCTGACGCTGCATCGCCACGCCGCGCTGTGGCTGGCGCAACAGGGCGGGGCCGACGCGATGACGATCGCCGAGCACTGGCGCGCAGCGGGCGAGCCGCAGACCGCGCTGGCTTGGCGTCACCAGGGTGCCGAGCAGCTCAAGGCCCGCGGGCGCTTCGAGGAAGCCTGCAGTGTCTGGCGCGAGGTGGCCGACGAATCACTGGACATGGCGCAGGCGCTGCGCGCGCGGCTGGAGCTGGCCGCCTGCGACCTGCTCGAGGACCTGGCGCGCGGCGAGGCCGCACTCGAAGCGGTGCGGGCCCAGCTCGACGCCGTGGCCGACCCCGAGCAGCACCAGCACATCGAGGGCCGGCTGCGCGCCGCGCTGGTCGACAACCGCGTCTTTGCGGGCGATATCGCAAGCGCCGCCCGCCACGCCGCGCGACTGCGCGAGCTGCTGCCCATGCTGCCAGAGAAGGAGCAGCTGCATGCGCTGGAGGTGCTGATCGAGCTGGCCATGCGCGAGCCCGACATCCCGGCCGCCTGGGCTTTGCTGGCGCGGCTGCGCGCACTGGCGCCGCGCCAGCCCACCCTGCTCAGCTTCGAGGGCCAGATCCACTGGTTCGGCGGCCAGGTGCGCGCCGCCCACGACGCGTTGGCCCGCCTGCTCGAACGCCACCCCGACTACTGCCGCGGCATCACCGTCGAAAACGACCTGGCCGTGATGCTGCAGGCGCTGGGCGAACCGCTGCAGGCCGAGGCCATGGCGCGCCGCAGCCTGCAGAGCTGGGCCGGCGTGGCCCATACCGAAACGTTGTCGCTGCTGGTGCTGGGCAGCGTGCTCAGCACCCTGGGCCGCCATGCCGAGGCCGAGGCGGCCTTGCAGCACGGGCTGCGGCTGGCGCAGGCGCAGTCCAGCGCCGGTTTCGAGGCCGAGGCGCGGCTGCGGCTGGCCCGGCTGCTGCTGCAATGCGGCCAGGTGGCCGACGCCGCCACCCAGCTGGCCGCCGCAGCGCCGCTGCTGCGCGACAGCCGCGAGCCGCTGCGCGTCTCGAACTGGGTGCTGACGGCCGTGCTGTGCGCCTCGGCCCAGGGCCTGGTGCCGGACGAGCACGAGTTGCAGCGCCTGCGGGAGGCCAGCGCCCGCCTGCAGCATCCGCTGGTGCAGGCGCGCGAAGCCCGCGTGGACGCCGAGCTGGCCCTGCTGGCCGGCGACGCGCCAGCGGCGCAGGCTGCCGCCGAGCAGCAGGCCCGCATCGCGCGCGGCGCAGGCCTGCAGGAGTGGGCGGCCGAGGCCGGCCTGCTACTGCTGCGCGCCCGCCAGTTGACCGGCGAGAGCGTAGCGACCCTGCGCCCGCTGGCGCTGGAGACTGAAGCGCTGGCCGCCCGGCAGGGCTTTGCCGATCTGCGCTGGCGCACTGCGGCCTGGCTGGCCGCCCATGAAGGCAGCGCCGATGACGCCCGACGGGCACGCGCCGCACTGGCGCTGCTGCTCGGCAGCGAGTGCCCGAGCCGCTTCGATGCCGGGGCCGCGGCCCGCCGCGAGCCACGGCCGGACTGAGCTCCCCCCTGATTGAGCGGTGATCCGCGTCGCAGGCCGGGCCTGTTGCCGGCCCGGCTGAGACGCAGCTGAGACGCACTGCGGCCACCATAGGCACCGTCTGAGCACTCCGCGCTCAGCCCGGCCATCGGCCACGCCACCCGAGGATCACCATGCGCTCGTCTCTTCACCCATCGTGCCCGCTCCAGGCCCTGCGGATCAGGTTGAAAGCAGGCTTTCCGCTGTCCACCCTGGCCCTGCTCGCCACGCTGGCAGCGCCTGTCCAGGCAGCACCCGTGACCTACCAGATCACCGGCACGCTGCAGCGCAGCAGCACCTTCGGCGTGAACATCGAAAGCCATATTCAAACCATCGGCTTCGACGGTGGACGCTTCCGCGCCACCGTGACGCTGGACGACAGCGTGGCTGACAGTGATACCCGCGGTACGCGCGGCCTGTACCTGGGCGCGGTGACGGCCTCGACGCTGGAGGTGGCGTCCACCGTGTTCAGCCACAACAACTACTGCAACCTGGAGCTCAACATCCTGGACTGCTCGGTCGAGTCGCTGAACGACCACGCGCTGGCACCGAATCTTTTCATGGACGGCTGGCGCCTGAACTCCCAGGTCTATCGGTCGGCGGCGGTGCCGGGCTTGCCGCCCTACCTCAGCTACATGACTTTCGACCTGGCAGCGGGCTCGATCTTCGGCAGCGCAGGCGACCTGAGCCGGTTTGACAGCACCGCTCTGGACTTCGGCCTCGAACGGCTGGGTGCCGACATGCCGGGTTCCTTCGGGCTGGACCTGCGGGGCAACAACTCCAACCTCAGCGAGGAATACGGCGTGTTCTGGCGCTCCACCGATCTGCAGGTGACGAGAGTCCTGGCGGACACCGATCCCGATCCGGGCCAGGTGCCGGAACCGGCCAGCGCCGCGCTGGCGCTGGTGGCACTGGCTGCTTCCAGCCTGGCCTCAGCCGGCACGGCGGCGTCGCGTCGCCGCAGGCGCGACCAAGCCTAGGCAGCAAGCGCCTGGCCAGCAGCGGCGCGCAGTCGTCGTGCTTCTTCCAAACTTTACCGATGCTTGCCTTGCCTGCATCGCATTCAACCCCAGAGGAGAACGTTTCATGTGCAAGAACCTATTGAAGGCTGCGCTCGTCGCCGCCACCTGCCTGGCTGCAAGCGCGAGCGATGCCACAGTCATCAAGCTGGACTTTGAGGGACTGGGCTCCGGGGCACAGATCGGCGCGTTCTACAACGGCGGGACCGACAGCATGGGCAATGCCGGGACGAACTACGGCATTTCGTTCGGTTCGAACACCCTGGCCTTCCAGGAAAGTGACCCTTACGCCAACTTCTCGCGCGCCCCCTCTGGCGAGACCGTCATGTACTTCCTAACGGGCACAGCCATCCTCAACTACGCGCCGGGCTTCACCGAGGGTTTTTCCTTCTATTACTCGACGGTGACCTTCGCCGCCAGAGTGCAGGTCTATGACGGTCTGAATGCGACGGGAAATCTGCTCGGCGAAATCCAGCTTGGCGCACTGGGCTACGGACCCGACCCGGACAACCCCTACAGCAATTGGGCCATCGGCTCACTAGGCTTCGCGGGGAACGCCAGGTCGGTCAATTTCGGGGGCACGGTCAACCGGGTCGGCTACGACAACATCACCTTCGGCTCGACGAACCCGAACGATGTGTCGACGCCCCCGAACGATGTGCCCGAGCCCGGCACGCTGGCCTTGCTGATGGCCTGTGGAGTGGCCGCACTGGCTCAGCAGCGTACCCCGCGCCGGCGCAGCCGCTGAGCGCGCCGAGCCGGCACGCCGCTTGCACGCGGCGCCGGCATGCATGCCGACGCCAGGAGCGCAGCGCCTTCACTGCTGCTGATCAATCCCAACACCACCGCCGCCGTCACCACGCTGCTGCTGCAGGCGGGGGAGCCGCACACGCCGCCGGGCGCGCAGTTGCTGGGCTGCACCGCACCCTTCGGTGAACCCTACATCAGTGACGAGGCCGGCCTGGCGATTGCCGGCCACGCCGTGCTGGCGGCCTTCGACGCCCAGATCAGCGCAGGCATGCACCCGAATGGGGTCTTGCTGGGCTGCTTTGGTGATCCGGGCCTGCTGGCGCTGCGCGAGCGCGCCGGCGTGCCAGTGACAGGTCTTGCCGAGGCAGCGATGCGCGCCGCCGCCGCACAGGGGCGCTATGCCATCGTCACCGGTGGTGCGGCCTGGGCGCCTATGCTGCGCCGCCTGGCCTTCAGCCTGGATCTGCTTGCACCATTGGCGGGCATCGTCACGGTGGCGCCGACCGGCGCGCAACTGCTGGCCAATCCGCAGGCGGCCGGTGCGCTGCTGCGGCAGGCCTGCGAGGAGGCGGCTGCGCTGGGCGCCGACAGCGTCATCGTCGGCGGCGCAGCCCTGGCCGGCTGGGCCGAGCGTCTGCAGTCGGCGCTGTCGGTGCCGCTGATCGACAGCGTGCAAGCCGGCTTCGCACACGCCTGGCACATGACTTGCGAACGAGAGGGCACACGCAAGGAGATCCCATGACGATCCGTTCTCTCGCTCTGGTTGCCACCACGCTGGGCCTGCTGGCCGGTGCCGCGCAAGCCCAGGAAAAGGTCTTGCGCATCGCAATGACCGCGGCCGACATCCCGCGCACGCTGGGCCAGCCCGATCAGGGCTTCGAAGGCAACCGCTTCACCGGCATTCCGCTATACGACGCGCTGACGCACTGGGATCTCTCCAAGGCCGATGCACCCAGCGTGCTGATCCCCGGCCTGGGCTTGAGCTGGGCGGTGGATGCGAAGGACAAGACCAAGTGGGTGTTCAAGCTGCGCCCCGGCGTGAAGTTCCATGACGGCTCGCCCTTCAACGCCGACGCGGTGGTGTGGAACGTGCGCAAGGTGCTGGACAAGGACGCGCCGCATTTCGACGCCAGCCAGGTTGGCGTGACCGCCTCGCGCATGCCCACGCTGCGGAGCGCGCGCAAGATCGACGACCTGACAGTGGAGCTGAGCACCAGCGAGCCTGACGCTTTCCTGCCGATCAACCTGACCAATCTCTTCATGGCCTCGCCAGCCCATTGGCAGAAGAAGCTCGAGGCCGCTGCCGGCGCCACTCCCGCCGACAAGGCCCGGGCCGCCTGGACCGCATTCGCGGCCGATGCCTCGGGCTCCGGCCCCTTCAAGATGAGCCGCTTCGTGGCGCGCGAGCGCCTGGAGCTGGCGCCCAACAAGAGCTACTGGGACCCCAAGCGCACGCCCAAGCTCGACAAGGTGGTGCTGCTGCCCATGCCCGAGGCCAACGCGCGCACCGCAGCCCTGCTGTCGGGCCAGGTGGACTGGATCGAGGCGCCCGCGCCGGACGCCAGCGGCTCGATCCGCAGCCGCGGCTACAAGATCTACTTCAACCAGCAGCCGCATGTCTGGCCCTGGCAGCTGTCCTTCGCCGAGGGCTCGCCCTGGCTGGACAAGCGCGTGCGCCAGGCCGCAAACCTCTGCGTGGACCGCACCGGCCTGCTCAAGCTGCTGGGCGGCATGATGGCCATCCCCAAGGGCACTGTGCCGCCGGGCCACCCCTGGTGGGGGAACCCCAAGTTCGACATCAAGTACGACCCCGAAGCCGGCAAGGCCTTGATGGCGCAGGCGGGTCACTCGCCCGCCAAGCCGCTGAAGGTGAAGGTGCAGATCTCGGCCTCGGGCTCGGGCCAGATGCAGCCACTGCCGATGAATGAGTTCGTGCAGCAATCGATGAAGGCCTGCGGCTTCGACGTGCAGTTCGACGTGATCGAGTGGAACACCCTGTTCACCAACTGGCGCAAGGGCGCCAAGGACCCCTCGGCCAACGGCGCCAACGCGATCAACGTCAGCTTTGCGGCGATGGACCCCTTCTTCGCGATGGTGCGGTTTGTCAGCACCAAGACCTTCCCGCCGGTGTCGAACAACTGGGGCTACTTCGGCAATGCCGAGATCGACAAGCTGATCGCTGATGCGCGCAACAGCTTCGACGACAAGGCACGCGACGCCGCACTGGCCAAGCTGCATGCCCGCATCGTCGAGGAAGCGCCGTTCGTCTGGATTGCCCATGACGTCGGCCCGCGCGCGATCTCGCCCAAGGTCAAGGGCGTGGTGCAGCCGCAGAGCTGGTTCATCGACCTGGCACCACTGAGCATCGACTAAGCAGAAGGCCTCGAAACCGCAGCGGGCCGCAGGCCGGCTCGCTGCGGCGTTAGCGATACCGCCACCGCCTGCGCCGCGCAGGCCTCGCCGATGATCCTCTACCTGCTGCGCCGCATCGTCTACGCCCTGCCCATCATGGCTGGCGTGGCCCTGGTCTGCTTTGCGCTGGTGCACCTGGCGCCGGGCGACCCGCTGGTCTCCATCCTGCCGGCCGATGCCTCGGCCGAGATGGCCGCGCAGATGCGCGAGCTCTACGGCTTCAACCGCAGCTACCCCGAGCAGTTCATCGCCTGGGTCTGGCGCGCGCTGCATGGCGACCTGGGCCAGAGCATCGCCAGCGGCCGGCCGGTAGCGGCCGAGGTACTGACAGCCGTCGGCAACACGCTGCGCCTGGCGGTGCTGGCCACGCTGATCGGCTTCGTGCTGGGCAGCCTGTTCGGCTTCGTAGCCGGCTACTTCCGCAACAGCTGGCCCGACCGCCTGGCCTCGCTGCTGGCAGTGCTGGGCGTCAGCGTGCCGCACTATTGGCTGGGCATGGTAATGGTGATCCTGTTCTCAGCCCTGACCGGCTGGCTGCCCGCCACGGGCGCCGGCCCTGACGGCGCGGGCAGCTGGGCCTGGGACTGGGAACACTTCCAGTACATGCTGCTGCCGGCGCTGACGATGAGCGTGATCCCGATGGGCATCATCGCGCGCACCGTGCGAGCGCTGGTGGCCGACATCCTGTCGCAGGAGTTCATTACCGGCCTGCAGGCCAAGGGCCTGACGCATGCCGGCATCTTTCGCCATGTGCTGAAGAATGTGGCGCCCACCGCGCTGGCGGTGATGGGCCTGCAGCTGGGCTATCTGCTGGGCGGCTCGATCCTGATCGAGACCGTGTTCTCGTGGCCCGGCACCGGCATGCTGCTGAACTCGGCCATCTTCCAGCGCGACCTGCCGCTGCTGCAGGGAACCATCCTGGTGCTGGCGCTGTTCTTCGTGCTGCTCAATCTGGCCGTGGACCTGCTGCAGACCCTGCTGGACCCGCGCATCGCCCGCGCCTGAGAACGACGCCATGGAAACCACCGCGATGCCCGCCTCCGCTTCTTCCGCCAGCGCGCCGCTGGCCGCCGTGCAGCGCTCGCCCGGCTACTGGCGCTCGGTGCTGGGCCGTCTGGGCCGCGACCGCGTGGCGCTGGGCGCTGGCCTGGTGGTACTCGCGCTCTTGCTGCTGGCCTTGATCGGCCCCTGGCTGGCGCCGGCCGATCCCTACCAGGCCTCGATGCTCAAGCGCCTGCAGCCGATCGGCAGTGAGGGCTATCTGCTCGGCAGCGACGAGCTCGGCCGCGACATGCTGTCGCGCCTGATCGTCGGCACGCGGCTGTCGCTGTTCATGGGCCTGACGCCGGTGCTGATGGCCTTCTTGATCGGCTCGGCCATCGGCATCCTGGCTGGCTACGCGGGCGGCACCACCAACACGCTGATCATGCGCACCGTCGACGTGTTCTACGCCTTCCCTTCGGTGCTGCTGGCGATTGCGCTGTCAGGCGCGCTGGGTGCCGGCATCCTGAATTCGCTGATCTCGCTGACCATCGTCTTCGTGCCGCAGATCGCGCGCGTGGCCGAGGCCGTGACGACGCAGGTGCGCGGCCGCGACTATGTGGAAGCAGCGCGCGCCTCGGGTGCCAGCGGCTTCACCATCGTGCGCGTGCACGTGCTGGGCAATGTGCTGGGGCCGATCTTTGTCTACTCCACCAGCCTGATCGCGGTCTCGCTTATCCTGGCCTCGGGCCTGTCCTTCCTGGGCCTGGGCGTGAAGCCGCCCGAGCCCGAGTGGGGCCTGATGCTCAACACCCTGCGCACCGCCATCTATGTGCAGCCGGCCCTGGCTGCGCTGCCGGGCCTGATGATCTTCATCACCTCGATTGCCTTCAACCTGCTCAGCGACGGCTTGCGCTCGGCGATGGACAACAAGGGCTGAGCCTCACCATGATCGCGCCGCTGCACACCAAGCCCCTGCCTGACCCGCACGACGGCGAGCCTGACGCCAACGCCGACATCGGCGGACCGGCCCAGCCGCTGCTGTCCATCCGCGGCCTGGTCAAGCACTTCCCGCTGAAGCAGCCGATGCTGCCCGGCCGCGGCCCGGCGCCGGTGGTGCGCGCGGTGGACGGCGTGGACTTCAGCGTGCTCAAGGGCGAGACCCTGGGCGTGGTGGGCGAGTCCGGCTGCGGCAAGAGCACCACCGCGCGCTTGCTGATGCAGCTGATCGAACCCACCGCGGGCGAGGTGGTGTTCGACGGCCGCGTGGTCGGCAGCCGCGACCTCTCGCTCAAGGAATTCCGCCGCCAGGTGCAGATGGTGTTCCAGGACAGCTATGCCTCGCTGAACCCGCGCCTGACGCTGGAAGACTCGATCGCCTTCGGCCCCACGGTGCACGGCGTCTCGCGGCGCGAGGCGATGACGCGCGCGCATGAGCTGCTGGCGCGCGTGGGTCTGGAGCCGGCTCGCTTCGCCGGCCGCTATCCGCATGAGCTGTCCGGCGGCCAGCGCCAGCGCGTCAACATCGCGCGCGCGCTGGCACTGCAGCCGCGCCTGCTGATCCTGGACGAAGCCGTCTCGGCGCTGGACAAGTCGGTCGAGGCCCAGGTGCTGAACCTGCTGATGGACCTGAAGCAGGACTTCGGCCTGACCTATGTCTTCATCAGCCATGACCTGCATGTGGTGCGCTACATCAGCGACCGAGTGATGGTGATGTATCTGGGCCAGGTGGCCGAGATCGGCGCGGCCGAGGCGCTGTTCGACACACCCGCCCACCCCTACACCCGCGCGCTGCTGGGCTCGATGCCCTCGATGGATCCGGATGCGCGCACCAGCGAGCCACCGCTGGCCGGCGACCCGCCCAATCCGATCAACCCGCCCAGCGGCTGCCGCTTCCACCCGCGCTGCGCCGATGCCGTGCCGCTGTGCAGCCAGCGCGCGCCGCAGCCGGTGCAGTGGCAGGCCGGCCAGGCCAGCGATATGCACCGCGTGGCCTGCCTGATGCACGAGCCCGGCAGCGGCCACCCGCGCGCCGCCGCGCCCCAGGAGGTGGCCGCATGAGCACAACGACCATCCCACCCGAAACCACGGCTCCCTTCGTGCGCCTGCAGGATCTCAGCGTGCGCTTCAGCGGCGGGCGCCGCCCGGTGCAGGCGGTCAGCGGCGTGAACCTGGCGATCGCGCGCGGCGAGGTGGTCGCGCTGATCGGCGAATCGGGCTCAGGCAAGAGCGTCACGCTGCGCAGCTTGCTGCGCCTGCACCCGCCGCGGCGCAGCCAGATCGGCGGCGCCATCGAGGTGGACGGCCGCGACGTGCTGGCGCTGTCGCCGCGCGAGCTGGCCGATTTCCGCGGCCGCGTGGTGTCGATGATCTTCCAGGAGCCGCTGTTGGCGCTCGACCCCGTCTACACGGTCGGCGCGCAGATCATCGAGGCGATCCGCCGCCATGAGCCGCTCAGCGCCGATGCCGCCCGCCAGCGCGCCCGCGCGCTGTTCGAGCGCGTGCGCATCCCCAGCCCCGAGCGCCGCCTGGATGCCTATCCGCATGAGATGTCCGGCGGCATGCGCCAGCGCGCCATGATCGCGCTGGCCCTGGCCTGCAACCCGCAGCTGCTGCTGGCCGACGAGCCCACCACCGCGCTGGATGCCACCGTGCAAATCCAGATCCTGCTGCTGCTGCGCGAGCTGCAGCAGGAACGCGGCATGGCGGTGCTGTTCGTCACGCACGACATCGGCGCCGCCGTCGAGGTGGCCGACCGCATCGCGGTGATGTATGCCGGCCGCATCGTCGAGGAAGGCACGGTGCGCGAGCTGATCCGCGCGCCGCGCCACCCCTACACGCTGGCCCTGCTGCAAAGCCGCGCGCATGGCGCGATGGACAAGGGCGCGCGGCTGCAGACCATTGCCGGCAGCCCGCCCGATCTGGCCGCCCTGCCACCGGGCTGCGCCTTTGCGCCGCGCTGCCCGCGCGCCAGCGCCCGCTGCCACGAGTCCCTGCCGCCCAGCCAGGCCTTCAGTGCCAGCCATCGCGCCAGCTGCCACCACATCGAGATCGCCGTCGCACCGACGGCTTGAAAGACATCCTCCTTCCGCCATGCCGCTGCACGATCCCGCCCACGCCTTCGTTCCCTACCCCGACGCGCCGCTGCCGCACGCGCCCAGCGGGCCGCTGGCCGGGCTGAGCTTCGCCGTCAAGGACCTGTTCGATGTGGCCGGCTACCCCACCGGCGGCGGCAACCCCATCGTGCTGGCGCTGTCGGGCATCAAGATGCAGACCGCGCCCACCGTGGAGCGCCTGCTGGACGCGGGCGCGCGCTTTGTCGGCAAGACCATCACCGACGAGCTGGCGTTTTCGATGAACGGCAACAACGCGCACTTCGGCGCGCCGATCAATGGCGCCGCACCCGCGCGCATCAGCGGCGGCTCGTCCTCGGGCTCAGCCTCGGCTGTTTCGAACGGGCTGTGCGAGTTCGCGCTGGGCACCGACACCGGCGGCTCGGTGCGCGCGCCGGCCAGCCACTGCGGGCTCTACGGCCTGCGCCCCACGCACGGCCGCATCAGCCTGCAGGGCGCGCTGGACCTGGCGCCCAGTTTTGACACCTGCGGCTTCTTCGCCCGCGACAGCCACTGCTTTGCGCAGGTGGCCGAGCAGCTGCTGGGCACCGACAGCGCGCCTCTGCCCGCGTTGCCACGCCTGCTACTGCCCACCGAGGTGTGGGCGCTGCTGGCGCCCGAGGTGGCGGCGGTGGCGCAGCCCGGCGCCGCGCAGGTGCAAGGCGTGCTGGGCGCGGCCGCGCCGGTGGCGGTGGTGCTGGAATCCTTCGAGGCCATGTACTGGCACTTCCGTCACATCCAGGGCCGTGAAGCCTGGCTGAGCGACGGCCCACTGATCGAGCGCTACGCGCCGCCGCTTGGGCCCGGCGTGGCCGAGCGCTTTGCCTGGTCGCGCCAGGTCAGCGATGCGCAGGTCAGCGCCGCGCGTGAATTCCGCAGCCGCTTTCGCGCCCATCTGGCTGCGCTGCTGGGCCACGACGGCGTGCTGCTGATGCCCACCATGCCCGATATCGCCCCGCTGCGCAGCGCGCCCGAAAGCACGCTGGAGGACTACCGGAACAAGGCCATCAACATGTTGTGCATCGCGGGACTGAGCGGCTTTCCGCAGCTGAGCCTGCCGCTGCTGCAGCGCGACGGCGCGCCGCTGGGCCTGTCGCTGCTGGGGCCGGCCGGCAGCGATGCCAGCCTGGTAGCGCTGGCGCAGCGCCTGGCGCAGGCCGGGCTGGGGCGCTGAGCCCATTCATTCGGCGTTCCCGCGCCCGGCTCGGGCTCGGCTTGCCGCGAGCGGGCCAGCCAGGGCAGCATCCTCGGGCAGAGGTCTTCACCACCTGCTAGCCTGTGCGCTGGCCATGGCATTGGCCCTGTGGTGGGCGCGGTGTGTCGCCCGCATCAGGGAAGCTGTGTCGGCCATCGCATGGCTGATTTGAACGACCTCATGAACACACTCGACAACCTGGCTCGCTGGATTCCCGGTCAATGGGAAAAAGTCATCGTCACCGCCCTGCTGGTGGGCTTGGCCTTGCTGGCATCGCATCTGTGGGGGCGCTATCTGTCGCGCGGCGAAATGTCGGCCGAGAAGCGCCGCCTGCACCTGGTGTGGGCGCGCAACATCATCTGGTTTGTAACCCTGCTGGTGATGGTGTCGGTGTGGGCCTCGACGATTGCCGGCTTTGCGCTGTCGGTGGCGGCGGTGGCGGGTGCCATCCTGATCGTCAGCAAAGAGCTGGTGATGTGCGTGCACGGCTACCTGTATGTGACCGTGGTGCAGCCCTACAAGATTGGCGACGTGATCGAGTTCGACGGCCTGCACGGCCGGGTGGTGGACATCGACATGTTTGCCACCACCCTGGTCGAGCTGGACCGGGCGGGTCAGCGCACCGGCAAGGTGGCGGAGTTTCCCAATGGCCTGCTGCTGACGCACCCGCTGGTGAACGCATCGCCCAACGGGGCTTACGCGTTGCACGCCATCCAGATCCCCATCCCCGAGCGCGCCGCGCATGACCTGGACCGCATTGAAGCGGCCGCCTTCGCCGCGGCCGACCAGGCCACAGCCGCCTGGCGCGACGAGGCCATGGCCCATTTCCGCAAGGAGGCGGAAAGCAACTTCATTGCCCTGCCCTCGGGCAAGACCAAGGTGTCCTGGGACTTCTCGAACCCGGAGCAGCTGGTGCTGGTGGTCCGCGTGGCCTGCCCGGTTGAGCAGCGCGCCAAGGTAGAGCAGGCGGTGTTCCGTCAAACCTGGCGCAGCATTTCGCCCGCGCCACAGACCGGCCTGCCAGAGGGCTGAAGACGCATACGCCCAGCGGCAGCAGTGGGGCAAGAAGCGGCGCTCAGCCAGACCTAACTGCCGGGCACACACATGGCGCAGCAGGGCAAGCGCCTGAACGGCTTGGGTGACACGCAGCGCAGCCACGCCTCGAATCCCTCGATTGATGCAAAACAACTGTTCCCCAGACAGTCAGGCGCCAAATGGAGCCATTGCAACGACGGGGTTTGCCATGCATGCGCTCAAAGATCTCTTCACCACGGATGTCGGCCTGATGAGTGTGGCCGGCATCGCCTTCATGCTGGGCATGGGTGTCTTCTTCGTGCGCTACTTCCTGCGCCACATCCGGGAAGACGCCGAGGCAGCAGCCGCAGCATCCAAGCGCTAAGACCTGGCCCTGCTCATCAGGCTGGCGGTTCGTGGTCGATGTCGCGCAACTTGCGATACAGAGACCGCTCGCTGATGCCGAGCTTTCGCGCCAGCTCCGCACGACTGCCCCTGTGGGCCTTGAGTTGTTCCTGCAAGGCGGCGCGCTCCAGACTGCGCAGCGAGGTGTCCGCTGCCGTGACCGACAGCCCTCTATGCGACGCTGCAGGCGCAGCGCGCGGGCCGGCAGATGGCACATCGGCGCCCAGCGCCCGCTCGACGTGCGCCGCTTCGATGCCGGCCCCGTCAGCCAGCAAAGACGCGCGCTCCAGCACATTGCGCAGCTCGCGGATATTGCCTGGAAAGGGATGGGCTTTCAGCAGATCCAGTGCCGCGCTGGACAGTGACAAGCGGCGATCAGCGGCCACCCGCGCCAGCAACGCCACAGCCAGCAGGGGTATGTCTTCGATGCGGTCGCGCAAGGCCGGCAGCGTGATCGGAAAAGTGCTCAGGCGGTAATAGAGGTCTTCGCGAAAGCGGCCATCAGTCACCATGGCCTTCAGATCCCGGTGCGTCGCCGCGACGACGCGCACATCGGTCCGCCGCAGCTCCGTGCTGCCCACGCGCCGGTAGGTGCCGCTTTCCAGCAAGCGCAAAAGTTTGACCTGCATCGGCAGCGGAATGTCTCCCACTTCGTCCAGGAACAAGGTCCCGCCGCTGGCGGCCTCCACCAGCCCCGGCTTGCTGCTGTTGGCGCCGGTGAAAGCGCCCCGCTCGTGGCCGAAGAGTTCGCTCTCGAACAGCGTTTCCGGCAAGCTGGCGCAGTCCACTACCACCAGGGGATTGGCTGCCCGCGGGCTGGCTTCATGCACGGCCTGTGCAACCAGTTCCTTGCCGGTGCCGGATTCACCCAGCAGCAGCACACTAGCCTGCGACGGCCCGACCCGTGACACCAGTTCCAACATGCGCTGAAAGGCGGCAGAGCGCCCAATCAGGCCCTGCGCAGCGGGCAGCCCCTGTGCCACCCGCAGGGGCTCCATCTTCTCAATGAAATAGACCTGCTCGCCCTGGGCATTGCGCAGCGGCACCAACTCGATGTTGACGTAGGACTCACCTTGCGGCGTGTGATGCAGATGCAGCACCCGCTCGCGCTGACCCGATGTCCGCGAACGAGCCAGCGGGCAGCTCTCGCCTGCCTTGTCGCAAGGCACGCTGAAATGGTGGGAGACCTCGTAACAGGTGCGCCCAAGCACCGAGTCATGCGGGCTGAACTGGCGCCGATAGGCGGCGTTGGCGGCCAGGATCCGGTACTGGTGATCGAACAGGATGTGCGGCTCGGGCAGGCCTTCCAGGTAGGACACCAGTTCCGGCAGAACGTTGGGCATATGTCAGGGACTCTGCTGCGGTTGAAGATGGATCAAGCCGCTGCCATTGTGGCAGTCGTCTGCCTCTTTGGCAGCAAATGCTTCAGCCACTGCTGGCAGTGCCGGTCGCACCAATCGCCCAAGTCTTTGATTTGAATGGAAATTTCCGCCTGCGCAGCGGTGGCACGCATCTTGATCTCCTCAGGGCATGAAAGCCCCTCAGGACCGCCTTGTCCGCCACCTTGCCATCGCCATCGCCGTGAAGCTGGTGGTGCTCACCGGGATCTGGTGGTCCTTTGTGCGGGACGAGCGGGTAGGCGTCGATGTCGAGAAGGCCTCAGTCCATCTGGGCGCCCCAGTCGCCCCCCTCCCTTTGCCACCGGTCATCAACGGAGCACAACCTTGATCTCAGAACAACTCGTCGACCTATCGCGACTGCAGTTTGCCGCCACGGCGATGTACCACTTTCTCTTCGTGCCGCTGACTCTCGGCATGGTCTGGCTGCTCGTCATCATGGAGAGCGTCTACGTGATGACGGGCAATGTCATCTGGAAGGACATGACCCGCTTCTGGGGCAAGCTCTTCGGCATCAACTTCGCGCTTGGCGTCACCACCGGCATCACGCTCGAGTTCCAGTTCGGCACCAACTGGGCCTATTACTCCCACTACGTGGGCGACATCTTCGGCGCGCCGCTGGCCATCGAAGGTCTGATGGCCTTCTTCCTGGAGTCCACCTTCATCGGCCTGTTCTTCTTCGGCTGGGATCGGCTGACGAAAACCCAGCACTTGATGGTGACCACGCTGATGGCGGTGGGCACCAACCTCAGTGCGCTGTGGATCCTGATCGCCAACGGCTGGATGCAGAACCCGGTCGGCGCCGAGTTCAGCTACCAGACCATGCGCATGGAGATGACCGACTTCTGGGCCGTGGTCTTCAACCCTGATGCGCAGGCCAAGTTTGTGCACACGGTGTCCGCGGGCTATGTGACGGGTGCGATGTTCGTGCTGTCGGTCAGTAGCTGGTATCTGCTCAAAGGCCGTGACCTCGAGTTTGCCAAACGCAGCTTCCGCGTTGCATCGGCCTTTGGCTTGGCCAGCGTGCTGAGCGTCATCGTGCTGGGCGACGAGAGCGGCTACACCGTCGGTGAGGCTCAGCAAACCAAGATGGCTGCACTGGAAGCTATGTGGGAGACCGAACCCGCACCGGCCGGCTTGAAGCTGATCGCAGGCATCAACGAGAAAGCCCAGAAGAACGACTGGGAGATCGAGATCCCCTATGTGATGGGGCTGATCGGCACGCGATCCATCAGCAAGCAGATCCCGGGCATCCACGAGATCAAAGCCAAGAACCGCGAGCGCATCGTCAACGGCATCACCGCGGTGATCGCGCTGGAAACCCTGCGCCAGCACCGCGACGACCCAGTCGCTCGCCAGGTGCTGGAAGCCACCAAGGGTGATCTCGGCTTCGGCCTGCTGCTGAAGAAGTACACCACCGATGTGCGTCAGGCCACGCCCGAAATGATCGACCGCGCCATGCACGACACCGTGCCCAAGGTGACCCCGATGTTCTGGAGCTTCCGCATCATGGTCGGCCTCGGCTTCGCGATGCTGCTGCTGTTCGGTCTGGCCTTCTGGAGCACGCTCAAGAGCGAGTGCCGGGCCCGCCCCTGGCTGCTGCGCGCCGCGGTGCTCATGCTGCCGGCACCGTGGATTGCCAGCGAACTGGGCTGGGTGGTGGCCGAGTATGGCCGCCAGCCCTGGACCATCTACGGTGTGCTACCCACGCACATGAGCGTATCCACGCTCAGCGTCAACAGCCTGTACGGCTCGCTGGCCGGCTTCATCGGCTTCTACACCGTGCTGCTGATCGTCGAGATCTATCTGATGCAGAAGTTTGCCCGCCAAGGCCCGGGCTCTCTCGGGACCGGCCGCTACCAGTTCGAACCGCAGCACGCCTGAGACCAACATCATGATTGACTACCCGACCCTCAAGATCATCTGGTGGCTGCTCGTCGGCGTGCTGCTTGTTGGCTTCGCCATCATGGACGGCCACGACATGGGCGTTGGCACCCTGCTGCCCTTCGTCGGCAAAGGTGATGACGAACGCCGCGTCGTCATCAACACCGTCGGCCCGCACTGGGACGGTAACCAAGTCTGGTTCATCACCGGCGGCGGCGCCATCTTCGCGGCCTGGCCGCTGGTCTATGCCACCGCCTTCAGCGGCTTCTACTGGGCCATGCTAGCGGTACTGTGGGCGCTGTTCTTCCGCCCGGTGGGCTTCGACTACCGCAGCAAGATCCACAACGCCACCTGGCGCTCAACCTGGGATTGGGGCTTGTTCATCGGCGGCGCCGTGCCGCCGCTGATCTTCGGCGTGGCCTTTGGCAACCTGCTGCAGGGCGTTCCCTTCGGCTTTGACGACTACCTGATCAGCACCTACACCGGCACGTTCTGGCAACTGCTGAACCCCTTCGCCCTGCTGGCGGGCGTGGTGAGCAGTGCAATGATCACGATGCACGGCGGCATGTACCTGGCGCATCGCACCGAAGGCGCGATCCAGCAGCGGGCCGTGCGCGGCGCTGTAGGTGCAGCCGTCGTGATGGTGCTGGCCTTCGTCGGCGCAGGCCTCTGGCTGAAGTTCGGCAGTATCGAGGGCTTCGTCATCACCTCGACCATCGACCCCGGCGCATTGCCCGACCCGCTGGCCAAGACGGTGGCGCGCAGCGCCGACGGCTGGTGGCTGAACTACCGGGCCCAGCCGCTGCTGTGGGCACTGCCGGCGATCGGCATCGCTGGTGCACTGGCCGCTGCCGCACTGGTGCTGGCGCGCCATACGCTTAGCGCCTTCGTCGCCTCGGCATCTGCCATCGTGGGCGTGATCGGCACCGCCGGCGCCGCGATGTTCCCCTTCGTCATGCCGTCATCGAGCCAGCCCAACGCCAGCCTGACGGTGTGGGACAGCGTCTCCAGCCATCTCACGCTGGGCCTGATGTTCTGGGCCACGCTGCTCTTCATGCCCTTGATCGTGTTCTACACCTCGTGGGCCTACCGGGTGATGCGCGGCAAGGTCACGCTGGCGCACATCCGCGCCAATGAACACAGCGCCTACTGAGCATCCACACCCCCTCCCAAAGGCAAAGGCATCCACCATGAACACCACGCTTCCGATCGCCTGCCCGGGCACTGCCGGAGAAAGCGCACTCGCCCTCCAGGCCACGCCCACGGACCCGGACAAACGCCGGTGGCTGATCGCCAGCGGTTCTGCCGGCGGCGCCGCCGCCCTGGCCACGGCTGTGCCCTTCGTGTCCAGTTTCTCGCCGAGCGAACGCGCCAAGGCCGCCGGTGGTGCGGTGGCTGTCGACCTGTCCGACATCCCGCCCGGCGGCAGCAAGACGGTGGGATGGCGCGGCAAGCCCGTCTGGATAGTGCGGCGCACGCCTGAGATGCTCGAAGCCCTGCAGGGGCATGACGCCGAGCTCGCCGATCCGCTGTCCATCAAGGATCAGCAACCGTCCTATGCGAGGAACGCCGCCAGGGCCATCAAGCCCGAAGTCTTCGTCGCCATCGGCATCTGCACCCACCTGGGCTGCTCGCCCAGCAAGGCACCCAAGGGGGGCAATGACCCCGGCCTGCCAGCCGACTGGCCCGGCGGTTTCTTTTGCCCCTGCCACGGCTCCACATTCGATGCCGCAGGCCGGGTGTTCAAGAACAAGCCGGCCCCGACCAACCTGGAAGTGCCACCGCACCGCTACGCGGGCGATATGCGCATCCTCATCGGCGAAGACGCCGCAACCTGAAGGAAATCAACCATGTGGTACTTCGCTTGGATGCTCGGGGTCGGCTTCGCCGTGCTGCTGGCGGTGATGAATGCAATGTGGGGCGAGAACGAAGCCGCACGGGCGCAAGCCGCCCGGGAAGGCGATGACGGAGCGCGGCAATGAACGCGCGCCCCCTGCCTGCGGCCGCAGCACCGCGCATCCAGATGCCCAGCCTCCTGGCTGCGTTGCTGATCATGCTGGTCGGCACCCTGTACCCACCCTTGATGGCCGATGCCGCCGGCAAGGCCGATCACAACCTGGCCATGGCCCTGTTCTGGGCCATGAGCGCAGGCTTCGTGCGCGGCGTCGGTTTCGTGCCGCGGCTGTGGGTCTGGCGTGTGCTGTTCTCGGGCTGGACCTGCGCTGCTGCGCTGCTGCTGGCCGCCATGCTGAAGCTGCAGCACTGAGAGATCGGGAACGGAGCGCTTCATGTATTTCCGACTCCTGCACGACGAGCGCAGCGGTGCGGTCAGCTACCTGCTCGGCGATCTGGCCGCTGGCGAAGCGGTTCTGATCGATCCACGCGGCGCGGATGTCCCGCTGCTGCGCGCCATGCTCGACGAACACCAGCTGCGCCTGCGCTGGCTGCTGCGCACGCATGAACACGATGAGCATCTGCCCGGTGAGGCCGCTGCGCTGGATTCGCTGGGTGCCCCCCGCATCCAGCACCAGCTTCCCGCGCCGGAGCCGAGCAGCAGGTCTGCCGCCGCGCCAGAGCGCGCGGTTCTGACCTATGGCAACGAGCATGTCCAGGTGCTGCGCACACCCGGCCACACCGCCGGTTGCCTGAGCTATCTGTGGCGGGACCGTCTGTTCTGCGGTGGTCTGCTGGCGGTGGACGCCTGTCCCTTCCAGCCGCGCCCGGCCTTGCCCGAAGCTCTGTGGGACAGCGTCATGCACGAGGTGTTCAAGCGCCCTGCAGAGACCTTGCTATTCACCGGCCACGCTGCGCATGCCCGCGCCGTCTCCAACGTGCTGGAGCAGCGGCGCTGGCACCCCTGGTTCGGCGGCGCCACGCGTGACGAGTTCCTGGCGCGCGTACGCCAACTCCCCGCCGCAAAAGCGTCAAGACCCGGCCCTCAACCCCACCACGAGAAGCACAGCCATGAGCCCAGCCTACGCCCTCACCATTGAACTACCGCTGCCCCAGGCCGCGGCCATCGACGCGCTGCGCGCGGCTCTCTCCACCGAACAGATGGGGATCGTCAGCGAAGTCGACGTCCAGGCCACGCTCAAGGCCAAACTGGGGCTGGACAGCCATCCGCAGAAGCTGCTGGGCATCTGCAGCCCAACGGTGGCCCATGCCATCCTGAACGCCGATAGCGACATGGGTGCGTTGCTGCCCTGTGGCTGCGGCGTCTCGGAGGCTAGTCCGGGCATCACGCGCATCGCGCTGCAAGATCCGGCGGTCATCGCGGCAAACACTGACAACACCGTTGTGAAGACAGCCTGCCAGGCCGCAACTGCCGCGCTGCAGCGCGTGCTGGGACGCCTCGGTCAAAACGCGGATCCCGTTGCCATGCAAGCGGCGGGTGGCGCATGAAGTCCAGCCCAGGCCCTGCGCACATCGCCGTGCTGGGCGCCGGCTTCGGCGCGCTGTCCACGGTGCGCGAGCTGCGTCGCCGTGATCGTGAGCTGCGGATCACGCTGGTGGCGCCGCGCGCCGAGTTGCACTACCTGCCCGGCATCATCTGGATCCCCAGTGGCCTGCGCTCGCGGGCCGATCTGGTCGTGCCGCTGGACAACTTCCTGCAGCGCATGCAGGTGGACTTCCACGCGGCCGAAGTCAGCGACTTGGCCGAGGGTGGACGCATCGTGCGCACCACCCAGGGCGAGATCAGGAACGACGCACTGGTGATTGCAACCGGCGGCAGCTTCCTGAAGAAGCTGCCGGGCATCGAGCACGCGATCACGCCCTGCGAAGGCATCGCGGCTGCAGAGCAGATCCGCGACCGCCTGCGCCTGATGCAAGGCGGCACGATCGCGGTTGGATTCGCCGGCAACCCGAGCGAGCCCACCGCCGTGCGCGGCGGGCCGATGTTCGAGTTTCTCTTCGGCATCGACGAGCAGCTCCGGCGCGAAGGCCGGCGCGAGCGCTTCGAGCTCGTGTTCTTCAACCCGAGCAGCGAACCCGGCAACCGCCTCGGCCCCAAAGCGGTGAAGCACCTGCTGGGCGAAATGGCACGACGTGGCATCCGCACGCACCTGGGCCACAAGCTCAAGCGCTTCGAATCCGACAAGGTGCTGACCGAGGGTGGCGAGTTCCCTGCCGACTTGATCCTCTTCATGCCTGGCATGACGGGCAACGCCTGGTTCGATGCCACCGACCTGCCACGCTCGCCAGGCGGGCTGCTGCAGGCCGATGCGCAGTGCCGCATCCCGGGCACCGAGCGCATCTATGTGGTCGGTGACTCGGGCAGCTTCCCCGGCCCGGACTGGATGCCCAAGCAAGCCCATATGGCTGATCTTCAAGCGGCGGCGGCGGCGCAGAACCTGCTCGGTGACCTGCAAGGCCGCAGCAGCCAGGCCAGCTTCAAGGTGGAACTGATCTGCATCGTCGACGCCATCGACCACGGCACGCTGATCTGGCGCACGCCCGAGCGCAACTGGCTGCTGCCCTCCACCCGGCTGCTCCATTGGGCCAAGCGCGGCTTCGAATGGAACTACCTGCGGCAGTACCGCTGAACCCAAAAGCCCGAAACACCATGACCGACACGCTGCTTGCTCCTACGGTTGCCACCGACACCCTTTACTCCGGCCTGGGGGGCGCTCCAGCCATCCATGCGCTGGTGGATCGCTTCTATGCGCTGATGGACGAGTTGCCCGAGGCCTACACCGTGCGCCAACTGCACCCCGAGAACCTGGCAGGCAGTGCCGACAGCCTGTTCAAGTTCCTGAGTGGCTGGTTCGGCGGGCCACCGCTCTACATCAGCGAGCGCGGCCACCCGAGGCTGCGCATGCGGCACGCCCCCTACCTCATCGGCGCAGTGGAGCGCGACGAATGGATGCTGTGCATGCGCCAGGCGCTGGCCGAGCAGCTGGCCGACACACCACTGCGCCAGGCGGTCGAACAGTCCTTCGCCGCCATGGCCGAACACATGGTCAACAGCGGCAACGCAGCAGGCTGCCCCCGATGAATGCCATCACCACACCCTGCCGGCCGCGCCGGCGCGCCTTCTGGGCTACCGCACTGACGGGCTTGGTCTGTACCCTGGCGCTGTCCGTGTCGCAGGCGGCGGACATGGCGCCGTTGTCCGTCGGCGCGGCCATGCCGCCGCTGAGCCTCAATGACCAGCATGACAAGCCTGTGCCTGTCGTCCCCTCAACGCAGTGGCTCGTCTTCGCGGCCGAAAAGCCGGTGAGCGACATGGTCAGCGCCGTGCTGGCCGCCGAGCCTGCGGGTGTGCTGGATCGCCTGCGACTCGTCTATGTGGCAGACATCAGCGGCATGCCTGCGCTGGTCACACGGATGTTCGCCTTGCCCAAGCTGCGCGAACTGCCCTTCCCCATCGCACTCGTCCGTGAGCGCGGCCAGCTCAGCCAGATGGCCGGCATGCCACGCGCAGCCGGCAGCGCCACGCTGCTGCGGCTGGAAAACGGCACGGTGGCCGCGATATCCATGGCCCGCCATGCGGCCGAGCTGCGCTCTCTGCTGGGCCTGACTGCAAGCCCGGCCAAGCCATGAGCCGCACACCGGCGACATCTGTTCTTCACCCAAGCCCGCCCACCCTTGCTCTTCAACACCCTGGAGTCCTGAACATGAAGAAATCACTGATCATTGCCGCCACATTGCTCTCCACCGCCGCTGCGGCCGTGCAGGCCGAAGAGCTGTTCGTCAGCATCCACTCCGGCAGCGCCATGGCGCAGGGGGCCGGGCTCGTACTGGCCGGCCAGGCCCTGGAGCAGAAGGCCGGGGTGCGCGTGCTCCTGTGTGATGCCGCCGGCGACATTGCGCTGGTCGGCAAGGAAATGCCGACGCTGAAACCGCGCAACCTCACGCCCCAGCAGATGCTGCAGGGCGTGATCAAGGCCGGCGCCAAGGTCGAGGTGTGCGCCCTCTATCTGCCCAACACCGGCAAGCAGGCCAGCGACCTGATTGCCGGCGTCACGCCCGCCAAGCCCGCCGAGGTGGCCGCGCACCTGCTCAAGCCCGGCGTCAACACGCTGGCATTCTGACGAGACGTCTTAGCCATGCCGTCCATGCCTACCCTGACATCCACCCGGCGCCTACCCTCTCGCCGTCACATGCTGGCGTGGCTGGCGGCAGGCAGCACGCTGCTGCAGGGCTGCGAGCGCATCAGCGGCTCCGGTCCGACGGCTCGCTTCAAGGGCATGGACATCACCGGCGCGCCCTACGGGCGCAGCTTCTCACTCACCGATCACAGCGGCCGCCCTCGCACGCTGGCCGACTTCCGTGGTCAGGTGGTGATGCTGTACTTCGGCTTCGTCCAATGCCCCGATGTGTGCCCGACCGCGCTCACACGCGCCACCGCCGTAAAGCAGCTGCTAGGCGAACAGGCAAGCCGTTTGCAGGTGATCTTCGTCACGGTCGATCCTGAACGTGACACGCCTGAGCTGCTGCGCGAATACATGGCAGCCTTCGATCCCGGTTTCCTGGCCCTGACCGGCAATGCCAATGAGATCAAGACCGTGGCCGACGAGTTCAAGGTGTATTACAACAAGGTACCCACCGGCAGCAGCTACACGATGGACCACACTGCGCTGAGCTATCTGCTCGATCCGCTGGGCCGTCTGCGCGTAGCCTTGCGCCATGAGCAGACAGCCGAGGACTATGCCGCCGATGTTCGCGCCCTGCTGGCCGAGCCAGGCGCCTGAGCCTGCCCGGAATGAAGAGCACCCAATGAAAGCACGCCTTGCCAGCCTGACGCCGGACCCGGCACAGTTGCAGCAGCAGCTTCTGCTGCTGACGCTGCGCCTGGCGGGCTAGCGCTGACAGCCCAGTTGATCCCCGAGTTGATGCGGCGGTCGCCGCACCCATGACAAAGACAAGGAGACAAACCATGCCTTATCAACCCACCCGCCGGGCGCTGCTTGGAGCCGGAGCGCTGGCGCCGCTGGCGACCGCGGCGCCGCCCGCGCAAGCAGCACTCAAGACCTCGGCCCGCATCGTGATCGCCGGCAGCGGCTTGGGCGGCATCGCCGTGGCCAATCGGCTTGCCCGCCTGCTCGACGGCGCCAAGATCACCATCGTCGACCGCAAGGAAGAGCACAACTACCAGCCAGGCTACACGCTGGTGGCCACCGGCGTGTGGCCGGTGGACAAGGTGCGTGACCGCAATGCCGACTACCAGCCGGCCGGCGTGGAGTGGGTGAAGGATATGGTGGCCGGCTTCGATCCTGCCGCCAACACCGTGATCACCGCCAGTGGCACACGCATCCCCTACGACTTCCTGGTCGTGGCCATCGGCGTGCAGCTCGACTACGCGCAGATCGAAGGCATGGACGTCGATGCCATCGGCAGCGACAAGGCGCCGGGGCTCACCAGCGTCTACCCCAGCCCGCAGGCCGCGCAGGCGACCTGGGCCGCTATGCAGGCCTTTACGGCCAAGGGCGGCAACGCGGTGATGACACTGCCGGCGACACCGCTCAAATGCGCCGGCGCCCCCCTGAAGATGAGCTTCATGCTGCGCGACCGGCTGCTCAAGGCCGGCACGCTGGACCGCTCAAAGATTCACTTCCAGTCGGCGCTGGGTAATGTCTTCGGTGTGAAGGTGGTCAACGACAACGTGCTTGAACGCTGGAAGACACTGGGCATCGACGTTGAGTTCTCGCGCAAGCTCGCGGCCATCGACATCGGCGCTCGCCGTGCCACCTTCATCACGCCCGAGGGCGATAAGCAGGAGATGCCCTACGACTTCATTCACGTCGTACCGCCGATGCGCGCACCCGATGCGGTCAAGGGCAGCGAGCTGGCCTGGAAGGACGGACCCTTCGCTGCCGGCGGCTGGCTGGAGGTGGACAAATCCACGCTGCAGCACCGTCGCTACCCCAATGTGTTCGGCATCGGCGACATCAACGGTACGCCACGCGGCAAGACCGCCGCCACCGTGAAGAAAAGCGCACCCATCGTGGCGCACAACCTGGTGCAGGTAATCGCCGGGCGCCAAGCCGACGAGGCCTTCGACGGCTACACCTCCTGCCCGTTGATCACCCGCGAAGGCTCGGCGATGCTGATCGAGTTCGACTACGAGGGACGGCTCACGCCCTCGCTGCCCTTTATCGAGCCCCTCAATGACAGCTTCTTCGCGTGGCTGATGAAGTACCGCATGCTCAAGCCCGCCTATATGGCGGTGCTCAAGGGCCGGGTCTGAACAGGAGATGCGTCATGTATGAATTCTGGCTTGTGTTGAACATCCTCTGGGAAATCGCGCTGGGCCTGTGGCCCTTGCTGCTGCTGGCCGCCGTTTTGTGGGCGGTCTTGCTGGTGACGGCTTGGCGCCGCCCTGGCACCCGCTGGCGCGCGGGCCTGCCGCTGTCTGCAGGCCTTAGCGTGGCGGTGGCGCTGGTCGCTTTGCTGCTGGTGCCAGGCTGGACCAAGTCGAGCCTCAGCGAGATGGCTTACTGGGTCGACTGGGCCAACCTGCTTGCGCTGGCCGGCGGCTTTGGTGTGGCAGCGCTGGCGTGGACGTGGCCGCTAGCAGCCATGCGGCGCCGGCCGCAATGAGCATCGGCCCGCCGCAAGGGCTGGCCGGCAGCGGGCTTCCGCGCCGCTTGGCGCAGGCGGCCCTGCACCGTCTGCTGCTATACGGCCTGCGCCCTGCGCGCCTGTCACACACACCCGGCTGGACTGACACAGGCCGCGGCAACGCCCGCGTGCAGGTGCTGCGCGTGCCCGGCCGGCGCGGGCAGAACCTTGCGGCATGGCTGGCCTTGCCCGCCGGGGCCAGCGCAGACCAGGCCGCTCCCCTGGTGGCCTGTGTGCATGGCTGGGGCGCCAACGCGGCCACGCTGTGGCCGGTGGTGGAGCCGCTGACAGCCGCCGGCCTGGCGGTGCTCCTGTTTGACGCTGCAAGCCATGGCGACAGCACGCGCGAGGACTTCAGCTCGCTGCCCCGCTTTGCCGAAGACCTGGCCGACGTGCTGGCCGCCCTGCGCGCCGTGGTTGCCATCGACAGCAGTCGCGTGGCACTGCTCGGGCATTCGGTGGGCGCCGGGGCTGTATTGCTGCATGCGGCACGCCAGGGCGGCGTGCAGGCGGTGATCAGCCTCTCGGCCTTTGCCCACCCGCGCGAGGTGATGCAAGCCTGGCTTCGCGCGCACCGCCTGCCAGCCCGCTGGCCGGGCGAGCTCATCCTGGCCCATGTGCAGGCCGTGATCGGCGAGCGCTTCGACGACATCGCGCCACTGCACACACTGGCCCGCGTGGCCTGCCCGGTGCTACTGGTGCACGGGGCGCAAGACCACACCGTGCCGCTGGCCGATGCGCGGCGCCTGCAGGCCGTGCTGCCCGCGGGCGAGCTCTTGGTGGTTGCCGGCGACCACGACCTGCGCGGCGCCCTGCAGCCGCACGTAGGCACCCTGGTGCAGTTTCTCGGCAAACACCTGCACGCTTCCGCGGCTCCGGGCGCGGCATGGTGCGCTGACCCTAGCGCCTGCCAAGGCTTGCGCTGACGCGTCCACTCGCCTCGCCCGGAGCAGACATCGCCCGCGAGACGCCAGACCGGCAGGCTGGATTTCATCGGCTGCGCGCTGATCGCACGCGTTATCTAGTTGACATCGCAAGGTCACGGCATGGTCACATGCGTCGGCCAGCATGCGCCCTCCATTCGAACCCCTCTGGAGGAGATGATGATGATCACGAAGCGCTGTTTTCCCGCTCTGGGCCTGGCTGCCTTGCTGAGCGCCTGCGGTGGTGGCGACGATGCCCCTGTTGCGCCAGCTCCTGCGCCTGCCCCTGCCCCTGCCCCTGCCCCTGCGCCGGCTCCGGCGCCAGTCACAGCCAAGACACTGAAAGTGGCCGTGCTGCCAGACACGCAAGGGGGTGGCAGCAATGCAGCGGTTCATCCGATGCGTGCCTTGCTGGAGCTCTACAAGCAGCAGAAGGTGGATGTCGTGCTGGTGGTGGGCGATCTGGCCGAGAACGGCACCGCTGCCGAGTACCGGCAGTGGCGCGAGGTGGCTGAACCCTACAAGGCCCACATGCGGCTGCTGCCCATCATGGGCAACCACGACAACAAGGGCATGGACCAGGACTGGCACGACCTGGTGGCCGACTTCATCCCCGCCGAAGCGGAGCACATGCCCGGAGCGCGCAACAAGAACTACGTCTGGCTGCGCGACGACGTGCTGTTCATCAACATCTCCTATGGCTGGATGCCCTACGCCTACGACTTCATCGAGCAGAGCATCCAGAAGCACCGGGCCAAGGCCAAGCACATCGTGCTGCAGACGCACAACTCCTTCGTTGGCAACAAGTACGGCCTTCTGCGCGAGCGCATCGTCGAGGGCTACAAGTCCGAGGACAGCGACGTGGCCTTCCGCGCCGTGTATGACAAATACCGCAAGCTGCTGGCCGAGCATGACGTGATCTATGTTTCGGGCCACGAGCACATGTATGCGCGCAGCCTGGTGCGCGATGCATCGCAGCGGCCCTTCATGCAGATTGTCTCCGGCAGTGCCTCGTACAAGGGCTACGAGAACCGTTTTGGCGAGCATGAACAGGTGCAGCAGACGCTGATGCTCAAGGCCCGCGTCGAGAACACCGGCTCGCTGGACGTCAACGCCTCGATCTTCGAGTTCACCGGCGATGTGCTGGACTTCAAGGCCTGGTATGCCGAGCACACCGTGCTGCGCAACGAAGACGGCCCCAAGGAACTGGCACAGGCGCAGTGGCAGCTGTTCGACCGCTTCCGCCGCAGCAGCCAGCGCTGCGACAAGGTGGTGTATCCCGCCAGCTTCCCGGCCAACATCCAACGCAACAACGTCTACGACACCAGCTACCGAACCAGCGCCTGCAGCTCGGCGCTGGGCAGCAGCGCCCGCGTGCTGGACGGCGAGAACCTGACCTTCAACCGCCACGACACGCGCACCCGCACCATGGCGGCCGAGCCCGGCAAGACCGAGGCAGCCAACAACCGCGAGATGCTGTCGCTGATGCAGCGCCACATGTTCATCGCGCACGAAAGCTGGCGCCCCAACCTCAACAACAGCCAGCGTGCCCGCATCATCAACGCCGGCCAGAGCACCGAGGCGGTCGAGGTGCGCGCCACCACCATCGACCTGAAGAAGCAGCTGCTGCTGTCGTGGGAGCCCAAGGTTGACGGACTTCAGTCGGAGGTGCTCAGCATCAGCGGCACCGCCGGACAAGGCGGCACCTATATCGACCCTTATGGCCGTGAGAAGGACATCCGCAACAGCACCGGCCTGCCCGGCTCGCTGGGCGATGGCAGCGAAGCCGGCAAGCTGCCGGTGCAGCTGCCTGCCTGGGCCAGCGGCCGGTGGGCCTTGTCGGCCGATGGTGGCAGCGACCCCTTCGTGCTGTCCTTCACCGTGCCCAAGGGCGTCGATGCCAATCAGGTCCGGCTGGCGCGCCAGGACCCGAGCACCGGTAAATGGCAGGTGCTGGCGCCGGCCGACTGCCTGAGCCGCCAGACCTACAGCGCGGCCTTCCTGCGCGGCGTGCCAGCTGACTGGACCGCCGCCTGCGGCGGCGCCGCGTCCGCGGTGGTGCAGGGCTTCGACGCAGCGTCGGGCAGCTACTGGGTGCGGCAGGCCCGCGAGGGCCGCTTCGCACTCATCAGCAAGCCTTGATCGCACTTCGCCTCGGCCCGCCGCAGCATTTTCCGAGCGGCCGGCCGAGGCCCGGCACAGCCCAGCTGGCCCGGCACGCCAGGGCCAGCGCTGCGGCCGCTGATGCAGGCCAGCGCAGCCCCGCATTCATCATCAAATGGCCCCCGGCAGCGCCAGCCACACGTCGTGCAAGGCCAGCACTTCGCAATCCACCTCGGCCGCGCGGCGCTCGATCACCAGAAAGTCGCCGGCATCCACCGCCAGCAGCGGGTGGTGCCAGGTGCCGGCATGCAGACACACGCCCTGCCAGCCATCGCTGACGAAGGCCTGCAACTGCTCAGGCGTGTCCGGCCCCGGCCCCGGCCGCGCCACCACCAGCGCCAGCCGCCGCGGCCCGCCCAGCGGAATGAAGCTCTGGGTGGAAAGCAGGTGCCGCTCCAGCTCCTGCAGACGCAGCGGAAACAGGCGCGCCTGCGCCCGGCTCAAGCTCAGCTCGCCACGGCCCTGATCGGCCCCCAGCTGCAGATCGCCAACCAGTACATGGCGCCGGCTGGTGCCGCTGTTGATCGCCTGGCCGGCTTCGCCCGAAGGCGGCGGGCCGGCCTGCAGCACCTGGCCGAAGGGGGCGAAGGTTTCAGGCGTGAGGGGGCGAGCTTGGAGAGTGAAGGGCATAGGGGTGGTCTTCTTCGTCATGCGGAGGGACGCGCAAGGGGCGTGCCAACGAGACGAAGTGGCAGCCTGGTGCTGCACTTCATAATCATGACCTGCCCCCGCTTGTTCGAGACGTTGACCTTTCATCATGGATAAATTCTTGCTGCAGCAGCAGGTGCTGGAACGCCTTGCCGAAGACCTGCTGCAAGCCGAGCAGGCGGCGCGGGTGGCCCATGAAACGGCGACCCACGAAGAGAACATCGCCGAAAACAAGTACGACACCTTGGGCCTAGAGGCCGCCTACCTGGCCACCGGCCAAGCACGTCGGGCCGAAGCCATCCGCCAAGCCATCGCCCATTGGCGCCAGTTCCGCCCGAGCCCCTACGACGCCAGCAAAGGTATACAGCTCGGCGCGCTGGTCTGCCTGATTGATTCAGACGACCAGCAGCAACGGCTGTTTCTCGGCCCGGATGGGGGCAGCATGAAGTTGGTCAGCGGTGCTCAGCTCGTTCAGGTCATCAGCAGCGAAGCCCCGTTGGGCAAGGCCATGCTCGGCAAATGTGAGGGTGATGAGGTGTCGATACAGGTCGCTCCAATCCGACAGCAGTTTGAGGTGCTGCGGGTTTTTTAAGCCGCCAGCAAGTTCACGCCGAATTGCTCAGGAGTTGATCGCCTCGACCTCTTATGGCTGGCCGCGCCATTTCACGGCGGTCAAGGGAAGCCTCCGGTCAGACTGTGACTCTTGACCGGCCAAGGTCACCTGCAGGCGCCACGGCCTAGTTCACACTTTCGGCCAGGAGCGATCATCGGTGACTGTCGGCTTCAGGGCGTCGCGGCGGCCTCGATTGCGGCCGTAGCACGTTTGCTATACATTCCATCCATGCGCTCCGCCACCTTTCCTCCGATCCGCGTCGAGCCCGAGGTTCGGGCCGAAGTCGAGGCCGTCTTGCGCGAAGGCGAGTCGCTGACGCAGTTCATCGAGGAGGCGGTGGTCTCGGCCGCAGCTTGGCGTCGAGTCCAGGCCGAGTTCGTCAATCGCGGCGAGGCCGCCATTGAGCGGTGGAAGCGAGAAGGCGGCGGCCGCACGGTCGACGATGTCATGACCGGCTTGCAGGGGCGCCTGGATGACGCGAAGCGTCGAGCGACCCTGCGCGCTGGCAAGTGACCACCGTCTACACCGTCACACTTCTCGAAGAGGCCGTTGCTGACCTTCAACGCCTGGAAGATTTCGCCATCGAGCGGGAGCTCGCCAGTGAAACACCGGACTGGATGACGCCCCAATGCGCGCTTGATGCGATCAGCGAGGGAATGCGCCTGCTGTCCTGGTCGCCATACACCTGCCGAAAGGCCGAGCTAGGTAACGGCCGTTCGCGCGAATTAATCGTTCCATTTGGCGGTGCCGGTTATGTTGTGCTGTTTGAAATCATTGGAGACGACGTAGTCGTAGGCGCCGTTCGCCACCAGCGCGAAGAGGACTATCGCCACTGACATCGGGCTCGTGCCGCACGATACCGGGCGTCAAGCGGGCGGCGCCTGTCGGCCAGGAGCGGTCGCAGACGACAGGCCGCTTTGGGGCGATCCGTCGGGCACCCATCGAACAGGCCGGCGTTCGTCGCTTGATCCGGTACGTCTGCGCCTTAAGGCTGATTTCGACCATCGTCAGAGTTTGAACTCGGTCGGTTGCCATATCGCCCTCGCCCACCAGACCGCACCGAGCAAGCCCGACGGCGAGTCAAAGCCCGTCTAAACCCGGCAGCCGCGTCGCCCCTTGAAACGGCCCGCCAGGCCGCTCCAGGCCGTACGCTGGCCCTTGCCGGCAGTGCCGTCAAAAGCGGCCTATTCAGAGCGCGGGCGGGGCGGGGTCCCGAGCGCGCGCCGACGGCTAGGGTGGTCTTCACGGGCATGCGGCGCAACTGGGTTGCGGGGGCGCGCCGTGCTTGTGGGTCACGCGCGCTGCCGCCGCTCTGGTTCACTGCCGCGTTTTCAGGCACATTTCTTGTGCACGATGGCGGCCCGCAAAGAGGCCGCACACGCCAACGGGAGGAGCCTCTTTGAACGACAACGATCCATCGCCCAGCGCTGAGGAGCACCACTACGGGCTGCTCGCCGGCCTGCTCCTCGCTGCATTCGTCGCATGGGTGATGTGGCTCAACTGCGGCGCGGCGTTCGCCCGCTTGACTTTCGCTGGGCAGGCGCCCGCCCAACGAGCGTCCGCACCGTCCGACGCGGCGTCAGCACCGCTGGCGGCCGCATCATCGGCGGCGGCGGCGTCTGCCGCGTCAGAACCCAGCACAACCGAACGCGCGGCATGGTTCACCGAAATGGGTCAAACCGGTGACGCCTTCGGCAGTTTCAACGCATTGCTGACAGCAATCGCTGGCGCGCTTGTGGCCTGGGCCGGCTATCTGCAACACCAATCGCTGAGGGAAGCGCGCAGGGCTACCAAGGAAGAACGCACCCACCGCCAACTGCAAGAGTTCGAGTCGCTGTTCTTCCGACTACTTGAGCTAACGAGCAAAGCCGCCGATCAGATCGAAGGGCCGCGCAAGCTGAAGGAGGTCGGCCCCGTCGTGCCAGGCCACGGCAACGCGAACACGTACGAGCGCGGCAAGATGGGCAATCCAGCGATCAATCAGTTCGCTAGACGAGTCTTCAGACGAGCAACGAAGGGCATGGCCCAGCTCAATGACGAGGCGCTGCTCGACCGTCTGGTGGCGCTGTATGTAGCTGACGTATTCGACCATCGCCCGTCGCAGTTTGGCCCCTACTTCCGGCTCCTGTACCAGACGTTCAAGCACGTAGCCGAAGCCCCGCTCGAGAAGGAAGCGGACAAGGTTCGATACGCCAACATCGCACGCGGCCAACTTCCTGAAGGGGCTGTCTTGCTTCTAGCCCTGAACGGGCTCAGCGACGAGGGCCGGAAGTTCGCGCCACTGATCGAACGGTTTGGGCTCCTGGAGCATATGCACCGTCGATACAGCCAAGAGTTCCACGACGCATTACTCGTTGGCTATCGAGAGCGTGCCTTCCTCGGAAGCGATGCCAGGGCGCAACCTGGCAACGAATGGGACCCGATCCAGAAGCTTGAAGAGAGGCACTTCGCAGCGGCAATCGCGGCGCGCAAAGATGCCGACGAGCAAGAGGACTTCTCGGAGGGTTACGACGTGGACGAAGGCCTCGAAGACCGCGAGTAGGCATCCGCGCGGCCCGAAGCTGGACGCAACATCCCAAGGGGTACGCATGAATCGACTGACGGCAAGCGAAGGTACGCTCGCGGTCTACAAAGATCTTTGGCAGCTTGAGGTCTGGCTGCGCCGGCTCGTCTACATCGAACTCAAGACCAAGTACGGCAGGACGCTGGAGGCCCAGTTCGACAAGGCCAAGGACTTCCTAAAGAAGTCCCAGGCGTACCACCATATGCCTGCGGCCGAGGGCGAGTTAGTCAGCTACATGCTGATGCGCGGCCTGCTGATCATGATCGAACGGCACTGGGACATGTTTGAGCCGTATCTGATGCCTAAGAAGCAATGGGATGCGCGCATGGATGAGATCGAGCACATTCGCAATCGAGTAGCCCACTTTCGGCACGGTCACCCCGATGACCATGAGCGCGTCAAGCAACTGTTGCGCGACCTTGACCCAAAGTTCTGGTCTCTGTGCGTGTCACTCGACGAGCTGGAAGTGGTCATGTTTGACGACCCCGTTGTGACGGCGTTTGCCACGCTTGAGGATATGCCGTATCGCCGCCTGGATGACGGACGCCTCCTGCGCTGCGGCTCTTCGGACCCGACAATGACGACGGCTTTCCAGCTCTCGGTCTTCAAACGACCCTGGGCGCCTCTTGAGCGCGATGCAGCCGGCCGCGAGGGCTATTTCTACAGAGCCCACTTCTATGCCAAGGGAGGTCGCTACGTCCAGTTTCGTGAGGTCCTGCGCCAGACGCGGCGGCTTCACGATGACGTGCTGTTCGTTGCGCACGACGGCAATGCCAGCAGCGTGACGCTGCTAGTTCCCGCTGTGATCGGTCCGCCCCACGTCAGCGATACGATCAGCGGCTTCTATGACGCATGCCTGAGTGCAACGCGCCATGGCCCGCCTCCGTACACGTCAGAGGCCATCGACGCCTTCGCACTTTCACAGCCGGAGTTTGTGCTGATCGGCTTCGATCCGCTCTTGAACACTTCTCGAGACATGCCGTTCACGATTTTCGGCGCCTGACGCTACCGGTACCCCACTGCGGGCGTTGCGCACGTCGGAGAATCGGCGAATCAGCTCGCAACTGGGATGGACTGCAACCCATGACTTCGCCGGAAGAGCCACCCGTTTCGCCAGACCGACGAGTTCGGCTGAGGAACAACACCTGCCCTTACTGTCGGACGCGCTTGGCCGCAGGCGCACGAGAAATCGAGCATGTGATCGGCAGAAGATTCGTGCCCAGGGGAACGCTGCAAGCTGCATGGAACCTGCACGTCTGGTCATGCAGGCCGTGCAACTTTGAGAAGTCCCAACTCGAAGACGACATTTCAGCGATCACCCTTCTCGGCCGAGTGTCGGCAGCCGGCCAGGTCAACGACTCAGGCCTTCTGAAGGAAGCCAGCCGCAAGGCGATGGGGAGCATCAGCCGCAAGACGGGACGACCCGTAGCGAATAGCGATGAGGCGATCACCATTCGAGGCAAGCTAGGCCCAGCACAGGCCTCGATCACCATGCGAGCGCCAGCCCAGCTCGACCGGGACCGCGCGCACCGCCTAGCGCTCTTCCAGTTGAAGGCGCTGTTCTACTGGCTGACCTACAACCGTGAGACGGAGCTGGGGGGCTTCTGGTCTGGCGCCATGTTCCCGGTCGATGGCACCAACAAATCGGACTTCGGAAACGTGGTCCAGCGAGCCTTCGCGGATCGAGTGATCGGCTGGGACTACCGCCTGGTGGTCACGACCGCCGCAACCAATTTTCAGGCCGCAATACGGAAGCATCCAACGGCTGCCGCATGGTCGTTTGCCTTGGAGTGGAACGGCAATTTCCGGCTGATCGGCTTTTTCGGCGACGAGGCCACCTGCGACGCGGAACGTGAGGCGTTGCCTAAGCTCGAACCCGACTTTCTGCATGAGGACGGTCCTCACATATACGCCATACGGGCCAACAAGGTCCTGGCCGAGGAAGAGGACGTGCTGTTCATCGTGCCAGATGAGGCGGCGCCCGATGGCAATGGCACCCCGCAGGCCGACAGTCAGGCCGCCTCGGTGCTCTGACCTGCATCGATCACGTACGGAACGAACTTCACCACTTCTTCCCCCATCTCGAGTACTCACGCGGTCAGGGCGGGCGCTCGTTCATGGCCTGCAGCACCTGCGCGCAGAGTTCAGCTCCTAACCCTGCGCTGGCACCGACGCCTGACGGCGTGGCTGAACGCAATCGCTGAACGACCGCTACCAGGCACGGAATCACGTGGCCGCTAGGACCGCAGTGGGTCGGTTCCGGCCGGCCAACTTGGCCAACAGGCTGCCATCGACCAGTCATCGAGCTCTGGGCCTGCTCTCGCCGCGACCCTGACACCGTCAGTTCGAGTCGAACTCGTCGCTCAAGATCGCGGCGATGTTCTGGCGCTCGCCCGACAGCCTAAGCACATCAAGCTGGTCTCCGCGTTCGAAGTAGCACCAGAGCAGCGGGAACTCCGCCACCCGCCAGGTCCGAAGCCCCGGAATGCCGAGGTGCTTGCCGAGTTTCGTTGAGCCGATGCCAGGATCAAGGTCGATCTGGTCAAGAGCGGCATTGGTGGCGTTGGCCAGCTTCACTGCCACGCGGGTGCCACCCTCCTTGCGGTAGTACCTGACCTCGCCCTGCTGATCGCGCAGCGCCTGCGGGCGCAGTACTGCCGGCTTCAATCAATCTCGCCGCGAGCGATCGCCATCAGTTCCTTCTCGTCCGCCTTTGTGCGACGCCGACCAGGCCCGCATGCCAGCCCTTCTTCGATGGGATCGCGAAGCCGCTTATTGGCCTGCTCTTCCTGATCTCGGCGAACCAGGTCGCGGATGTACTCGCTGGTGTTGCCGTAGTTGCCGGAGGCGACCCGGTTGTCGATGTACTCGCGCATCGACTCTGGCAAGGCAAAGCTCATGGTTTGGCGGCTCATACGGGCATCCCGTCCGGCTTGACAACAGTTGTCAAGCCGGCTGCAGGGAGATCGGCGGCCGATGACGGCTCCGGGCGGCGCCGCTCACTTCAGAGTGAAGCGGTCATCGGCCGATGACTGCCTGCAGCGCCCGATGTGCAGCGAACGCCGCCAGCGTTGCTTGGTCGGGCGCACCGTAGTCGATGACCTTCAGGGGTGTCTTAGCCAACCAGAGCGAATGCGCCATCAGCGTTCGATCCGGAAAGTCGAGCAGCCCGACTTGAAGCTGAAATGCCAAGTCGTTGAGCGATCCCAGGACCCGGCGGTTTGCCGTCTTTCCAACGGCCCAATGTTGCATCGCGCCTTGCTCGGCAGTTGCATCGTCCGTTGGGACGCCGATGGCGGCAAGCATCGGCCCCAGGGCTTCGCCGAGCCGCTGGACGAGGGCTCGACCATCCCGTGCCGGCACCACTACGGGCAGCAGGCTTCGCTCGCTGACGGCGAGCACAAGCTGAATTCGGCCAACGCGGATCAGATTGGCGTACCAGTCGCCGAGGACTGTGTCCGCCGGCGCCGGTTCTGGATCAGGCTTGGCATTGAGCCTATCGAGGAGTTTCTGGGTGCAGCGAAGGACAAACACAATGCTAAGACGGGGAGGTAAATGCCACGTGTCGAGGCGGGCCAATGTTCCCTTTCGGCGGTAGTGCGGACTTACCTTCCATGGACCATCGAATGGCCAGTGATGAACGCCGCCGCTCAGGACATCAATATCGAGTGACTCAGTTCAGCATGCAGCTGCCCTCAATCGACCTCAGCCGCCCACTTGCAGGCGGCCGAGCCTTCGGCCCGCGCCGCAGAGTGCACCAAGGAAGCTCTGCTCGGGCCGACCTCAATCCAACTCCACCTCAGTCCTCACCGTGCCCGCGCGATCCGCGCAGGCAGTCAGTGCCAGGCGCGTGCCCTTGGGGGCGCGCACCACCCATTCGCCCACCGCGCGGTCGGCGGTGATTTCGCGGCTGGGCAGGAAGGCCAGTTGGGTGGCCTTAGGCGCGTGGCCTTCCAGCTGGGGGCCTTCCATGCGTTCCTTGCCGCTCACCAGGCTGATCTCGGGGCTGCCGGGCAGGTGGATCTCGAACATCACGCCGCGCACCACCTTGCGCTCCAGCGCGCGCTTGGTCACGTAAGCGGGCAGGTAGCCGGTGTTGGCCACGGCCATGCGCACGCGCCAGGTGTCGGGGCCGAGGGCGCGCACTTCCGTGCGTAGCAGCTCCAGCTTGGGCAGACTCAGTGCGATCTGGTTCATCCAGCCGGGGAAGCGCGCCGCCTCCCGCTCGCGCAGATGCGGCGGCGGGTTGCGCCAGTAGTTCATCTTGTCCCAGCCGCCGATCTCGATGGCGCCCAGCTGCGGGTGCAGAAAGGGCTTCCAGTCCACATGGGCGTGGCCGCCGCATTGCTCGTCGCTCCACTTCAGCAGCTTCAGGTCGTCTTCCACCGGATGGTCGCGGAACCAGTCCACCCACTTGTAGCCTTCGATGCCGGCTTCCTTGTTGGGCGACCAGATCTCCACCACCCAAAACAGTGCGCCCAGGTGCTCGTAGACCCAGTCCTGCGTGCCGGTGATGATGTCCTTGGGGTGGTACTTGAAGTCGTGCCAAATGCTGACGCTGGGATAGCCGGTGTGCTTTTCGCCGAGCTGCGAGAAGCGTTTGTAGCTCCACAGGTCTTCGGGAATCATGTCGTCGTCGCTCTGCGTGCCCATGGGTCGCAGGATCACACCGCTGTGGGTGTGATAGCTGATGGCTGCGCCGATATTGGGGTGGGCCACGATGAAGTCCACCATCGCCCGCACTTCGGGTTCGCTGGTCGGGTAGGCGCCGGCGCCGGTCTGCTTGTATTCCTGCCGCCACTCGCTGGGGAAGTTGCGGTTCAGGTCCAGGCCCTCGCGGTCCTTGTTGACGGTGACAGTCAGGCCGTCGTGGTTCTTGATGAAGCCCTCGGGGATCAGGCGGTAGTACTCGCCGCCGAACTCGCCTGGCTCGCGCGCCACCATCAGGCGCGGCTCATCGGGGTGCTTCTTGTAGGTGCCGTTGGGGTCGGGCACGCGCATGGTGAGCATGCGGCCATCGCCGTCGATGTCTTCCATCGTCAACCCGTCGACCGGCTCCTCGTCATAGGGGTAGACGCGGGTGGAGCTGCGGATGTGGCGCGGCCGGTCAGCCAGAGCCAGCTCAGCACCGTCGGGGTTCAGGCGCGGCACCATATAGATCACGCGGGTGTCCAGCAGCTGGGTCACCTGGCGGCCCTGCTCGTCGGCGCTGCCGTACTTGCCCAGCAGGTCGTGCAGGTAATACAGGCAGGCGGTTGATGCGCTCAGCTCGGCGGCGTGGATGTTGCCGTCCAGCCAGAAGGCCGGCTTGTCGATGTCGGCGCCGGTGGCGGTGTTGGTCAGCACCAGCACCCAGATGTCGCGGCCCTCGAAGCTCTTGCCGATCGAGCGCACCGAAACCAGGTTCGGTCGCGCCTCGGCATAGGCGAACAGCAGCTGGGTCAGCTCCGGAAAGCGATAGAACTGGTCGAAACGCGGTTGGGGCAAGGCGGCCATGGATGAAGGGGCGCACGTTGAGATGCGGGCCATTGTGCCCCTTCATGCGTGACGGCATACCCGGGTTAGACCGGGCTGCCGCACCCCCTGTGCGAGGGGCGTCACTGGCCTTTGAACAGGCCCTGGAACTGGCGCGACACCGGCAGCTTTTCTTCGCGGCCCTTGAGGGTCAGCTGCATGGTGTTCTCGTCCACCCGCAGCGCGGTGGCGATGTGGCGGCTGTTGACCAGCACCGAGCGGTGCACCTGCCAGAACTGCTCAGTATCCAGCTGCGCCAGCAGCTCTTTGAGCGGCGTGCGGATCAGCGCCTCGCCGCCCTCGTAGACCACGCGGGTGTAGCGGTTGTCGCTCTCGAAATAGATGACATCCTCGGGCGCGATCATCTTCACCTCGCGGCCCAGGCTGGCCTGGATCAGGCGGCTCTTGGCCGGCGCGGCGGCGGGCAGCAGCTGCTTCAGCAAGGCCTGCAGATCGGCCGCCGCCGGCGCTGCCAGGCTGGGGGTGGCGGTCTGCAGGCGCGCCTTCAGCCGCGCGATGGCCTGGCCCAGGCGGGCGTCGTCCACCGGCTTCATCACATAGTCCACCGCGCCGGCGTCGAAGGCCGACAGCGCATGGTCGCCAAAGGCCGTCACGAACACCACATGCGGCGGGTTGGCGGTGGCGGCCATGCGGCTGGCCACCTCGATGCCGGTCAGGCCCGGCATGCGGATGTCCAGGAAGCAGATGGTCGGCTCATGTTCCAGAAAGTCGTCCCAGGCGTCCACGCCGTGCACGCTGGCGGCCACGATCTGCAGCTCGGGCCACAGCCGCGCCAGCGCGGTGCGCAGCTGCTCGCGCGGGCCTTCCTCGTCGTCGGCGATCAGGGCGGTCAGGGGCTTGCTGGTGCTCATCAGGTTCATCGTCAGTCCTCTCTCGTTCTCACTCAGTCAGTCACTCTGTCTGTTTCTCGTTCTCAGTCGCTCACCGCGGGGCCGGCTCGGCCGCGGCTTCGGGCCGCACCAGCACCTGGGCCAGGCAGCCGGCCGGATCAGCCGGCGCCACGCGCAAGCGGGCTCGGGCGCCGAAGGCCTGGGCCAGGCGCAGCGAGCTGTTGCGCAGGCCGTGGCCGGCACCAGCGCCAGTCGGCTGGGCATGGGTGGCAGCGCTGAACTCCAGCTCGTGCGCCAGGCCCGGGCCGTCGTCGATCACCTCGGCCTGCAAGCTGCCATCGGCCAGCACATCGGCCTTCAGCAGCACCTCGCCGCCCGAGAGCTGCGGCTGCACGCCATGCTCGACGGCATTTTCAACCAGGGTCAGCAGCAGGCCCGGCGGCAGCTGGCAGGCCGCGGCGGCGTCACTGATCTCGACCCGAAAGCGCAGCCGATCGCCCAGCCGCGCCTGCATCACTTCCAGATAGCGCTGCACCGCCTCGCCCTCTTCGCCCACCGACAACAGCGGGCGGTCGAACAGCGGTAGCGTGGCGCGCAGATAGGCCGTCAGCGAAGCCAGCATCGGCGCGGCACGGTCGTCCTTGCTGGCCACCCAGTGCTGCAGCGAGGCCAGCGAGTTGAACAAAAAGTGCGGCTGGATCTGCGCGCTGGACAGCTGACGCGCCAGTTCCGCGGCCTGCTCGCGCAGCCGCTGGTCGCTCAGCCAGTCGGCAAGAAACTCATTGCGCCACATCGCCAGCACCCACAGCCCGAAGCTGGCCAGCAGCAGCAGCGCCACACCCATCTGGGCCACTGTAGTCTCGCCCAGGGTGAAATCCAGACCCATGAAGCCCGCGTAGACACCCAGCAGGAAGTTGCTGCAGACGCTGATCACGATCACCCACAGATAGCCCAGATACAGCGAACGCATGGTCGGCCTGCGCCACACCCAGGCTCCCACGCGCATCAGCGCCAGAGCCATCACGAAGTCGACGATGAAGCCGGCCAGGCGCAGCGCAGGCTCCAGCATCCAGCTCAGCAGGATCGCCAGCGTCAGCGCGCTGACGATGGATGCCGCCTGCACGCTGGGCGAGATGCCCGAGGCGCGCTGGCCCAGCAGCTGCCATT
>PNNH01000044.1 GCA_013824165.1 Methylibium sp. | reverse complement strand
CCGCGGTGCCCGGGCTGGAGCAGCAGCGCTGGTACCGCCTCATCGTCGTGGCCTTCATTCCCTTCCAGTTCGGGCTGACGATCCACGGCGCCTGGATTGCTGCGACCCACGAACTCAGTCTGTTCGGCTGGATCGGCCTGCTGCTGAGCGTGGGCGGCATCAATGGCGTGGCGATCAATACCGCGCATGAACTGGGACACAAGCTGTCGGCCTGGGAGCGTTGGCTTTCGCGCATCGCGCTGGCGCCGGTGGCCTACGGGCATTTTTATGTGGAGCACAACCGTGGCCACCATCGCCGCGTGGCGACGCCCGAGGACCCGGCGAGTGCGCGCCTGGGCGAGAGCTTCTGGGCCTTCCTGCCGCGCACCATGATCGGTGGCCTGCGCTCGGCCTGGGCGCTTGAGCGCTCGCGCCTGGCCGGCCGCGGCCTGGGTGTCTGGCATTGGCGCAACGAGTGCCTGCAGGCCTGGGCGATGACGGCGCTGCTGTATGCGGCGCTGATGCTGTGGCTGGGTGTCGGCGTGCTGCCCTTCCTGCTGCTGCAGGCCTTCTACGGCGCTTCGCTGCTGGAGGTGGTCAATTACATTGAGCACTACGGCCTGCTGCGTCCGCTGGGCGAGAACGGCCGGCCGGTGCGCTGCCTGCCCGAGCATTCGTGGAACTCCAGCCACATCGTCTCGAACCTGTTCCTGTATCAGCTGCAGCGCCACAGCGATCACCACGCCCACCCGGCGCGGCGCTATCAGGCGCTGCGGCATTTCGACAGCAGCCCGCAGCTGCCTTCAGGCTATGCGGCGATGCTGGTGCTGGCCTATCTGCCGCCGCTGTGGTTCAAGGTGATGGACAAACGCGTGCTGGCGCACTATGGCGGTGATCTGCAGCGGGCCAATCTGCAGCCCAGCTGCGAGGAGGCGCTGCGAGCCCGTTATGCGCCGGATTCAGGGTCTGGCCGCTGAGGCCGGGTTGGGTGGGGGTGTTGGCGGGGCAGCAAATGCGCTGGCCGGCGAAGGCTGGCTGCGGCGCTGATAGAACTGCTCGATCTGCCGGCCGTAGCGCTGGCGGCTTTGCGGCGTCATCCAGCGCTCCAGCCCGGAGCGAGCCTCGGGGTTCTGCGCCAAGCTGGCGATGAGCTGATCAATGCGCAGGATCGCCTGCCGGCCCCATTCGGTGCGCGGACAGGCAATGCCGGCGACCAGCATCTGGCTGTTGCCCTCGATCGGCAGGCTCAGCAGGCTGGCCTTCAGGATCGATTCGTCGATGTGCTGCTCGTACGCCAGCGTGTAGTCGTAGTCGATGGTGTAGTCGGCGCGCGAGCGCGCCACCAGGCGCAGTGGATGCGCTGTCGAAGCGCTGAGGTGCAGGCCCGAGTCGGCAGGGCGGGCCTTGATCTGGCCGTCCAGCTGGCTGCCGTAGCTGCGCGACTGAATCAGCAGGCCCTGCAGCGAGGCATCGGCCAGCAAGGCCTCGAGCCTGACCTCGCCGAGCGGGTTGAGGGGCAGCCTCGACAGCGTGTCGGCGCGCACGATCAACATCTGCGGCGGCACGATCAGCATGTCGGCGATATAGGCCTGCCGCTCGCGCGCCGGCACGCGCAGCGCCGTCGTGAAACAGGCCGGTTCGCCGGCTTCCAGCAGCGCCAGGATGCGGTTGTTGTTGGCCACCACATAGCGGTGCTCGGCATCGGGCCAGCGCTGCACGATGGCCTTGACGAATTCGTCGGCCATGCCCCGCGAGGGCTGGCCGGCGACGGGCATCGACGAGGGCGGGAAGTCGCGCAGCAGCCAGGTCATGGTGTCGGCCCGGACGTTGGCAGCCAGCACCAGGCAGGCGGCCAGACAGGCACCGACGATCAGGGCACGGCGGCTGCACATGGGCTTGGCTCGGCTGAGCGTCGCCGTCGCGGTTTCAGAACTCGATCGACGCGGCGATCGCCTTGATGCCGGCTTGCGCACAGGCATCGTCGGCCTCGCCGCCGGGACCGCCGGAAACGCCAATCGCGCCATAGACGCTGCCGCCGCCTTCGATCAGCAGGCCACCGCCCGCCGCCAGGAAGCGCGGCAGCGCGCGCAGGCCGCTCATCGGCTTGCCGGCCTGGGTGTCGGCGGCCAGGGTCTGGGTGCTGGTGCGGAAGCTCACCGCCGTCCAGGCCTTGTCGGCCGAGACCTGCACCGTGTGCGGGCCGGCAAAGCGGTCGCGCAGCAGCACCTGGGTCAGGCCACCGCGGTCAACCACCGCGACCGCCACCTGGTAGCCCTGCTTGCGGCAGGACTCCAGTGCAGCGCGCGCCGCCGTCAGCGCGGCTTCCGGCGTCAGCGACTTGGTCTGGAACACCGCCTCCTGGGCACTGGCCATGGGGGCCAGCGAAGCCAGGGCGATACAGGCGAGCAGTGAGCGGAACATGAGCGTCTCCTAGGCATGGCTCCGGGGTGGAGCGAATTCGGCTTGAACTTTTGAATCTATGCGGCTGGCAGCCTTGCGTCTTGAGCCGCGTCAATCTTCCAGTTCTTCGCGCGCCATCTCCACATCCAGGCACTCCATCGCGTCCATCGGCTCGCAGGCGGCGGCTTCGGCGTACAGGGCCTCGGCCTGCTTCATGCGCTTGTCGCCCTCCAACATCACCAGGCCGTTGGCCCGCTCGATCTTCGCGATCGCGCTGCTGGGGTTGAGCTTGAGCGCCTGTTCGAACATTGCCAGCCCGGTCGCGGTGTCAGCGCCCTGGGTCTTGCCCAGCAGCTTGCCGACCTTGTCGATCACCTCGGCGTGGAAGGCGCCCAGCGCGATATGGGCGTCGGCATGCTTTGGGGCCAAGGCAATGGTCTTCTCCAGCGCGCCCTTGACCTTGCCGCCCAGTCCCTGGGCCAGCGCCTTGGCCACGCTGATGCCCTGGCTGTAGCGCCCGATGGCATAGGCCTGCCAGTAGTAGGCGTTGGCGTTCTTGGGCTCCTCGGCCTGCTGGGCCTCGGCCCGTTCGGCCACTTCGAGCAACAACTCCAGCTTGGCCTTTTCCTTCTTCTCCAGGTAGTTGGCGTAGATCGCCTGGGCCTTGTTCGCCACCGTGATGCCGGCACCGCCCGCGGCCAGGCCGGCTTCGGCTGCCTTCTGGAACTCGCCGGCATGGAACAGGATCCAGGCCTGCACCACCGCCGCGTCTTTCGGCCAGGGCTCGGCGTCACCGGCATGCAGGCGCGCCCAATGCTTCTTAAGGCTGGCCGCGTCGTAGATGTAGGCGGCGTTGTCGTAGGGGAAGGCAGTCCACTTGGCCATGCTGTTGTCTCCTTGATGGGCTTGGTGTGTCAGGCTTGGGCCTGGTTCTGGTAGTGACCGGCGAGAGAAAAGAGATGGTCGCGCGAGGCGGGCTCCAGGTAGGGGAGCAGCAGGCTCAGCACATGGAAGGCGCCGCGCAGCAGCGCCGCGCCGGCACGCTCAGGCTCCAGCGCGTGGCGCGGGTCGCGAACGTATTCGTAGCTGAGCCAATAGCTCATCAGCACCACCATGGCCTCGGCGGTGGGGGCGGCCTCGCGCTCGTCCATGTGCAGCGCGCCGCCTTGGGACAGCCCGGCCAGCACGGCGCGCACCGCTTCGCCCTTGTGCTGCAGCACGCCCTGGAAATGGGTTTCCAGCTTGCGGTTCTTGCTCAGCAGATCGTTCAGGTCGCGGTACAGGAAGCGGTGCTGCCAGATCAGCTCGATCAGCATGTGGAAGAACAGCCAGGCGTCCTCGACATGGCGCACATCGCCGGCCGCGCCCAGCAGCTTGTCGAGCGAATGCTCGTACTGCATGAACAGCGCGTTGATCAGCTCGTCCTTGGCCGGGTAGTGGTAGTACAGATTGCCCGGGCTGATGCCCAGTTCGGCCGAGATCAGCGTGGTCGAGACATTGGGTTCGCCGAATCGGTTGAACAGATCCAGCGTCACTTCGAGAATGCGCTGGGCGGTCCGTCGCGGTTTCTTGGCTGTCATGGACGAGAGGGTCTCCTGCTGCCATTCTGGCACCACCGCCCGGCTTCGAGGCCGCGGGTCTGCACGGTTTGGTAGCGGTCCCTACAATCCGGCGTCATGCAAGCGAACAACAACAAGCCGGCGCCACCGGCGGGACCGGCGATCTCCTTCCAGAACGTCAGCAAGACCTACCGCGGCGGCCAGGTGAGGGCGCTGGACGGCGTCTCCTTCGACATCCAGCCTGGCGAGTTCTTCGGCCTGCTCGGCCCCAACGGCGCCGGCAAGACCAGCCTGATCAGCATCCTGGCCGGTCTCTCGCGCGCCAGCGGCGGGCGGGTCAGCGTGCTGGGCCACGACGTGGTGGACGACTATGCGGCAGCGCGCAAGGCGCTGGGCATCGTGCCGCAGGAGCTGGTGTTCGACCCCTTCTTCAGCGTGCGCGAATCGCTGAGGATCCAGAGCGGCTATTTCGGCGTCAAGAACAACGAGGCCTGGATCGACGAGCTGCTGGAAAGCCTCGGCCTGGCTGACAAGGCGAACGCCAATATGCGCCAGCTCAGCGGCGGCATGAAGCGCCGCGTGCTTGTGGCCCAGGCCTTGGTTCACCGCCCGCCGGTCATCGTGCTGGACGAGCCGACGGCCGGCGTCGATGTGGAGCTGCGCCAGACCCTCTGGGCCTTCATCGCGAAGCTGAACAAGGAAGGTCACACGGTGCTATTGACCACCCATTACCTGGAAGAAGCCGAGGCCCTGTGCCACCGCATCGCGATGCTCAAGAGCGGCCGCATCGTCGCGCTGGACAGCACCAGCAATCTGCTGTCGGGCAAGGCCTCCACCATGCTGCGCTTCAAGACCGATGCGGCGCTGCCGCCACAACTGAGCGGCCAGGCGCGCGTGACCGGGCGCATCGCGCAGATCAAGGCGCATGACGCAGCCGAGGTCGAGGGCATTCTGGCCACGCTGCGCGGCGCCGGTTGCCAGGTCGAAGACCTGGAGATCGGCCGTGCCGACCTGGAGGACGTTTTCCTCGAAATCATGCAATCCGCCGGGGAGGGCCGGGCATGAGCGCGATTCGTCTTGAAGGTGCACGCACCCTGTTCTACAAGGAAGTGCTGCGCTTCTGGAAGGTGGCCTTCCAGACCGTGGCCGCGCCGGTGCTCACCGCGATGCTCTACCTGCTGATCTTCGGCCATGTGCTGGAAGACCATGTGAAGGTCTACGACTCGGTGGGCTACACCGCCTTCCTGATTCCGGGCCTGGTGATGATGAGCGTGCTGCAGAACAGCTTCGCCAACAGCTCATCCAGCCTGATCCAGAGCAAGATCACCGGCAATCTGGTCTTCCTGCTGGTGACGCCGCTGTCGCACTGGGCCTGGTTCGTGGCCTATGTCGGCGCCTCGATGGTGCGTGGCCTGACGGTGGGTCTGGGCGTATTGCTGGTGACGGCCTGGTTCGCGCCGCCGGGGCTGGCGCAGCCGGGCTGGATCATCGTCTTCCTGCTGCTGGGCTCCGGCATCATGGGCAGCCTGGGCCTGATCGCCGGCCTGTGGGCCGAGAAGTTCGATCAGCTGGCCGCCTTCCAGAACTTCTTCATCATGCCGATGACCTTTCTGTCCGGCGTGTTCTATTCGGTGCATTCGCTGCCGGCCTTCTGGCAGGCGGTGAGCCACCTGAACCCCTTCTTCTACATGATCGACGGTTTCCGCCGCGGCTTCTTCGGCGTCAGCGATGTCTCGCCCTGGCTGTCGCTGAGCATTGTGTCTGTGGCCTTCGTGGTGGTGGCCGGCGTGGCGCTGGAACTGCTGCGCCGCGGCTACAAAATCCGCGGGTAAACACCAGCCACTACAATCGCACCCATCATGGCCGATCCCACCCCCGCCGAAGTCCAGCAATACATCGCCGACGGACTTGCCTGCCACACGCTGCAAGTCGAGGGCGACGGTCGCCATTTTTTTGCCACCATCGTCTCGGCCGAATTCGAAGGTCTGAGCCGGGTGCGCCGCCACCAGCGGGTCTACCAGGCCCTGGGTGAGCGCATGCGCGAGCAGATCCACGCGCTGTCGATGAAGACGCTGACACCGGCCGAATGGGCCGCTGCGCCGCAGGCTGCCGAGCCGGCGGCCCATCACCACCATCACTGAACGCCATCCACACTTTGCCGGTTTGAACCAGAGCAGGTGGAGGATGGCGGTGAAGCGCCGCGCCTGGTGACTCCGCTGCCGTCCCCCTCGCCCTGAACGAGAAGGACGACGCATCATCATGATCACCCTGGCACTTTCCAAAGGCCGCATCTTCGAAGAAACCCTGCCGCTGCTGAAGGCCGCCGGCATTGAGGTGCTTGAAGACCCCGAAACCTCGCGCAAGCTGATTCTGGCGACCAACCGGCCCGATGTGCGCGTGGTGTTGGTGCGGGCCACCGACGTGCCCACCTATGTGCAGTACGGCGGCGCCGACCTGGGCGTGGCCGGACGCGATGTGCTGATCGAGCATGGCTGCGAAGGCATGTACCAACCGCTGGACCTGAACATCGCCAAATGCCGCATGAGCGTGGCGGTGCGCGCCGACTTCGACTACGAAAGCGCCGTCAAGCAGGGCTCGCGCATCCGCGTGGCCACCAAGTACACGGAGATCGCGCGTCAGCACTTTGCCGACAAGGGCGTGCACGTGGACCTGATCAAGCTCTACGGCTCGATGGAACTGGCGCCGCTGACCGGGCTGGCCGACGCCATCGTCGACCTGGTCTCCACCGGCAGCACGCTGAAGGCCAACAAGTTGGTCGAGGTGGAACGCATCATGGACATCAGTTCGCGCCTGGTGGTCAACCAGGCGGCGCTCAAGCTCAAGCGCGAGCCGCTGCGTGCGCTGATCGACGCCTTCGCTTCCGCCATTCCCGCCTGAGGTTGACGACCATGAGCATCCAGCTGCGCCAACTCAATACCGCCGCGGCCGACTTCGAGGCCGAGTTCCAGCGCGTGCTGCACTGGTCGGCCGAGACTGATGCCGCTATCGAAGGCCGCGTGGCCGAGATCCTGGCTGATGTGAAGACGCGCGGCGATGCGGCCGTGCTGGAGTACACCGCCCGCTTCGACCATCTGCCGGCCGCGAGCCTCGCGGCGCTGGAGTTGACGCGCGAGGAGCTGAAGGCCGCGTTCGACGCCATCACCCCGGCGCAGCGCAGCGCGCTGCAGGCCGCCGCGGCCCGCGTGCGCAGCTATCACGAGAAGCAGAAAGAGGCTTGCGGCCTGAGCTGGAGCTATCGCGACGAGGACGGCACGCTCTTGGGCCAGAAGGTCACGCCGCTGGATCGCGTGGGCATCTATGTGCCCGGCGGCAAGGCCGCCTACCCCAGCAGCGTGCTGATGAACGCGATTCCCGCCCATGTGGCCGGCGTGCCTGAGATCATCATGGTGGTGCCCACGCCCAGGGGCGAGAAGAATGCGCTGGTGCTGGCCGCCGCCTATGTGGCTGGTGTGAGCCGGGCCTTCACCATCGGCGGCGCGCAGGCCGTGGCAGCGCTGGCCTACGGCACGGCCACCGTGCCGCGCGTGGACAAGATCACCGGCCCGGGCAATGCCTATGTGGCCAGTGCCAAGAAGCACGTGTTCGGCCAGGTCGGCATCGACATGATTGCCGGCCCCAGCGAGATCCTGGTGCTGGCCGATGGCAGCACGCCGCCGGACTGGGTGGCGATGGACCTGTTCAGTCAGGCCGAGCATGACGAGTTGGCACAGAGCATTTTGCTGTGTCCCGATGCCGGCTATATCGAGAAGGTGCGCGAAGCGATCGAGCGCCTGCTGCCGAGCATGCCGCGCCGTGATGTGATCCGCGCCTCGTTGGAAGGTCGCGGCGCGCTGATCCAGACGCGCTCGATGGAAGAAGCCTGCGAGATTTCCAACCGCATCGCGCCCGAGCACCTGGAGGTCAGCAGCCAGGACCCGCATCGCTGGGAGCCGCTGCTTCGCCATGCCGGCGCGATCTTCCTGGGCGCCTATACCAGCGAGAGCCTGGGCGACTACTGCGCCGGGCCGAATCACGTGCTGCCCACCTCGGGCACCGCGCGCTTCTCCTCGCCGCTGGGTGTCTACGACTTCCAGAAGCGCAGCAGCCTGATCGAGGTCAGCGAGGCCGGTGCGCAGAAGCTGGGGCCTATCGCGGCCGAGCTGGCCTATGGCGAAGGCCTGCAGGGCCACGCGCAGGCGGCCGAGATGCGCCTGCACGCCAAGCGCTAAGGAATCCGATCGGCGTCTGTCTTTTGCTGCTGCACGCCCGCCGCCTGCGCGGCCAGCGTGCCCAGTTGTACATACAGCGGCAGCGTGTTGGTGGGGCGGCCCGGATGCACGCGATTGGCCAGCAGCACATAGAAGCTCTGGCTGGCCGGGTCGATCCACAGCACGCAGCCGGTGAAGCCGGTGTGGCCGAAGCCGGTCTTGGGGTAGAGCGTGCCACGAGGCCGCGAGTAGGGCGTGTCGATGTCCCAGCCCAGGCTGCGTTTGGCGGCAAGCGTGCTGGGTGATTGGGGCGTGCTCAGCAGCGTCAGGCTTTCGGCCGACAGGTAGGCGCGGCCATCCGGCAGCCGGCCACCGGCCAGCAGCATGCGGGCGAAGCGGGCCAGGTCGGTACTGGTCGTGAACAGGCCGGCATGGCCGGCCACGCCACCCATGCGGCGCGCGGTCGGGTCATGCACCTCTCCGCGCAGGGCTCGGCCTTCGATGACCGTGGTGGGTGCGATGCGTGCGGCTGGAAAGCGCTGCAGCGGCAGATAGGCGCTGTCCTGCATGCCCAGGGGCTGGAAGATCTCGGCATGCGCCAGTCGGTCCAGCGGCAGGCCGGCCTGCTGCGCAATGATCACACCCAGCAGGATGAAGCCGGCATCCGAGTAGCGGAACTCGCTGCCCGGCGCTGCCTTCAGCGGCAGCGCGCAGGCCAGGCGCAGGGCGGCCTCCTGGCCCTGCCAGGGCTCGCGGTTGGAAAGGCCTTCGGCCAGCCCGGCGGTGTGGGTCAGCAGATGGCGCAGCGTGATGCCGGCCTTCTCGGGGCCGCCGCAATCAGGCAGGTAGCGCTGCAGCGGCGCCTCGATGTCCAGGTTGCCCTGTTCGCGCAGGCGCTGCACCAGTGTGGCGGTGACGATGACCTTGGTCAGCGAGGCGGCGTCGTACAGCGTGGCCTCGTCGGCCGGCTCGGGCGCGGGCTGTTCAGCGCGCAGGCCGTAGGCGCGGTGGTGGCTGTGGCCGGACTGTTCGATCCACAACTGCCCGCCCGGCATCTGGCGCGCGTCGATCATGGCCTGGATGGCGGCATCGGCCTCGGCCAGCGGCGCCCTGGCAGCGCTGCTTTGCAGCGGCACCTGTGCGCAGGCGCTCAGCAGCAGTGCGAGGGCGCTGGCGACTACGGGGCGAAAGGCGGCGTGACGTGTCTTCATCAGGAACGGCCGGGATGGCCGGCAGCGGGGGGAGGGGTGCTGCGCCGATTGTGTGGGAGGAGTCCGGCCCGGCAGTCCGCCAATCGCATCTCGCTAAAGACCACGAACTTCGTGGCGCACGAACTTCGTGTAGCATCGGGCCTATGAAGAACGTGACCGTGACCATGGAAGACGGCGTGGCCGAATGGGCGCGGCTGGAAGCCGCCCGGCGCAATACCAGTGTGTCTCGCCTGGTCGGCGAGATGCTGGCCGAGAAGATGCGTTCCGACGACGCCTATGAGCGCGCGCTGCAGGACTGGCTGCACCGCGAGCGCAGCTGGGCTTCTGACGGTGAGCGCTATCCGGCGCGGGACGCCCAGCGATGAGCCCGGTCTTCGTCGATACCTCGGTGCTGATCCTCAGCGAGGACGGTGCCCGGCCCGAGGCGCGGGAGCAGGCCCTCGCCTGGTTGCGCCAGCTCTGGCAGCGCCGCCTGGGGCGGATCTCGACCCAGGTGCTCAACGACTTTTACCGCGACGTCACCGCGCGCATCCAGCCGCCCATGCCGGCTGGCGATGCGCGCGCCGAGGTGCGCCGCTACCAGCGCTGGAACCCCTGGGCCATCGACCATGCAACGGTGGAGAGCGCCTGGTCGATCGAGAGCCGTTTCGGCCTGGCCTACGCGGATGCGCTGATCGTCGCTGCAGCCAAGGCCCAGGGCTGCGAGCTGCTGCTGAGCCTGGACCTCAGGCACCAGTTGCAGCTCGACAGCGTGCAGATCATCAATCCTCTTGTGATGGACCCCGAGCAATGGATCGCCTGAACCAAGCCCTTGCCTGCCTGCGCCCCGATGTGCGTTCGGCCCACGCCTATGCGGTGCAGTCTGCCGCCGGCATGGTGAAGCTCGACACGATGGAGAACCCCTACCGCCTGCCCGAGGCGCTGCAGCTGCAGCTCGGCGAGCGACTGGGTCGCGTGGCGATCAACCGCTATCCGGCCGAGCGCACCCAGGTGCTGGCCGCGGCGCTGGCTGTGCATGCCGGCATGCCGGCCGGCTGTGCGATCACGCTGGGCAATGGCTCGGACGAGATCATCACCATGCTCAGCATGGCGATCAGCCAGCCCGGCGCCACCGTGCTGTCGCCCCTGCCCAGCTTCGTGATGTACGAGATGTCGGCGCGCTACCAGGGCCTGAAGTTCGTCGGCGTGCCGCTGACGGCCGACTTCGAGCTGGACGAGGCGGCGATGCTGGCGGCGATTGCCGAACACAAGCCGGCGCTGATCTACCTGGCCTATCCGAACAACCCGACCGCCAATCTGTGGGACGCCGGTGTGATCGAGCGCATCGTCGCCGCAGCACCCGGCCTGGTGGTGATGGACGAGGCCTACCAGCCCTTTGCCGAACGCGACTCGATGGCGCTGCTGGCCAAGCACCCCCATGTGCTGGTGATGCGCACCATGAGCAAGTTCGGCCTGGCTGGCGTGCGCATCGGCTACTTGATCGGGCACGCCGCGGTGGTCGGCGAAATCGACAAGCTGCGCCCGCCCTTCAATGTGGGCGTGCTGAACGCCGAGGCTGGCCTGTTCGCGCTGGAGCATGCCGAGGTCTATGCACAGCAGGCCGAGATCCTGCGGGCCGAGCGCGATCGGCTGTCCGCCTCGCTGTCGGGTCTTCCCGGCGTGCACAAGGTGTTCCCCAGCCAGGGCAATATGATCCTGGCCAGGGTGGCCGATGCGGCGCGCACTTTCGACGCCATGAAGGCGCGCGGCGTGCTGATCAAGAACGTCTCGGCCATGCACCCCTTGCTGGCCAACTGCCTGCGCATCACCGTGGGCACGCCCGAAGAGAACCAGGCCATGCTGGCCGCGCTGAAGGAATCGCTGCAATGACGACAAGCGTCCAACGAATCGCCGAGGTCCGCCGGGACACCAAGGAAACCCAGATCCGCGTGCGCGTCAATCTGGACGGCACCGGCGAAGCCAAGCTCAATACAGGCATCGGTTTCTTCGACCATATGCTGGACCAGATCGCGCGTCACGGCCTGATCGACCTGGACATCGAAGCCAAGGGCGACTTGCACATCGACGGCCACCACACGGTGGAAGACGTGGGCATTACGCTGGGCATGGCCGTCGCCCAGGCCATCGGCGACAAGAAGGGACTCACCCGCTACGGCCACGCTTATGTGCCGCTGGACGAAGCGCTATCGCGCGTGGTGGTTGACTTCTCCGGCCGTCCGGGCCTGGAGATGGACTGCAAGTTCACCGCCGGCTCCATCGGTGCCTTCGATACCCAGCTGACTTTTGAGTTCTTCCAGGGCTTCGTCAATCACGCCCTGGTGAGTCTGCATGTGGACAACCTCAAGGGTCACAACGCCCACCACCAGGCCGAGACGATGTTCAAGGCCTTCGGCCGCGCGCTGCGCATGGCGATGACGCTTGATCCGCGCAGTGCTGGCGTGATTCCCTCGACGAAAGGATCGCTGTAATGGCACGGACGGTCGCCGTGGTGGATTACGGCATGGGCAATCTGCGCTCGGTCTCACAGGCCGTGCTGCATGTGGCCGACGGCTCGGGTCTGGAGGTGGTGATCACCTCCAAGCCCGAGGAAGTGCGTGCTGCTGAGCGCGTGGTGCTGCCGGGCCAGGGCGCGATGCGCGATTGCATGCGTGAGCTGGCCGACTCAGGGCTCAAGGAGGCCGTGCTGGAAGCCGCTGCCACCAAGCCGCTGATGGGCGTCTGCGTTGGCATGCAGATGCTCTTGGACCACAGCGAGGAGCAGGACACGCCGGGCCTGGGCCTGATCCCGGGCCGCGTGCAGCGTTTTCAGCTCGAAGGCCAGCTGCAGCCCGACGGCAGCCGCTACAAGGTGCCTCAGATGGGCTGGAACCGTGTCAGCCAGGTTCTGCCGCATCCGATTTGGGCCGGCGTGCCGGATGAGGCCTGGTTTTATTTCGTGCACAGCTATTTCGCCCGGCCGTTAGATGCGCGCCACAGCGCTGGCGAAACCGATTACGGGCAGCGCTTTACCTGTGCAGTGGCCCGGGATAATATTTTTGCCACCCAATTCCACCCCGAAAAAAGTGCCGCGCACGGGCTCGCCCTGTATCGCAACTTCCTGCACTGGCAGCCCTGAGGGACCTCGCTTCGCGCGCCCTCACGCACTTTCCATCCACTTTTTAACTCCCAAAGACATCCTCGGCCATGCTGCTGATCCCTGCGATTGACCTCAAAGACGGCAAGTGCGTTCGCCTGCAACAAGGCGATATGAATGTGTCCACCACCTTTGGCGAAGATCCTGCGGCCATGGCCAGGCGCTGGGTGGATGCCGGGGCGCGCCGCCTGCACCTGGTCGACCTGAACGGCGCATTCGCCGGCAAGCCGGTCAATGAGGCGGCGATCCGCGCCATCCTGCGCGAAGTCGGCAGCGAGATTCCGGTGCAGCTCGGCGGCGGCATCCGCGATCTCGACACCATCGAGCGCTATCTGGACGACGGCCTCAGCTACATCATCATCGGCACCGCCGCGGTGAAGAATCCCGGCTTTCTGCAGGACGCGGCGACGGCCTTCGGCGGCCACATCATCGTGGGCCTGGACGCCAAGGACGGCAAGGTGGCCACGGATGGCTGGAGCAAGCTGACCGGCCACGAGGTGGTGGATCTGGCGCGCAAGTTCCAGGACTACGGCATCGAGGGTGTGATCTACACCGACATCGGCCGCGACGGCATGCTCACCGGCATCAATATCGAAGCCACGGTGAAGCTGGCGCAGGCGCTGACGATCCCGGTGATCGCCTCGGGCGGCCTGTCCAACATCCAGGACATCGAAGCGCTGTGCGCGGTCGAAGGCGAAGGCATTGAGGGTGTGATCTGCGGCCGTGCCATCTACACGGGTGACCTGGACTTCGCTGCCGGCCAGCAGCGCGCCGACGAACTGTCGGGCGGCACATGAAGGCTGGGGCCGTTGCCCTGGCGCTGGCTGGCTGTGCGGCGCTGGTGGCGGCGGCGCCGTCTTTTGCCGAGGCCGCTTTCGAGCTCAAGCCGCTGGGGCCGGGCGTCTATGCGGCCATTGATCGCCAGGGCAAGGCCGGCGCCAATGCCGGCTTCGTGATCGGCTCGGAAGCCGTGGCGGTGGTTGACAGCTTTTTCCGCGAGGATGCAGCGCGCGCGCTGCTCGTGGAAATCCGCAAGCTCACGCCGCTGCCGATCCGCTATGTGATCAACACCCACCACCATATCGACCATGTGTCGGGTAATCGCCTGTTTGCTGAAGCCGGGGCGACGCTGGTGGCGCAGCGCCAGGTGCTGGACTGGCTGCAGCCGGAGAACCTCCGCCTGGTCGGTGGTGACAAAGCCAGCGAGGCACGCAAGCGCCAGGTGGCCGGGCTGAAGGCGCCGCAGCTGGGCTACGAGCAGCAGCTGAGCCTGGACCTGGGTGGGCGCCGCATCCTGCTGCAGCATCTGGCTGGCCATACCGGCGGCGACACGGCGGTGTGGGTTGCCGATGCGCAGGTGCTGTTTCTGGGCGACCTGATGTGGCGGGCCAGCGTGCCCAACCTGATCGACGCACGCGTGCAGCGCTGGATTCCGACCTTGGATGCGCTGAACACGCTGCCGGCCGGAGCCGCCGTTGTGCCAGGCCACGGCGAGATGGCCAATCTGGCTGATATGCGCAACTTCCGCGACTACTTGCGCGATCTGCAGACGCAGGTCGACGCCGCGCTGGCCCAGCCTGGCGAAGCCGAGCAGCGCCAGCAGCAGGTGCTGGACGTGCTGCGTGCACGTTATGGCCAATGGGCCTACTTCGAGGGCCTGGCGCGTGCCAATGTGCGCGATATGTTCGCCGAGGCTGAAGGCCGCAAGCGCACGCCCGAGCCGCAGCCCGCGCCCAGTCTGCCCATGCCCGCCCCTGCGGGGCGCTGACCCCTCGCCTCAGATCGACAACGGATATCCATTTCTCTCCTGCCATGCTTGCCAAACGCATCATTCCCTGCCTTGACGTGACCGGCGGCCGCGTCGTCAAAGGCGTCAACTTCGTCGAGCTGCGCGATGCCGGCGATCCGGTGGAGATTGCCGCGCGCTACAACGAGCAGGGCGCGGACGAGCTGACCTTTCTGGACATCACCGCCACCAGCGATGGCCGCGACCTGATACTGCACATCATCGAAGACGTGGCCTCGCAGGTCTTCATTCCGCTGACCGTGGGCGGCGGCGTGCGCAGCGTCGAGGACGTGCGGCGCCTGCTGAATGCCGGTGCCGATAAGGTCAGCTTCAACTCCGCCGCGGTGGCTAGGCCCGAGCTGATCCGCGAGGCCTCCGACAAGTACGGCGCGCAGTGCATCGTGGTGGCCATCGATGCCAAGCGGCGCGTCGGCGAAGACCTCGCCACCAAGGGCCCGGGCTGGGATGTCTACACCCACGGCGGGCGCAAGAACATGCATATCGACGCGGTGGCCTGGGCGCGCCAGATGGCCGAGTTCGGCGCCGGCGAGATCCTGCTGACCAGCATGGACCGCGATGGCACCAAGAGCGGCTTCGACCTGGAGCTGACGCGTGCGGTCAGCGACGCCGTCAGCGTGCCGGTGATCGCCTCGGGCGGTGTCGGCACACTGGATCATCTGGCCGATGGCATCCAGCTCGGCGGCGCCGATGCGGTGCTGGCCGCGAGCATCTTCCACTACGGCGAGTACACGGTCGGCCAGGCCAAGGCGCTGATGGCGCAGCGCGGCATCCCGGTGCGTACATGAGGCCGCTCGTCGAGCGAGTGCGCTCGCCGATCCCCGGGGGGGATGTCGGCCGGCTTGGGGCGGCCCGGCGTTTGGCCGGCGGGGAGTTCGATCATGTCTAAGGCGATGAGACCTGACAAGCGAGAGCCGCGCGAGTTCAAGCCGCGCCAGGTGGCCCCGGCCGGTGCACCGCGCGAGGTGCGCATCATCGGCGGGCAGTGGAAGCGCTCCAAGCTGCCGGTGGCCGACCGCCCCGGGCTGCGACCCACGCCCGACCGCGTGCGCGAGACCCTGTTCAACTGGCTGGGCCAGGACTTGTCGGGCTGGCGCGTGCTGGATGCCTTCGCGGGCAGCGGCGCCCTGGGCTTCGAGGCTGCGTCGCGCGGTGCGGCCGAAGTTCTGCTGCTGGAGCGTGATCCGCAGCTGGCGCGCAGCTTGGAAGCCAGCCGCACGCGTCTCAAGGCCGATCCGGCCCAGCTGCGCATCGAGTGCTGCGATGCCATCGGCTGGATGAGCCGTTCGGCCCCGGCGCGCTTCGAGCTGCTGCTGCTGGACCCACCGTTTGATGCCGGCTTGTTCGAGCCCGCGCTGAAGGCGGCGGCGCCCTTGCTGGTGCCCGGTGGGCTGCTCTACGTCGAATCGCCCGAGCCCTTGGCAGTGCCGGCCGAGCTGGGCCTGGAGGCCTGGAAGAACGCCCGTGCCGGTGCGGTGCACTATCAGCTGCTGCGCCGCATCGCAGGATAATCCGCCAGCCGTCGTGCTGGCGTCGATCTCAAGGAGCCGACTTTGACTTCCGTGACCGTTCTGACTGCCGTCTATCCCGGCACCTTCGATCCGATGACCCTGGGTCATGAAGACCTGATGCGCCGCGCCAGCCGCCTGTTCGAGCGGCTCATCATCGCGGTGGCGGCTGGTCATCACAAGCGCACCATGTTCTCGCTCGACGAGCGCCTGGACACGGCGCGCCAGCTGGCGGCCAAGTACCCCAATGTCGAGGTGATCCCGTTTCGCGGCCTGCTGCGCGACTTCGTGCTGGAGCATGGCGGCAAGGTGGTGGTGCGTGGCCTGCGCGCGGTCAGTGACTTCGAGTACGAGTTCCAGATGGCCGGCATGAACCGCACCTTGATGCCCGATGTCGAGACTGTGTTCCTGACGCCCTCGGACCAGTACCAGTTCATTTCCAGCACCTTTGTGCGGGAGATTGCCACGCTGGGCGGCGATGTTTCCAAGTTCGTGTCACCCTTGGTGCTGCAGAAGCTGCGTGAGCGGCTTGCGAACCGCACGGAGGAGTAAAGACATGGCGCTGATGATCACGGACGAATGCATCAACTGCGATGTCTGCGAGCCCGAGTGCCCGAACGAGGCGATCTCGATGGGCGAGGAGTTCTACCAGATCGACCCGGCCAAATGCACCGAGTGCGTCGGCCACTTCGATGAGCCGCAATGCGTGCAGCTGTGCCCGGTGGCTTGCATTCCGGTGAACCCGGCTCATGTCGAGAGCCGCGAGACGCTGATGCAGAAGTATCAGCGGCTGACCGGGCAGGCGGCCTGAACGAGCGCGGCTGAGCCTGGCTGCTCAGGCCAGGCGCCACACCTCTCCATAAGCCGGCGCCGCTGGCCATTCCAAGGCACTGGGCCGGCGCTCGCCGTGCTCTTGCAACCAGCGCCTGGCCAGCATCCAGCCGCCATGGCTGACCACGCAGCAGGCACCGGGCTGCCAAGCCGCCACTCGGTGCAAGAGCTGCTGCAGCGATTCACCACCGGCCGGCGCATGGCCAAGGAAGTCGGCCACCCAGGCCTCCACCGCGGCCTGCCCGATGTGGTCCCAGGTCTGTCCATCCCAGGCGCCGAAGTCGATCTCCAGCAGGCCCGCGTCGAGCCGGTGCTGCCAGCCCCAGCGGCGCAGCCAGCGGCCGACTTCGGCGCAGCGCGTCAGCGGCGAGGTCTGCACCTGATGCGGCAGACGGTGCCGGCGCGCATGGGCCTGGATGCGGCGCGCCAGGCGCTTGGCGCGCCGCCAGTGCAGCGGCAGGTCGGTGCCGGCGCCGATGCAGCGGCCGGCAGCGCCCTGCGGACGTGGATGGCGCCAGACCCAGAGTGCGCGGCGGCCCACAGGCTCAGACATGCGCCGCCCACGCCAGCAGCAGGCTCAGCTCCACCACCTGCTGCGTGGCGCCCAGGTTGTCGCCGGTATAGCCGCCCAGGCGGCGCTTGAACCAGGCGCGCATCCACAGCGTGGCGGCCAGGCCCACGGGTAGCGCCCAGGCCAGGCGCTGCGCCGCCCCTGGCAGCAGCAGGGCAAGCGTGCCTGCCAGCAGCGCCACCCACAGCGCCACCACCAGGCAGGTTGCGACCGTCACCTGGGTGGCTAGCGGCTTTGCCTTGGCATGGTCCGGATCACCCGCATAGGGCAGGCTGCGGATCAGCCAGATCGGCGCGGCGCGCGAGGCGCCATGGGCCAGCACCAGACCGGCCAGCGCCAGGGGCAGGTCTTGCCCGGCCACCAGGGTGTGCAGGCAGGCGGCCTTCAGCCCCAGCATCAGCAGCAGGCCCAGCGCGCCGTAGCTGCCGATGCGCGAGTCCTTCATGATCTCCAGCGAGCGGGCGCGGCTGACCGTGCCGCCCAGGCCGTCGCAGGTGTCGGCCCAGCCGTCTTCGTGGAAGCCGCCAGTCAACCAGATGCTCGCGGCCATCGCCAGCAGCACTGCGATCATCGGTGGCCACAGCTGCAGGGCGGCGGCCAGCACCGCCGCGCTGAACAGGCCCACCAGCGTCCCCACCAGCGGAAAGTGGCGGCTGCACTGCTGCAGCCAGGCCGGCTCGAAGCCCACCCAGGCCGGCACCGGCACGCGGGTCAGGAACTGCAGGGCGATGAAGAACAGGCGGAGTTCGTGGGTCGGGTGCATCGGTCGGGGGAAGGGGGCGGCGCCCCGCGGCGCGGCGGAGATCAGCGATCGGGATAACGTTCGTAAAGCGCGCGCACCAGGTCCAGCCGTTCCATCAGCAGGGCAACCAGCTGCGGGTCGAAGCGTTGGCCGGCCTGCTCGCGCATGAAATCCAGTGCATCGTCCAGCGCCCAGGGTTCCTTGTAGCAGCGCTGGCTGACCAGGGAATCCAGCACGTCGGCCACTGCGACGATGCGGCCTGCCAGGCTGACCTGCTCGCCGGCCAGGCCGCGCGGGTAGCCCTGACCGTCCCAGCGCTCATGGTGTTCGTGGGCGATGGTGGCGCCTAGCTGCAGGATGCGATGCTTGCTCTTGCTCAGCAGCTCATAGCCCAGGCGGGCGTGGCCCTGCATCACTTCCCACTCGGCCGCGTCGAGCTTGCCAGGTTTGTTCAGAACCTGGTCAGGCACGCCGATCTTGCCCACATCGTGCAGCGGTGCGGCTTGGCGCAGGAACTCAACCTCGGTGGGCGTCAGGCCGGTGGCCTGGCCCAGCAGCGCTGCCAGCTCGCTGACGCGCTTCACATGCCAGCTGCCGTCGCGCGCGCGCTGCTCGACGGCCTCGCCCAGGATGTGCACGGTGGCGTGGTGCGAGTCCTGGATCTCCTCGCGCAGCAGCAGGCTCTCGTAGGTGAGCGCGACGTTGGCGCAGAAGATCTCCAGCAGCTCGCGCGCGTCGGCGTCCACCGGCTCGGAAAACACCATGTAGAGCAGGCTCTCGTTGCCGGCCGAGCTGCGGTAGTAACCCACGCAGTGGTGGTCGTCGAAATGGCTGCGCTGATCGCGCAATGCGCGGTTCAGCGCGTCGCGCACGCTCTCGGGCAGGCTGTCCACCTCCTGGTCAACCAGCAGGCGCGAATACTCCGAAGTGGCCGCCAGCACTTTCAGATGCCCGCCCATCTGCGCGGCCGCATAGGCCGAGACACGGCTGGCGCACAGGCCCTGGGCCTCATAACCCAGCACATGCGCGACCTGCTCCAGCACGGCGGAGGCGAAGCAGCGCAGATTGTGCGAGTCGTATACCCTGGTGATCGCGTCGATCGAGCGCCGCAGCGAACGCCGCGACTGCTCGATGATCATGATGTCGCGGTAGGAGCGCAGCGCCGAGTAGAAGACCGTGATCAGCTTGCGCTTGGTGAGCTCGGTCTTTTCCTTGTAGTCGTTGATGTCGTAGGTCTTGATGACATGCTCTTCGGGCGCCTGGCCCGGCTGCCCGGTGCGCAGCACGATGCGCACATGGCGATTGCCCAGGTCTTCGCGGATGTAGCGCACCAGCTCCAGGCCGGCGCGGTCGGACTCCATCACCACGTCCAGCAGGATCAGTGCGACGTCGCTGCGCAGCGCCAGCAGCTCGCGGGCTTCGCTGCCGCTGTAGGCGTCCAGGAATTCCAGGTGGCGGCCGGCAAACTCGAAGCCGGCCATCACCAGCTGCGTGACCTGATGCACCGCTGGGTCATCGTCGACGATCATCACCACCCAGGGATCCAGCAACTTGGCGGCAGTTTGCGGGCCGGGATCAGGCAACTCGTCGGCAAACACCAGATCGGACATGGAGATCCCTTGCTGTTGTGCGCCTGATTATCACCAGATCAACTGCGCTCACTGACGCCGGCGCTGCTGAAACTGGCCATCTCGCACAAAATCCTGCAGGCCGACACCAGCAGCGGCCAGGCCAGCGCGGCGCCCGAGCCTTCGCCCAGACGCAGGCCCAGATCCAGCAAGGCCTCGGCCTGCAAGGACTGCAGCATCAGGCGGTGGCCGGGCTCCTCGGACCGGTGGGTGAAGACGCAGCGCTCCAGCACCGCGGGCTGAAGCTGCGCAGCCACCAGGACGGAGGCGCTGGCGATGAAACCGTCGACCACCACGACGCGGCGCTCCAGCGCGGCCTGCAGCACCGCACCCACCATCATCGCAATCTCGAAGCCGCCAAAAGCCGCCAGCGCCTGCAGCGGCGTGCGGGCCTCGGGATGGCGCTGTAGCACCTCGGCCAGGATCTGCGTTTTGCGCGCCAGCTGGGCATCGTCAAGACCTGTACCCCGCCCGGCGCAGTCCGCCACGGCCTGGCCGCTCAAGCGCGCCAGTAGCAGCGCCGCGGCCGAGCTATTGCCGATGCCCATCTCGCCCAGCAGCAGGGCATTGCCGGGCAGGCGGGTCAGCAGATTCTTGCCGCTGGCGATGGCGGCGGCGCATTGCTCGGCCGTCATCGCCGGGCCTTCCAGCGCGTCAGCAGTGCCGGCGCCAATCTTGGCGATCACCAGCCCGGGCCGTGGCGCGAAGTCACGGCGCACGCCGGCATCGACCACCGTCAGTGCCAGGCCGTGCTGGCGCGCCAGCACGCTGACGGCGGCGCCGCCAGCTAGGAAGTTCTCCACCATCTGCCAGGTCACATCGCTGGGATAGGCCGAGACGCCGCGGGCAGCCAGGCCATGGTCGCCTGCAAACACCACCAGCTGGGCCTGCAGCAGCTCAGGCGTTTCAGTGCCCAGGATGAGGCCCAGGCGCAGCATCAGCGCTTCCAGCCGGCCCAGCGCGCCCAGCGGCTTGGTCTTCTGGTCGACGCGCTGGCGCAGTGCGCCGGCCAGGCCGGCAGGGTTGAGCTGGGCCAGCGGTGCGATGGTCGGGATCAGGTCGTGCATCAGGCGATTCATGGTGGAGTCAGAAGTCCGGCCAGGGTGCCGGGCAGGAAATGATGGTCGATGTAATCGGCCAGGCCGTCGAAGACGCTGTCCAGCGTGCGCACCTCGGCGCCGAACAGCGCGCGCAGCAGTGCCGGCTGCTCGAACAGGCCGTGCGCGTAGACGCCCAGCACCGGGCCAGCCTGCCAGCCAACGACGCCGCCGTCTGCCTCGTGCAGCGCTTCGGTAGCCGGCGCGATGTCGGGGTGCTGAACCGTGCGGCCGTGGTGAATTTCATAACCCTCCAGCTGCAGGCTCTGCAGCGCCTGCCAGGGCGCGGCCAGCTGCGCCGCGAAGCGCAATCGCGCCGGGCGCAGCAGCTTGTCCTTCTCGAACTGCGTCACCAGCGGCAGCAGGCCCAGGCCGGGCGCGTTGCCGTCGATGCCATGCGGGTCGACCAGGGTTTCGCCCAGCATTTGCAGGCCGCCGCAGATGCCGATCAGAGGCTTGCCGGCGGCTGCGTGGCGGGCGATTACCGCGTCAAGCTTGTGCTCACGCAGCCAGGCCAGGTCGGCGGCCACTGCCTTGGAGCCGGGCAGGATGATCCAGTCGGCCGCTTCCAGATCGGCGGCTGTGCGGGTCCAGATCAGGCGCACGCCCGGCATGCCGCGCAGCGGCTGGAACTCGTCCAGGTTGGACAGGCGGGGGTAGGCGACGATGGCAATCTTGAGACCCGTGCCCGATGGACTGTCGTCGAAGACGCCGTCCTCCTCGGGCAGTCCGTGGCCGCGCCACATCGGCAGCACCGCTACTGTCGGCACACCGGTCAGCGCCTGCAACTGCTCGGGCCCGGGGGCCAGCAGCGCCGCGTCGCCGCGGAAGCGGTTCAGCACGAAGCCGCGGATCAACGCGCGTTCGTGCGCAGGCAGAAGTTGGTGGGTGCCGTAGAGATGGGCGAAGGCGCCGCCGCGGTCGATGTCGCTCACCAGCAGGCAGGCCGCCCGCGCCTCCAGCGCGGTGCGCATATTGACGTAGTCGCTGGCGTGCAGATTGATCTCGGCCGGCGAGCCCGCGCCTTCGATCACGACCACATCGTTCTCGGCCATCAGCTCGTGCAAGGCGGCGCGCGCCATCGGCCAGATCCGCTCGCTGCGGCCGCGCCAGGGCATGGCGCCGAGCTCTTCGTTCACCTCACCCAGCAACACCACCTGGCTGCGCGTGTCCGCCTCGGGCTTGAGCAGCACCGGGTTCATGCGTACCTCGGGCACGCGGCGCGCCGCCAGGGCCTGGAAGTACTGGGCGCTGCCGATCTCTCCCATACGGCCGTATTCAACACTCGAGCCGGGCGCTGCCAGCGCACTCGCTGGCGGGGGGCCAGCAACCACCCGGGCGTTGTTGCTCATGTTCTGCGCCTTGAAGGGCGCCACTTTGAGGCCCTGGCGTGCATACCAGCGGCACAGCGCGGTGGCCAGCCAGCTCTTGCCGGCGCCGCTGGTGGTGCCCAGCACCATCACCGCGCGGGCTTGGCGAGGCTTGTTGTTCATGCGGAATCCTCCAGCTCAGGTCGAAGCGCCTGCAGCAGTGCATGCTGCGAGGCCGGCGGCTGCGCTGCGATGCGCCACCAGCCGGGGCGGCCCAACGACGCGGCTTCACGCAGCTTGATGCCGCGGCTGCGCAGATCCATCGGCAGGCCACCGGGCGGCCGGGCCAGCCAGAAGGGCGTGACGCCCGGCTCCTGGCTCCAACCCAGCCGCGCAAGCTGCTGCTGCAGTGCCGTGCTCCAGTCGCGCAGCTGGCGGCGGCTGCAGTCCAGCCATTCCAGCGTGCTGCTGTGATGCCAATGCTGCAGCAGCGCCTCACCTTCGGCGGCCAACACCCAGCTGGGCGCCAACGACAGCAGGCGTGCCCACCATGCATCTTCGGCTGGCGCCAGCAGGTAGGCGGCCCGCACGCCCGTCAGGCCCAGCGCCTTGTTGGGGCAATGCAGCTGCCAGCAGCCCGGCGGCAGCTCGGCTGCCTGGCCGTGCAGGCGCAAGGGCTCATAGGCGAGGTCGACGGCCAGCACCGCGCCGCAACGGGCCGCCGCACGGGCGATGCCCTGCAGTGCCTCGCGCGAGAGGCTGGCGCCGCTGGGGTTGCAGGGCTCACAGATCCAGACCAGTGCCGGCTCGCGCAGGCCGTAGATCAGGGCGTCACTGTCGGCATAGGGACGCACTGCCAGGCCCAGGGCCTGTGCGGCCAGCGCGTAGTCGCCGAAGCCGGGTGTCGGCACCCAGACCTCACGGCAGCCCTGCAGCAGTGCGGCCAGGCTGAGCCGGCGGATCGCCTCGGCGCCGCCGGAAGCCGGCAGCACGCGCGCTGGCGGCAGGCCATGCGCTGCGCCCAGGCGCTCACGCAGTGCGCGGTAGCTGGGGTCGGGATAACGCCTGCGGTCGGCGTCCAGCACTGCCTGCCAGAGTGCCGGTGGCGGGCCGAGCGGGTTGGCATTGGTGGAGAAATCGTGCGCGATGGCCGGCCCACCGTCAGGCCCGCCATGCACCGGCAGCAGCAGCTGCGGGCGCTTGAGCGGCGCCGCGGTCAGCGGATGGCCCGGCGCGCTCATGCCCGCAAGCCCCAGGCCAGCAGGGCCGTGCAGGCGAGGCCGGGCAGCAAGGCTTGCGCGGCGGTGCGGCAGGCCAGGGCCACATCGCCCAGGCCGGGCTGCGCGCCGCTGCTGTTGAGCTGATAGACGCCGGGCTTGCCCAGCTTCAGATCCAGGCGCAGTGCCATCGCAGCCATGGGCCAGCCGCTGTTGGGCGAGGGCGTGCGGCGGGCCTGGCCGGCCAGGCGGGGCAGCAGTGCTGGCCGCGCCGCCAGCAAGGCCAGGGCGCTCAGGCGCGCCGGCAGCCAGGACAGCAGATCGTCGGCGCGCGCCGCGAACTTGCCGCTCCACTCGCGGTGGTCGCGGTAGCCCCACATGGCATCGGCGGTGTTGGCGAAGCGGTAGACAGCTGCGCCGGGCAGGCCGGCGATGGCAAACCAGAACAGCGGCGCGATCACCGAATCGTTGAGGTTCTCGGCCAGGGTCTCGATGGCAGCCTCGCGGACCTGCGTGGCGTCCAGCGCCGCGGTGTCGCGGCTCACCAGGCGGGCCAATTGCGCACGGCCTTCAGGCAGCGAGCGCTGCAGTGCCGCCTCGACAGCGCGCACCTCGCCCACCAGCATGGCCCAGGCCAGCAGCGGCTTGAGCAGCAGGCCCAGCGCCAGCGCACAGGCCAGCAGGCCGGCGGCCGAGGCCCAGGGCTTCAGCGCCTGCATCAGCAGGATCTCCAGCGTCAGCGCCAGGGCCGCGCTGAGCAGCGCGCCCAGCAGCCAGACCAGCGCACCGCCGGCAAAGGCCGGGCCGGGCGGCATCAGGGCCAGCCGCGCGCCGAACAGGTCCAGAAAACGGCCCATGCCGACCACCGGATGGGCCCAGACCGGTGGCTCACCGAACAGGCGGTCCACCGCCAGCGCAGCCAGCATGGCCAGCGGTAGCAGCAGAGGCATCGTGCTCAATCCTCGATCCCGCGCTGCGCCGGCACGCCGGCCTTGAAATGGTGCTTGACCATGGCCATCTCGGTGACGGTGTCGGCCAGCTCGATCAGCTCCTCGGGCGCGTTGCGGCCGGTCAGCACCACATGCACATGGGCCGGCCGCTCGCGCAGGCACTGCAGCACCGGCTCCAGCGGCAGCCAGCCGTAGCGCAAGGGGTACATGATCTCGTCCAGCACCACCAGGAAATGCTCGCCGGCGCGGATCGTGGCTTCAGCGCGGGCCCAGCCGTCGCGCGCCAACTGCGCGCTGTGCTCCAGGTCGCGGCTCTTCCACGAGAAGCCGTCGCCCAGGCCTTCGATTGGCACGCCCATTTGCTCGAACATGCGGTGCTCGCCGAAGCGTGCGCTGGGCACCTTCATGAACTGGTAGATCTTGACCGCCTTGCCACGGCCATGGGCGCGCAGCGCCAGTCCGAAGGCGGCGGTGCTCTTGCCCTTGCCGTCGCCGGTGTGGACCAGGATCAAGCCGCGGCGCTCGGCGCTGGGAATGATGCGTTCGCGGTCAGTCGGGGGAGCGATGATCTGCATGGGTGTGCTGGCCGGCGAAGAAGGTCGCCACGGCCTCGGGGTTGGAGGGGAAGTAGTGGTGCACATAGCTGGCTCGCAGCGAGCCCAGGCCATAGAGCGCCTCGGCTGTCTGCCCGCCGTTGGGATTGCTGGCGCGGGTCAGCGGCGCCAGCGCGGTGTCGAGGCGGGAGTAGTGGAAGCTGTGGCCACGCAGCTTGCCAAGCCCTGGCCAGTCGATGCTTTGCAGGCCCAGCGCGGCCAGGCGCTGCTGCATCTGCGCGTGGCCAGGCATCAGGCCGGCCATCGGATGGGCCACGCCCTCGGCATCCGTCAGGCTCTCGACCAGCGCGAGCATGCCGCCGCATTCGGCCAGCAGCGGTTTGTGCGCCGCCATGTGGGCGGCCAGGTCGGCGAAGAAGTGTGGATTGGCGCGCAGCGCTGACGCATGCAGCTCGGGATAGCCACCCGGCAGCCACAGCGCATCGCAGTCGGGCAAGGCCTGACCCTGGATCGGTGCGAAGCACAGCACTTCAGCGCCCAGCGCGCGCAGGCAATCCAGATTTGCCGGGTAGATGAAGGAGAAGGCGGCGTCCTGCGCCACCGCAATGCGACGGCCCTTGAGCAGCGCCGGCAGTGCAGGCGCGGACTCGCAGTCGAAGCGGACTGGCTGGAACTCGAAGCCGCCCGAGGCCTCGCCCCAGGCCTGCGCCCAGCGGTCCAGCTGCGCGTCCAGCTCCGGCAGCTCAAGGGCCTGGACCAGGCCCAGGTGCCGCTCAGGCAGGGTCAGGTCTTGCTGGCGCGGCAGCGCTGCGACCAGTGGCAGGTCGCCGGGCAGGCCCTCGGCCACCATGCGGCCATGGGCTGCGCTGCCGACGCGATTGGCGACCACGCCGCACAGGCGGATGTCGCTGCGGAAGGTCTGCAGGCCCAGCGCCAGCGCAGCAAAGGTCTGGGCCATGGCCGAGGCGTCAATCACCGCAAGTACCGGCAGCCCGAAGGCTGCGGCCAGGTCGGCGCTGCTGGGCTGGCCGTCGAACAGGCCCATCACACCCTCGACCAGGATCAGGTCCGCGTTCTCTGCGGCTTCGGCCAGTAGCTGCTGGCAATGCGCCAGCCCGCCCATGAACAGATCGAGCTGATAGACCGGCTGGCCGCTCGCACGCGCCAGCACCATGGGGTCGAGGTAGTCGGGTCCGGTCTTGAAGACGCGCACCCGCTTGCCGCTGTTGCGTGCATGGCGCGCGATCGTCGCGGTGATGCTGGTCTTGCCGGATCCGGAGCTGGGCGCACTGACCATCAGGGCCGGGCAGGAAATCATGGAGTCCTTCAAGCGTTGAGTGCCAGCCAGCGGTCCTGCACCTGCAGGATCAGCAGGCGCTGCTGGAACACCTGTTGCAGTGCCGCGTGTGTGGCCGGGTCGGACGGCGCGCCCTGGTGGACGATGCGGCCGGCGTCCATAACCACCAGGCGGTCGGCCTGCAGCGCGATGTTCAGCTCGTGCAGCACGCTGACCACCGCGGCGCCGCAGCCGGCGCGGCCGCGCACGATCTCTACCCAGTCGCTTTGATGCGGCGGGTCCAGATGGGCCAGCGGCTCGTCCATCAGCAGCAGCATCGACTGCACCGCCAGCGCACGCGCCAGCAGCACGCGCTGGCGCTCGCCGCCGGAGAGCCGGCCAAGCGGACGCTCGCGCCAGTCCCAGCACTGGGTCTGCTCCATGGCCTGGCGGGCCGCAGCATGGTCGGCGGCACTCGGCGGGGCCAGCCAGGCCTGGTGCGGCAGGCGGCCCAGCATCACCACTTCGTAGGCGCTGAGCTCGTCGGTGCTGCTCTCGTTCTGGCCCAGCCAGGCAATCTGGCGGGCGCGCTCGCGGTGGCTCCAGCTGGCCCAGGGGCGCTGCTGCAGCTGCAGCTCGCCATCGAAAGGCAGCAGACCGGCCAGGGCGCGCAAGAGTGTGGACTTTCCGGCGCCATTGGGTCCGACGATGGCCGTCCAGCCCGCCTGGTCCAGGCTCAGCTTCAAGCCCTGCAGCACCTCGCGGCCACCCAGGCGCAGCGACTGCAGGCGCAGTGACAAGGTTGGGAAGGCGGGTGCGGCGTTGGTCAGGCAACCTTCGCGCTGATCGCGCTCCGGTGTGAGCGCTTTGGAGCGGCCATGCGCGCTCACAGTCCCATCCCCTGGCCCTGGCTGCGCTTGCGCATCAGCCACAGCAGATAGCTGCCGCCCAGCAGCGCGGTGATCACGCCGACCGGCAGTTCCTGCGGCGCGATCAGCCAGCGCGCCAGGATGTCCGAGGCCAGCAGCAGCGTGCCGCCCGCCAGAGGTGCCGCCAGCAGCAGCTGGCCATGCGCGGTGGGCGCCCAACTGCGCACCAGATGCGGCGCGACCAGGCCAACAAAGGCGATCAGACCGCACTGCGCCACCGCGGCGCCGGTGGCCAGCGTGAGGGAGGCAATCAGCAGCAGGCGCACCAGCGCCAGTCGCAGGCCCAGCGAGCGCGCGGTGGCTTCGCCCAGAGTCAGCGCATCCAGTGTCTTGCTGCAAGCCAGCGCCAGGGCTAGCGTGGCCAGCAGCACCACGGCCATGATGGCTACCGCGTTCCAGCCCAGGAAACCGGTGCTGCCCAGCATGAAGGCCTGCATCGCGCGCAGCATGTCGGGGTTGGCCAGCGTCAGCAGGCTTGAGGCCGAACCCAGCACCACGCCGACGATCACGCCGGCCAGCAGCAAGCGCAGCGATTGCTCGACGCCGCGCGCCAGCAGCAGCGTCAGCAAGACGGCCAACACCGCGCCGGCAAAGGCGGCGCCGGTCATTCCCAGGCGCAGCGCCATCGCGGTAGCCGCGGGCGAGAAGCCCAGCGCGAACAGCAGCGCCGCCACGCCCAGCGAGGCGCCGGCCGAGCAGCCCAGCAGATAGGGGTCGGCCAGCGGATTGCGGAACAGGCCCTGCGCAATTGCGCCGGCCAGCGCCAGCAATGCACCGGCCAGCCAGGCGCCAATCGAGCGCGGGGCGCGGATCTCCCACAGGATCTTGCGCATGGTTTCATCCTGCGAGAACCAGGGCGAGAAACCGGTGCTGCCGGTGGACAGGCCCAGCAGCAACAGCAGGGCGCTAAGCAGCAACAGCACCAGCAGCAGCTGGCGGCTGCGCTGGCGGCGCAGAACCGGGCTCATCAGCGCATGCCTCCGGGAGGGGCGGTGAAGGCCACGCTGGGCCAGGTCACCGGGCCGGCCGCCGCGTCGCGCAGGCAGCGCGCCATCAGCGCCGCGGCCTCGGCCATGCGCGGGCCGGGGCGCACCAGCACATCCGATTCAGCCGGCAGCCAGACGCAGATTTTCTTGTCCTTGACCGCGCGTACGCCGCTCCAGCCGGGGCGCTGCGGCAGGCCGGGCGCATTGCGCTGGCCGACCATGATCAGCTGCGGGTCAGCGCGCACGACGAACTCGGGGTTGATCTTGGGGAAGGGCCCCAGCTCGGGCGGGATGATGTTGCGTGCACCCAGGCGCGTCAGCGTCTCGCCGATGAAGGAGCTGGTGCCGGCCGCATAGGGCGCGCTGTCCACCTCGTAATAGACGCTCATGCCGCGAGCGGCTGGCGGCAGGCTGGCGGCGGCGTGCTTGATGGCGCCATCGATGCGGTTCCAGACGCGGCGCGCTTCGTCGTCTTTGCCGAGCACCTTTGCCACTGTGCCCAGCACACGCTGCACGTCGGCATGGGTCTTGGGCTCCAGCGCGATCACCTTCAAGCCCAGCGCCTCCAGGCGCTCGGTCAGGCGCGATGAAATGCTCAACAGCACCAGATCCGGCCGCAGCGCCAGGATCGCTTCGATGCTGGTGTCGTCCAGCCCGCCGACCTTGGGCAGGGCCATCACGGCGGCTGGGTGGTTGGAGAAGCGGTCCACCCCGACCAGACGCGCGCACTCGCCGAGCTCGCACACGGTCTCTGTCAGAGAGGGCAGCAGGCTGACGATGCGCTTGGGCACGGCAGGCAGCGCGACGGCCTGTCCGCGGTCGTCCTTGAGTGTCAAGGTTTGCGCGGCCGCGCTGTGCGCCAAGGCGGCAGCCAGGAGCACAAGCCCCAGGCGACGAAGAGTTGCTCTCATCCTTGTTCCTCCACGGGCCGGCTCCAGGCCTGCCCAGCCACCATCAGGGTCAGCGTGGCGCAGCGGCGCGCAATCTGCTGATTGAGTCGCCCCAGATCGTCCACATAGGCACGCACCTCGCGCCCCATCGGCATCACGCCCCAGCCGACCTCGTTGGACACGAAGACCACCGGCGAGGCCAGCTGCGGCAGCAGCGCGTCCAGCGCCGTGCACTCCTCCAGCCAGGCTTCGCGGCGCGGCGTGCCGTGCATGGGCATCAGCCAGTTGGTCAGCCACAGCGTCAGGCAGTCCACCACCAGCAGGCGCTGCGGCGCGGCCTGCGCGCGCAGCGCCTCGCACAGCTGCAGCGGCTCTTCCACAGTGACCACGCCAGCCGGGCGCTCGACGCGGTGGCGGGCAATGCGCTCGCGCATCTCCTCGTCATGCGCCTCGGCGGTGGCGATCAGGCTGACGCTGCGGCCTTGCTGCTCGCGCAGCCAGGCCAGCGCCAGGCGTTCGGCCTGGCGCGACTTGCCGCTGCGCTGGCCGCCGACGACCAGCTGGTGGCGCGCCGCTGCCCGCATGGCTCAGTTCGCCGGTGTGAAGCGCAGGCCGACGAACAGCGTGCGCGGGGCCTGCTGGTAGCCGTAGGCCGTCTGGTACTCGCGGTCGAAGGCGTTGTCCAGATTGGCTTGCAGGCGCAGCTGCGGGCTGAGGCGGTACTGCACATCGAAGTTGGCCAGCCCGTAGCCGCCCAGCTTGCGGGTGTTGGCCGCGTTGTCCCAGCGCTGTGCCGAAGCCTGCACCGCGGCGCCCAGCAGCCAGTTGCCCAGCGTGGTTTCGGCGCGCAGCGTGCCGTGGCGCTCGGCGCGGCGGGCCAGCAGCAGGCCGGTGCTTGCGTCCTTGGGCGAGCTGAAATCCAGCGTGCCGCTCAGGCGCATGATGCCCAGCTGCGCGGAACCCGACAGGCTCAGGCCTTTGAGCTCGGCACGCGCGACGTTTTGATAGCAGCCAAACGTGCTGTTGCAGCTGCCCGCCGCACCGAACACGATCAGGTTGTTGATCTTGTTCAGATAGGCGGTGGCACCGATTTCGTAGCTGCCGCCGTCCCAGCGCAGACCGATCTCGCGGTTGCGACCGCGCTCGGGGTTCAGCGCGGCGACGCCGGGCTTGAGAAGGTCGGGGCCGTAGACGCTGCCGCGCTGATACAGCGTCGGCGCACGGAAAGCATTGCCCAGCGAGGCGTAGGCACGCAGTCCGTCGAGCAGCTTGAAGCCGCCGGCCAGCGTGCCGGTGCTGACGCCGCCGAACTCGCTGTAGTCATCATGGCGTGCATGGGCTTGCAGGTCGAAGCGCTGGCCCTGATAGAGCCAGCCCAGGCCGGCGGCATTCTGGCTGCGCTGATCGTTATCGCCTGTGCGCAGGCCGGAGTTGAGCAAACGGTCTTCGCTGCGCTCGAGTTGGAAGTTCAGCTGTTGAGTCGCGCTGAAGCTGTAGGAGCCCAGCAGCGCCACATTGCGCAGCGTAGTCTCGGTCAGGTAGGGCGAGGGCGTGGTTTCGTAGCGGTCGCGGCCTTCGCCGACGCTCAGCTCGGTGCGCAGCGCAGCACTCCACTGGGCGGCCCAGCTGGCGCGCAGCGCGCGGTTATCCTGGATCGCGTGATCGTCGACCGTCGGGCGCGACGAGGAGCCGTCGTACTGACCGTCGGTATGTGCAGCCACGGCCAGCAGTTCGATGCGGTGACCGCTGGCGACCGTGCCACCCAGGCGCAGCGTGCTGCTGTAGTTGCTCCAGCCGTCGACGTCGGGCACATAGGAGAAGGCGGACTGTTTGGTAGTCGCGTTGAAGCCCTTGCTCTCGTCGGTTGCCAGGCTCAGCATGTAGTCGAACTGGGCATTGCCGCCGCTCAGTGCCGCATCGGCCTTGAAGGAGGACAGGCTGCCGTAGGCGGCGCCAAGTTCCAGGCGCGGCGCGGCACTCTTGCCATCGCCCTTGCGGCTGATGATGTGCACCACGCCGGCGATAGCGTCCGAGCCGTAGATGGCGCTGGCCGGGCCTTTGAGCACTTCCACCCGCTCGACATTGGCAAGCGGGATGGCTTGCCAGGAGGCGCCGCCAGTGGACTGCGAATCGATGCGCACCCCGTCCAGCAGCACCACGGTGTGGCGGCTGTCGGCACCGCGCAGGAACAGCGAGGTGGTGCTGGCCGGACCGCCGTTGCGGACGAGCTCGGCACAGCCGGCATTGCGCAGCAGGTCAGCCACCGAGCCGAAGGACTGGCGCTCGATCTCGGTGCGGCCGATTACCGTGAGGTCAGCCAGCACATCGCCCAGGCGCTGTGGCATGCGCGAGGCGGTGACGACGACCTGGTCTAGGCGGCTGCCTCCGGCTTGTTGTGCCTGTGCGGGCAGGGCCAGCGCCAGCGGCGCCAGGGTGAAGACGGCGGCACGCAGCAGCGTGGCGCGGACAGGGGCGCAGCGACGCGGTGCGCGTCGGAAACTTGCAGTCATGAGAGAAAGGACCCATCGATTTGTCCAGGCGCCAGCTTCCCCGCAGGCCCCTGTGAAACGACGCGTCAGCGCCAGAGCGCAGACCCATCACGTGTTGGCCGGTATCCGGGCTGGTGGACTTCATCCCTGCATCCTTCCCAGCGCTTGGCAAGCGCCAGTGGATCGATGTGCAGGGACTGGAAGCAAAAAACAAAGCCGCTTCGTCCACTTACCGTTGCGGGGACAGCTCAGGTTGGGATTGCCTCGATGAGACGCACCTTCCTGATTCCCGTTTAACTGCACAGACGCAATGTCTGCACGAGCACCAACGGGCTGATTCTAGGTCAGGGCTTGCTGCTGCCGGCCGGTTTGTCGTTCGCAGCCGACTGGGGCTTGTCGATGCGCTTGACCTTCTTGGGCTTTGGCGGCTGGTTCTTGCCGCCCTTGGGGGCGCTTGCGGCAGCAGCAGGGGGCTCGCTGCGATGTCCCGGGATGCCGATGGCCGGTGCGGCGTTGCGGCGCGCGGCGGCTTCACTTTTGAGCCGCTCGCGCTCCATGGCATCGGCTTGCTTTCGCTCGTGCTGAGCGCGTTCTCATGCCTCACGGGCCTGGGCGGCGCTGGGCTGTTCATACTTCAGATCCTGGGCCGACCTGCCGTCCGGGCAGGGAGCGTCACGCAAGTCGCGGCCGTCGGGGCCTCAGCGATACAGCGGGGTGCTGCGGGTTTCAGCCCGCGCCAACACTGAGCTGCCCAACGCCATCAGCGTGATGACGCAGCCCAGGGTCAGCGCGGTTCTGAGGTGCTGGTTTCCTTGTCGCTGTCAGTCGGCGCAGCGCCTTCGGCGGCTGCGGGGACTGGCAGCTTGGGAGGCTTCGGTGGCTTGGGGCGCGGCGGCTTGGCGTGGATCTTCATCATCGCCTTGTCCATCTCGCCCTTGAACAGCAGCTCGGCCGCTTCCAGCGATTTGGCGATGCAGTCCTCGATCGCCTGGCGCTCCGACAGCGGCGGCTTGCGCAGCACATAGGCCGCGACCTCGGCTTTGACGCCGGGGTGGCCGATGCCAAGACGCAGGCGCCAGAAGTTAGCCGATCCGAGCTGAGCCTGCATGTCCTTTAGGCCGTTGTGGCCGCCGTTGCCGCCGCCTTGCTTGAACTTCATCTCGCCAGGCGCCAGATCGAGCTCGTCGTGCACGGCCAGGATCTCCTCGGGCGCGATCTTGAAGAAGCGTGCCAGCGCGGCGACCGACTTGCCCGACAGGTTCATATAGGTCATCGGTTCGAGCAGCCAGATCGGGCCTGGTGCGCCGGGCGCGTTGTTGACGCGGGCCACCAAGCCGAAGTAGTTGCGCTCGACCTGCAGGCTGGCGCCCAGGCGGCGCGCCAGCGTGTCCACCCACCAGAAGCCGGCGTTGTGGCGCGTGTCTTCGTATTCAGTGCCGGGGTTGCCCAGGCCAACAATCAGTCGAATCATGATGGCGGCGATTATCGGCGCTGGCTTAGGATCCGGCCATGCACACATCACTTGTCGAGACGAGCGATCTAGCGACCCTGCAGCGCACGCTGACGCGCCGCGTCGCCATTCCCACCGAGAGCCAGAACCGCGAGCGTGCGCCTGAGTTGAGGCGCTATCTCGACGAGGAGCTGCGCCCCGAACTGGAGGCCATGGGCTTTGTCTGCGAGGACTGGCCCAATCCGGTGGACGGCGCGCCGCCGATGCTGTTTGCCGAGCGCCACGAGGCCTCCGCCTTGCCGACCGTGCTGATGTACGGCCATGGCGATGTGGTGCCGGGTGATGACAGCAAGTGGCGCAAGGCCGCTTCACCCTGGACGCTGGAGGCCAAGGACGGCCGCTGGTACGGCCGCGGCGTGGCCGACAACAAGGGCCAGCACAGCGTGAACCTGCAGGCCTTGGGCCAGGTGCTGCAGTCGCGCGGCCGGCTGGGCTTCAACGTCAAGTGGCTGTTCGAAATGGGCGAGGAAGTCGGCTCGCCCGGCCTCAAAATGCAGTGCGAGTTGCGCGCGGCGCAGCTGGCGGCCGATGTCTTCATCGCCTCTGACGGCCCGCGCTTGAGCCAGCAGCAGCCGACGCTGTTCCTCGGCTCGCGCGGGGTGATGAATTTCGATCTGGAGCTGGACCTGCGCGACGGCGCCCATCACTCCGGCAACTGGGGCGGCTTGCTGGCCAATCCGGGCGTGCAGCTGGCGGCGGCCATCCACAGCATCGTCGACGCACGCGGCGTGATCCGCGTCGAGGCTTTGCGTCCACCGCCCGTGCCGGCTGCGGTGCGCGAGGCGCTGGCGGGCGTGCAGCCCGGCGAGCCCGGTGGGCCAGCGATCGATGCCGACTGGGGCGAGCCAGGGTTGACGCCGGCCGAACGCGTGTTCGGCTGGAACAGCATCGAGGTGCTGGCCTTCAAGTGCGGCAATCCGGACAAGCCGGTCAATGCCATCCCGCCCAAGGCGGTGGCGCAAATGCAGATCCGCTTCGTCGTGGGCCGTGACCCGGCCACCTTCCTGCCGGCCTTGCGGGAGCATCTGGATGCGCAGGGTTTTGAGCGAGTTCAGCTGCGGCAGGCCGGCGCCGAGATCATGGCGGCCACAAGGCTCGATCCCGACAGCCCCTGGGTGCGCTGGGCGCTGGCCTCGATGCGCGAGACCACCGGCGTCGAGCCAGTGCTGCTGCCCAACCTGGGCGGCTCCTTGCCCAATGATTGCTTCGCCGAGGTGCTGGGCCTGCCGACGCTGTGGGTGCCGCATTCGGTGCCAACCTGCGCGCAGCATGCGCCGGATGAGCATCTGCCGGTGTTCACGCTGGAACAGGGCTTGAAGATCATGGCGGGGCTGTTCGGCGACCTGGGGCAGGGCTGGCCCAGCGGCACGCAGCAGCGCTGAATCGCAGCACCAAGAAGAAAGGCCCCGCAAGCGGGGCCTTTCGACATGCGGCGTGAGCCGGGTGAAGAAGAAGTGATTACTTCTTCTTGCCCTTCTTGCCCTTGCCATCGTCGGCCGGAGCGGCGGCGACGATCACTTCTTCCTTTGCCGGCTCGACCGGGGTGGCGATCACCGGGTTCGGCTTGCCGTGCGTGACGACCTTGATGCCAGCGGGCAGCGTGATGTCGTTGACATGCAGCGAGTGGCCCTTGGTCATGCCGCTCAGGTTCACTTCGATGAACTCGGGCAGCTGCTGAGCCAGGCAGGTGATGGCCAGCTCGGTGATCACGTGGTTGACTGTGCAGTGGTCCAGCTTGACGGCCGGCGACTCGGCTTCACCGACGAAGTGCAGCGGAACCTTCTTGGTGATCTTGGTCGTGTTGTCGACGCGCTGGAAGTCGCAGTGCAGGACTTGCGGCTTGTAGGGGTGCAGCTGGTAGTCGCGCAGCAGCACCTGGGTGACGGCGCCGTTCAGTTCCATCTCGAGGATGGAGCTGTGGAAGGCTTCCTTCTTCAGCGCGTGGAACAGCGCGTTGTGGTCCAGCTCGACCATGGCAGGCTCGCCAGCACCGAAAACGATGGCAGGCACCTTGCCAGCGATGCGCAGGCGGCGGCTCGCTCCGGTCCCCTGCAGCGTGCGCTCAAAAGCGGTGAATTTCATAATTAACTCCAAATGAAGAAACGCCACCATGGCGTTTCGGAAGGTGGAAGGCCCGCGACCAGGCTCTTCCGCACAAAGGGCCCGGCCTTGCGACCGAGCCCTCTGAATGCTTAGAAATTGTTGTTCTGCTCCGAGAACAGCGAAGTGACCGATTCGCCATCCGAGATGCGGCGGATCGTCTCCGCGAACAGGAAGGCGACCGACAGCTGGCGGATCTTGCCGCAGGCGCGCGCGGCGTTGGACAGCGGAATCGTGTTGGTGATCACCACCTCGTCCAGATGTGAGTTCGAGATGCGCTCGATTGCCGGGCCGGACAGGATGGGGTGGGTGCAGTAGGCGAACACGCTCTTGGCGCCGCGGTCCTTCAAGACTTCGGCCGCCTTCACCAGCGTGCCTGCCGTGTCGATCATGTCGTCCATGATCACGCAGTTGCGGCCGTCGATTTCGCCGATCACGTGCATCACTTCGGACACATTGGCGGCGGGGCGGCGCTTGTCGATGATGGCCAGGTCGCAGCCCAGCTGCTTGGCCAGCGCACGGGCGCGCACCACGCCGCCGACGTCGGGGCTGACCACCACCAGATTGGAGTAGTTGCGGCTCTTCAGGTCAGACAGCAGCACCGGGCTGGCGTAGATGTTGTCGACCGGGATGTCGAAGAAGCCCTGGATCTGGTCAGCGTGCAGGTCCATCGTGAGCACACGCTCGACACCGACGGTTTCCAGCAGATTGGCCACCACCTTGGCCGAGATCGGCACGCGGGTGCTGCGCGGACGGCGGTCCTGGCGGGCGTAGCCGAAATAGGGGATCACGGCGGTGATGCGGCGAGCGCTGGAGCGCTTCAGCGCATCAACCATCACCAACAACTCCATCAGATTGTCGTTTGTCGGTGCGCAGGTCGGCTGAACCACGAACACATCGCGGGCGCGGACGTTCTGCTGGATCTCAACGTCGACTTCGCCATCCGAAAAACGGCCGACCTTAGCTTTGCCGAGTTCGAGCCCCAGATGGGTGGCGATTTCTTGGGAGAGCACCGGATTCGCGTTCCCGGTGAAGAGGACGGTATTGAGCAGCACGGGCCATCCTTTTGCAAAGGACCCGTGGCCAGCCATCGTGTCCGGGTCTTTCAGAAACCAAAAAACCCGAAGACCGGGTTTCTCGAATCCAGAGTTCCGTAGTCGGAACTCTCAAATCATTTGGCAGGGGAGGAAGGACTCGAACCCTCGCATGTCGGAATCAAAATCCGATGCCTTGACCAACTTGGCGACTCCCCTACACAGGACACTGCAGAGCTGCAGCACCCCAAAACTTTTTTCAGTCCCCGGCCCAGCCGTAAAGCGGGTGCCTGTCCAGACTGCGACACATCCTGCCAACCCAGTCCGCCGGAAGATCCTGCGGCCATATCGCCATGGGCTGGCTCTCTGAGCCTGTTTCCCCCTGCATTATCAGGCCTGCTTCAGTGCCGATTCTTGCGAATACCGCACTGCCTGAACCCGTCATTCGGCTATTGCCGAACTGGCTCTTGAGCATGCCCAGTGCCTGGCTGACTTCGGAGCAGCTTGCTTCGGCAGGTGGCTGCAGGTCGTTTCGACCAAAACCACCGACAAGCCTTGCTGCGCGTTCGGCATCCAAGCTCACACTGTCAGATGATGTCTTGGCATTGTCTGCCTTGACGTCTGCGCTGTTGTGTGCAGGAAAGCCCGCTACTATAGCCACGGATTCCGATCTTGCCAAGAGGGAACTCGAAAAAATATCCTTGGTTGCGATGCTGACCGGGGGCTTCAGCACGGCATAGCGCTGCGCCGGCAGGTCCAGCGGATGCAGGATCTCGCCGATGCCTTCCACGAAGGCGTGCCGGCCGCCGAGGAAGAAGGGCACATCGGCACCCAGACTCAGGCCGAGCTTCATCAGGCGGGACAGCGGCCAGTTCAGCCCCCACAGGCGATTCAGCGCCAGCAGCGTCGAGGCCGCATCGGACGAGCCTCCGCCCATCCCGGCGCCGGATGGCAGGCGTTTCTCGATGTGGATGTCCGCACCCTGTGTGACTCCGCCAGCCTGCTGCAGGCTGCGGGCGGCGCGCAGGCACAGGTCGTCTGGCGGCAAGGCATCGCCCTGATCGTGGCGCTGCAGCAGGCCATCGCTTCGTCGTTCGAAGTGCAGGGTGTCGGCCCAATCGATCAGCACGAACAGGGACTGCAGCAGGTGGTATCCATCGGGGCGCTTGCCCACCACATGCAGAAAGAGATTGAGTTTGGCTGGGGCCGGGACGTCGTACAGGGCGAGCATGGCTGAAGAGGTTCAGGGATTGAGGCGCACCCGCAGCGTCAGCGCCGGCGCTGCCAGCCGGCGCGCCACGAGCAGACCGTCATCAAAGCGATCAAGCTCGATGCGCCAACCGATTTGCGTGAAGCCGCGTGCTGGCGCAGGCAGGGGTTCAGAGGCAGACAGCGGCCAGGGGCGAGCGCGCAGCCAATCGAACAGGGCTGCCACCGGCACAGGCTCGCCAAGCAAGTCCTGCCCCAGTTCATCGAGGCTGTTGAAGCGGCGCTTTTCATTGGGCGTTTCAAGCAGCACCGAGCCTGCAGACCAACTGGCGCGTGCAACCAGACTGCCCAGCGGTGTGCTCAGCTCCAGTTGTCCGGCATCGGCATTGCCCAGCAGTTCGAACGCGCTGCTGCCGCTGCTGCCCGCGTCCGACTGCACCGACAGCCGCCCTTGCAGACGCTCGCCGCTGAAGTCTTGGCTGGGCGGGCGGCTGGCGCAGCCGCTGCCCAGGATGGCCAGCGCCAGCAGCGCCGCCGCGCCCAGTTGACGGCGCCGCAAGTCCTTGGCTTGGCTCATCAAGCTCAGGGGCGGGCGCCCTGCAGGCGCTTGACGGTCTCGCGCAGCGCTTCATTCTTGGGATCACGCTGGCTGCCTTCGCGCCAGACGCGCTGTGCTTCATCGCGTTCGCCCGTGACCCACAGCACCTCGCCCAGGTGCGCGGCAATCTCGGCGTCGGGCCGGGCCTTGTAGGCCTGGCGCAGCAGGCGCAGCGCTTCCGCATGATTGCCCAGCCGGAATTCCACCCAGCCCAGGCTGTCGACGATGAAGGGCTCGCCGGGGGCGAATTCCAGCGCCTTGGCGATCAAGGTGCGAGCCTCGCTCAGGCGCAGGCTGCGCTCAGCCAGCGAATAGCCCAGTGCGTTGTAGGCGTGGTAGTGCTCGGGCTTGATCTCCATGACGCGGCGCAGCAGCTGCTCCATCTCGTCGAGCCGCCCGATCTTCTCGGCCATCATCGCCTGCTCGTAGAGCATGTCGACATCGTTGGTGAACTGCTGATTGGCGGTGGCAAGCACGGCGTAGGCCTGCTGCCAGTCCTGCAGGTCCCGCATCAGCTGTGATTCCGCCAGCAGCTTGGCGCGGCGGTCTTCATCACGCTCTCCGGGCATGTCCTGAAGCAGCTTGCGCGCTTCGGCCACCTGGCCTTGGCGCGCCAGCAGCGAGGCGCGCCGGAAATTCACTTCAAGCTGGCGTTGCGGCAGATCGACCTTGGCGAGCCAGGCCTGAGCGGCCTTGAGGTCGCCGCGCATTTCCGTCGCTTGTGCCAGCATCAGCCAGGCCTGCTGGCGCATGTCCTTGTTCTCGGCATCCGGACTGGCGTCGAGCCGCTCCAGGAAGGTCGAGAGCGCGCGCTCGGCTTCCTTCGGATGCCGCAGTTCAAGCTCCAGCGCACCGAGCGAATACCAGGCCTGGTGCATCTCGGGCGCGGCCTCGGTGACGCGGCGGAACTCTTCTGCGGCATCGCCAGAACGCTGCATTCGAGCCAGCGTCCGCCCGTAGGCCATGCGCAGCACATGCTGTTGGGGCTGGGCCTGCAGCCTGGTAGTTACCAGTCCTTCGGCCTCGGCCAGCGCTGGCATCACGTCGAGCGCCAGCAGCAGCGGCTCGTCGGCCTCGGCAAAGTCCTTGACTCCTGCCTGGGCCATTTCAAGCGCCAGCTTCGGCTCGCCGGCATTCAAGGCCAGGCGGCCCAGCACCATCGAAGCCATCAGGGCCGAGCCTGCCTGGTTTCGGGCGGATTGCAGCACCGGTTGAAGGGCTTGAAGCACCTTCTTGGGTTCGGGCGAGCGCTGGAACAGCCGCGGCATCGAGGCGAGCACGCCCGGGCGCTGCATCGGCGGCGACAGCCTCAGCAGGGCCGACAGGGGCTCGGCGGCTTCTGCCGGCCGGTTCAGCACCGCGACCAGCTGAAGAATCATCTGCAGGGCTTCGACCGACTGCGGCAGCGACTCTCGCCAGGCGCGGGCAGCGATCAGGGCCTGATCCCCGGCCCGGGCCTGCAGCGCGATATTGACGACCCGCTTGAACAGGGCCTCGTCGCCAGTGCGCCTCGCGGCATCCAGCAGCAGCTGGTAAGCCACCGCAGGCTGGCCAGTGCGCAGCTCAAGCTCACCGACCAGCAGCTGATGGAACAAGGGCGCGTCCATCTGGGAATTGCTCACCGGTGCAGGCGCGGCCTGGGCATCGGCATGCAGGGCCGGGCTCAGCAGGGCCAGGGCGATGGCGGGCAGCCAGTGCTTTGCGGGACGAGGGTGGAACTTGGGCATGGAGCCTCCGGGCTGCGACACCGCCATGATGCCGACTTCTTGTTGCTGGATTGTAGGAGGGGGTCTTTGGGGGGCGCCCGTATCATCGCGCCCATGCCAGAGTTGCCCGAAGTCGAGATCAGCCGCCGCAGTTTCGCGCCTGCGATCGAGGGCGCCCGGGTGCTGGCGCTGCGCCTGGGCAAGCCCTTGCGCTGGCCGCTGGGCGTCGAAGCCGCGCGCCTGGTCGGCTTGCGCGTCGGCCCGGTCAGCCGCCGTGGCAAGTACATCTGGCTGCCGCTGGTCGCTCCATTGCCTGAGGACAGTGGCGGGCTCTTGCTGCACCTGGGCATGTCCGGCTCGCTGGCCTTTCGCGAGCATCAGCCGCCGCCCGGGCCGCACGACCATTTCGATCTGCTCACCGATCGGGGCGAACTGCGGCTGAACGATCCGCGGCGCTTCGGTGCCGTCGTGTGGTCGCCGGGCCTGGACTGCGACCCGGCTGCCAAGCTGCTGGCCGGGCTGGGGCTGGAACCTTTCGATCCGCGCTTCGACGGCCGGCACCTAAAGCTGGGCCTGTCCGGACGCCGGGTTGCCATCAAGCAGGCCTTGCTGGCGGGCGACATCGTGGTGGGCGCCGGCAATATCTACGCTTGCGAGTCCCTGTTCCTGGCTGGCATCGACCCCCGCACGCCCGCCCAGAAGATCAGCGGCCCGCGCTGCGAGCGACTCGCAAAGGCCTTGCGCGACGTGCTGGGCGCCGCGCTGGCTGCTGGCGGCACCACCTTGCGCGACTTCAAGGATGCCCACGGCGTGGCCGGCAGCTTTCAGATGCAGGCCCAGGTCTACGGCCGCGAGGGCGAACCTTGCCGCGTCTGCGGCACGAAGATCCGGCGCATCGTGCAAGGCCAACGCTCCACCTTCTTCTGCCCCACATGCCAAAAGAGATAGAGGCGGAGTTGATCTCCGCGCTGCCCATGGATTTTTCGGCCCTGCTGGTGGCCTGGCAGCGCCAGCATGGGCGCCATGCATTGCCTTGGCAGCGCACACGCGATCCTTACCGCGTGTGGCTGTCCGAGATCATGCTGCAGCAGACCCAGGTCAGCACCGTGCTGGGCTACTACCAGCGCTTCCTCGAACGCTTCCCGGATGTTCGCGCGCTGGCGGCGGCGCAGCTCGACGAGGTGCTGGCGATGTGGCAGGGCCTGGGCTACTACAGCCGCGCGCGCAATTTGCACCGCTGCGCCCAGGCCGTGTGCGAGCGCTATGACGGCGAGTTCCCGCGCAGTGCCGCGTTGCTGACAGAGCTGCCCGGCATCGGCCGCTCCACCGCGGCAGCGATTGCCGCCTTTTGTTTCGACGAGCGGGTGGCCATCCTCGACGGCAACGTCAAGCGCGTGCTCGGCCGCTTGCTGGCCTTCGACGGCGACCTGGCCAGCAGCGCGCAGGAAAAACGCCTGTGGCGGCTGGCCGATGCCTTGCTGCCCGAGCCGGCGGCCGACATGGCGGCCTACACCCAGGGCCTGATGGACCTGGGCGCGACGCTGTGCACCGCGCGCTCACCGCAATGTCTGCTGTGCCCGGTCAGCGACTTGTGCCGCGCACGTGCCGGTGGTGATCCGACGGCCTACCCGATCAAGACGCGCAAGCTCAAGCGCGGCCGCCGCGAGAACTGGTGGCTGTGGCTGGAGCATGGCGGCCGCATCTGGCTGGAGCAGCGGCCGGAGCGCGGCGTCTGGGCCGGGCTGTGGACCTTGCCGGTTTTCGATGACGAGGCGGCCCTGGCGGCGCAGGCGCTCAGCATGGGCGCGCAGGGCGAGCTGGAAGTGATGCCTCGCATCGAGCATGCGCTGACCCACTTCGACTGGGTGCTGCACCCGCGCCGCGCTGCGCTGGGCGCCGCAGCAGGAACGGGCGAAGGGCGCTGGGTCGCCCGGGAGGAGCTGGCCAGCTATGCGCTGCCCGCGCCACTGAAGCGTCTTTTGGCATGAGCCTCAGGCTGGCTTATGCTCTGCCGCCTCTTGCAAGGAACTCACTATGAAAGCACCCGTGCGCAAAGCCGTGGAATCCGCCCTGATCGCAGCGGGCATTGGCTTCGTCTGCCTGTGGATGCTGGTTTCCGGCGCCGATGAAGAATCGGCATCGGCTGCGCGTGGCGCGATGTACGGCATCGGCCTGGCGATCAGCCTGATCGCGCACTGGACCTATATGGGCCTGGCGATCGCGCGCGATGGCCGCGCCGTCTGGCCCTGGGTGGTGGGCATGGTGCTGCTGTTCCCGATTGTCTCGGTTGTCGCACTGGTGCTGATGTCCAGCCAAGAGGACAGCAGCGCCCAGAACAGCGCCTGAGCCCGGCGGCGCCTACTTGGCGTCCAACTCGCGGTGGCGCTTCAGCACATGGCCGTGGCTCCCGAACTGGCGCGCAAGCGTCTCGACCAGATAGACCGAGCGGTGCTGGCCGCCGGTGCAGCCGATGGCCACAGTCAGGTAGCTGCGATGGTCAGCGGCAAAAGCTGGCAGCCACTGGCGCATGAAGCCGCTGATCTGGCCCAGCATCAGATTGACCTCGGGCTGCGCCTGCAGAAAGTCGGCAACCGGCGCATCACGGCCGGTCAGCGGTCGCAAATCGCGGTCGTAATAGGGGTTGGGCAGCACGCGCACATCGAAGACGAAATCGGCATCGCTGGGCACGCCATGCTTGAAGGCGAAGGACTCGAACACCAGCGTCAGCGAGTTGCCATCCACCACCACCAGATCTCGCACCCAGGCGCGCAGCTGCGCCGGGCGCAGCAGGCTGGTGTCGATCACGGTGGATTCGACGCGCAGCGCTGACAGCAGCTCGCGCTCCAGCTCGATGGCGTCCAGCAACGCGCGATGCTCGTCCTGGCCGTCGTCCTTGATGTCGTTGCGCAGCGGGTGGGGGCGGCGCGTCTCGGAGAAGCGCCGCATCAGCGCATTGGTGTCCGCGTCCAGGAAGATCGAGCGCACGCGCACGCCTTCGCTGCGCAGTTGCTTGATCAGCGGCAGCAGGTGCGGCAGCGAGCCGGCGCTGCGCACATCCACGGCAATGGCGACGCGCCGTTTGCCGCGTTGCTTCTCAAGGGTCAGGAAGTCGACGAGCAGTTCGGGCGGCAGGTTGTCCACGCAGAAGAAGCCCGCGTCTTCCAGCGCATGCATGGTGACCGACTTGCCGCCGCCGGAGACGCCGGTGACAAGCACCACATCGCTTTGCTGGGCCGCTGCGGCGGGTGCTGGCTCGCTCATGTCTTGGCTTTCTTGCCGCGGGCTGCGGCTTCAGTGGAGGTTTGTTGAAGCATTTCCTGCGCATGCGCCAGGCTGGCCGAAGACAGGCGCTCGCCGCCCAGCATGCGGGCAATCTCGTTGACGCGCGTCTCGCCGAACACCGGCCGCACATCGCTGGCGGTCACGCCATCGCGCAGCGCCTTTGAGACCACGTAATGCTGATCGGCGCAGGCCGCCACCTGGGGCAGATGGGTCACCGCCAGCACCTGGGACGAGCGTCCCAGCTGCTTCATCAGCCGGCCCACGGTCTCGGCCACCGCGCCGCCGACGCCGGCGTCGATCTCGTCGAAGATCAGCGTGCCGGCACTGTGCGGATCGAACTGGCAGGTGGTGACCGCAATCGCCAGGGCGATGCGCGAAAGCTCGCCGCCCGAGGCCACCTTGCCCAGCGGCCGCGGGGTGCTGCCGGCATGGCCTGCCACCAGGAATTCGGCGCTCTCCAGGCCGAAGCTCTGCGGCTGCTCCTGCTTGAGCAGGCTCACCTCGAAGGCACCGCCAGCCATGCCCAGCTGCTGCATCGCCTGCGTGACGGCTGCCGCCAGGCGAGGCGCGGCCTCGCTGCGTGCCTGGCTGACGCGCTTTGCCTCGCGTTGATAGGCGGCCAGGGCCTCGGCCTGCGCGCGCTGCAGCAAGGCCAGGTCGCTGGCTTCATCCAGGGCGCGCAGCTCTTCTTTCCACTGCGCCAGCAGGGCCGGCAACTCGGCGCCGGGGCGGCGATAACGCCGCGCCAGCGTCATCCAGGCGGACAGGCGCTCGTCGAGTTCCTGCAGGCGCTCAGGCTCCAGCTCGGCGCTGTTCAGATAAGAGGCCAGCGTGTGTGCCGCGTCGCGCAGCTGCGTTTGTGCGCCTTGCAGTGCCTCCACGGCCGGGGCCAGGCGGGCGTCGTACTCGACCACATCCTGCAAGGCGTCCAGTGCCTTGTCGCTCAGGCTTTCGGCGCTGATTTCGGCTTCGGACAGGGTCTCCAGCGCCAGCCGCGCGCCATTCATCAGTGAGGCCGCGTGCGACAAGCGCTGGTGTTCCGCATTCAATTCGTCCCACTCGTCGGCGCCGGGCGAGAGCTTGCTCAGCTCGTCGATCTGCCAGGCCAGCCGTTCGCGCTCGCGGCTCAGCTCGTCGGCGCGTGTCTGCGCGGCATCGAGCCTGTCGCTGGCCTGCTTCCAGGCGCCGTAGCTTGCAGCCAGAGGCTTGCTGTCCAGGCCGGCAAAAGCGTCCAGCAGCGCGCGCACGGCAGGCGCGCGGGTCAGGCCTTGCCAGGCATGCTGGCCGTGGATGTCCAGCAGGCTATCGGCCAGCTCACGCAGCTGCGCCACAGTGGCCGCGCTGCCATTGATCCAGGCGCGGCTCTTGCCCTGGGCGTCGATCAGGCGGCGCAGCAGCAGGCTGTCGCTGTCGGCGTCGAAGCCGGCTTCGTCCAGCCAGGCGCGCAGATGTGCGGGGCGATCAAACTCGGCGCTGATCTCGGCACGCGGCGCGCCTTCGCGCACCACGCCGGCATCGCCGCGTCCGCCCAGCACCAGTTGCAGGGCATCGATAAGGATGGACTTGCCCGCGCCTGTCTCGCCAGTCAGCGCCGAGAAGCCTGCGACGAAGTCCAGCTCCAGCGTGGGCACGATGACGAAGTCGCGCAGGCTCAGGCGGCGAAGCATCGCTGGCCTTTCGTCGCGCAGTTGCAGAGGCTGGGTGGGCGCGGGCTGTTGCTGCTGTTCATCAGACCACCCCTTCATACCAGCGCAGCTTGCGCCGCAGCGTGGCGTAGTAACTCCAGCCCTTGGGGTGCACGAAGCAGATCTTGTGGCTGGAGCGGCGCACGGTGATGCGGTCGCCATGCAGCAGGCTGGCCAGGCTCTGCATGTCGAAGTTCACGCTGGCATCGCGGCCGGCCACGATCTCCATGCGCACCTCGCCCGAATCCGGCAGCACGATGGGGCGGTTGGAGAGGGTGTGCGAAGCAATCGGCACCAGCACCAGGCCGGCAATGCTCGGGTGCAGCAGCGGCCCGCCGGCCGACAGCGCATAGGCCGAAGAACCAGTGGGCGAGGAGACGATCACGCCGTCCGCTCGCATATTGGCCACGAACTCGTCGCCTACATCCACCTTCAGTTCCACCATCGAAGCCGTTGCGCCGCGGCTGACCACCACATCATTCAGCGCCAGGCCTTCGAAGATGCTGTGGCCATCACGCCAGACCTCGCCCTCCAGCATCGGGCGGTGCTCCATCTCGCAGTCGCCGGCCAGGATGGGCCCCAGCGCTTCGCGATAGCGCTCGATGGGGATGTCAGTGATGAAGCCCAGCCGGCCCTGGTTGATGCCCACCAGCGGCGTGCCATGTTTGGCCATCTCGCGGGCAAAGCCCAGCATGGTCCCGTCGCCGCCCACCACGACAGCCAGGTCGCAACGCTCGCCCAGCTCGGCCGGGGTGAGGGCGTCGTAGGATGAGATGCCGGTGTTCAGCGCGGTGTCTCGCTCCAGGGAGACATCGAGACCCTGCCGGGTGATGAAGTCGATGATCTCTTCAAGCAGGGGACGAATGCCGCGCGCCTGATGCTTGCCGACGATCGCCACATGTTGGAAACGCTTGGGGGCCATGCGAAGAATTACACCACAGCGATATGACGGCTCCGTGTGGTGAGGCCTTGTGTCCGTACAATGAAAAACATGCTCGACGAGCGCTCCAAATCACTGCTGAAAACCCTGGTTGAACGCTATATCGCGGACGGTCAGCCTGTGGGTTCGCGCACGCTCTCCAAAGCCTCGGGCCTGGAGCTGTCGCCCGCGACCATCCGCAATGTGATGGCCGATCTGGAAGAACTGGGCCTGATTGCCAGCCCGCACACCAGTGCAGGCCGCATTCCGACGGCGCGGGGCTACCGCCTCTTCGTCGACACCATGCTGACGGCGCAGCCCGGCATCATCGGTGCCGAGTCGCGGCCCATCGAGACGCTTGAAACCCAGCTGCAGCCCGACCAGCCGCAGCGCGTGATTGCCAGTGCGGCACATCTGCTGTCCAGCCTGTCCAGCTTTGTCGGCGTGGTCACTGCACCGCGCAAGCCCAGCGTGTTCCACCACATCGAGTTTCTGCGCCTGGGCGACCGCCGGGTGCTGGTGATCATGGTGTCGCCGGATGGCGATGTGCAGAACCGCGTGGTCTTCACCGCGCAGGACTTCAGCCAGTCCGAGCTGGCCGAGGCCAGCAACCGCCTCAACGCCAGCTATGCCGGCCTCTCGCTGGAAGCCGTGCGCGAGCGGCTGAAGAGCGAAGTGGATGTGCTGCGCGGCGAGATTGCCGAGCTGATGAACACCGCCGTCAAGGTGGGCACCGAGGCGATGGAGCAGGAAGAAGAGCGCGTCGTCATCTCCGGCGAACGCAATCTGCTGACCGTGCAGGACTTCAGCCACGACATGGGCAGCCTGCGCCGCCTGTTCGACCTGTTCGAGCAGAAGACCCAGCTGATGCGCCTGCTGGACGTCTCCAGCCGCGCCGAAGGCGTGCGCATCTACATCGGCGGCGAAAGCCAGGTGGTGCCGTTTGAAGAACTGTCCATCGTCTCCGCGCCGTATGAGATCGACGGCCAAGTGGTCGGCACGCTGGGCGTGATCGGCCCCACCCGCATGGCCTACGACCGCATGATCCAGATCGTCGACATCACCTCGCGCATGGTCAGCAATGTGCTGTCGCAGAAGTGAGTCGGCCGGCAGGCGAGCCAGCGGCATGGCGCACTAGCAGCGACGCTGATCGCTGATTCAAGCGCTGGGTCTGGGCGCCGGTGCCCCACCGATACAATGCGCCCCGCCCGGTGCAATGCTGGGAGCAACCCTCAGGGGGCCGTTAGCTCAGTTGGTTAGAGCAGAGGACTCATAATCCTTTGGTCGCAGGTTCAAGTCCTGCACGGCCTACCGATAAAATCAATAGGTTGGCTTCGACATCGGGCCAGCTGTAGGCAGGCGGACGTCGCGGCACCAACGAGCACCAGGGTGGGTGGCCATCAATGACCGCTGCCGATCCCCACCATCGGCCCACATGCAGCCATGCTCGCGTCAGGCCAGCGGCTGATCAGCGCGGCTTGGACGCGAACTTGCGACACCAAGCGGACATCCTTTACGCCAATCCCTTCCGAATACAGCTTGTATTTGCAACTCTATTCGCAATCGACTTGGTTTGTTTATTCGCTTTAAAATCAAAAGCTTACATAAACTTCTGCGGCCTAGACAGGAATTGCCTTAGCAGCTTTAACGTGTAATAATTCAACATATAAAACGTGTAATGCTACAGCGGCTTTTACGCTAGTTGCCACAGCACCTCGGACGTGCCGCACCCACATGGCCAGTCCTAACGTCAAACTCGCGACATCGCTTCAGAAGCTCCACGACCTTCAAAAGCAAGGCCGCGTTGTCGTTCGCACCGCTGATCTGTCGCGGACACACCTTGAGCGCTTGGTCGAGAGTGGGCGTCTTCGTCCGATCATCCGCGGCTGGTACATGCCCTCCCGGCCCGAGGAAGACCTTGGCGACACAACAACCTGGTTCGCCTCAATGCGGCACTTCGTTCGCGGCTACTGCGACGAACGCTTCGGCAGCGATTGGCACATCAACGCCGAACTCAGCCTGAAACTGCACACAGGCTCGAGCACGCTTACGCGTCAGATCCAGGTGAACGCGCTCAAGGGCACCAATAACGCACTAGCCTTGCCAGCAGGGACGTCCGTGTTTGACCTGCGCGTCAAGGAGATGCCTCCAGCAGACCAACTCGGCGAGGCCCAGGGCCTGCGCGCTTTGTCGCTGGAGGCTGCCCTTGTGCGAGCTACGCCGAATGTCTGGCAGGCTGATGCGCTCACCATGCAACTCGCGCTCGGCATGCTGAAGGACACCTCCGCCCTCAATCGAATCCTTCTGGACGGCGACCACACGACCATCGCAGGGCGCATCGCCGGCGCTCTCCGCGCCGTTGACCGCGCGGAGCTGGCTGACGGAGTGCTCAAGACAATGAGGTCAGCCGGCCATAGCATCGTCGAGAAAAACCCATTCGACGTGCCGGTCCAGTCTGCTCGAACACTTCCGGAGTCACCGTACTGCGCGCGAATCAAGGCCATGTGGGAGCTGATGCGGGAGCAGGTCATGAAGGCCTGGACAACCCCCGTGCGCACGCAAGGCACGCCGCAGGAATACCTGGACGAAGCTGAGGTGCGATACCTGGCCGACGCCTATCACTCGCTGTCCATCGAAGGCTACCAAGTCACTCCGGAGATGATCGACCGTGTGCGCAAGGGCACCTGGGGCTCGGGCGATACGGAACGCGATCGCCAAGAACGTAACGCGATGGCTGCCAAAGGCTACTTCGAAGCGCACAAGGCTGTGCGCGCGAGCCTGCTGCGGGTACTGGAAGGCCAGAACCCGGGAGCACGCCTACGAGGTGACCTTCAAGACTGGTACTTGGCACTCTGGTCCCCATCCGTCCAGGTCGGGCTGGTAAAGCCTTCGGAACTCGCGGGTTGGCGCGGCTCGCAGGTGTTCATCAAGAACGCCAGACACACGCCGCTTCCACCTGAGGCTGTTCGCGATGCGATGCCGCTGCTATTCGACCTGCTCGAAGCTGAAACCGAGCCCTGCGTGCGAGCAGTGCTCGGGCACTTCGTCTTCGTGTTCATCCATCCTTACATGGACGGCAATGGACGGCTGGCTCGGTTCATCATGAACCTCATGCTGGCCACCGGCGGATGGCCGTGGACAGTCGTCACTTTGGATATCCGCGACGAATACATGCGAGCGCTTGATGCCGCGTCGTCGGACCAGGACATCAAGCCACTTACCAGGCTGCTGAGCAGCTTGGTGCAAGCCCAGTTGATCGAAGGGCCGAAGCGGCCTGCCTCCAGCTAGCCTGTCTTCGACCATAGCTACGCCTAATCACTGCATGCTGTGTCGCGCTCCAGGCTATTCTGGCTCAGTGGCACCAGCCAAAGTGTCAGCAGCATGATGTGGCTATCCACGCCACGGCAGGGATGGTTAGGCGTGGATGCATCCACAGCTGAACGGTATGCCAAGTCGGTAGAGGGTGGGATTAATGCTGCCCCAGCAGTGGCGACCGGCCAATCTTCTCGACCTTCGTAGCGTTGATGGGCTGTGGGTCAGAAAACCTGGCCGCCGCGATAGTCTCGTCCAGCGACGGCAGGCTCCACGTCTTCTGAAGACGCAGGCTGTTCATCCCGTCGTTCCAGGCATGCAGCATGCGCTTGCCCGTCTCGTAAAACGCGGGGTACTGCTCTGTGGCTGCGACCACCTGAGGCGTGACCTGTACGATGGCCTCGCAGATGCGCTCCACCCGTTCGCGCGTTTGCGCCGGCATCACGTTGCACCTCGTCTGAAGAAACCGCTCCAGGGCCTTGCCAGGCATCCAGGTGCTGCGCCCATCGACGGGCATGCCCGGTGGATTCTTCGCGTAGTCGTCGTAGACCGTGATGGTCAGCATGTCGTAGACGGGCGCCAGCTCGATGCGGTCGCGGGCGCTGTAAAGCAGGGCGATGTTCTTGGTGTGGCAATCAGCATTGCGCAGCGCGTAGGTCAGCAGCAGCAAGTCGGCAAGGTGCGAGAGCGCCGCGTTCTGCTGCGTGGCCTCAGGCGTCACATCCTTGATGCGCCCGACGACGCGTTCCCACGTCGACTCGTACTTCTGCTCCGGCCGCAGCGTGAGCAAGCTGCACAGGTCTTCCATGCCCTTGCGCGTCGTGCCGTCATCCTCGAAGTCGAATCGATGCACCACCAGCGCTTGACCATCGTCGGAGACCTCGGTTGTCGCCGTCGGAAACCCGGCCTGGCGCGATACCTCCATGCACAGGTGCTCATTGAGGGCTACGCCAGGAAGTCGAGCAGTCGTGCCTTTGACGATGTAGCGCTCGGTGGCCAGAGTGCCCTTGCCATGCTCGCCGAGGGTGTTCGGCGAGAGGAACTTTGGAACGACGCCGGACACGCCAGATGCCGCATGCCGGCGCACTAGGTCAACAAACGCTTCTTCCGAGTTGTCGCCCCGCAGGATGCCGTTCAAGTCGAACGGTACCGGCGGCTGTGTTGGGTCCGCACCTGGTGTGGCGACCTTGACCCGCCCGATGGCATTGCGTCCGACGACGGAGAGCAGGTTCAGGGGCGATGCGCCAACGTGCGGGCCGAGCTGCTCTTGCAGGATGGAGAGCAAGAATCCCTCAGGCAGGTTCATCCGGAACAGCGGATGCAGTTCCGGATAGGCGTAGGACTCCGTGCGCACGGGCATGAGCAGGGAGACGAACTGCTCAGGCTGGACGTCCGGGTGGTAGGTCATCACATGCCGGAAGCCGTCTGTCGACTCCAGCGTGGCGACAGCTTGGTTGTGGACGTAGACGTGCAGCTTCATCGCTGGGTTCGTCCTGAGGCGTTGGCCTCACTCAGCTCCTGAGCCTGACGCTGCCGTTCCGCCAGGGCATCGTCCAGGGTGAAGGTGCTGCTCTTGGGCGTGAATGACAGCTCGTGGCCCAGGACCTCCAGCAGGCGAAGCAATTTGCGCGAGCCGAACTCCGCGACGCCGCCCGTCTCAAAGCGCGCGAGGGTGGACTGACCGAGGCCGCAAAGAGCCGCGAGCTGCTTCTGGGTCATCCCGCGCGCCTGCCTGAGCTGGGCCACAGCTCGGCCGAGGGAATAAAGGTTGTCCATATGCTGTATGTGCTATCGCTGCAGTTGGCTTGACGCCCTCTCACCAAGGGTGGGGACGCTTCTTGTATGTCTGACTATAGCAAATAGGGCATCTACTGCTTGCTGGTGACATGGCGAGCTATTGCTGTATTTGCTATGAGAAACCGACGGAAATCCGCCAATTACAGCCAAGAGGTATGCTCTTTCTTAATCTGATTAATTGCAAATACGGCATTTTCCATGGCGACAGGTGCGCCAGGGCGTCGTTGCGGCATACGTCTCGTCGTCGTGTGCGTGGCCAGCCTTGCCGACGACGAACCATCTCAAGAGAAAGGGGCAAGGTTCCAACTGACCTTCCCCACGACACTCAAATTGGCGCGCTGCCCAAATTTCTAGCGCGCCTCATCGATGGGCGCTACATCGTGGGCCCCACGCCAGAAGTAGTGGCGGTGCGCAATCGGGGCTGTGTCGACTTGGTGGAGCAGTTGCAAAAGACGGTGCTTCAGTTCGCCGCGCAGAACCCTGCGTGGA
>PNNH01000032.1 GCA_013824165.1 Methylibium sp. | reverse complement strand
CAGCCCCTCGAATGCGCATCACCATCTTCTTTCTTGTCCTGTTCGCTCTGCTTGCCCCAGCAATCGCGGCCGACTACAAGCCTGTCGCCGGCGAGTACTCGATGGGCGGGAAGACTTTCTACGACCAGCCGGAGGGCGAGCCTCAAGACACCCACATGTACTTTGTGCTGACTGGGGCAGCAGCCAAGGACCTGTTCAGTTCGATGAAGGTGCCGGCCAAGCGCGACGAGTGTGTGGGCGATGGATCGCAAACCAAGCGGGTCAAGGAGATGCAATGCACTCGGTCCGCGAATGGCAAGGAGCACAGGTGCTGGTTCGGCATTGACGTCAAGAGTCAGCGCATCACGAATGGGGTGGTCTGCTGAAAAGAGCAGAAACGGAGACCCAAGCGCTCGTTCGAGCCGGCTCGCGTCGGCAAGTTGCCGCTCGCTGTTGGATGCTCAGCCTCAGCCTCAGCTTCAGGCCTCACCTGCCCCGTCAGGTGGCACTGACCTGAGGCGCTTGCTGTCGCCACTCAGGCGTTGCGTGTCGGCGCCATGCAAGGCCAGCAGGCTGACGACGCAACGCAGCACTTCTATTGCCGCTGCGCCCCAAGGCGCCGCGCCGCCTCCTCACTTGCGCCCGTAGGTGTCCTCGAAGCGCACGATGTCGTCTTCGCCGAGGTAAGAGCCCGACTGCACCTCGATGATCTCCAGCGGCAGGCGGCCGGGGTTGGCTAGGCGGTGGGTCTGGCCGAGCGGGATGTAGGTGCTCTGGTTCTCACTGAGCAGCAGCACCTTGTCGCCGTTGGTGATCTCGGCGGTGCCGGAGACCACGATCCAATGCTCGGCGCGGTGGTGGTGCATCTGAAGGCTGAGCGAGGCGCCCGGCTTGACCATGATGCGCTTGACCTGGAAGCGCTCGCCCGCGTCGATGCTGTCGTACCAACCCCAGGGGCGGTGCACCTTGCGGTGCAGGTTCATCTCGCCGCGCTGGCTCTTCTCCAGTTGCTGCACGATCTTCTTGACGTCCTGGCTCTTGCTGCGGTCGGCCACCAGCACGGCGTCCGGCGTCTCGACCACCACCACATCGTCCAGTCCCACCACGCTGACGAGTCGGCTGGTGGCCTGCACCAGGGTGTTGCGGCTGTCGCTGGCGATGGCGTCGCCGCGCAGCACATTGCCGAACTCATCCTTGGCGCCTACTTGCCAGACGGCTTCCCAGGCGCCGAGGTCGTTCCAGCCGGCATCCAGCTCGACCATCAGCAGCGGGATATCGCTGCCGGGGCAGCGCTCCATCACCGCATAGTCCACCGATTCACTGGGCACGGCGGCGAACTCGGCCTTGCCCGGGCGCACGAATTTGTCGTCCACCTTGCGTGCGGCGAAGGCCTTGCGCGTGGCGTCCAGGATGTCGGGGCGGAAGCGCCCCAGCGCCGCGATCCAGCTGCTGGCGCGCAGCACGAACATGCCGCTGTTCCAGAAGTAGCTGCCTTCGGCCAGATAGCGCTCGGCGGTGGCCAGGTCGGGTTTCTCGACGAACTGGGCGACGGCCAGCGCGGCGCCTTTCTTCTCGGTGCGGATATAGCCGTAGCCGGTCTCGGGCCGCTCGGGCGTGATGCCCAGGATCACGATGGCGCCATTGGCCGCCTCGCGCACCGCGCGCTGCAGCGCGGCGGTGAAGACCTCGGGCTGGGTGACGGTCTGGTCGGCGGGCGTCACCACCAGCACTGGGTCGGCGCCGTCTTCCAGCGCCTGCAGCGCGGCCAGCGTCAGCGCCGGCGCGGTGTTGCGGCCCATCGGCTCCAGCAGCACGGCGCCGGGCTCCAGCGCGGTCTCGCGCAGCTGGTCCAGCACCAGGAAGCGGTGTTCTTCGTTGCCGACGATCAGCGCCGGCAACAGGGTCAGGTCTTGCGCCTGAGGCCCAGCCAGCGCGGCGATGCGCTGCGCGGCCTGCTGGAACAGACTGCTGTTGCCCTCCAGCACCAGGAACTGCTTGGGATAGCCGGCGCGCGACAGCGGCCAAAGCCGCGTGCCGCTGCCGCCGGCCATGATCACGCCTTGGACCTGAATCGTGTCCATGTCTTGTTCTCCCATCACGCTTGATAGCCGTTCGGATTCATCTGCTGCCAGCGCCAGCTGTCCTCGCACATGCGGCGCAGGTCGTGCTGGGCCGTCCATCCCAGCTTCTCTAGCGCCAGCGCCGGGTCGGCATAGCAGGCGGCCACGTCGCCCGGGCGGCGTGGCGCGATGCGGTAGGGGACTGGCCGGCCGCTGGCGGCCTCATAGGCGCGCACCACCTCCAGCACGCTGTTGCCGCGCCCGGTGCCCAGATTGACGGTGATGCCTTCGCGCCCGTTCAGCAGGAAGCGCAGCGCCGCCACATGGCCCTCGGCCAGGTCAACCACATGGATGTAGTCGCGCACGCCGGTGCCGTCCACGGTGTCGTAGTCGTCGCCGAACACGGCCAGCTCGGCGCGCCGGCCCACCGCGACCTGGGCTACATAGGGCATCAGGTTGTTGGGGATGCCGCGCGGGTCTTCGCCGATGCGGCCGCTCTCATGCGCGCCCACCGGGTTGAAGTAGCGCAGGCAGGCGGTCTGCCAGTCGGGGTCGGCCGCCGCCAGGTCGCGCAGGATGGTCTCGCCCATCAGCTTGGTCTGGCCATAGGGATTGGTGGCCGAGACCGGTGCGTCCTCGCGCAGCGGCAGGGTCTCGGGCGCGCCATAGACGGTGGCGCTGGAGCTGAAGACGATGCGGCTGCAGCCGTGGCGGCGCATGGTCTCGCAGGTGTTGATCAGGCCGCCGAGGTTGTTGCGGTAGTAGGCCAGCGGCATCGTGGTCGACTCGCCCACCGCCTTGAAGGCCGCGAAGTGCACCACGGCGGCGATGCGGTGGCGTTCGAACACGGCGTTCATCGCCGCTGGATCGCAGACATCCGCGCGCTCGAACTGCGGCGCCTGGCCCGACAGCTCGGCCAGGCGGTTCAGCACCTCGGGCGAGCTGTTGGAGAAGTCATCGACGCCCACCACCTCGAAGCCGGCCGCCAGCAGCGCCAGCCAGGTGTGCGAGCCGATATAGCCGGTGGCGCCGGTCAGCAGGATCTTCTGGGTCTTGTCGTCTTTGCTCATCGGCATGTCCTGTTCTAGCGCAGCGTCAGCTGGCCGTAGCAGCTGCTGCTGCTGGCACTGTAGTTGAGCGTCGCGATCTCGCTGCGGCGCTGCTCGCGGTTGTACTGGCAACCCAGCTGGCTGTGGCGTGTCGGCTGCCAGCGCAGGCCGATGTTGAAACCTTGCGAGCGCTCGTTGGCCGCACCGTTGTCGCTGCGGTCCATGCGGCTGGCGTTCAGGCCAGCATCCACCTGCAGCTTGGCCGCCAGCGCGTAGCTGATGCCCAGCTGCAGGCTGTTGGTAACGCGGTTGACCTCGGCGCCGAGTGAATTCCCGCCCTTGAAGTAGTTCTCCTGTACGGTGTCGCGGGCGATGGCGGTGTTCAGCTTCAGCCGGCCGCTGGGCGCCCACTGCCATTCCAGGCGACCGGTCAGGCCGGAGAAGTTGTCGATGCCCGAGTTGCTGTTGTCGATGCGGCTGACGCCCAGCCGTGCGTTCAGCGTGCTGGCGGCGCTGGCGGTCCATTCGCTGCTGAGTTCCAGATCCTGGCGCCGGTAGTCGTTGGGCAGCACGAAGACCAGCACGCGCGCATAGCCGTTGCCTTCGGTGTGCCGGCCGGTCAGCCCGAAACGCAACGCGCCGCTGCTGCGCCAGCCCAGGCCGGCAAAGGCGCTGTCCTGCTTGAAGTTCAGCACCCGGTAGGACTCGGCCGAGAAGTCGCGCGTCTGGTGTGCCAGGCCGCCTTCCAGCGAGAGCTTGCCGGCCAGGCCGTAGCGGGCCGAGGCCTCCAGCAGCTCATTGCGTTCCAGATTCTTGGCGCGCAAGGGGTTGACCTCGCTGCTGAGGTTGTACTGCGCCAGGTTGCGCGTGGATCGCATCAGCAGCCGTCCGGCCAGCTTGTCCAGCGCGGCCCAGTCCATGCCGGCGTTTAGGGTGTAGCCGGTGTGGTCGAGGCTGCGCTCGCGGTGGTAGCGGTTGTCGCGCCAGGCTGCATCGGCAAAGAAGCGCTGGCGGCCGAAGGGCTTGTCAAGACCGGCCAGCAGGCTGCCCGTCACCACGTCATCGCTGTTGGGCACATTGGCCTCGGGCAGGCGGTAGACGTTGGAGACATGGCTCAGCGCCAGCGAGGCCCCAAGATAGAACGGCCCTTTGTCGCTCTCGGCATGGGCAGCGTGCAGGGCAGCCAGCGGCAAACCCAGGCCGAGTGCGAGGCCGCGCAGCAGGGCGGTGTGACCAAAGGCGTTGCGGGGCGGGGCGTTGCGAGGGGTGGGGCGTGCGGTCACGGCAGGCGTCGCTCAGTAGGCATTGCGGTCAAACAGCATCAGCCGGGCCGTGCGCGCGATGATCTGCAGATCGAGCGCCAGCGACCAGTTGCGCAGGTATTCCAGATCGTATTCGACCCGGGCTTTCATCTTCTCCAGGGTGTCGGTCTCGCCGCGCAGACCGTTGACCTGGGCCCAGCCGGTGATGCCGGGCTTGACCTTGTGGCGCACCATGTAGGCCTTGATCAGCTGGCGATATTGCTCGTTATGCGCCACCGCATGTGGGCGCGGGCCGACGATGCTCATGCTGCCTTGCAGCACGTTGATGAACTGCGGTAGCTCGTCCAGCGAGGTGCGGCGGATGAAGGCGCCGAAGCGGGTGATGCGCGGATCGTCCTTGGTGGCCTGCCGGACCACCGCTCCATCGTCCTGCGCGCGCATCGAGCGGAACTTGTAGACGATGATTTCCTCGCCATCCAGGCCGTTGCGTCGCTGCTTGAAGATGATGGGGCCGGGTGAGCTGAGCTTGACGCCGATGGCGATGAGCAGCAGCAGCGGCGAGATCAGCAGCAGGATCAGGCTGGCCAGCAGCACATCGCTGATGCGCTTGGCCAGCTCGTTGGTGCCGGTAAACGGGGTTTCGCAGATGCCCACCACCGGCACGCCGTTCAGGTCCTGCAGACGACCCTGGATGATGGAGATTCCGAAAACATCGGGCACGAAGAAAAGCGAGGCGGTGGTGCCCTGCAGCTGTTCCTGCAGCTGCAGGATGCGGGGCTGGGTGCCCAGCGGCAGCGTGATGTAGACCTCGCGCACGCCGTGGGCGCGCACATAGTCGCTGACCTCGGCCAGCGTGCCCAGCAGTTGCTCGGAGGCGTCGCGGTGCAGGCGGTCGTGCTGGCGGTCGTCGAAGAAGCCCAGGCAGACCGAGCCAGTGTCGCCGCCGTCGCGCAGGGCCCGTGCCACCTTGGCGCCCAGGCTGCCCGCACCGACGATGACCGCCGGGCGGCGTGCCTCCGGCCGGGCGTTATGCCAGCGGCGGATGCGCCGGCCGATCTCGATGGCGGCGATTTGCAGCATTGGCGTGAGGCCAGCCCACCACAGCAGCACGTCGTTGTTGAAGTAGCCGAAGCTGCTGGTGGCGTAGGCGCACAGGGCCAGGATCAGCAGCAGCATCACCCAGGAGCCGATCACGTCCACGAAGGCGCTGGCTGGGTGCTCGCCAAAGCGGTTACGCCCCGGAAAGGTCAGCGCGAAGACCAGCAGGCACAGGGTCAAGGTGGAGCGCAGCACCGGCTCGCCGAAGGCCGCATTGACGGCCAGATAGCACAGCACGGTCAGGCCCGGTTCAAGCAACGCGGCGATCAGGGACTCGACCGACTGCGGTGCGCTGTAGAAGGTCCTCTTGTAATTCCTATCCTCAAACATCGTCTGCAGGCTCCAGGCCATTCGCACCATCGGCGTCCGCCGGCCTCGCCAGCGGGGTGCCGACCGGTGTCGGGCCTTCCTCGCTCGGCACGGGTCGCGAGGATTCTCTCGTAAAAACATGTCGCGCCAAGCCCCGCGAGCGGGCTGATTCGAGAAGCCCTGCCTACAATCGCGACCCATGTTGCAAGACTGGTCGAAATTGTTGGCTCCGGCGGTGCAGGATCGCATCTGCTTGTTGCTTAACCATGTCATCTCGCGCGAAAGCGTTGCGATGGATCGCCTCAGGCCGTTCGCCGGGCGCCATGTGCTGGTGCATCTGCGCGGCTGGCCCGCCTTGCTGCCGCCCGCGCCCGATCTGGTGCTGGCGATCACGCCGGCCGGCCTGTTCGAGCGCGTCGAGCAGCCGCAGGGCGAGCCGCTGCGCATCGAGATCGAGGCCTCCAACCCGGCGTTGATGGCCTTGTCCACGCTCAGCGGGCAACGTCCCGAGGTGAGTGTCAGCGGTGATGTGGCGCTGGCCGGCGCGATCAACTGGCTGATCGAGAACCTGCGCTGGGACATCGAGGATGACCTGGGCGCGCTGGTGGGGCCGATGGCGGCGCATCAGCTGGCGCGCTGGAGCCGCACGGCCGGCGCGGCGCTGGCTGCACTCGTCAAGAGCGCGGCCGCGGTCATGCCCGGCGGACGCGCCAGCGCATGAGGTACTTCTCGCGCCTGCTGGTCATCGTCTGGACGGTGCTGCGCTTCGGCTTGGACCAGGTGGCCTTGTCCGGGCTGCCGCAGCGGCGTTATCGCCTGCTGCGCCGGCTGTTCGGCCTGGGCCGCAGCTGGGATGAGCCGCGCGGCGTGCGCCTGCGGCTGGCGTTGGAGCGGCTGGGGCCGATCTTCGTCAAGTTCGGCCAGGTGCTGTCGACCCGGCGCGACCTGGTGCCGCCGGATCTGGTGGATGAGCTGGCCAAGCTGCAGGACCGCGTGCCGCCGTTCCCGGCCGCGCAGTCGCAGGCCCTGGTCGAGAAGGCCTTCGGCAAGCCGGTGAGCGAGCTGTTCGCCACTTTTGACGCCGAGCCGGTGGCCAGCGCCTCGATCGCGCAGGTGCACTTCGCCACGCTCAAGGATGGGCGCGAGGTGGCCGTCAAAGTGCTGCGCCCGGGCATGCTGGACATCATCGAGGACGATCTGGCCCTACTGCGCACGCTGGCGGGCTGGGTGGAGCGCCTGTCGGCCGACGGCCGGCGCCTGAAGCCGCGCGAGGTGGTGGCCGAGTTCGACAAATACCTGCACGACGAGCTGGACCTGGTGCGCGAGGCCGCCAATGCTGCGCAGCTGCGCCGCAATATGCAGGGCCTGGACTTGGTGCTGGTGCCCGAGATGCACTGGGACCTGTGCAGCCCCGAAGTGATCGTGATGGAGCGCATGCACGGCGTGCCGATCGGCCAGGTCGAGCGCCTGCGCGAGGCCGGCGTGGACTTCAAGAAGCTGGCGCGCGACGGTGTGACGGTGTTCTTCACCCAGGTCTTCCGCGACGGCTTTTTCCATGCCGACATGCACCCGGGCAATATCCAGGTCAGCCTGGCGCCAGCCACTTTCGGCAGCTACATCGCGCTGGACTTCGGCATCATCGGCACGCTGACCGAGGTCGACAAGGAATATCTGGCGCAGAACTTCATCGCCTTCTTCCAGCGCGATTACAAGCGCGTGGCCGAGCTGCACATCGCCTCGGGCTGGGTGCCGGCCGGCACGCGGGTGGACGAGCTTGAAGGCGCGGTGCGCGCGGTCTGCGAGCCGCATTTCGACCGCCCGCTGAAGGACATCTCGCTCGGCCAGGTGCTGATGCGCCTGTTCCAGACCTCGCGCCGCTTCAATGTCGAGATCCAGCCGCAGTTGGTGCTGCTGCAGAAGACCCTGCTCAATATCGAGGGCCTGGGCCGCCAGCTGGACCCGGAGCTGGATCTGTGGGCCACGGCCAAGCCCTTCCTGGAACGCTGGATGAACGAGCAGGTCGGCTGGCGTGCCTTCGTCAATCAGATCAAGAAGGAAGCGCCGCGCTATGCCCAGCTGTTCCCGGAACTGCCGCGGCTGCTGCACGATGCGCTGAAGCAGCAGGCTTCCGCTGGCGAAGCCAAGGCTTTGCGCGTGCTGCTGCTGGAGCAGCGCCGGACCAACCGGCTGCTGCAGTCCCTGCTGTATGCGGGCATGGGCTTCACGGTGGGCTTGCTGGTGGCGCATATCTTGATGCAAGTGGGCCCCAACTGGTTCTGAGGCGCTGTGCCGACGGCTTGCCCCGTGCGGTCGGCCTGAGCGAAAGCCCCTGTCGCGCACGGCCGGACACTGCGGCTAAACTGCGCGCCGTTCACGATGCGGGCTCGCTTCTTGCGTGAGCCTGTGCATCAAGTCCCGCCTCAACCTGTCTTGCCTGGAGTGCACCGTGCTGGTCACCTTCGTCGTTCTCTATCTGGCGCTCACCGTCGGTATCGGGCTGTATGCGGCCCGCAAGGTGCACAACGCCAAAGACTATCTGGTGGCGGGCCGCAGCCTGCCGCTGTACATGAACGTGGCCACGGTGTTTGCCACCTGGTTCGGTGCGGAGACGGTGCTGGCGGTGTCGGCCACCTTCGCGATGAGCGGCCTGTCCGGTATCCCGGGTGATCCCTTCGGCGCCTCGGCAGCGCTGTTCCTGGCCGCGCTGCTGTTCGCGCGCCTCTTCTATCGCCTGAACCTGCTGACCATCGGCGACTTCTACAAGAAGCGCTATGGCAAGGGCGTGGAGGTGCTGACCAGCCTGGCCATCACGCTCAGCTATCTGGGCTGGACCTCGGCGCAGATGACTGCGCTGGGCCTGGTGATCCATGTATTGTCGGGCGGCGCGATCGAGCTGAATCACGCCATCCTCGGCGGCGGTCTGCTGGTGATGGTCTACACCATGTTCGGCGGCATGTGGTCGGTGGCCTTCACCGATCTGTTCCAGACCGTGGTCATCATCATCGGCCTGAGCCTGGTGGCCTTTCTGGTCGGCCAGATGGCGGGCGGCGTCGGTCCGGTGATCGACCATGCGGTGGCTGCGGGCAAGCTGCAGTTCTTCACCGCCGACACCGACGGCGCGGCGCTCTGGGCGCTGGCCGCCGGCTTCCTGACCGTGGCCTTTGGCTCGGTGCCGCAGCAGGACGTGTTCCAGCGCATGACCAGCGCCAAGGACGAGAAGACCGCGGTGCGTGGCACCGTGATCGGCGCCTCGGTCTACCTGATGTTCGCCGCCGTGCCGATCTTCATCGCCTACTCGGCGCTGGTGATGGACCCGAACCTGTCCGAGCTCTTCGGCTCGGAAGACGGCCGCGTGGTGCAGCGCATCCTGCCCGACCTGATCCTGAACAAGATGCCGCTGTGGGCGCAGATCATGTTCTTCGGCGCCTTGCTGTCGGCCATCCTGTCGACCGCCAGCGGCACGCTGCTGGCGCCGACGGCCACCTTTACCGAGAACGTGATCAAGCCCTTCGCGCCCCGCATGGGTGATCGCCAGTTCCTGCTGATGCTGCGCGTCGTGCTGGTGACCTTCACGCTGGGTGCGCTGCTGTTCGCGCTGAACTCGCGCTCCACAATGTACGAGATGGTGCAGAACGCCTACAAGGTGACGCTGGTGGCGGCCTTCGTGCCCCTGGTGGCGGGCGCATTCTGGAAGCGTGCCTCGACCCAGGGAGCCTTCGTGTCCATCCTCTTCGGTCTGCTGTTCTGGATCGGTGCCGAGATGACCGCCGCCGAGGCCCTGGTGCCGCCGCAACTGGTCGGTTTCGCAGCGTCGGTGCTGGGCATGCTGATCGGTTCGCTGGCGCCGCAGCTGGTCAAGGCTGGCGGCCACTCCATCGAGGACGCGATCGCCGCTGAGGCGGGGCGCAAGCACTGAGTCTGCCGCGCTGTCTGGCCGGGCTGGCCGCCTGAAGAGGGCGCCAGCCTTATAATTTCATCTTTCTAATCAACGGTTTAGACCCTCCATGCCCATCTACGCCTACCGCTGCAGTTCCTGCGGTCACGCCAAAGACGTGCTGCAGAAGCTATCCGACGCCCCGCTGACCACCTGCCCGGCCTGCGGTGCCGAGAGTTTTGGCAAGCAGCTGACGGCGGCCGGTTTCCAGCTCAAGGGCTCGGGCTGGTATGCCACTGATTTCAAGGGCGGCGGTGCTGCCGCCACCAGCACAGCAGCCACAGGCGCCGCAGCCGCAACGGCCAGCGACACGGCCGCCAGCAGCAGCAGCACCGAGTCCAGCGCCAGCGCGGCGCCTGCCGCTTGCGGCGGCTCCTGCGCCTGCCACTGAACGCAGCGCCGGACCACTAGGAACCATGTGAAAAAGTACATCATCACCGGACTGCTGGTCTGGCTGCCGCTGGCCATCACGGTGTGGGTGCTGTTGTGGGTGCTCGGCATCATCAACGGCGTGTTCTCCGCCGTGCTGTCGGGCATGGATGCGGTGCTGCCCGTGTCCATGCACGACTCGATCCAGAGCCTGCGCGATGTACCGGGCCTCGGCGTGCTGATCCTGGCCGTTGCCTTGCTGGTGACCGGTATCGCCGTCACCAATGTGGCTGGCCAGTGGTGGCTCAGGCAGTGGGACCGGGTGCTGGCGAACACGCCTATCGTCAAGAGCATCTACAGCTCGGTTAAGCAGGTCTCGGACACGCTGTTCTCCAGCAGCGGCAATGCCTTCCGCGAGGCCGTTCTGGTGCCGTATCCGCATGCGGGTTCCTGGACCATCGCCTTTGTCACTGGCCGGCCCAGCCCCGATGCCGCACGCCACTTCGGCGAAGAGCATGTCAGCCTGTATGTGCCGACCACGCCCAACCCGACCTCGGGCTTCTTCCTGATGATGCCGCGCTCCAGCATCCGCCCCCTGGACATGAGCGTGGACGCCGCGCTCAAGCACATCATCTCGATGGGCGTGGTGGCGCCGCCGGAGCTGGCGGCCAACGAGGTTCGAAATCTGCCGGGTTGAGCGCACCGGCACGCGCTCAACCCTGAGGGCCGACACAGGCCCCGCCAGAGCCCCACAAACCCCATACCGACAAGACCTGACCCCGGTCGCTCCATGAGAGCGGCCGATCCTGAGATTCCGGAGAAAACCATGCGAACCTGCTACGCCGGCCAAGTCAGCGAAAAGCTGCTCGACCAAACCGTCACCCTGATGGGCTGGGCCCATCGTCGCCGCGACCACGGCGGCGTGATCTTCATCGACCTGCGCGACCGTGAAGGCCTGGTGCAGATCGTCTGCGACCCCGACCGCGCCGAGATGTTCAAGGTGGCGGAAGACGTGCGCAACGAGTTCTGCCTGAAGATCGTCGGCAAGGTGCGCGCGCGCCCGGCCGGCACCGAGAACGCCAACCTCACCAGCGGCAAGGTCGAGGTGCTGTGCCATGAACTGGAAGTGCTGAACCCCTCGGTGACGCCCCCGTTCCAGCTCGACGACGAGAACCTCAGCGAGACCACGCGCCTGACGCACCGCGTGCTGGACCTGCGCCGCCCCTACATGCAGAACAACCTGATGCTGCGCTACCGCGTGGCGATGGAAGTGCGCAAGTTCCTGGACGAGCACGGCTTCGTCGACATCGAGACCCCAATGCTGACCAAGAGCACGCCTGAAGGCGCGCGCGACTATCTGGTGCCCAGCCGTGTGCATGACGGCCAGTTCTTCGCGTTGCCCCAGTCGCCGCAGCTGTTCAAGCAGCTGCTGATGGTGGCCGGCTTCGACCGCTACTACCAGATCACCAAGTGCTTCCGCGACGAGGACCTGCGCGCCGACCGCCAGCCCGAGTTCACGCAGATCGATATCGAGACCTCCTTCCTGACGGAAGAGGAAATCCGCTCGATGTTCGAAGGCATGATCCGCCACGTCTTCCGCAAGGCGCTGAACGTCGAGCTGGGCGACTACCCGGTGATGAAGTACTCGGACGCGATGTTCCTGTACGGCTCGGACAAGCCCGATCTGCGCGTCAAGCTGCAGTTCACCGAGCTGACCGAGGTGATGGCCGATGTCGACTTCAAGGTCTTCTCGACGCCCGCCACCACCAAGGGCGGCCGCGTGGTCGCGCTGCGCGTGCCGGGTGGCGCTTCGATGAGCCGCGGCGAGATCGACGCCTACACCGAATTCGTCAAGATCTACGGCGCCAAGGGCCTGGCCTGGATCAAGGTCAACGAAGTGGCCAAGGGCCGCGAAGGCCTGCAGAGCCCCATCGTCAAGAACCTGCATGACGCCGCGATCGCCGAGATCCTCAAGCGCACCGGCGCGCAGGACGGCGACCTGCTGTTCTTCGGCGCCGACAAGGCCAAGGTCGTCAACGACTCGATCGGCGCGCTGCGCCTGAAGGTCGGCCACAGCGAATTCGGCAAGACCAACGGCCTGTTCAACGATGTCTGGGCGCCGCTGTGGGTGGTCGACTTCCCGATGTTCGAGGAAGACGAGGAGAACAAGCGCTGGTCGGCTGTGCACCATCCCTTCACGGCACCGAAGGACGGCCATGAGGACCTGATGACCAGCGACCCCGGCGCATGCATCGCCAAGGCCTACGACATGGTGCTGAACGGCTGGGAGCTGGGCGGCGGCTCGGTGCGTATCCACCGCGCTGACGTGCAGGCCAAGGTCTTCGAGGCGCTGAACATCAGCGAGGAGGACCAGCGCATCAAGTTCGGCTTCCTGCTGGACGCGCTGCAGTACGGCGCGCCCCCGCACGGTGGCCTGGCGTTCGGCCTGGACCGCATCGTCACGATGATGACCAAGGCCGAGTCGATCCGCGACGTAATCGCATTCCCGAAGACACAGCGCGCCCAGTGCCTGCTGACCGGCGCGCCGTCGATGGTCGACGAGAAGCAGCTGCGCGAGTTGCACATCCGCCTGCGCAACCCGGGCGGCGCGACGGCGGCCTGATCAGGCTGAAGTCATCGCAGCAAGAGGGCGCCCAAGGGGCGCCCTCTTGCTTTTGGGTCACCAGACCGAGAGCGTGCGCGCCAGCACCCGCTGCATCCAGTTGCGGCTGGCGGCCTCCGAGACATCGCCCTTGCCGGCCAACTCCAGCCGGGCATTCACCACATCCGCCGAGGCGACGATATTGCCGGGCTTGATGTCGCGCGGGTCGACGATGCCGGAGAAGCGCAGCGTGTTGCTGCCACCGTGCAGCGCCATGCTGCGCTCGCCGGCCACCAGCAGGTGTCCGTTGGGCAGCACATTGATGACGGACACCGCCAGCTGCGCATTGAAGCTGCTGGCGTTCTCGGTCTTGCCGTTGCCGTCGAAGCTGTCGCTTCCGGACGCGCTGGCATTGGCGTTCATCAGGGCGGTGAACAGGCCGCCGCCTTTCTCGCCGGTGCCCGGCCCCTTGACCGCCAGCTTGTTGTCGCGGCTGGTGTTGGTGGCGACTTTCTGGCTGGCGCGCAGGGTTTCAGCAATATCGACCTTGAGTGCGTCGCCGATCTGGCGGGGTTTCTTTTCGGACGAAAACAGCGAGCCGGCATTCATATGCGCCTGATAGATGGCGCCGTTGTTGGCGCGCTCGATATAGGTGGCGGCGGGGGCGGCTGCCACCAATAAGGGGCCCTGCACCAAAGGCGGCGGTGAGTTTGCGCAGGCGCTGATGCAAATGCATAAAAGCAGCAATGAATATTTACCCATTTTAATTTCCCTCGGCTATTTGTTGCTGGTTTGTTTTTGTGGAAATACCCGTGCCCCGGCCGGCTCAGCTTTCGAAGCCCGTCAGCAGGGCCTTCACGACCGGCGCCAGCTTGGCCCGCGTGCTGGCCCATTTACTGAGGCCGAAGTCCGCGTCCAGCAGATAGCTGCTGCTGGACATCAGCTCGCCGTTGGCGCGGTGCAGGCTCAGACTCAGCGCACTGACGAAGGGCTTGTAGCTGCTGCCCAGCGGCGGCTGTTCCCACTGAATGGCCACCGTGTAGCGCAGCCAGTGCGCGCATAGATGCGGCGCGGTGCCGGCCTCGTAGACGCGACTGTGCACGCGCTGCGTCTTGAGCTCGGCCTGCAGGGCCGGCACCAGCTCCGGCGCTTGGGCGTCGCGGTTGAACTCGATGCACAGGCGTTCCACCGGCGCGTCGCCGTGATGCACGGTGTGGCTGGCCCGCGCCGGGCCGTAGCTGATGGCGGCGCTGGTGGCGCTGCCGGTGGCCTTGAGCAGCTCCCAGGCCGGCAGCGGGCTGAAGATCGAGCAGGCGCCCAGCGGCAGGCAAAGACTGGCGGCCAGCAGCCGGCGGCCATGGGGCAGGGCGGTGGCTTGTCTCATGCAGCGGCTCCGCTCAGGCCAGTTCGTTGACGAGCTGCTCGCCTGCGGCGATGCCCAGAGCGGCATAGCCGGCCACCGTGCTGCCTGCCTCCGCCAGCGTGTCCAGGGTCTGGCTGGCCGCCGATTCGACGCTGTCGACCACCTCACTGGTCGTCCGGCTGACCGTGCCGGCCACTTCGCTGGCGGTCTGCTCGACCGCCTCAGCCAGTTGGGCCAGGCCGCCGGTGATCGCCGCCACACCGTCACTGACCAGCTCCACCGCATCGCCCAAGCCTTCGCCCACCACAGCGCCGGCCTCACTGGCGGCCTGGCTGAGCTTGTCCAGGCTGGCGGCGCTGAAGGAGTACAGGGTCTGGCCGGTGTCGCGCACGGTTTGGGCGGCGCCGATGGCGCCGGCGGCGACCGGACCGAATTCCCGGCTGTTGATTTCGAAACTACCCAGCTGGCTGGCCGGAATCGATTTCGAGGCCACCTGGGGCAGCAGTGAGGCGCTACTGATCGAGTTGAGAATGCTCATGGGGACCTCCGCGTTGTTGGGGATTGAATCCTAGGGTTTTGGATATGTTGCGGGTGCGCTGATAAACCTCGGCTTCCGGGCGTAGCCGAAGGGTTTGGAATTTCATGCTTTGCACACTGCTTTGCAGAATGCGGCCGCAAGTAAATCGCTTGAAATAATCTCTCCTCCTGGATCGGATATTGGCCTTGAAGGGCACTTGATTTACCTTGGGACATACTCTGGAAACATCGGCCGGGGTGCCGCGGCCGGCTTGATCCATGGCAAGGTCCGGTTGCTCTGGTGGGGCGATGCTCAAACCATGAAGACAGCGTTCTCCACCGCTCTGCCGCGCGCCGCAGCCTGGGTCCGGGCCAGCCGGCCCGGCTTTCTGCTGGTCACGGCCGGCGCGGTGCTGGTGGGGATCAGCCAGGCACTGGCTTGTGGCTGCGGCTGGAACCCCGCCACCGCCGCGGCCAGCTTGGTGCTGGCACTGCTGGTGCATGCCGGCGTCAATCTCTACAACGACTACGGCGACGCCGTCGGCGGCTCGGATGCGATCAACACTGAGCGTTTGAGCCCCTTCAGCGGTGGCTCGCGGGCGATCCAGGACGGCGTCTTCAGCGCCACGCAGATGCGCGATGCCGCCCAGGTGCTGGCGATGCTGGTCGCAGGGGGTGGCCTGGTGCTGGCGGCCCAGAGCGGCCCGGGCCTGCTGCTGGTCGGCCTGGCTGGGCTGGCGCTGGGCTACGCCTACTCGAATCCGCGCCTGGCGCTGATGAGCCGCGGCGTGGGCGAGCTGGCCGTGGGCCTGGGCTGGTGGCTGATCGTCGTCGGTGCCAGCTATGTGCAGCAGCGCGGTTTCAGCGCGATGGCGGCGGTGGCCGGCGTCAGCGTGGCGCTGCTGGTGGCGGGGGTGCTGTGGGTGGCCGAGTTCCCGGATGCGCGCGCCGATGCCGCCGTGGGCAAGCGTACGCTGGTCGTGCGGATGGGGGCGCGCCGGGCGGCCTGGCTGTACCTGGGGCTGGTGCTGGCCGCGCATGGCTGGGTGTGGGCCTGGTGGCAGGCGCAATGGCTGCCGACGCAGGCCTGGTGGGCGCTGGGTTCGGCCCCGCTGTCGCTGGCGTCGGCGGTCTGGCTGCTGGTCGCGCATCGCCAGGTGGCGCGGCTGCGCCCGGCGGTGGCGCTGGCCATCGCCGCTGCCGTCACGCACGAGTTGCTGTTGGCTGCCGCCTTCCTGGCGGTGGTGCAACTGCGCTGATGCTTGCCCGGGCGTCACTCAGGGGCAGCCAGGCTTCGCTATGCTCAGGGCCATGCAAGCGCTTGATGATCCATCCTCCCTCCCGGCCGCTGCGCCGCAGTACAAGATCCCGGAATCGGTGCTGGTGGTCATCCACACGCCCGAGCTGCAGGTGCTGATGCTGGAGCGCGCCGACAAGCCGGGAGCCTGGCAATGCGTCACCGGCTCCAAAGACAGCCTCGACGAGCCACTGGCCGAGACCGCACAGCGCGAAGTCTTTGAGGAAACCGGTATCCAGGTCGGCGACAACGCTGCAGTGCCACTGCCCGCGCTTCGAGACTGGGGCCTGGTCAACGACTACGAGATCTACCCGGTCTGGCGGCATCGCTACGCACCGGGCGTGACGCGCAATACCGAGCATGTATTCGGCCTCACGGTGCCGGCCGGCACGCCGGTGCGGCTGGCACCGCGCGAGCATCTGCAATTCCGCTGGCTGCCCTGGCGCGAGGCAGCGGATCTGTGCTTCTCGCCGTCCAACGCCGAGGCAGTGCTGCAGCTGCCGCGCTTCCTGCCGGAGTCCGCCGCATGAAGCCCGCATTCAGACATTCGACCCATGCGCCGCAGACCAGCATTCTGAGCCCCTATCTGCGGGTGGCCACCTACAACATCCACAAGGGCGTGCGCGGCGTCGGTCCGCAAAAGCGCCTGGAGATCCACAACCTGGGCCTGGGCGTGGAGGCGCTGGACGCCGACCTGGTGTTTCTGCAGGAGGTGCGGCATTTCCACCACCGCGAGGCGCGCCAGTTCGACCGCAGCTCCTTCGGCTGGCCGGATCAGGGCCAAGCCGAGTTCCTGGCGCCCGAGGGCTATGACGTGGCCTACCGCACCAATGCCGTCACCAAGCATGGCGAGCATGGCAATGCGCTGCTGTCGCGCTGGCCGATCGGCGACATCGGCCACCACGATGTGTCGGACCACCGCTTCGAGCAGCGCGGCCTGCTGCATGTGCCGGTCACTTGGCACGGCATGACGGTGCATGCGGTCGTCGCCCATCTGGGCCTGATGCACGGCAGCCGGGTGCGCCAGGTGCAGCGACTGGCCGAGTACATCGCGCGCGAGGTTCCGGAGGGCGAGTTGCTGGTGGTGGCCGGCGATTTCAACGACTGGGGCGAGCGCCTGGACGCGCCGATGCGCGACTGCGGCCTGCTGCGTGCCGAGTCGCCTAGCCGCACACGCCAGGCAACTTTCCCGTCGCGCCTGCCGTTCTTCTCGCTGGACCGCATCTATGTGCGCGGCTTGCGCTGCGTCAGCACCCAGGTGCCCAAGGGCCCGGCCTGGGCCCGAATGTCCGACCACCTGCCACTGGTGGCCGAGCTCGAACTGGTGTGAGCACCGCAGCGTCGCCGGACGTCGATCCGCTGTTCTCCTGGCACGGCGTGCCGCTGCCGGTCTACAGCGGCGGCAACGAGGTGGAGCTGCTGCGCGGCGGCGACGCGCTGTTTCCGGCCCAGATCGACGCGATCCGCCACGCGCGGCATGAGGTCTGGCTGGCCACCTACATCTTTCACCACGACAACGCTGGCGCCGAGCTGGTGGCCGCCTTGCGCGCCGCGGCGCAGCGCGGCGTGCGCGTGCGGGTGGTTGTCGACGGCTTCGGATCCAAGGCCAGCCTGCCCTGGCTGCGCGAGCAGTTGGCGGGTTCGCATGTGGCGCTTGCGGTGTTTCGCCCCATTGACCGCTGGTGGCGTTGGTTGCAGCCTGGCCAGCTGCGCCGCCTGCACCAGAAGCTGTGTGTGGTGGATGGCGAACGCGGCTTCGTGGGTGGCGTCAACATCATCGACGACCGCATGGACCTCAACATCGGCCCTATCGAGAGCCCGCGCCTGGACTATGCGGTGGGCCTGCGCGGGCCGGTGGTCGAGCCAGTGGCGCAGGCCGCGCGCGCCGTCTGGACCCGGGCCTGGCTGGGGCGGGATTTCGGCGAGGAGCTGCTTGCGCTGGTGCGCAGCCCCGAGCCGATGGCGCGCCTGCGCCGGCTGGTGCGCCGGCTGCGCATGCCCGGCGGCCGGCCGCGCCCGGGCGAGGAAGCGCAGGACCTGGCCCCCGTCTGCGCGGCCTTCGTGCTGCGCGACAACCTGCGCCAGCGCCGCACCATCGAGCGCGCCTATATCGAGGCCATCCGTGCCGCACGCGTGCGCGTCGACCTGATCACGCCATATTTCTACCCTGGCCAGGCTTTCCGCCGCGCGCTGCGCGATGCGGCGAGGCGCGGCGTGCAGGTGCGCCTGGTGCTGCAAGGCAAGGTGGACTACCGCATCGCCGGCATCGCCGCTCAGGCGCTGTATGCCGAGCTGCTGGGCCATGGCGTGAAGATCTATGAGTACACGCCGGCCTATTTGCACGCCAAGGTGGCGGTGGTGGACGAGGCCTGGGCCACGGTGGGCAGCTCGAACATTGATCCCTTGTCGCTGCTGCTGAACCTGGAAGCGAACGTGCTGGTTCAGGACGCCAGCTTCGCGCGCGCGGTGGCCGACGAGATCGGCGCTGCGGTGCAGGTTTCGCAGGAGGTGGACCTGCGCCGCCAGGGCAGCGGCCTGCGCGCCTTCCTGGCGCGCGCGCTGGTGGCCTGGGTGGCCTATGTCTACCTGCGGGTGGCTGGGGCGGCGGGACGCTACTGAGACGGGCGCTTAGGCCGGCCCTGGCCAGCTGGCTTGATGTCTGTCAATGCCTGGAGCACTTAAGGCTGCCAAGCTCACCGCATGGGAGCAGAACAACAGCCATCGGCTGAGCCGCCGGTCTTCTTCGCGCGCGGCCTGAGCAAGACCTATGGCACGGGTGAAACCGCGGTGCATGCGCTGCGCAGCGTTGATCTGGACGTGGCGCGCGGTGAGTTCATCGTGCTGCTCGGCGCCTCGGGCAGCGGCAAGTCCACTCTGCTGAACATCCTGGGCGGGCTGGACGTTCCCAGCAGCGGCGAGTTGCGCTTTGCCGAACATCAGCTCAGCGGCGCCAGCGAGGCCGATCTGACGCGCTACCGGCGCGAGCATGTGGGCTTCGTGTTCCAGTTCTACAACCTGATCCCCAGTCTGACGGTGCGTGAGAACGTGGCGCTGGTGACCGACATCAGCAGCCACCCGATGCAGGTGGACGAAGCCATTGGCCTGGTCGGCCTGTTGCCACGGGCTGACCACTTTCCGGCCCAGCTCTCGGGTGGCGAGCAGCAGCGCGTGGCGATTGCACGCGCCATCGTCAAGCAGCCCGACCTGCTGCTGTGCGACGAGCCCACCGGCGCGCTGGACTATCAGACCGGTAAGCTGGTGCTGGAGGTGATTGCGCGCATCAACAAGGAGTTGGGCACCACGGCCGTGGTGATCACGCACAACGCGGCGATTGCGGCGATGGCCGATCGCGTGATCTACCTCAGCGATGGCGCGATCCAGCGCATCGAGCGCAATGAACACAAGCTGGCCCCTTCGGAGCTGAGCTGGTGAGGATGTCGGCCCCCACACTCGCTTCGCTCTCGGCTGTGCGGCAAGCATGCCGCACAGCCTTCGGCAGCCACTCGCAAGCGCGCAGGCGCTTGCTCGGCGCAGCCTCAGCCCCCCGAGGGGGCCTCTCGGGGCTTGGGGCGGCCCGGCGCCCGTCGAGGTGGCGTCAATGAAAGCGTTGGATCGCAAACTAATCCGCGACCTGCGCCTGATGTGGAGCCAGGCGCTGACCATCGCGCTGGTGGTGGCCTGCGGCATGGGCGGCTTTCTGACCACGCTCTCGGCGGTGGATTCGCTGGCGCTGGCGCGCGATGCTTTCTACGCCGAGGGCCGCTTCGCCGATGTGTTTGCCAGCGTCAAGCGCGCGCCGCTGGCGCTGGAGCAGCGCTTGCGCGAGCTGCCCGGCGTGCTGGATGCGCAGACCCGCCTGGAGCAGGTGGTGCGGCTGGAGCTGCCCGGCGTGGACGATCCGGTGTTGGGCCAGCTGATCGGGCTGGAGCTGCGGCAGGCGCCACGCATGAACCGTGTCTTCATCCAGCGCGGCCGCGACCTGGGCGAACAGCCGGCCGGCGCCAGCGCCATCGAGGTGCTGCTGTCGGCCGCTTTTGCCGAGGCCCGTGGTCTGGCGCCTGGCGCGCGCCTGACGGCGCTGATCAATGGCCGCCAGCGCGAGCTGGTGGTGGTGGGCTGGGCACTGTCGCCCGAATACATCTTTGCCGGCCTGGGTGGTATGCCTGATATGCGCGGCTTCGGCGTGGTCTGGCTGGACCGCGAGCTGCTGGCCGGCGCCTACGACATGCGCGGCGCCTTCAACCGAGTGTCGATCAAGCTGGCGCCAGGCGCCTCCGAGGCGGCAGTGATTGCCGAGCTGGGGCAGGTGCTCAAGCCCTTTGGCGGGCGCGAGGCCTATGGCCGGGCGGACCAGACCTCGCATGCGATGCTGGACAACGAGATCAAGGAGCAGAAGGTGCTGGGCACGCTGCTGCCGGTGATCTTCCTGGGTGTGGCGGCTTTCCTGCTGAACGTTGTGGTGTCGCGCCTGGTGGCTACGCAGCGCGAGCAGGTGGCGGCGCTGAAGGCGCTGGGCTACCCCAATCGCAGCATTGCCATGCACTACCTGAAGCTTGTGCTGGTGATCGTCGGCCTGGGCCTGCTGCTGGGCGTGGCGCTGGGCAAGGCGCTGGGCCTGATGATGACCGGCCTGTACGCCGAGTTCTTCCGCTTCCGCAGCTTCGTGCATGTGCTGGAACCCTCGCTGGTGCTGATGAGCGGCTCGGTGACCGTGGCCATGGCGGTGGCCGGCACGCTGAACGCCATCGGCGCTACGGTGCGCCTGGCTCCGGCCGAGGCGATGCGGCCGGCCGCGCCCGGGCGCTACAAGGCCGCGCTGCTGGAGCGGCTGCCGGGCGTGCGCGGCAGCGTGCAGCTGCGCATGATCCTGCGCCAGATGGAGCGCCGGCCCTGGCGCAGCCTGCTGTCGATCGCCGGCGTGGCGGTGGCGGTGGCCATCGTCGTGCTGGGCAACTTCTTCCGCGACGCGATCGACTACATCGTCGATGCGCAGTTCAACGTCTCGATGCGCTCGGACGTGATCGTCTGGATGGCCGAGGCCGGCGGCGACAGCGCCCGCCACGAATTGGCGCGCCTGCCCGGCGTGCTGAGCACCGAATCCGGCCGCGATGTGGCGGTGCGCTTCATCCACGGGCCGCGCAGCGAGCGCGGCAGCCTGCAGGGCGTGGCCGAGCGGCCCGAGGCGCGCCGCATCGTCGATGTGGACGGCCGCCCCGCGCTGCCCAGCAGCACCGGGCTGGTGATGACGGACCGGCTGGCCGACAAGCTGGGCCTGCGCGTCGGCGACCTGGTGCAGGTTGAACTGCTGGAAGGCCAGGTGCGTACGCTGATGCTGCCGCTGGAGGCCACGGTGCGCGAGATGATGGGCCTGAACGCCTATATCGAGCGCCGCGCGCTGAACCGACTGCTGGGCGAGGGTGACGTGGCCTCGCAGTTCGCGCTGATCGCCGAGCGCGGCCGCGAGGGCGAGCTGCTGCGTGCACTGAAGGCCCTGCCGCGCGTGGTGGGCAGCTTCAGCAAGGCCACCCTGCTGCGCAATATGCAGGACATCAGCGCACGCAATGTTCGCATCATGAGCACCATCCTGACGCTGTTCGCCAGCGTTATCGCGGTGGGCGTGGTCTACAACAATGCGCGAATCGCGCTGGCCGAGCGCAGCTGGGAACTGGCCTCGCTGCGCGTGCTGGGCTTCACGCGCGCCGAGGTCTCGGGCCTGCTGCTGGGCGAGATGGCACTCGTCATCGGCATTGCGCTGCCGCTGGGCATGCTGATGGGCTGGGGCCTGACGCATGGCCTGGTGGGCGCGCTCAAGTCCGACCAGTTCATGTTTCCGGTGGTGATCCAGCCGCGCACCTATGCCTGGGCCGGCCTTGCCGTGCTAGGCGCCGGCCTGGCCAGCGCGCTGGTGGTGCGGCGGCGCATCGACCAGCTCGATATGGTGGCCGCCTTGAAGACGAGGGAGTAGCAGACGATGCAGACGAAGACGAAATGGATGCTGGCCGGCACGGCAGCCGTGCTGGTGGCCCTGCTGGGCTGGGCCTTCGCACCGCGCCCGACGCTGGTGGAGGTGGCCGAGGCGAAGCCGGGCCTGTTCGAGGCCGGCATCGAGGAGGATGGCAAGACCCGCGTGCTGGACCGCTACCAGGTCTCGGCGCCGCTGGCCGGCCGCTGGCTGCGGCCGACGCTGAAGGAGGGCGACACGGTGCAGGCCGGCGCGGTGCTGGGCCAGCTGCAGCCCACGCTGTCGCCGCTGCTGGATGCTCGCAGCGTGGCCGAGCTGAGTGCGCGGGCCGACGGCGCAGCCGCCGCCCAGCCGCGCGCCGCGGCACGCCTGGGCGCGGCCCAGGTGGCGCTGGCCCAGGCCGAGCATGGGCTGCGCCGGGCCGAATCGCTGGCGGCTCAGGGTTTTGTCTCGAAGGCCAATCTGGATGATGCGCGGCTGGCGCTGCAGGCCGCCCAGCAGGAGCGCGCCAGCGCTCAGGCCGAGGCTCAGATCGCCCGCTACGAGCTGGCCCAGGCGCGTGCGGCGCTGGGCGCGCACAGCGCGGGGACGGGCCAGGGATCAGCCCGGAACTTCGAGCTGCTCGCGCCGGTTGGGGGACAGGTCTTGCGGGTGCAGCAGCCCAGCGAGGCCATGGTGGCGATGGGCACACCGCTGATCGAGCTGGGCGACACCGCGCGGCTGGAGGTGGTGGCGGAGCTGCTGAGCAGCGATGCGTTGCAGCTCAAAACCGGCCAGGCCGTGCGCATCGAGCGCTGGGGCGGGTCGGGCACGCTGGCGGGCCAGGTCAGCCGGGTCGAGCCTGGTGCGTTCACCAAGGTTTCGGCACTGGGCGTCGAAGAGCAGCGGGTGCGTGTGCAGATCGCGCTCACCAGTCCGCTGGCGCAGCGCCAGGGCCTTGGCGATGGCTACCGCGTCGCGGTCAAGGTGATGACGCGCCGCCAGGAGGGTGCGCTGCTGGTGCCGGTCAGCGCTGTGTTCCCGCTGCCGGGCGCCGAGCCCGGCCGGCATGCGGTGTTCAAGGTCGACGGGGGCCGCGCCCGCCTGAGCGAGGTGCAGCTGGAGGCGCGCAACAGCCAGGTGGCCTGGATCGGCAAGGGCCTGGACACTGGCATGACGGTGGTGGTGTATCCGCCGCAAGGCTTGACCGACGGCGCGCGGGTCAAGGCGCGCTGAGCGAGCACTGAGCGGGCGCTGAACAGGCGCTGAGCGCGCCGACGACTCAGCGCAGCAGCGTCGCCAGGCTGAAGTTGTAGCGCTTGATGCGCGGGTTCAGCAGCTTGCTGTAGGCCGTGAAGTCCAGCGCTTCCACGCCGCCGCCGAAGCGGGCCAGGAAGGCGGCCGCTTCCGACCGCTCGAACAGCATGAACATCGGCTGCACCGACTCCAGTCCTTCGTCGATGAAGTCGCGGCCGTGGTGGTAGTCATGCAGCATCACCAGCGCCCAGGCGCCGGCCATGAAATTGCCGCCCGCCAGCGTGGAGATGGTGCCGTCCTGCAGCGCCTGCACGGCTTCGCGCGAGCTGTGGATGGCCGAGACCAGCACATCCTTGCCCGGCTGTCGCCCGGCCGCGCGCAGCGCATCGATCGCGCCGAAAGCCATGCGTTCGTTGCCGGCCCAGATGAGCTGGATCGAAGGGTTCTTCTTGAGCAGCTGTGCCACCTGCTCCGCCGCGTCTTCACGCCGCCAGTTGGCGACCAGCGTGCCGTCAAATTCCACCTGCGGGTGGCGGTCCATCGCGGCGCGCAAGCCCTCGTAGCGATGCACGGCCACCGGCGTCGAGCGGTCTCCCACCACGGCCACCAGATGCAGCCGGCCATCGCTGGCCAGGTTCAGCTGCTTGAGGCCTTTGCTGATCAGCGCTTCGCTGGTCAGTGCGCCGGCCTCGCGGTCGCTGGCTTCCAGGCTACCCAGCAGCAGGGGCAGGGTCTTGCGGGGCTGCCAGCGCTTGCGCTCCTGCGGCAGCAGCGCGCTGAAGGCAGCGAAGCTCTTGATGCCGGCCTGCCCGAGCAGCTGCGCGCAAGCGACCAGGGAGCCCTTGTCGTTGACGAGCAGTACATAGTCGGGGCGCTTGCTGGCAGGGCGAGTCGTCAACTCGCGGGCCAGCAGCAAGGCCGTCGCCGGATCACGCTTGGCATACAGCACCTCAAGCTCCAGCCGCAGGCTGCTGGCCGCACTCTGCATGGCCTGGGTGGCTGCGCTCCAGAAACTCTCGTCGGCGTGCCCTGGGTTGATGAAGGTGACCCGCAACGCATGGCTGCTTGTTCCACACAGCACCAGCACCAGGATCAGGCACAGCCGAAGCATTCTCATCAGTCAACCTTTGAGCGCAGTGCCTTGATTGTGGCGCCAACGTCCCGCGCCGGGCTCAGGGTATTCGCAGAGCCCGAGCGCCGTCGTCAGTGTTTCAGCAACAGGCCCGGCTTGGCGCTGTACCTGCGCAGCTGCGGATTCAGGTGCTTGCTGTGGGGGCGCAGGTCCAGCTCGCGGATGCCGCTGCCGAAACGCTGCAGAAAGCGCCGTGCGTCGGCCTTGTCAAACAGCGTGAACATCGGGCGCTCCAGCTCCAGCCCCTCGTCGATGAAGTCCTTGCCGTTGTAGTGGTCGTACAGCATCAGCAGCGCCCAAGCCCCGGTCATGAAGTGACCGCCTGCCAGCGCGCCGAGCTGGCCATCAATGCGGGCCTGCATGGCCTCGTTTGACGTGTTGATGGATGAGAAGTGGTGGTCGACACCTGGTCTTGCGCCAGCCAGGCTGACGGCTTCCATGGCGCCGAAAACCATCTGGTCGCTGCCGGTCCAGACCAGTCGCGCATGAGGATGTCGCTGCAGCAAGCCCTGCATCTGCTCGCGCGCCAGGTCGCGGCGCCAGTCAGCGAACACGGTCTCAGCCAGTTCAACCCGCGGCGCTTCGGTCACGGCCTGGCGCATGCCCTCGTTGCGTGCGATGGACACCGGCGTCGATCGGTCGCCGGCAATCGCCAGCATCTGCAGCTTGCCGGTGGGATGGCGGCGCTGGGCCTGCTGGATCAGTGCCTTGGCGGTCAGGTAGCCGGCCTCGCGCGCCCCGGGTTCCAGGCTGCCGAGCAGCAGCGGCAGGCTCTGCCTCGGCGTCCAGATCTTGCGTTCCTGAGGCAGCAGCCCGTTGAAGGCGGCGAAGGTCTTGATGCCCGCCGCCCCGAGAGTTTGGGCATTCGTGACCAGGGTGCCCTTCTCGTTGACCAGCAGCACGTAATCGGGCCGCTGCTGCAGCGGCCGCCCGGCAAGCTCACGCGCCAGGCGCAGCGCGCGCTCAGGATCGCGCTCGGCGTACAAGACCTCCAGCTTCACGCCCAGGCTGTTCGCCCCGGCCAGCATGGCTTGCGTGGCGGCCAGCCAGAAGGCCTCGTCCGAGCGCCCCGGGTTGATGAAGCTGACGCTCATGGCCTGCGCGCGGCCGAGGCTCAGCAGGATCAAGCACAGCAGGACAAGTCTCCGCACGACAGGCTGGGCGACAGGCCCAAAGTTGAAAGGGCGCATTGTCGCTGCGTCCACGCACTAGGGTGCCGCCAGCCTGACATCAGCAAACCCCATCAGCCGCAACAGGTAGTAGCCGATGGCTGCTTCTCCGGCGTCGTCACCGATGGCGACGACCTGGGCGTGGCGTGGCAGTCCCGCCTTCGACAGCAGACTCCAGAGCTCATGCGCGGGCTTGGGCTTGCCACCGGCGTGGAGCAGCTGGGCGTAAGGCAGGTGAACAAGCTTGCCCGGCAGCTCGGGGCCTGGCGGGTGCAAGCCCAAGGCCAGGTAGACCCGCGGTATGCCATGAGCGGGCGGCTTGGCCGCCAATGCTGCGCTGTTCATCAGGACGGCACGTGGTCTGGCTTGGTAGTCGACCGGTGCGATGGTCGGGTCCAGCGGCGGCTTGCGGGCGCCCACGCGAGTCGGCTCCCGGCTCAGCTGCAGACCGCGCAGTTCCCAATCCTCGGCCGACTCCAGCAGCAGCGAGACCTTGCGCTGTCCCAACTGCTCCAGCAGCGCGAACACCAGTGCCGAACGCTTGTTGAGACCGCCCTGTGAGACGATCACCGCCTCATGCTGCGGATCGACGCCCGCCGGCCCCAGCAGAGCGGCCAACTGCTCCGGCTCGCCGAGCCCGGCCTGGAAACGCTCCGACGGCAGGCTGAGCGCAAAGGGCACATGGCCTCTTGCGTAGTCGTCAGCCGGGCGCACATCGATGATGCTGATCGGGCTGTGGCTGAAGGTGCGCAGCATGGTGTTGCTGAAGCCGTTCAACCAGTCGGCGTTGCGCAGCAGGGACGGCGTCGCATAGCTCCACAGCGGCAGCTCGCGTGCATCTTCCAGCCATTCCTTCTGCGAGCCCTGGTACAGCGCCACCCGCGGATAGCCCAGCAGGAACTTCAAGGCGAAATAGGGCACGCTGGCAGCCACACCGCCGCCGCAATAGCTGTAGACCTGCTGTTCGCGGCGCACCCCCAGATGGGCCAGCATGGCCTCCAGTTCGGCGCGCGACTTGAAGGTCTTGTCGGGGCGGAAGTAGTCGTCCACCGGCGAAAGCAGCGCGTGGGGCACATGCCCACCGCGGTTGAAGAAGCGGGCGCCGCCAAAGTAGTAGGGCGGGTCTAGTGCCTCCAGCAGCGCATGTCCCGCCGGGTCGCCGGAAGCCGCGAGGAACTCCGGCAGGCGCGCTCGGGCGTCCTCGCGCGCAGCGATCACCCGGATGCTGCCGGGCGCCGGAGGGGGCGTGGCCTCGCTGACGACGGTGCCGCCTGCGGCCTTCCAGGCGGCCAAGCCGCCGTCCAGCAATCGCAGGCGCTCGGGCGCCACACCATGGCGGTAGAGCTCGTAGAACAGCCAGGTGGCCAGCATCGTGCCGCCCTGGTCGTGGATCACAAGGGTCTGGCCGCTCGCGTTGTCGGCGATGCCCCACGCGCGAAGGCGGGCCTGCATGGTGGCGGCGTCCACCTCACGCGATCCATAGCTATAGAAGTCCGCATTGACGGCGCCCGGGATGTGGCCGCCGACATGCTGCCTGCTCGGCGAAGCATCAAGCAGCAGTGGCGGCGCTCCGCTCGCCAAGGCTTGGCGCAGCCAGACCGCGTCGACCAGGGGGCTCGCCGCGCGCGAGGCCGGGCTGATCCCGATCAGCAGACAGGCGAGTGCCGGCAGCAGCCAGCGAATGGGCAAGAGAAGAGGCATTGACCAAACTCCCATCGAGAAAGTCGGCACTATGGCTGCCCGATACGACGCGGGCACGCCGGCTGCGACAGACTGCAGCGGCTGGTGGACAGCCCGCTCTCCTGCCTGACGGATGCCGCGCCTCAGGCCAGGGCTGCCGCCAGCACCTCTTCGCGCAACTGCTCGGTCAAGTCAGCCTTGAGAGCCGCGAACTCCGGCGTGGTCTTCAGCGAGTAGTGGCGCGGATGCGGCAGGGGCACGGCCACATCGCTCTTGATGCGCCCGGGCCGCGCGCTCATCACCACCACGCGCGATCCCATGAAGATGGCCTCGTCGATGTCGTGGGTGACGAACAGCACGGTCTTCTGCTCCTGCTCCCAGATCGACTGCAGCAGTTCCTGCATCAGCTCGCGGGTCTGGTGGTCCAGCGCGCCGAAGGGCTCGTCCATCAGCAGCATGCGCGGCGCATTAGCCAGCGCGCGCGCCAGCGCGGTGCGCTGCTGCATGCCGCCGCTGAGCTGCTTGGGGTAATGCTGCGCGAACTTCTGCAGGCCGACCTTGGCCAGAAAGCCCTGTGCGATCTCGACCTGCTGCGCACGCGGCAGGCCGCGCTCGCGCAAGCCGAAGCAGACGTTGTCCAGCACATTGAGCCAAGGAAACAGCGTGTAGCTCTGGAACACCATGCCGCGGTCGGCGCCAGGGCCGGTGACCTGCGCGCCGTCCAGCAAAACCTGACCCTCGCTGGGCTGGTCCAGCCCGGCGACGATGCGCAGCAGCGTGCTCTTGCCGCAGCCCGAGGGTCCGAGGATGGTGACGAAATCGTTCTCGGCTACATCAAGATCGGTGGCCTGCAAGGCCAGCGTGGCGCCTTGGCCGGGGCTTTGGAAGGTGCGGGACACACCGCGGATGGAGAGGATGCTCTTGGTCATTGGCGTCAGCGCCCCAGCTGGGCCCAAGGGAAGAGGGCGCGGTTCGCGGCCTTGAAGGCAAAGTCGCTGACCAGGCCGATCAGGCCGATCACGATGATGCCGAAGATGATCTGGTCGGTGGCCAGCAGGGCCTGGCTGTCGGTGATCATGTGGCCGATGCCGCTGGACGCGCCGATCAGCTCCGCCACGATCACATAGGTCCACGCCCAGCCCAGCACCATGCGCAGGGTCTCTGCAATCTCGGGTGCGGCGCCGGGGATCAGCACGCGGCGGATCAGGCTGGTGTCGCTGACGCCCAGCGTGTAGGCGGCCTCCACCAGATCGCGTCGCGTATTGCCCACGGTAACGGCAATCATCAGCGTCAGCTGGAAGAAGCTGCCGATGAAGATCACAGCCAGCTTCTGCGCCTCGCCGATGCCCACCCACAGGATCAACAGCGGAATGAAGGCCGAGGCCGGCAGGTAGCGCGCGAAGGAGACAAAAGGCTCGAAGAAGGCCTCCACCGGCTTGTAGGCGCCCATCGCCACGCCCAGCGGCAGCGCCAGCGCCGTGGCCAGCAAGAAGCCGCCCAACACGCGCCACACCGTCATGCCGATATCGCCGGCAAAGCCCATGGTAGTGAGCAGCAGCCAGCCCGACTTCAGCATGGTCAGCGGATCGGCCAGAAAGGTCTTCTCCACATAGCCGCCGAAGGTGGCCAGCGACCACAGCGCCACGAAGACGACGAAGAAGCTCAGGCCCAAGGCCACACGGGCCTTGGGCGTCACCGGGGTCAGGGGACGCATGCCTTACTGGATGAAGCGGGTGTCGGCCAGCTTGGACAGGTCAGGGATCGCCTTGATGATGCCCACCTCCAGCAGCAGCTCGGCCGCTTCCTTGCTGAAGGCGGCATGCTCGCCGGCGAAGAACTTCTGGTTGGCCGCCTTGTCCTGCCAGCGCAGGAATGCCTGGCTCTTCTCGAAGGCCTCGCCGGTCTGCTTGACGTCGGCGCCCATGATCTCGAAGCTCTTCTTCGGATCGGACTTGATCATCGCCAACGCCTCGAAGTAGCTATCGGCCAGTGCCTTGGCGGCTTTGGGGTTCTCCGCCAGGAATTTGGGCGTGCAGCCGAAGGTGTCCATCACCATCGGATAGTCCAGCGTGGTGGCAATGATCTTGCCCGCCTCGGGCTTGGCACGCACCGCGCTGAGGAAGGGCTCGTAAGTCATGCCCGCATCCAGCCCGCCGGCGCCGGCGATCAGGGCGTTGGCGGCGGCCTGTGGTTCGAGGTTGACGATGTTCACATCCTTCAGCGACATGCCGTTCTTCTTCAGCATCCAGGCCAGCGTGAAGTAAGGCGCGGTGCCCGGCGCACTGGCCGCCACGGTCTTGCCTTTCAGGTCGCTGATCTTGGCGATGCCGGGGCGCACCACCATGCCGTCAGCACCAAAGCTCTTGTCGAGCTGGAAGATCTGGGTGGTGGCCACGCCGTTGGCGTTCCAGACGATCCAGGTCTCCACCGTGGTGGCGGCGCACTGGATGTCGCCGGAGGCGATGGCCAGGTGGCGGTCCTTCTGAGGAATCTTCTTGATCGCCACGTCCAGGCCGTTCTTCTTGAACAGCCCGGCTTCCTTGGCCAGCGTCAGCGGCGCGAAGCCGGTCCAGCCGGAGATGCCGATGCCGACTTTCACTTCCTGGGCCTGGGCGGCGAAGCTCAGTGCGGCGAGGGCGATCAGGGACAGTGTCTTCTTCATGGTGCGTTTGACTCCGGTCGGACTAGGAAGTTGTCGATGATGGTGCGTGCCGTCTTCTTTGCCTCTCCGGAATCACCCGGTGGCGGCCCTCAGAGGACGGTGATGCTGCCTTCTCGTTGCACGAGTCGTGCCAGCGCGCCGTCAAACACCAGCGCCGTCGCACGCTCGATGTCGGGCGCTAGGTAATGGTCCTCGGGCATCGGCGGGCAGCTCTGACGCACCAGGGCGTGCAACTCTTCCAGCGCGGACGAGCTCTTCAGCGGGCGCAGGAATTCGATGCCCTGCGCGGCGGCCAGCAGCTCGATGCCGATGATGTGCGCGGTGTTGTCCAGCATCGGGCCTAGGCGGCGCGCGCCGAAGGTGGCCATGCTGACATGGTCTTCCTGGTTGGCGCTGGTCGGCAGGCTGTCGACGCTGGCCGGATGGGCCAGGCTCTTGTTCTCGCTGGCCAAGGCGGCGGCCGTCACATGGGCAATCATGAAGCCCGAGTTCAGGCCTGCGTTGGCGGTCAGGAAGGGTGGCAGGCGTGAGACGCCAGCGTCGATCAGCATCGCAATGCGGCGCTCTGCGATGGCGCCCACCTCGGCGATGGCGCAGGCCAGCGCGTCGGCGGCCAGCGCCACCGGTTCTGCATGGAAGTTGCCGCCGCTGACCATCGCAGCCGTACCGTCTTCTCCTGCAAACACCAGCGGGTTGTCAGTCACCGCATTGGCCTCGCGCAGCAGGACGTCGCGCACATAGCGCGCCTGGTCCAGGCAGGCACCCATCACTTGAGGCTGGCAGCGCAGGCAATAGGGGTCCTGCACGCGCTCGTCGCCCTCCTGGTGCGAGGCGCGGATCTCGCTGCCGGCGAGGATCTGCCGGTAGGCGCGCGCCGCCTCGATCTGCCCAGGCTGGCCGCGCACCTCATGGATGCGGGGATCAAACGGACCATCGCTGCCACGCGCTGCATCCAGGCTCAGCGCGCCCGAAACGATGGCCGAGGCGAACACCTTCTCGAAGCGCAGCAGGCCTTCCAACGCCAGCGCGGTGGAGGTCTGCGTGCCGTTGATCAGGGCCAGGCCTTCCTTGGCCTGCAGCACCAGCGGTGCAATGCCGTGCTTGCGCAACTCGGGCAGGGCGGGCAGGCGCTGCCCGTCCACCAGCATTTCGCCTTCGCCCAGCAGCGCCAGTGTCATGTGCGAGAGCGGTGCCAGGTCACCCGAGGCACCCACCGAGCCTTGCGCCGGCACATAGGGAACTAGGCCGGCGTTGAAGACGTCGAGCAGGCACTGCACCACCTCGGGCCGCACGCCGGAATAGCCGCGCGCCAGCGAGGCTGCCTTGGTGGCCAGCATCAGGCGCACCACGCTGGGCGCCAGCGGTTCGCCCACGCCGACGCAGTGCGAGCGAATCAGATTGAACTGCAGCGTGGCCAGATCGGCCTTGCTGATGCGGGTGGAGGCCAGCTTGCCGAAGCCGGTGTTGACGCCGTAGACCGGTGCATCGCCAGCGGCAGCGGCCTGCACCACGGCGGCGCTGCGCTGGATGGCGTCATGGGCGCTGGCGTGCAGGCTCAGCGTCAGGCCGCCGGCGCGGATCGCGCGCAGCTGCTCGAGCGTCAGCTGGCCGGGGGTGATTTCCAAACGGGTCATGGGGTCAGTCCTTGAGCATTGGCAGGTTCAGGCCGCGTTCTTTGGCGCAGGCCTCGGCGATCTCGTAGCCGGCATCGGCATGGCGCATCACGCCGGTGGCGGGGTCGTTCCACAGCACGCGCTCCAGGCGCTCGGCGGCGGCGTCGGTGCCGTCGGCCACGATCACCACGCCACTGTGCTGGCTGAAACCCATGCCCACGCCGCCGCCATGGTGCAGGCTCACCCAGGTGGCGCCGCCGGCGGTGTTAAGCAGCGCGTTCAGCAGCGGCCAGTCGGAGACAGCGTCGCTGCCGTCCTTCATTGCCTCGGTCTCGCGGTTGGGGCTGGCCACCGAGCCGCAGTCCAGGTGGTCGCGGCCGATCACGATGGGCGCCTTCAGCTCGCCCGACTTGACCATCTCGTTGAAAGCCAGTCCGGCCAGATGGCGCTGGCCCAGGCCCAGCCAGCAGATGCGTGCTGGCAGGCCCTGGAAGGCGATGCGCTCACGCGCCATGTCCAGCCAGCGGTGCACGCGAGCCTCTTCGGGGAAGAGCTCCTTGATCTTGGCGTCGGTCTTGTAGATGTCTTCCGGGTCGCCCGAGAGCGCCACCCAGCGGAAGGGGCCGCGTCCCTCGCAGAACTGCGGGCGCACATAGGCGGGGACGAAGCCGGGGAAGTCGAAGGCGTTCTTCACGCCCTGATCCAGTGCCACTTGGCGGATGTTGTTGCCGTAGTCGACGGTGGGCACGCCCATGGCCTGGAACAACAGCATCGCCTTCACATGCTCGGCGCAGCTCTTGGCTGCGGCTTCCTTCAGCCCGGCGTGTTGTGCCGGGTCGGCGGCGGCGGCCTTCCACTGCTCGACGCTCCAGCCGGCCGGTAGATAGCCGTTGATCAGATCGTGCGCGGAGGTTTGGTCGGTCACCAGGTCGGGCTTGCAGCGCGGATCGGTCTTGCAGCGCTCGGCCAATGCCGGCAGGATGCGTGCGGCATTGCCCAGCAGCGCGATGGAGATGGCCTTGCCCTCGGCGGTGTACTTGGCGATGCGAGCCAGCGCGTCGTCCAGATCGGTGGCCTGCTCGTCCACATAGCGGGTCTTCAGGCGGAAGTCGATGCGCGACTGCTGGCACTCGATGTTCAGCGAGCAGGCGCCGGCAAAGGTGGCGGCCAGCGGCTGCGCACCGCCCATCCCACCCAGGCCGGCCGTCAGAATCCACTTGCCCTTGAGCGAGCCGCCATAGTGTTGACGCCCGGCTTCGGCAAAGGTCTCGTAGGTGCCCTGCACGATGCCCTGCGTGCCGATGTAGATCCAGCTGCCGGCTGTCATTTGGCCGTACATCATCAGGCCCTTGCGATCCAGCTCGCTGAAATGCTCCCAAGTAGCCCAGTGCGGCACCAGATTGCTATTGGCCAGCAGCACGCGCGGTGCGTCGGCGTGGGTGCGGAACACGCCCACCGGCTTGCCGCTCTGGATCAAGAGGGTCTCGTTCTCGTTCAGCGTCTTCAGAGATTCAAGGATGGCCTCGAAGCAATCCCAGTTGCGTGCCGCCTTGCCGATGCCGCCATAGACCACGAGCTCGGCCGGGTTTTCGGCCACGGACGGGTCCAGGTTGTTCTGCAGCATGCGGTAGGCCGCTTCGGTCAGCCAGCTCTTGCAGCTGAGCTGGGTGCCGGTCGGGGCGCGGACGGTGCGGGCTTGATGATGAGCGCTCATGGGGGGGAGGTCTCCGGACGGTGTTCGATGGACGGCGACTCTAGTTGTCTATACAAGTAAAGTCAACTACGATGCCGCCATGGCGAGAAAGACCCCCGAAGGCCCGGAGCCGCAGTATCTGAAGGTGAAGAATCATCTGCGTGAGGGCATCTCTGCCGGGCGCTGGGTGCCGGGCGATCTGCTGCCGTCCGAGGCCGAACTGACCCAGAGTTTTTCGGTCAGCCGCATGACGGTGAACCGCGCGCTGCGCGAGTTGCTGCAGGAAGGGATGATCGAGCGGGTTCAGGGCGTCGGCACCTTTGTGGCCCAGCTGCACAAGATCTCGTCCTCGCTGACGGTGCGCGATGTGCACGAGGAAATCGTCGAGCGCGGCCATGCGCATGAAGCCCGCGTGCACCTGCTGGAGAAAATCCGGGCCACGGCCGAGCAGGCCGCCGAATTTGGCTTGAAGACCGGCGCCACCTTGTTTCACAGCCTGATCGTGCATCTGGAGAACGGCGTGGCCATCCAGTGCGAAGACCGCCTGGTCAACCCGGCCGTGGCGCCGGATTACCTGGGGCTGGACTTCGCCGCGTCCACGCCGACCCAGCATCTGCTGGCGGTGGCGCCGCTCTCGGAAGCGCGCTACACCATCGAGGCCACGCTGCCGTCCGAGCTGGAGGCCAAGCTGCTGGGCATCAGCCGGCGCGACCCCTGCCTGGTCGTCAAACGCATCACCTACAGCCGCGGCATCGCGGTAACCTCGGTGCGGCTAACCCATCCGGGCACCCGCTATCTCTTGCAAGGGAGCTTTCAGGCATGAGCTGGAGTCATCTCAGTGCGGCCGATGTGCAGCCGCAGCGCTGGAAGAACGGTGGCGGCTGGACGCGCGAGCTGCTGGCCTGGCCGCATGCGAGCGACTGGCTGCTGCGCTTCAGCGTGGCCGATATCGAGCAGGACGGACCGTTCTCGGCCTTCGACGGTGTGCAGCGCTGGATCGCCGTGCTGCAGGGCGCCGGCATCCGGCTCTACGATTACGAGCTGCTGCCGGGCGACGAGCCCCTGAGCTTTGACGGCGTGCTGGGCCCAGACTGCACGCTGATCGCCGGCCCGACGCGCGACTTCAATGCGATGCACCGCCGCGGCCAGGGCCGCTTCGAGCTGCTGCCGGCGGCCCAGCCGCTGGCTCATGGCCGCGCTGACTGGCTGGGCCTGTTCACTGCCGAGGGCGGCGTGCTGGTGCATGGCGCCCGGCGCATGACACTGGCGCCGCAAAGCCTGGCCTGGTGTGAGCAGCCGGCCGATCAGGCGCTGTCTTTCGAAGGGCGGGGCGCGGCCTGGTGGCTGCGCTGGAGCCGCGAGGAGCTGCCGGCATGAGCCGCGTGCTGTGGCACAACGCTCAGCTGGCCACGCTGGACGGCGACGCGCCCTGGGGCTGGATCGCGAACGGCGCGCTGCTCACCGAGGGTGATCGCATCCTCTGGGTGGGCGAGGCTGCCCAGCTCTCGCCCGAGCTGGCTGCGGGCACGCTGCGCCGGCATGACCTGCGCGGCGCAGTGGTGACGCCAGGGCTGATCGACTGCCACACCCATCTGGTCTACGGCGGGCAGCGCGCGCATGAGTTCGAGCTGCGCCTGCAGGGCGCCAGCTATGAAGAGATCGCGCGCGCCGGTGGCGGCATCCGCTCCACCGTGGCCGCAACGCGTGAAGCCAGCGAAGACGAGCTCTTCAAGCAGGCCGCCAAGCGCGCCCAGGCTCTGATGGGCGAGGGCGTGTGCACGCTGGAAGTGAAGTCCGGCTATGGGCTGAGTCTGATCGACGAGGCCAAGCAGCTGCGCGTGGCGCGCCGGTTGGGCAAGGAGCTGGCGCTGACGGTGCGTAGCAGCTATCTCGGCGCCCATGCGCTGCCGCCCGAATTCGCCGGCCGGCAGGATGACTATGTGCAGGCGCTGTGCGACTGGATGCCCGAGTTGCAGGGCCTGGGCCTGGTGGATGCGGTCGATGCCTTCTGCGAGGGCATTGGTTTCACGCCGGCGCAGACGCGCCGCGTTTTCGAGACGGCCAAGCGCCTGGGCCTGTCAGTCAAGCTGCATGCCGAGCAACTCAGCGACCAGGGTGGCACGCAGCTGGCGGCTGAATTCTCAGCACTCTCCTGCGACCATCTGGAATACCTCAGCGCCGAGGGCATTGGCGCGATGGCGCGCAGCGGCACGGTGGCGGTGCTGCTGCCCGGCGCCTACTACTTTCTGCGCGAGACCAAGCTACCGCCGGTGCAGGCCCTGCGCGAGGCCGGCGTGCCGATGGCCATCGCCACCGACCACAACCCCGGCACCTCGCCGGTGCTGTCGCCGCTGCTGATGCTCAACATGGCCTGCACGCTGTTCCGCCTGACGCCGGAAGAAGCCTTGCGCGGTATGACGATGCATGCTGCCCGCGCGCTGGGCCTGGCCGATCGCGGCCGACTGGCCGCCGGGCTGCGCGCCGACTTCTGCGTCTGGGACGTGGCCCATCCGCGCGAGCTGGCCTACTACTTCGGCCGCAATCCGCTGCTGCAGCGCGTTTGTGGCGGCAAGAGCAGCGGCAATTGACTGAAGCACCGATCGAGCACCACCATGAACGCCCCCGTATTCAAACTTCGCCAGGGCCGCACGCCGCTGCTGATCAGCATGCCGCATGTGGGCACCGCCATCCCCGAGGACCAGCAGCCCCGCTACCAGCCGCGCGCGCTGGCGGTGGAAGACACCGACTGGCATCTTGAACGCCTTTATGGCGAGCTGGCAGAGGCGCTGGGCGCCAGCCTGATCGTTCCGCATTACTCGCGCTACCTGATCGACCTGAACCGCCCGCCCGAGGACACGCCGATGTACCCGGGCGCCTCCAACACCGAGTTGTGCCCGACGCGCTTCTTCAGCGGCGAGCCGCTCTATCTGGACGGCCAGGCGCCCGGCGAGGCCGAGAAGCTGCGCCGCCGCCAGAGCTACTGGCTGCCTTACCACCGCGCGCTCAATGCCGAGATGAGCCGGCTGAAGGCGCTACATGGTCATGCGCTGCTGTTCGACGCCCACAGCATCCGTTCCGAGCTGCCCTGGCTGTTCGACGGCCGGCTGCCGGATCTGAACCTTGGCACCGTCGAGGGCCGCAGCTGCGACCCGGTCATCACCGAGTCATTGGGCGCGCTGCTGGCGCAGCAGAGCGATTACACCCAGGTGGTCAACGGCCGCTTCAAGGGCGGCTTCATCACTCGCCACTACGGCCAGCCGGCCAAGGGCTGGCATGCGGTGCAGCTGGAGATGTGCTGGCGCTGCTATATGGCCGAAGACGGCAGCTTTGCCTACGACGAAACGCTGGCCGCGCGCGTGCAGCCGTTGCTGCGCCAGTTGCTGCAGACCCTGCTGGACTGGAAGCCGGCGGCATGAAGCCCGCTGCCCGCTTTTTTGCCGATCTGGCCTGGGTGGACGGGCATTGGCAGCGCGATGTGCTGCTGGACGTCGACGCGCGCGGGCACTGGGGCCAGGTCTTGCCCGCTCAAACCTGCCCGCCGGGTGCGCAGCGCCTCGCCGGCCCGGTGCTGCCCAGCCTGGTGAACGCACACAGTCATGCCTTTCAGCGCGCCTTTGCCGGCCTGGCCGAGCGGCGTGACAGCGCGCACGATGACTTCTGGTCCTGGCGCGACCGCATGTATGGCGTCGCCCTGCGCATTACGCCCGCGCAGCTCAAGGTGATCGCCCGCCATCTCTATCTGGAGCTGCTGCAGGGCGGCTACACGCAGGTCTGCGAGTTCCATTACCTGCAGCATCAGCCCGACGGCAGCCGCTACGACGATGATCTGGCGATGGCCTGGGCCTTGGCCGAGGCGGCCGAGGAGGTGGGCATCGGCCTGACTCTGCTGCCGGTGCTTTATGCCCATGCCGGTTTCGCGCAGCCGGCGCTGCGGCCTGACCAGCGCCGCTTCGCTACCGATGCCGACTGGGTCTGGCAGGCCAGCCAGCGCATCAACGCAGCGGGACGGCCGCTGCTGAATGCCGGCGTGGCGCTGCACTCGCTGCGCGCCGCCCATGCATCGGACATCCGCGCCCTGCAGGCGCTGGTCGGCGATGCCGAGCGGCCGATCCACATCCACATCAGCGAGCAGCAGGCCGAGGTGCAGGACTGCCTGGCGGCGACCGGCCAGCGGCCGATGCAGTATTTGTGCAATGAGTTTGCTCCGGATGCCCGCTGGCAGCTGGTGCATGCGACGCACAGCACGCCGCAGGAAATCGAACAGGTGGCCGCCAGCGGCGCCGGCATCGTGATCTGCCCCGGCACCGAGGCCAATTTGGGCGATGGCTTGTGTGATCTGCCCGACTGGCTGGCAATGAACGTGCCCATCAGCCTGGGCTCTGACAGTCATGTCACGCGCGACTGGGTTCAGGAGCTGCGCTGGCTGGAATACGGCCAGCGCCTGGGCCTGCAGCGGCGCAATGTGGCGGCGCAGCCGCAGAGCCAGCCGTCGACGGCCGCGCGCCTGTTCGAAGCCTGCCGAGCCGGCAGTGCCGCGCCGGCCGGCTTTCAGCGCTGGGGCCTGCAGCCCGGCGCGCGTGCCGACTTCCTGGTGCTGAACCCGCAGGCCAGCGGCCTGCTCGGCCTGCCTGACGCGGCCCTGATGGACGGCCTGGTATTTGCCACCCAGGCCAGCGCGATCGAGCAGGTCTTTGTCGGCGGGCAATGCCGCTGGGGCGAGGGCGCGCGCAGTGCCGTGGCGGCGCTGTCCGCGGGCTTCGCCGCCACGATGCTGGATCTGCACGGCAAGGCCTGACCCCATTTCCGGCGACGCGCCGACCTAGCGCTTTCCATTCGAGCCAACTGTCTGTAGGCTGCAAGCCACTGGCGGTCAATGCGCAAGCGTGGAGGTTGAATCATGCTGAATCTGCGTCACTTCACCATACGGGCTCGTTTGTTCGCGCTGTCGGGCATGGCGGTGCTGATGCTGGTGCTGATCGGTGGTTACGGCCTGTGGAGCCTGGCGCAGGCCCGCTTGCAGTTCGCGCATTACGCGGACAACGACGTTGTCTCCTTGAGCAACCTCGCCAATATCCGGGCGGGTGTCGGCAATCTGCGCCGCTATGAGAAGGACCTGCTCATCAATCTGGCCGATGCGAAGCTGGTCGAACGCTACAAGAACGACTGGGAGTCCACCTTCGAGAAGGTCGTCCAGGGACTGGGCACCATCGAGAAGCTGGACATCGCACCGTCGGTCAAGAAGCTGCCGCCCGAGATGGTGAAGTCGCTGCAGGCCTACCGCAGTGGCTTCCAGGGCATTCACGCTCGCCTGGTGAAGGGCGAATTTGCCGATACGGCTTCGGCCAACCAGGCCACCGAGCCGATCAAGGGCCCGGTGCGCGAGCTCGACAAGCAGCTGGCCGAGATGACCAAGCTGATCGATGACCATGCCGATTCCGAAGTGGCCCGGCTGGCCAAGGAGGAAGCCCGCATCCGCTGGTCGCTGATGCTGGTGATGGCGATCAGCATTGCGGTGATCCTGGCCTTCACTCTCTTCAATCTGCGCTCGATTCTGAAGCCGCTGGGCGAGGCGGTGGCCAGCGCGCGGCAGATCGCGCAGCGCGATCTGAGCCAGCCGATCTCGACCGAGGGCGCCGATGAGACGGCCGCGATGATGCGCAGCGTGGACGAGATGCAGTCGGCGCTACGCGAGGTGGTGTCCGGCGTGCGCAGCGCCACCGACGGCATCGCCACGGCCTCGCGCGAGGTGGCCGTCGGCAGCCAAGACCTGAGCATGCGTACCGAGCAGGCTGCCTCGAACCTGGAGGAGACGGCCTCGGCGATGGAGCAGCTGACCGCCAGCGTCAGCCACAACGCCGAAGCCGCCCAGACGGCCAGCCAGTTGGCGCGTGAAGCGGCTGAAGTGGCGCGGCGCGGCGGCTCGGAGGTTGGCGAGGTGGTGCAGACCATGGGGCGCATCAGCCAGTCCTCCACCAAGATCGCCGACATCATCGGCGTCATCGACGGCATCGCCTTCCAGACCAATATCCTGGCCTTGAATGCGGCGGTCGAGGCGGCGCGGGCGGGTGAGCAGGGCCGCGGCTTTGCGGTGGTGGCCTCCGAGGTGCGGGCGCTGGCCCAGCGCTCAGCCGATGCCGCCAAGGAAATAAAGAGCCTGATCAGCAGCAGCGGCGAGAGCGTCGAGAGCGGTTCTGCACTGGTGGAGCGGGCGGGCCAGACCATGCAGGCCATCGTCGCCTCGATCGAGCGGGTCAACGGTATCGTCGGTGAAATCAGCAGCGCCAGCAGCGAGCAGCGCGACGGCATTGCCCAGATCGGCCAGGCGATCCAGACGCTGGATTCCATGACCCAGCAGAACGCAGCCCTGGTGGAACAGAGCGCCGCCGCGGCGCAGAGCCTGCAACTGCAGGCCGATCAGCTGGCCGGCACGGTGGCGGTGTTCAAGCTGGCCTGAATCCCGATAGCGCCTGCAGCAAGGCCGGCGTCGGGCGCAGGCTGCCCACCTCGGTGCCGCGCCAGTTCTGCAGGACGGGCCTGGCGTAGCTGCCGATCAGCGCGGCCTGTGCCTCGTCCAGGCTCAGCAGGGCCTCGATGATGGCCGCCATCACCACCTCGACGCCGCGCACCGCGCCATCGTCGATCTTGATCGCCACGCCCCAGCCCCGCTCGGGCAGCGCCGCGCAATAGACGCCTTCGGCGCCGACCTTGCAGAACACGCGCTCGCCCAAGGCCTGCATCACCAGCGTATCGAAACGGCCAGAGCCGGCGACATAGAAGGGCTCGCGCGCCACGGCCTGGCGCAGGCGCCGTGCCGCGCGCGCATGGCCCTCGCTCAGCCCTTGGCCGGTGCCGACGCGCGCGAAGGACAGCGCCAGATTCTTCAATGCAATGCCGAAAGTGGGGATGGAGCAGCCATCAGTGCCGCGCGGTGCGCGCGTCAAGTCGGTGCTGGTGGCGGCGGCCAGCGCGGCCGACACCTCGCGCATCACCGGATGCTCGGGCGCGATGTAGCCGTGCACGAACTCGGCCGGATCGCGCCCCTCGGCGATGGCCAGTTGGCAGCCCAGGCAGACGAAGCCTGCATGCTTGCCGGAGCAGTTGTTGTGCAGTGCGCTGGCGGTTTCGCGGCGTTCGATCATGCCGCGCAGCACCGGTTCGCGGCTGGGCCATTGAGTGCCGCATTCCAGCGCGCGCTCATCGAGGCCGAGTTTGCGCAGCATGCCCAGAGAGGTGGCCGCATGCTCGGGCTCGCCGTTGTGCGAGGCGCAGGCGATGGACAACTCTGCATCGTTGAAGCCGAAGCGCTCGGCCGCGCCGCTGGCCACCAGCGGCAGCGCCTGCAGCACCTTGCAGGCCGAGCGCGGAAAGATTGGATGCCCAACATCGCCGAGCGCGCAGACGCTGTGCCCGTCGGCATCGACGATGGCCAGCGCGCCGGCATGCAGCGATTCAAGATGGCTGCCGCGCAGCACGTCTACGAGAGCAGGGTTCATGGCAGGAAGAAGTTGGGGACGCAACGCGGCTGACTGTACGCCGGCTATCCCAGCTCGACCCGGTTGCGTCCCCCGTTCTTGGCCGCGTAGAGCGCGCGATCCGCACGCTCGAACATGCGCTGCGCGTCCACCGCAACGTCGGCCGCTGCAACGCCGATGCTGACCGTCACCTGCAGCCCCGGCGCCACATCGTTCCAGTCGTGGCTGGCGACCGACTGGCGCAGGCGTTCGCACACCTCCTGCGCCTTGGCCGTGCCCATGTTCAGCAGGCCGATCAGGAACTCTTCGCCGCCGATGCGCGCCAGCAGGTCGGCGTCGCGCAGGCCGTGGCGCAGCAGCAGCGCCAGCTGCTGCAGCACGCGGTCACCCACCGCATGACCGTGCTCGTCGTTGATGCGCTTGAAGTGGTCGACATCGGCCATCGCCAGTACCAGCGGCCGGCCGTCATGGCGTGCGCTTTCGGCCAGCGTCTGCAGCACCGCATCGGCATGGCGGCGGTTGTGCAGGCCGGTCAAAGCATCCTCATGCGCCGCGCGATCCCAGGCGGCTGCCTCGTCGCGCAGGCGCTGCTGCTCGCGCTCAAGCTCGCCGGCGCGTTCGCGCTCGCGATCGGCATCGCGCTGCGCCACATCGGCGCGCTCCTGGGCTTGGGAGATTTCTTCGCGGATCAACAGCACCTCGCCCTGCAGCGCCATCGTGTCCTGCGCAATCTGGCGCTCCAGATCCACCAGCTGTTCCAGCGCTGCCAGCGCCTCGCCATAGTCGCCGCACTCCTTGTGGGTCGTGTACAGAGCCCGGGTCACGCTGCGCAGCAGCTTCGGGCTCAGTGCTCCGGCATCGCCGCGCTTGAGTGCCTGAAGGTGGTCGAGTGAGGGCCGCAGCAGGCCCTTGGCCCGCAGCAGCTGGGCGCGCTGTGTGGCGGCTTGCTGGGCCAGCTCACCATAGCCGTGGCGCCGCGAGAGGGCCTCATACTCGTCGATCAGCGCCAGCGCAGTCTCGCCGTCGTTGCCGATCAGCAGGGCCTCGCAGAGGTTGGACAGCGCCACCGCGATCGTGAACGGGCTGGAGGCGCGCCGCGCCGCCCGTGTTGCCTGCTCGGCCAGTTCAAGGGCCTGGCGCCGCGACAGCTCCAGCATGGTGGCGTCGCCACGCTTGATGGCGTCGTTGTGGCGCTCCAGCCAGAAGTAGGCGAGGTTGTTCAGGCAGCCGAAGGCCAGCTCGGTCAGGCCGTTGTCCAGCGCCAGGGTCAGGGCTTGCTCGGTGGTTTCGCAGCCGCGCGCTGGATTCTCCAGGCTGGCATGAGCGACGCCAATGCGGTTCAGCGCCCAGCCTTCACGCGCTGCATCGCCGCAACGTCGCGCCGCAGCCAAGGCGCGCAAGCCGCAGCTCAGGGCGTCGCGCCCCATCAGCAGCTGCGCGTAGACAAAGGTCAGCGAAGTCAGCGCATCGGCCAGCACCGCGTCGTCGCCCAACGGCTCGGCCAGCACCACGGCCTGGCTGGCGCAGCGCACACTGGCTTGCAGCTGCCCGAGGCGCGGATGGAAATGCGCCTGCAGAGCCAGTGCGCGGGCGCGGTCGCCGGGGCGTTCGTCCGGGCAGATCGCCAAGGCCCGGTCGAGCTGCAGCATCGCCTCACGGTAGCGGCCATCGAGGCCGTCGATGCCGGCCTGGGCGACATGCTGTTCGAAGGCCTCGGGGCTGGCGGCGGGGACACTGCTCATGGAAGCACGCTGGACCGATGGGGTGCTGCCAGCATCGGTGTCCGCGCCGCCGCCGTCAAGCCCGCTGCGATTCAATCGCCACGCACAAAGACACGCAAATCCGCCGCCATCTGAATCAAGGAAGGCTGGTGGATGTACATCATGTGCCCGGCTTCGAAATAGCTGACCTGGATATTGCCCTGCAGGTTCTCGCGCAGGCCCAAATGCGCCAGCGTGTAGTCGCCGGCGGCATGCGGCGTGGCCAGATCGAAGTAGCCGCTGGCCACATAGACGCGCATCGCCGGGTTGGCATGCAGCGCGCGGCGCAGGCTGTCGCCGACGTTGACATAGCGGTTCTCGAAATCCTTCCAGGCCCAGGTCTTCCACAGCGGCGCCATCACCAGATAGGGCTGGTCGCTCTCGTAGTTGAGCTTCTCGCGCAGTAGGCGGTTGATGCCCACCGCGTAGGCACCCACCAGGTTGTTCATGCTGGCGTCTTCCTCGGGCTGCTCGCCGGCGTCGTCGCGGTCCTGGCCGAGGAAGCGGCTGTCCAGCCGGCCCACGGTCTGGCCGCGCTGGCGCAGCAGTTCCTTGAAGAAGCGGAACTCGGTGGGCCGCAGATCGCAGCGCAGCACATAGTCGCTGCTCAGGCCGGTGTGCAGCGACACCGTCTCGGCGATGTGCTGGCGCTCGGCCAGCCCCAGGCGCGAGCCCTGCATCAGCGCCAGCCAGTAATCACCGTTGGCAAAGGCCTCGGCCTCGGCGATCACCTGCTTCAGCGGTTTGCTCTGCTGCGTCTCGCGCAAAGCCTTGTGATACCAGGCGGTGGCCGCATAGGTGGGCAGGTAGAGTGGGTAGGGCAGTTCGTTGCCGTGGTCGAAGGACAGGGTCTGGAAGTCCACTGCCATCGAGATCAGCATCAGGCCGTTGAGGTGGATGTTGTGCGCCTCCTGCAGATGGCGCGACAAGCCCGCGCTGCGCGTGGTGCCATAACTCTCGCCGATCAGGTATTTGGGGCTGGCCCAGCGGCTCCAGCGTGTCAGGTAGAGGCGGATGAACTCGCCCACCGAGTCCAGGTCACGCTGGTAGTCGTGGAACTCGGCCACCTTCTGGCCCTCGGCCATGCGCGAGTGGCCGGTGCCCACCGGGTCGATGAAGACCAAGTCCGACTCCAGCAGCAGCGTGTGCTCGTTGTCGGTCAGCGAGAACGGCGGCGTGCCGCAGTTGCCCACCTCGTCGGTCGGCACGCGCTGCGGGCCGAGGATGCCCAGGTGCAGCCACACGCTGGACGAGCCCGGCCCGCCGTTGAACGAGAAGGTCAGCGGCCGCTTGGCCGGATCCTTGACGTCCTTCAGCGTGTAGGCGATGAAGAAGACGCTGGCGCGGGTGTGCTCGCCCTTGTGCTCGCCGTCCTTGATCTGCGGCTCGCGCAGCACCAGAGTGCCGCAGGTGGCGGTGTAGTGCAGCGTCTTCTTGCCCAGCTGCAGCTTGTGCTCGGTGACCACCAGGCGCTCCAGCAGCGGCGCGGGCGTGGCGCTGTTGGCGGGCTTGGCGGCGTCTTCGATCTTGGGGGCCTCGGCGGGCGTGTGGCTCATGGCGGGATGTCCTTGTGTTCTCGTCCGATTGCGGCACTCGATAAAGTGCGGCCGATGCACTCTAGCCAAGCTTCAAGCAACACGCACCAGCTTTTGGGCGTCGATTTCAGCAGTTCGCCCACACGTCGCAAACCCATCACCGTGGCTCTGGGGCGCCGGCGGGGCCAGGTCTTGCTGCTGGAAGGGCTGCAGGCCCTGCCCGGCCTGGATGACTTTGCCGCGCTGCTGCAGCGGCCCGGCCCTTGGTTGGGCGGTTTCGACTTTCCCTTCGGCCTGCCGCGCGAGCTGGTGCAGAGCCTGGGCTGGCCGGCACAATGGCCGGCGCTGATGGCGCATTACGCCGCCTTGAGCCGGGCCGAGATTCGCGCCCAGTTCAGTGCCTTCTGCGCTGCCCGCCCGGTGGGCGGCAAGTTCGCGCATCGCGCCACCGACATTCCGGCCGGCGCCTCGCCGTCGATGAAGTGGGTCAACCCGCCGGTGGCCTATATGCTGCATGCTGGCGTACCGCGCCTGATCGAAGCCGGCGTGCATCTACCGGGCCTGCGTGCGGGCGATCCACAGCGCGTGGCGCTGGAGGCCTATCCGGGCCTGCTGGCGCGCGAAGTGCTGGGCCGGCGCAGCTACAAGAGCGACGACCGCGCCAAGCAGACCGACGAACGCCTGATTGCCCGAAAGGACCTGCTGGAAGCGCTGGAGCAGGGCCGCACCCGCCTGGGCCTGCGCCTGAAGCTCAGTCACGCGCAGCGCGAGGCGCTGGTGGACGACGCCAGCGGCGACCGGCTCGATGCCGTGCTGTGCCTGCTGCAAGCCGGCTGGGCGGAAGGGCAGCCGGGCTACGGCATGCCAGCGGTGGTCGATCCGGTCGAGGGCTGGATCGTCAGCGCCTGATCTACAGGCTTTGATGCGGCCTTGCGATAGGGGCCGCCTCCTGCTCATTCACTGCAACAATAGGCTAGGCCGGCCCTCGGGCCGGCCGCTCGGCGCTGCGGCCAGGCCGCCTGAGGGCACGCCACGAGAAGGAACGAGACCATGAACGTACTGCTGAGGAATCGCGTCACCGTCTTGGGTGAACAAGGCCCGGTGCTGCTGTATGCCCATGGCTTCGGCTGCCACCAGGGCATGTGGTCGCGCATCACGCCGGCCTTTGCGGCCACGCACCGGCAGGTGCTGATGGATTACTCCGGCAGCGGCCCGGCTTCGCATGCCATCCCCTTCGACCCGGTGCGCTACAGCCGGCTGGACGGCTATGCCAAGGATGTGATCGAGGTCTGCGACGCGCTCGGGCTTGAGCGTGGCGTGACCTTTGTCGGCCACTCGGTGAGTTGCAGCATCGGGATGCTGGCCCATATCGCGCGGCCCGAGTTGTTCGAGCGCATGGTGATGATCGGTCCCTCGCCCTGCTTCCTGAACCACGCACCGGAGTACACGGGTGGGTTTGAGCGCGCCGATCTCGAAGGGCTGCTGGCGCTGATGGACCAGAACTACATGGGTTGGGCCAGCTATCTGGCACCCGTGGTGGCGGGCGAATCGGGGGCCGGCGAGGCGGCGCCCGAGCTGGAGCAGAGTTTCTGCTCAACCGATCCGGAGCGTGCCCGCGTCTTCGCGCGTGCCACCTTTTTTGCCGACAACCGTGCCGACCTCGCCAAGGTGCGCTGCCCCAGCCTGATCCTGCAGCATGCGCGCGATACGCTGGCACCACGCTCGGTCGGCGACTTCCTGCACCAGCATCTCAAGGACAGTGAGCTGCAGGTGCTGGATGTCGCGGGCCACTGTGCGCACATGAGCGATCCTGATCTGGTGATCAGCGCCATGCGGGGCTATCTCGATAGCCCCAGCAAGCAGGCCTGAGCGTGCTCGACCGCGTCGAGCTGCTTGATGCCCTGCCTTGCGCCACGGTGATCACCGATGGCGAGGGGCACGTGCTGCATGTGAACGCCGCGCTGGAGACCTTGGCGGGCCAGCCGGCTGATGGCTGGTCGGGGCAACGCATTGACGACCTCCTGCCGCCGGCGTCGCGCATCTTCCTGCAGACGCATCTGTGGCCGACGCTGCTGCGCACCGGCCGCGTCGACGAGGTCTTTCTGCAGCTGCGGGGTGCACAGGGCAAGCCCGTGGCGGTGCTGCTCAACGCCAAGTGCTACCAGTCGGCGGAGCGGTCGGCCGACATGCGCGTCAGCTGGGCCATCTTCCAGGCTGGCGAGCGTCAGCGCTTCGAGCATGAACTGCTGCGCGCCCGGCAGCGGCTGCAGCAGCTGATGCAAAGCACCAATGCCGGCACCTGGGAGTGGAATGTGCTGACTGGCGAGCTGCGCATCAATGATCGCTGGGCAAGCCGTATCGGCTGGTCGATTGCGGAGCTCGGGGCGCTCGACCAGGAGTTCCGGTTCTCAGTCGCCCATCCGGATGAGTTGCCGCGGACCCGCGCGCTGCTGCAGCAGCACCTGGAGGGCAGCAGCGAGGAGTATGTTGACGAGGTGCGGCTGCGTCACCGCGACGGCTCCTGGGTGTGGGTGCAGGACCGCGGCCGCGTGGTGTCGCGCACCGAGGATGGCCAGCCTGAGTGGATGTTCGGCGTCCACATCGACATCAGCGCGATCAAGCAGCAAGAGCAGGCGCTGCGCCGCAGCGAGGAACTGCTCAACCGAACCAACGAGCTGGCCGGCGTCGGCGGCTGGGAGCTCGACTTGAGCACCCAGGCGCTGTACTGGTCGGCGCAGACCTGTCGCATTCATGGGGTGCCGCCAGGCTACCGTCCCAGTTTGGAAGAGGCCTTGGCCTTTTACCCGCCGGAGTCGCGATCACAGCTTGAAGCGGCTGCGCAGGCGAGTCTGAAAAGCGGCGGCGGCTGGGATCTCGAACTGCCCTTCATCCGCCGCGACGGCACGCCGCTGATGGTGCATGCGATGGCGGAGGTTCATTCAGAATCGGGCGTGCCGGTGCGCTTGCTGGGTGCCCTCCAGGACGTCACGGTCCGTCACAGCATGACGACCGCGCTGCGCCGGGCCAAGGCAGTGGCTGAAGCGGCGAGCTCGGCTAAGAGCATGTTCCTGGCCAATATGAGCCACGAGATCCGCACGCCGATGAATGCGGTGATCGGCGTTGCGCATCTGCTGGCCGACACGCCGCTGGATACCGACCAACGTCAGCTGCTCAGCAAGCTGCAGCTGGCCGGCCGTTCCTTGCTGGGCCTCATCAACGATGTGCTCGATCTGGCCAAGATCGAGGCCGGCGAACTGAGCATCGAACAGATCGCCTACCGGCCTGCGGAGTTGCTGGCGGAGCTGGATTCGGTGCTCGGTGATCAGGCGCGCGCCAAAGGCCTAGTCTGGACCATCCAGTGTGATGAGGCCTTGCCGGCCTGGCTGATGGGCGACCCGCAACGCTTGCGCCAGGTGCTCGTCAATCTGCTGAGCAATGCGATCAAGTTCACCCAGGCCGGCGCTGTGAGCGTGGCCTTGAATGGCATCGAAGCAGCGGCAGAGGGAGGGCAGCCGCGCCTGCGCCTTTCGGTGCGCGACACGGGCATCGGCATTTCACCGCTGGCCCAGGCCCAGTTGTTCAAGCCTTTTGTCCAGGCCGAGGCCTCCACGACAAGGCGCTTTGGCGGCACCGGGCTTGGCCTGTCCATCGTCAAGCACCTGGTCGAGCTGATGGGCGGCGCCATCGAGCTGCACAGCCAGCCGGGGCAGGGCAGCGAGTTTGTCGTCGAGCTGCCGCTGCAAGCCGCGCTCGGCCACGAAGCGCTCCCCAACCAGGGTCTGGCCGTGATCGAGGCGTTGGTGGTGGTGGACGAAGCCATCCAGCGTGAGCGTCTGGCCGCGCTGTGCACCGGCTTTGGCTGGCGCACGCAAGCCCTGGCGACGGCCGAAGCCCTGCTGGACCTGGTGCAGCGACGTCAGCAGCAGCAGCAGGCGCTGCCCGATGTGTTGCTGATGGACTGGCATCTGGGCAGCGCCATGGATGGCTTGAGCGCGCTGCGTCGATTGCGCGCGCAGATACCGGCACCGAGCATGCCGACGGCACTGCTGATCACCCAGGATGATCGGGGCGCCCTGCGGGCCGAGGAAATCGAGCAACTGGTCGACGCTGTGCTGGCCAAGCCGGCCGAGCCCTCGACGCTGTTCAACGCCGTCAATGAGGCGACGGCGCGGCGTGGCGGCAACAGCGAAAGGCTGCTCAGCAGCGCCGCGCTGGCCTTGCTGGGCAGCGAACTGCTGACGGGCGTGACGCTGCTGGTGGTGGACGACAGCGACATCAATCTGGAAGTGGCGCGCCGCATGCTGGAGCAGCGCGGTGCCAGTGTGCACTGCGAGACCCGGGCCGAGCGCGCGCTGGCGCGGCTGCAAGGCGGCGAGCGCTTCGATGCGGTGCTGATGGACATCCAGATGCCCGGCATGGACGGTCTGGAAGCCACGCAGCAGATCCGTCAGCAGCTGGGCCTGACGGAGCTCCCGGTGATCGCGCTCACCGCCGGTGCCCTGCTGGAGGAGCGGCGGCGCGCGCTGGATGTCGGCATGGACGACTTCCTGACCAAACCGCTGGACCCCGAGGCCTTGGTGCGTACCTTGCGCCGGCACATCGAGGCGCGCCGCGGGGTGCCGATGCCAGTGCGTGCGGCGGCGGCGCGCACGGCCTTGCCGGGCGACTGGCCGCAGATCGACGGCATTGCGGCCAAGGAGGCAGCCTTGCGGCTCGGCGGCGACGCCGCCTTGTTCCGCCGCCTGCTGGCGCGGCTGCTTGAGGGCTACGACGCCGCGTGGCAAACGCGGCTGCCGCAGCTGGATGCGGCGCAGTGTGTCGCCGAGTTGCACAAGCTGCGCGGCTCGGCCGGCCTGCTGGGTGCCCAGCGGCTGCACGCGCTGGCGACCCAGGGCGAGGCCCAGTTGCGCAGCAGCAGCGGTGACACGCCGGCCGCCCTGGCTCCCTTGTTCGATGCTTTGGGCCAGGCCCTGCGTGCACTGCATCTTGCGGCGCAGCCCTGGCTGCGCCAGCCGGAGTCCGCTGCGGCCCAGATGTCGCTTGCGCAGCCCCTGGTGGATGGCCCGCAGCGTTTCGCTGAGCTGCTGCGCATGCTGCAGCTGCAGGACCTTGATGCCGGCCGAGCGCTGCTGGAGTTGCAGCCCTGGCTGCGCGAGCAGGGCTGGGCACAGCCGCAGATCCAGCAGCTGCAAGACCTGGTGGATGAGCTCGACTACGAGCCCGCCCTGCAGCGCCTCAGCCTATGGGTGCCCGCCGCGGCGGATTGACTGCAGCAATAATCGTCTATGCCCATCTCGAACCCCGCACCCGCCAAGCTCTTGCTGGTGGATGATGATCCTTCAGTCATCCAGGCGGCCAGCCGCTTGTTGACGGAGTTTGGCCGCTGCCGGTTTGCGCGCAGCGCAGCCGACGCGCTGCGCCTGCTGCGCAGCGAGCCGGTCGACCTGGTGCTGCTGGATGCCGAGATGCCGGAGATGAGCGGATTCGAGCTGCTGGCGCTGATGCAGCGCAGCGAAGATCTGGCTGAGATTCCGGTCGTGCTGCTCACCAGCCACCTGGATGAGGCGACCGAGGAGGCGGCGTTCCAGGCCGGCGCGGTCGACTACCTCTCCAAGCCCATTCGGCCCGGCGTGCTGAAGGCGCGGATCGGCACGCAGCTGCGGCTGCGGCGTGCGCTGGCCGAAGTCCGGCAGTTGTCGCGCACCGACGCGCTGACCGGGCTGGCGAATCGACGCGCGATGCAGGAGCGCCTGGAGCAAGAGGTCTCGCGCTCGGCCCGTGCCGGCTCGCCGCTCAGCGTGCTGCTGATCGACGTCGACTACTTCAAGGGCTTCAACGACCACTATGGCCACGTGGCCGGTGACCGGGCGCTGGTTCAGCTGGCGGCTTGCCTGCGCGAGGCCGCCAGTCGGGCCTCCGACCTCAGCGCACGCTGGGGCGGCGAGGAGTTTGTGGCCGTTCTGTCCGACACCGACGAGCAAGGCGCGCTCGCTGTTGCCAACAGCCTGCATCAACGCTTGTTGGCGCTGGACCTGCCCCATGAAACCAGCCCGTTCGAACGGCTGACGGCCTCGGTCGGCATCGTGACGCGCCCCGGCCGCAGCGGGCCGGCGGGCGAGCCGCATCTGGGTGCCCAGGAAGCGGTGGAGTGCCTCATTGCAGAGGCCGACGCCGCCCTCTACCGCGCCAAGGCGCAGGGACGAAATCGGAGCCTGCAAGCGGGCAAGGATGCGTAGCGCTTCGAGCAAGCGGCCCGCGGGCCGGACAGCCAGCACGAACCGCGTGCCTGCCCGGCATTGCTGATCCCGCCTGACTGGGCGGGCGTCTGCCGCAGGCCTGGCCAGCGCCTTGCACCCAGGCGCTTCTGAGCGCCCACAAGGACCTGCTGGAAGCGCTGGAGCAGGGCCGCACCCGCCTGGGCCTGCGCCTGAAGCTCAGCCACGCGCAACGCGAGGCACTGGTGGACGACGCCAGCGGCGACCGGCTCGATGCCGTGCTGTGCCTGCTGCAAGCCGGCTGGGCGGAAGGGCAGCCGGGTTACGGCATGCCGGCGGTGGTTGACCCGGTGAAGGGCTGGATTTGCAGCGCGGTCTTGCCACCCAATTTAGGTTTTTGTCTGGGGACTGCCGCGCCTGCTGGACTTGACCACGTGTTGGCTGTAAAGCCTGCACCGAACAGCTCAGGACTTGCAGCCATAGAAGTTGATCAGGCGTGGGTAGTCCGATCGCTTCTCCGATTCAAACAACTTGACGCATCCGCCTAGTTCGTGATGTGCGTACCAGCTGTAGATCTGGACCTTGCGGCCATCCTCCAGCGCCACACCGTACTCGAACACCGGCAGCGCTGGCGAACCATCTAGCGAGATTGGAATGAACAAGCCCTTAACCGGGAGCATCGTCGTTCTACCAATTTGTCTGGTGGTCGCGCCGGTGTTGCGCTTCTCTGTGACGCGTCCGAGTGTTTCTTTGGCAGATTGGTCGTAGCTGCCGCCCGCGCCTGAGGCACAACCGGCAACTGCAAGTGCTGCAGCTAGCAGTGCAGCTGTATGTCTTTGTATGTGCATGGCAGGCCTCCCCCACTGATCGAATCTGGACCATAGTGCAGGCATCGGCACAGGTCACGCGGGAAAGCCCTGCTGCCACTTGGCGTTCCAGCAGCGCCGTATCGCTGCACCTTAGTGGGCGCCTGCCTCTGCGCCACGCAGGAACGCGGCATGCTATTACTGCAAAGCCCGCTCGCTGAAACTCGCCTGGCGCAGAACGGCCATCCAGCCTGTCATGTCTCCCAGCGCGGCACCAACGCGGAGTAGGGGCATGGACAGCGGGCGCGCCGGCTGCCCCTGCGATCTCGTGCTTCTCGCGATGGGCGCTAACGGCTTTGTTCACCTGCCCGAAATTTCCGGGCACCTTGGCGCCCTTTGCTTCACGGCTGTTCTTTCTTTGTCTGCTGCAGGCAGATGAAACTTACTTCCTCATCAAAGTGCTCTTGCCGTCTGCCGCAGGCAGGGCAAGCTTACTTCCGCATCAGAGTGCTCTTGCCAAACAAGGACTCAATCAGATCCACCGCCACCTTGGCCGTCTTGTTCTGCAGGTCCAGCGCCGGGTTCAGTTCCATCACGTCCAGTGAGGCCATGCGGCCGGTGTCGGCGATCATCTCCATGCAGAGCTGGGCTTCACGGTAGGTGGGGCCGCCGGGCACGGTGGTGCCTACGCCGGGGGCGATGTCGGGGTCAAGGAAGTCGACGTCGAAGCTGACATGCAGATGCGTGTTGGCGTCCAGCGTGGCCAGGGCCAGCTCCATGGTGTGGCGCATGCCCATCTCGTCGATGTAGCGCATGTCGAAGACTTCGAGTTCCTGCTCGTGCACGAAGCGCTTCTCGCCCGCGTCGACGCTGCGGATGCCGATCTGACGCACCCACTTGGGGTTGATGGCCGGCACTTGGCCGCCGATCTCAATCAGCGATTGCGGGCCGAAGCCGCACAGGCAGGCCACGGGCATGCCGTGGATGTTGCCGCTGGGGGTGAGCTGGCTGGTGTTGAAGTCGGCATGGGCATCGAGCCACAGCACGCGCAGCTTCTTGCCGGCCTCGCGGCAGTGGCGCGCCACGGCGCTGATCGAGCCCAGGCCCAGGCAGTGGTCGCCGCCCAGCAAGATGGGCATGCGGCCCAGCTTCAACTCGGCATAGACGGCGTCGTGCACGGCCTGGTTCCAGGCCACCACTTCGGGCAGGTGGCGGTAGCCGTCG
>PNNH01000006.1 GCA_013824165.1 Methylibium sp. | reverse complement strand
CTTGCCGCCCAGTGCGGCACCGATGCTCTGGTGGCCCAGGCAGACGCCCAGGATGGGCAGCGTGCCGGTGAAGGCCTGGATTGCCGCCACGCACACGCCAGCCTCGGCCGGCGAGCAGGGGCCGGGCGAGAACACCAGGTGGTCAGGCTTGAGCGCGCCGATCTCGTCCACCGTGATCTGGTCATTGCGCACCACGCGCACGTCGGCGCCGAGTTCGCCGAAGTACTGCACCAGGTTGAAGGTGAAGCTGTCGTAGTTGTCAATCATCAGCAACATGATCAGAACCCTTCCTCAACCAGTTCGGCCGCGCGGATCAGCGCCCGCGCCTTGGCTTCCGTTTCCTTCCATTCCAGCTCGGGCACCGAGTCGGCCACGATGCCGGCCGCAGCCTGCACATACAGGGTCTGGTCCTGGATCACGCCGGTGCGGATCGCGATCGCCAGGTCCATGTCGCCGGCAAAACTCAGGTAGCCGCAGGCGCCGCCGTAGATGCCGCGCTTGACCGGTTCCAGCTGGTCGATGATCTCCATCGCGCGGATCTTGGGGGCGCCGCTGAGCGTGCCCGCCGGAAAGGTGGCGCGCAGCACGTCCATATTGCTCTGGCCCTTCTTGAGCGTGCCCTCGACGTTGGAGACGATATGCATCACATGCGAGTAGCGCTCCACCGCAAACGCGTCGGTGACGCGCACCGAGCCGGTCTCGGCGATGCGGCCGATGTCGTTGCGCGCCAGGTCGATCAGCATCAGGTGCTCGGCGCGCTCCTTGGGATCGGCCTTGAGTTCCACTTCCAGCGCCTGGTCCAGCTCGGGCGTGGCGCCGCGCGGCCGCGTGCCGGCCAGCGGGCGGATGGTGATGCGCTCCTCGTCGGCGATGCGCTCGTGGCGCACCAGGATCTCGGGCGAGGCGCCGACGATCTGGAAGTCGCCCATGTCGTAGAAATACATGTACGGGCTGGGATTCAGTGAACGCAGCGCGCGATAGAGCGACAGCGGCGACTCGGTGTAGCGCTTGGCCAGGCGCTGGCCGAAGACGATCTGCATGCAGTCGCCGGCGGCGATGTACTCCTTGGCTTTCAGCACGGCGGCCTCGAAGTCGGCCTTGGCGAAATCGCGCTGCACCGGGTGCGCCTGGCCACGCTTGACCTGCGGCGCACTGACCGAATACGCCAGCTTGTCGCGCAGCTCGGTGAGGCGCTTCTTGCCGCGGAAATAGGCCTCGGGCTGCGAGGGATCGGCGTAGACGATCAGATAGAGGCGCCCGGACAGGTTGTCAATGACCGCCAGCTCCTCGCATTGCAGCAGCATCAAGTCCGGCGTATCCAGGCCGCCGGGGCGCTCGAAGCCGGCGCCGGAGCGTGCCAGCTTGGGCTCCATATAGCGCACCGCGTCGTAGCCGAAGTAGCCGGCCAGGCCGCCGCAAAAGCGCGGCATGCCCGGGCGCAGCGCCACCTTGAAGCGTTTTTGATAGGCCTCGATGAAATCGAGCGCATTGCCCTCGTGCGTCTCGACCACCGCGCCGTCACGCAGCACCTCGGTCTTGAACCCCTGGCTCTTGATGACGGTGCGAGCCGGTAGGCCGATGAAGGAATAGCGGCCGAAACGCTCGCCGCCCACCACCGACTCCAGCAGGAAGCTGTGGCGGCCCTGGCCGGCACCGGCGCAAAGCTTGAGGTAGAGCGAGAGCGGGGTTTCGAGATCGGCGAAGGCTTCGCTGATCAGCGGGATGCGGTTGTAGCCCTGGGCGGCCAGGCTCTGGAATTCGAGTTCAGTGATCACGTCGTCAAACCTTTGATGCAAGGGCGGCGCTGCAAGATCTTTCAGGCGCGCGCACGCCGGTCTTCAGGTCGCTAACTGCGGCCATCCCACCAGGGGCGGGAGCGTAAGGCTGGGTTTTGAAGGCCCGGTGAAAGGATCCGGGCCGGCAAGCAGTCGAGCGGCTTCAGGCGAAGTCGTGCGGCCGACGCCAGGGCCAGGCTCCCCGGTCGTTCGACCCCTTGATGTGCTTGCGCGTGATGAACATGATGCGGCCAAGTTTAGCAGTGCCGCGCCGCCATCAGGATGGCACCCGGCAAGCCCGCCACTCAGGGTTTTCGCCGGGACCCTGCGCCAGCGAAATCTGCCGGCTCACGCCATACTGCGCGCCTGAGCAAAAGACGCCGCCTGCCGCACATCCAGGCATGCGGCGCAACAAAAGCATTCGGAGCGAGACAATGAAGAAACTTGGCGTGGCCGCCCTGCTGGCCGCTTCCCTGCTGAGCCTGCCCGCGATGGCGCAGAGCGTCGACGTCGCCGGCGTCAAATACGAATCCAGCGTGGACCTTGGCGGTCAGAAGCTGCAGCTCAATGGTGCAGGCATCCGCTACAAGGCCGTGTTCAAGGTCTACACCGCCGGCCTGTACACCAATGGCGCGGCGAACAGCCCCGAAGCGGTTGTGGCCAACACCGGCGCCAAGCGCCTGCACATCCAGATGCTGCGCGAGATCGATGGCAACGAACTCGGCAAGCTCTTCACCAAGGGCATCGAGCAGAACGCCACGCGCGAAGAGTTCGCCAAGTCCATCAACGGCATCATGCGCATCGCCGACGTGTTTTCGACGCGCCAGAAGCTGGCCACCGGCGACCACTTCAGCGTCGACTACATCCCCGGCACCGGCACGCGCGTGCTGGTCAATGGCAAGCCCACCGGTGATGTGATCAAGGAACCCGAGTTCTACAACGTGTTCCTGAAGATCTGGCTGGGCAAGTCGCCCGCCGACGACCAGCTCAAGGAAGCGCTGCTGGGCATCAAGCGCGAGCGCGCCGGGCGCAGTTAGGCCCGGACCAGGGCCGGCAGCTGATCCAGCCGGTCCAGCAGCAAGTCGGCCCCCACCTCGCTGACCGGCTGGCCATGGTTATAGCCATAGCTGACTAGCACCACCGTGCAACCAGCCGCGCGGGCCGCAGCCGCGTCGTTGCTGGAGTCGCCGATCATCCAGGCGCCAGCCGGCGCCACGCCCAACGCCTCGCAGGTCTTCAGCAAGGGCAGCGGGTCGGGCTTCTTGCGCTCAAAATCGTCGCCACCGAAGACCTTGTCGAAGAAGCCGTCCAGGCCTTTGGCCGCCAGCAGCGCACGCGCCGGCGCGGCGGGCTTGTTGGTCAGGCAGGCCATCGGCAGGCCTAGCGCGCGCAGCGCCCGCAGCCCGTCCTCCACACCCGGATAGGTGGCCGAGTGCCGGCCGTTCTCGGCCGCGTAGTAAAACTGGTAGCGCTGCCAGGCCTGCTCGTACAAGGCCGCATCGCCACCCACCTCAGCCAAGGTGCAGCGGATCAGATGCTCGCTGCCGCGCCCGACGGTGCGCTCGACAAAGGCGCGGTCGACCACTGGCAGCTTCAACTCGGCCAGCACCAGCGCCAGCACGGCGACGAAGTCGCCCAGCGTGTCCACCATCGTGCCGTCAAGGTCGACGATGAAGGCCTGGGGGCGCGCAAGCAGGGAAGCGGGCAGAAGACGGGTTTCGAGAGAGGCGGACATGCGGCGGACAGCGTGAGTCAGAACAGCGCGATTCTCGTCGCTGTCCTGCAGGCTGCGGCCTCGCGGCTCAGCGGCTCAGCCGGGGTGACGCTGCCTGAGGCGTGCACGGGCCAGCGCCATGCACTCGTGTAGGCCGGCCAGCATGGCCAGCCCCAGCCACAGCGGGTGGGCAAAGCGGGCGCTCCGTTCGGCGCGGCGCGGGATGGAGTTCGGTGCCATCTGTGCAGCGTAGAGCGTGCAGATGACATCTTTGTGGCACACAAGGCCGCTATCGTCCGCCCATGCCGACCCAACCGCGTGCCCGCCCCGCTGCCGCTGCCGAGCCCCGGTGGCCCGAGGAGTTGCGGCTCTTGCAGCATCTGACATCGCTGGCCAGCCCCTGGCTTGAGGTGCATCGGCTGGGCAGCATCGAGGCCGCCGGCCAGACCTTGCCGCTGACCGCCTTCAGCCTGGGCAATGCCGACCCTGCGCTGCCTGCGGTCGGCTACTTCGGCGGCGTGCATGGGCTGGAGCGCATTGGCAGCCATGTGGTGCTGGCCTTTCTGCACAGCCTGGTGACGCGATTGCAGTGGGATGAAAGCCTGCATCAGTTGCTGGCGTCGATGCGGCTGGTGTTCCTGCCCCTGGTCAACCCGGGCGGCCTGCTGCTGGGCACGCGCGCCAATCCACAGGGCGTGGACCTGATGCGCAATGCACCGGTGGATGCCGCTGAGCGCGCGCCGGCCATGATCAGCGGCCAGCGGCTGAGCCCGCATTTGCCTTGGTACCGCGGCGCGCCGGACGCAGCGATGCAGACGGAAAGCGAGACGCTGTGCCGTTTCGTGCAGGAGCAGCTGCTGCCGCACCGCTTCGCCATCTCGGTGGACTGCCATTCGGGCTTCGGCTTCGTCGACCGCATCTGGTTTCCCTTCGCGCACACCGCCCGGCCGATCGAGCACCTGGCCGAGCTTTACGCACTGGCCCAGATCCAGGACGCCAGCCTGCTGCACCACCCCTATGTGATGGAACCGCAAAGCCGCCATTACCTGACCCATGGCGACCTCTGGGACCATCTCTACCTGCAAGCGCGCGCGCATCACGCCGAGCACACCTTCCTGCCGCTGACACTGGAGATGGGTTCCTGGCTGTGGATCAAGAAGAACCCGCGCCAGCTGTTCTCGCGCGCCGGCATCTTCAACCCGCAGATCGCGCACCGCCAGCAGCGCGTGCTGCGCCGCCATCTGGGCTGGCTGGACTTCATCGCCCGCGCCGCTCACAGCCACGCGCGCTGGCTGCCGCAGGGCGAAGCCCGCGCCCAGGCGCATGAAGCAGCACTGGATCGCTGGTACCGAGGGAGGCCGCATTGATCAGCAACAACAGCACGCCGCCGCAACGCAGCTGGCTGCTGCTGCGCGGCCTGGGCCGCGAGAGTGGCCATTGGGGCGACTTCCCCGCCCAGCTTCAGGCAGGGCGCCCGCAGGACCGGGTTCTGCTGCTGGACCTGCCCGGCAACGGCGTCTTGCACCGGCAGACCAGCCCCGCGCAGATCGCCGCCATGACTGAGCACTGCCGCACCGCGCTGCGGGCGCAAGGCCAGACCGGGCCGGTCCATCTGCTGTGCCTGTCGATGGGCGGCATGGTGGCGCTGGACTGGGCCTGCCGCTACCCCGATGAGATTGCCGCGCTTGTGTTGATGAGCTCCAGCCTGCGCGGCCTGAGCCGCTGGCATCAGCGCATGCGCCCCGTGGCGCTGCTGCGCCTGCTGAGCGCCCTGATCAGCCCCAGCCTGCAGTGGCGCGAGAGCCAGGCGCTGGCACTGAGCAGCGCACAGCGTCCGCTAAACGCCGCCCTGCTGCAGCACTGGTGTGCCCTGCAGCAGGCCAGGCCGGTGCAGCGGCTCAACCTCTTGCGCCAGCTGCTGGCTGCCGCGCGCTTCAGGGCGCCGCAAACAGGACCCAGCCAGTCCTTGCTTGTGCTGGCTGGCGCGGGAGATCGCCTGGTCGATCCAGTCTGCTCGCAGCGCATCGCCGCCGCCTGGCAGGGCCGTCACGCCTTGCACCCCAGTGCCGGCCACGACCTGACGCTGGACGATGGCGCCTGGGTGATCGAGCAGATCGGGCGCTGGCTCGACAGTCTGGAAGGCCGCTAACGCCGGTGCGACGATCAGACACATTCAGACATTTGTCCTACACTACGGACAAATGTCTGAATATTCCGCACCCAGCTCCAAGAAGGAGCAGTTGCTCGCGCTGATCCGCGCCAACCCCTTCATCAGCCAGCAGGAGCTGGGCGAGCGCCTGGGCCTGTCGCGCTCGGCGGTGGCCGGCCATATCGCCAGCCTGACGCGCGAACGCCGGCTGCTGGGCCGCGCCTATGTGCTGCCGCAGCAGGCGCCGCTGGTCTGCATCGGCGGCGCCAATCTGGACCGCAAGCTGCAAAGCCTGGGGCCGCTGCACTTGCACAGCTCGAACCCGGCACGCCAGAGCGAAACCCCGGGCGGCGTGGCCCGCAACATCGCTGAAAACCTGGCGCGCTTGGGGCTGCCCACGCGGCTGCTGAGTGCCTTTGGCGACGACGCGGCCGGCCACGCGCTGCTGGAGCAGGCGGCGCAGCTACGCATCGACACGCGCGGCAGCCTGCGTGCCAGCGGTGCCGCAACCGGCAGCTACACCGCGGTGCTGGACGCCGATGGCGAGCTGATGTTGGCGCTGGCGCAGATGGCCCTGATCGAGCAGCTGACGCCAGAGTTCCTGCAGCTGGCCGCGCCGCAGCGCGCCGATGCCGCCTTGCTGGTGGCCGATCTGAATCTGGGTGCCGACACCATCGCCTTCCTGATCGACGAAGCGCGCCAGCACGGTACGCCGTTGGTGCTGGTGGCGGTGTCGGTGCCGAAGATGGAACGCCTGCCGCAGGACCTGAGCGGCGCGCAATGCCTGATCCTGAATGAGGCCGAGCTGCAGGCGCTGGTCGGCGGCCAGCCGCTGACCAGCGCAGCCACGCGGCGCAGCGCGCTTGGCGCGCTGCGCGCGCGCGGCCTGCGCCAGCTGGTGGTCACCGCCGGTGCTGCGGGCGTCTACTGCAGCAGCGATGACGAAGAAGAAGACCTGGTGCATCTGCCGGCCGAGGCCGTGCAGGTGCGCGACGTCAGCGGCGCGGGCGACGCCTTCTCGGCCGGCGTGTGTGCCTCGCTGCACCGCGACCCGCAAGACCTGACCCTGGCCTGCCGCCTGGGCCTGCGCCTGTCGGCGCTGACCTTGCAGACCGAGGCCAGCGTCAGCGCCGAACTCAGCCCTGCCCTGCTGCAGGACCCACAAGTTTCCCGATGAAAGCCGCGACATGAACACTCACGCCCTCTCCGATTTCCTTGAGTTCTCCGCCGAAGTGGCAGCGGCACGCGCCGCCGGCCAGCCCATCGTCGCGCTGGAGTCCACCATCATTTCGCACGGCATGCCCTACCCGCAGAACGTGCAGACCGCACGCGAGGTAGAGCAGATCATCCGTGCCGGCGGCGCCGTGCCGGCCACCATCGCGGTGCTGGGCGGCAAGATCCGCATCGGCCTGTCCGAGGCTGAGCTGGAACTGCTGGGCCAGTCGCCCGAGGCGATGAAGGTCAGCCGGCGCGATCTGCCCTATGTGATCGCCACGGGCAGGATCGGCGCCACCACGGTGGCGGCCACGATGATCTGTGCAGCACTGGCCGGCATCCGCGTCTTCGTCACCGGCGGCATCGGCGGTGTGCACCGCGGCGCCGAGACCTCGTTCGATATCTCGGCCGATCTGCAGGAGCTGGCGCGGACTTCGGTGGCGGTGGTCTGCGCTGGTGCCAAGTCCATCCTCGATATAGGGCTGACGTTGGAGTACCTTGAGACCCAGGGCGTGCCGGTGTTGGCCATCGGGCAGGACAACTTCGCCGCCTTCTACACGCCGGACTCGGGCTTCAAGGCCGACTTCCGCATCGATGACGCGGACCAGCAGGCGCGCTTCCTGCAAACCAAGTGGGCGCTGGGCCTGGCCGGCGGCGTGGTGATTTCCAACCCGGTGCCGGAAACCGACGCGATGCCGCGCGCCGAGATCGACGCGATCACCGAGCAGGCGCTGCGCGAAGCGGCCGCGCAAGGCATCAGCGGCAAGTCAGTAACGCCCTATCTGCTGGCCCGCATCAAGGCCTTGACCGAGGGCCGAAGCCTGACCACCAATATCGCACTGGTCAAGCACAACGCGCGCGCCGGCGCACGCCTGGCGCTAGCGCTGGGGCGCTGAGCCCGATGCCTTCTGTATCGCCTTGATGCGGTACATGTCTTCGTCGGCCAGGCGCAGCAGGGTGGTCATGTCGCTCGCCATGGCGGGGAACAGCGCAATGCCGATCGCGGCCGACAGGCCCACCAGGGTCTGCGGCCCGGGCAGATAGACCGGCTCGCGCAACGCGGCGTCGAGCTTGTCGCGCACCTGGGTGGCGGTTTCCAACGTGGCGACATCGGGCAGGACGACGAGAAATTCGTCGCCGCCGATGCGGCCCACGGTATCGGCATCGCGCACGCCGCCCTGCAGGCGCTGCGCCACCGCCTTCAGCACGGCGTCACCTGACTCATGACCCCAGCGGTCGTTGATCGGCTTGAAACCGTTCAGATCGACGAACAGCACCGCCACGCCCTGCCCTTCGCGCTGGGCCCGCGCCATCGCGCGCTCCAGCCGGTCGTGCAGCAGGCGCAGCGAGGGCAGCCCCGTCAGCGCATCGTGGTTGGCCAGATGCCGCACCACTTCCTCTGCACGCGTGCGGCGCAGCACTTCCTCGCGGAGCTCGCCGAGATTGCGCTCCACCGAATCGGCCATCTGATCGATCACCGAGGACAGTTCGCCAAACTCGCTGCGGCCCTCCAGCCGGGTGCGGCGGTCCAGCCGTCCGGCGCGCACCGTCTGGGCCCACTCGCGCAGCACAGCCATGGGCACACGCACCGAACGGTCCAGGTTGAAGGTCGAGAACAGGGCGTGCAGCGCGAGCAGGAACAGCGCGCCCGCGGCCAGCCAGCTGGCATCGCGGGCCGCGTTGGCGGCCCGCTCGCGCTCGGCCGTCAGCCGCTGCCCGGCCTCTCGCATGAACTGTCGCACCGGCTCCAGCGTCGCCGCGCGCATCTGCAGGTAGGTGGTGTTGTGCAGCATGTCCAACGCTGAAGCCCGCTGGGCCTCCACGCCGGACGACGCCAGCGCCACCGCATGGACCTCGACCTGCAATAGCTCCGCGGCCCGGCGCCGCGCTTCGTCCAGCAAGGCCAGCTCGGCCTCCGAAAAACCGGCGGTCCGGATGCGGTCCATCAGCGCCTGGGCTGGCACCGGCCGGACGTCCGCGAGCTCCCGGCCACCCAACACCAGGTCCCAGTGCAGGGCGTCATAGTCGGCTGGGCGCGGCTGCTCGCCATCGCGCATGCGTTCGATCTCGCGGAAAAAACGCGCGTGCTCAGGCCGACGCCCCACCACATACAGACGCGCCATCTGCGTGGCTTCATTGACGCTCTGATGCAGCTCGGAGGCCAGCTTGTGCCCCTCGAAATGCCGCCATTGGGCTTCTTCCAGCGTCTTGTAGGTCTGGGCCAGATGCAGCAGCGCCGCCACCACCAGCGCCACCAGCAGCACCTGCACCAGCAGGTTGAGGGTGAGCTTGGTGCGTATCTGCATGTAACGAGCTTAACCCTGTCCTCTATGAATGGGACAGGGGGAAATGCCGGGCTTCGCGCTCAGGACAACAGCATCTGGACGACCGTCAGCAGCAGCAGCAGGGCCATCAGCGCATTGAAGGCCCGGCGCCAGCGCGCAGTCTTCAGCCAGCCTCGCAGTGCGCTGCCGAACAAGGCCCACAGGCTCAGGCTGGGGAAGTTGACCGCCGCCATCACGGCGCCCAGCAAGAGCGCCGGCCCCGGGCCCTGCGGCTCCGTGGGCAGGAACAGGCTGGCCGTCGTCAAGGCCATCATCCAGGCCTTGGGATTGAGGGCTTGCAAGGCCAGTGCCTGGCCGAAAACCAGCGGCGGCCCGGCAGGCCGATCCTGCAGGGCCGCGGCGCCCACCAGGCGCCAGCCCAGCCACAGCAGGTAGGCGCAGCCGACCCAGAGCAGCAGCTGATGCAGCTGCGGATGGCGCGCGAACAAGGCGGCCAGCCCCAGGCTGACCAGCACCGTCTGCACACCCGTGCCCAGGCTGGCACCCAGTAGATGCGGCAGGCTGGCGCGATAGCCATGGGCAGCGCCCGAGGCGGTGACCATCAGCACATTGGGGCCGGGCGTGATGCACATCGCGAAGGCATAGGTGGCCAGCGCCAGCACGTCCATCGCGGCAGCCCCGTTCAGCGCCGCAGGCCCTGGGCAATCGCGCGCGCGCCGAGCTCCAGCAGGTCCAGCACGTTGTCGAAGCCCTGCGGCGCGCCGAAATAGGGGTCGGGCACTTCCTCCCCGACGTGTCCGGGCACCCGGTCCATGAACAGCTGCACGCGGTCCTGTAGGTCCGACGGGCAGATCTGGCGCAGCGCGCGCAGATTGTCATGGTCCATCGCCAGGATCATGTCGAAACCGCCCAGGCTCTCGGCCTGCACCCGGCGCGAGCGCCAGCGCTTGGGCAGGCTCAGATCCCGCCGCGCCAGCGCGGCCGCCGCGCGCGGATCGATGGGTTCGCCGCGCGAGGCCGCATGGGTGCCGCAGGACTGCAGCTCAGCCAGCCCGGCTAGGCGCGCGCGCAGCAAAGCCTCGCCCATCGGCGAGCGGCAGATATTGGCCGTGCAGACCAGCAGGATCGAAGGCATTGCCGCGGCGCGGCTTCAGCGCGCCAGCTCGGCCCGCATCGCGTCGATCACGGCTTTGTAGTCGGACTTGCCGAAGATGGCCGAGCCGGCCACAAAGGTGTCGGCGCCGGCGTCGGCGATCTGGCGGATGTTGTCGACCTTGACGCCGCCGTCGATCTCCAGGCGGATGTCGCGGCCGCTCTTGTCGATGATCTTGCGGGCCGCCTCCAGCTTCCTCAGCGCGCTGGGGATGAAGCTCTGGCCGCCGAAGCCCGGGTTGACGCTCATGATCAGCACCAGGTCGACCTTGTCGATCACCCACTCCAGCACATCCAGCGGCGTGCCCGGGTTGAACACCAGACCGGCCTGGCAGCCCTCGGCCTTGATCAGCTGCAGGGTGCGGTCCACATGGGCGCTGGCTTCGGGATGGAAGCTCACCAGGTCGGCGCCCGCCTTGCAGAAGGCCTGGGCCAGGCTGTCCACCGGCTGCACCATCAGGTGCACATCGATCGGTGCGGGCGTGCCGTCCGGCTTCACCGCATGCTTCTTCAGCGCCTCGCACACCATCGGGCCGAAGGTCAGGTTGGGCACGTAATGGTTGTCCATCACGTCGAAGTGGATCCAGTCGGCGCCGGCAGCCAGCACGTTGCGCACTTCCTCGCCCAGGCGGGCGAAGTCGGCCGAGAGGATGCTGGGGGCGATGCGGTGCGTGGTGCTCATAGGGCGGTCGGCTGAAGGGTGAGCCACGATTCTAATTAAATAAGCCGCCGCTAATAGACGGGCAGCACCAGCCCGAGTCCGGCCTCAATGCTTGGCAGCCAGGGAAGCCGCGGTCAGGCCGTCAAAACAGGTGCCCAACAGCATCTCAATGATCTGCTCGTCGCTGTACTGCCCGCCGGCCTTCAACAGACCCAGCACCGGGTCGCAGGCACGGGCAAACAAGGTGTAGAGCACCAGCTCCGGCGGCAGGCTGGGGCTCAACTGCCCCTTTTCCTGCGCTTCGCCGATCCACTCGCCCAACTCGTCGCTGAGGGTCAGCAGCCGGTCCATATAGACCTTGTGCGCCACCAGCGCCGCCCGCAGGCTGGAATTCTGCGCGGGCAGGGACGGCATCTCGCCAGCCAGCTGCACTTGCATGGTCCACCGCGCGACGGCCTTGAGGCGCTCCAGTGCGCTGAGTCCAGGCAGGGTACGCAGCCGCTCCAGCTCAGCCAGCGCACGCTCCAGCACCCGCACCATCGCGGCGGCGGCCAGTTCTTCCTTTGACGTGAAGTGCTTGTAGAGGCTGGCCTTGGCAATGCCGACATCGGCCACCACCTCGTCGACCGTCATCAGATCAAAGCCCTTTTCGGCCAGCAATCGGTTGACCGACGCAACGATCGCGTCCTCGCGGGCCTGCAACACCTGTTCACGAAAAGAGACTTTTGCCATGCGCTCGATTCTAGACCGCTTGCGCACAACATGAACCCGCGAGTCATTTGAATACCGTGAAGTACTTGTGCATACCGTTCAGTTGACAACGTGAACTTATCAGTTCACAGTTCGCTCATTCCGCCATCCCAGCGCTTGCGAGGACACGATGTTCGACCTGTTCCAGACTGTGAATTCATCGCCCCGTCCGGCTTTCAGAGCGCCGGTTCCGGCTCCGACACCCGCCTGCGCCGAAGCCGACCAGGAGCTGTCGATCAACTGGCTGGTGCAAGGCCTGCGCAGCTCCGGCATGAGCAGCCTGATCGACCAAGGCCATGGCCTGAGCCTGCTCGCACCGTCGGACGCCGCTTTGCAGCGCCACCTGTCCGCGTCCGGCCTGAGCTTTGACGCCCTGCTGGCCGACAGCCGCAGCCTGTGCCAACTGCTGCTGGAACATCTGCTGACCAGCCCGCTGGACAGCGTCGAGACCGTCGAGCCCCTGCCCCTGCCGACGCTGGGCCGCGGCCTGCTGCGCTTGACTCCGGGGACGCAGCAGCCGCGTCTGCTGGATGGCCACGGCGGCAGCGCCCGGCTTCGCGCCCGCGGCCTGCGCTGGGGCAGCCTGCAGGTGCACATCATCGACAGCGTGCTGAGCCCTCCGCAACACAAGCTGCTGGATCTGCTGGCGCGCTCGCCGCAACATAGCCTGCTGGCCGAGGCCTTGCAGCGCAGCGGCCTGGAGCCCGTGTTGCGAGCCCAAGGCCCGTTCACCTTGCTGGCTCCGGAGAACCAGGGCATGGAACGCCTGGCCGCCCGTATGGGCCTGCGCCAACGCAGCCTGATGGCCAACCCGGCCCTGCTGGCTGACGTGCTGCGCCACCACCTGCTGGCGGGCTGCTGGCCCAGCCACAGCCTGCCCTGGGGTTCGCAGGCGCGCAGCCTGCAAGGCGAGCTCATCGACTTCAGCGCACTGGGACTGATTGGCAGCCATGGCAGCAGCCAAGCCCTGCTGCCGGGCAGCGACTTGAGCGCCAGCAATGGCGTGATGCACCGACTGGCAGATGCGCTGCTGCCGGTCCAACCCTCTTGAAACCCACCTCAACGGAGTGTTCCCCATGATTACCTGGATCAAACGTCTGCTCGCCGTTTCCATGGTCAGCCTGGTCGCCGCCTGCGGCGGCGGCAGTGACCCGGAGCCCAACATCGTCGAAGTCGCGCAGGCGGACCCGCGCTTCAGCATCCTGGTCGAGGCCGTTGTGGCCGCCGACCTGCAAGGCACCTTGTCGGGCACCGGCCCCTTCACAGTCTTCGCGCCCACCAATGACGCCTTTGCCGCCCTGCTGGGTGAGCTGGGCGTCAGCAAGGCCCAATTGCTGGCCAACAAGCCGCTGCTGACCGCCGTGCTGACCTATCACGTGCTGCCGGCCAAGGTGGAGCAGGCCGCTGTGCCGGTGGGCAAGCCCATCACCACTGTGCAGGGCGGCATCTTCAAGGTCGAGTCGGTCAGTGGCGCCTTGACGATCACCGACGGCCGCAACCGCCCCACCCGCATCAGCGCCACCAACGTCCAGGCCGCCAACGGCGTGATCCATGTGGTCGACCGCGTGCTGCTGCCAGCCGACAAGAACATCGTGCAAACCGCCGGGGCCACAGCTGACTTCAGCATCCTGGTCGAGGCCGTCACCGCCGCCGGCCTGGGCGGCACGCTCAGCGGCACCGGCCCCTTCACCGTGTTCGCGCCGACCAATGCCGCCTTCGCTGCACTGCTGGCGGAGCTGGGTGTGAGCAAGGAGGCGCTGCTGGCTGACAAGGCCCTGCTGACCAAGGTGCTGACCTACCACGTGCTGCCGGCCCGCGTGCTGAAGGCCGATGTGCCGGTCGGCGCCGCCATCACCACCGTGCAAGGCCAGACCTTCAGTGTCGACAGCAGCCTCAGCATCACCGACGCCAACGGCCGCCGCGCCAAGATCGCCGCCACCGATGTACTGGCCAGCAATGGCGTTATCCATGTGATCGACAAGGTGATCCTGCCGAAGTAATGCGCTGACGACGCGGCGGACGCCAGCAGCCTTGAACGATCAAGGCTGCTGGTATCTGTCCTGCAACTCGCGCAGCAGCCCCTGGCGCTCCAGCTGGCTCAAGGCAGCCAGGACACGATCCACTGCTGCCTTGTTCAGATGCCGCCCGACGACGACGTAATGGAACTCGTCGACAAAGCTGGCCTCAAGCAGCTTGATCTTGCCGGCCAGCTCGGGGGCTTTCAGCAGCGGCTGCAGATTCAGGTCCTGACCGTAGACCGCATCAGCACGCCCCTGCGCGAGCATGCGCAGTGCGGCCTGGTCGGTTGGCGCCGCCTCCAGATAAGGCACGTTGGCCTTGGCCAGCGTGCGGGCCAGCACCGAGCCCTGCGCCACCAGCACCGGCGAGCGCCGCGCCAGTTCGGCCAACTGCTGATGATTCGCCGGCCGGCGCGTCTCGTCGACACGCACGGCCACCACATGCCGCACCCGGTAGATCGGCACCGGCAGATAGTCGAAGCGCTGCCGGCGCTCCGGCGTGTCGAGCAGGCAGAAGAAGACATCGATCTCACCGCGCTCCAGCAGCAGCTCGATGCGGCGCAGCGGCGCATCTCTGCCCAGTCCGGCGAAGCGCAGCCCCGGATCGATCAATTCCAGCCGAAGCGCCACCTCACGGCACAAACCTGGCCGGGCCGATGCCGGCGCGCCGAACTTCACTGACGCACCGCTCTGAGCGATCGTCCGTAGGGTGACCTGCGCCTGGACTGCAGATGATTGAAACAGGCTGGCGGCCAGCCAGACCGCAGCACAGCTCAAGCGTGCGGGCAGCGCCAGCGGCAGGTTCCAGTCTGACAAACGCATCAAGGTCCAGAAGACAGCAGGCCGCACCAAAATCGGGCAGCTTCAAGCATACCTTTGGTCAAACAGCGCAAGTTCATAGAATGCCCCATGGCCCATCCGCAATTCAGCTGCAGCGCTCGCGTCGAGCCGCTGCCCGAGCAGACCGACGCTGCACAAGGCAGCTTCGCCTTTTCCTACACGATCACCATCGTCAACAGCGGTGACATCGCTGCCCAGTTGGTTGCGCGCCATTGGCAGATCACCGACACCCAGGGCACGGTGCAGGAAGTGCATGGGCTGGCCGTCGTCGGCCACCAGCCGCTGCTGCAACCGGGCGACACCTTCCAGTACAGCTCCTGGGCCCAGATCGGCACGCCGCAGGGCAGCATGCAGGGACGCTTCCTGTGCGTTACCGAAGCGGCCGAGGTGTTCTACGCCGAGGTGCCAGAGTTCCTGCTGGCCGAGACTGGCTCACTGCATTGATCGTTGATGCCTGATTGCCGCGCAAGAGGCTGGGATCTGACAGCGCTGCTGAATGCAGCGGACGCCAGCGCGCCTCTGGCGGCACGCAATCTGTGGCTGGTGCGACTGCTGGAGTGGCTGCGCCATCCTGCGCCCCGCGTGGACGATGGGGCCGACAGCCCCGGCCGCGCCCTGCCACTGCTGCGCCTGACCCATCTGCTGAATGTGCTGGAGCGCCATCCCGAGCATGCCCGCCCGGTGGCGCAGCTGCTGCTGGCGATCTGGCGCGACATGAACGCCGTCGGCCTGTTTGCCGATGTCGGCTTCGCGCCCCGCATGGCCTTGTGGAGCGAGCTGCTGAACCGGCTGCGGCTGCGCGTGCTGCCGGGCACGGTCGACACCCAGGAGTTGGCTGAGCTGTTCGTGCTGCTCTTTCCCGAGCCCGAGGACGCGCAATGGCTGAACCAGCTGGATGCAGCGCTGCTGCAACGCCTGGCGGCGCTGCTGGCCCAGGCCGAGGGCAGCGGCCCCAGCTGGCGCGAACCGATGCAGGCCGGGCTGACGGCACTGATCAGCGCGGTGCGCTCAGCCGGCCTGTCCGGCGTGCTGCGCCAGCGCATGGATGCAGCACTGCTGCAGAACCAGCCCTTCACACAGCTGGCCAGCACGACTGAGCAGCTGCTGGCCGCCCAGGCCTCGGGCGACAGTGCGCTGCTGCATCAGCGCCTGCAGCTGCTGCGCGCGCTGCTCGACGATTGCCGCAGCGCGGCCGCCAGCGTGCCACGCCACCTGGAGCAGCATGGAGTGTCGGTGGACATCGTGTTCGAAGTCGAACAGATGCATGCGCGCATCCGTCGCATCGAGGCGCTGCTGGATTGCCTGGTGGCACCCGAGCCGCAGCGCGAGCTGGCGCGGCTGCTGGCCGAGCTCGCCCGCGTCACCCAGGAGCGGCGCAGCCTGCGCACCCTGTTCGCCCGCCACTACTCGCTGCTGGCCCGCAAGGTGACCGAGCGCAGCGCCGAGACCGGCGAGCACTACATCACCCGCACTCGCAGCGAATACCGCGCCATGCTGCTCAGCGCCGCCGGCGGTGGCGCGTTGATGGCGATCACCACCTTCGTCAAGTTCGGGATAGCGGCGCTGGCCTTCCCCGCCTTCTGGGCTGGCTTCTGGGCCGGCGCCAATTACGCGGCCAGCTTTGTCGCGGTGCAGCTGATGCACTGGACCGTCGCCACCAAGCAGCCGGCGATGACAGCGCCGGCGCTGGCGCAGAAGCTCGGCAGCCTGAGCGGCGAGAAGGGGCTGGAAGAATTCGTCGACGAGGTGGCCCATCTGCTGCGCTCGCAGATGGCCGGCATCGTCGGCAATCTCAGCGCGGTGATCCCGCTGGTACTGGCCGTCCAGCTGCTGAGCGCCTGGCTGCTGGGCACGCCGCTGGTCGGTGCACCCCAGGCCGACTATGTGCTGCACTCGCTGACGCTGCTCGGCCCGACCCTGGCCTTTGCCGCCTTCACCGGCGTGCTGCTGTTCACCAGCAGCCTGATCGCCGGCTGGGCCGAGAACTGGTTCGTCCTCTATCGGCTGGATGCCGCCATCGCCTGGAACCCGCGCCTGGTGGCCCGCCTAGGGCAGCCGCGCGCACAGCGCTGGGCCGACTGGTGGCGACACAACATCTCGGGCCTGGCGGCCAATGTCTCGCTGGGCATGATGCTGGGCCTGCTGCCGGCGCTGGCCGCCTTCTTCGGCCTGCCGATCGAGGTGCGCCACGTGACGCTCTCCACCGGCCAGATCGCGGCGGCGGCCGGCGCGCTGGGGCTGGAGGTGCTGCACCAGCCTGGTTTCTGGTGGTGTGTGGCGGCGATCCCGCTGACCGGCCTGCTGAATGTCGGCGTGAGTTTCTACCTGGCCTTCAAGCTGGCTCTGCGCTCCAAGGGCCTGCAGGTAGCTGATCGTGCCCGCTTGCGCCGGGCCATCTGGCAGCGCCTGCGCGAGCAGCCGCGCAGCTTCCTGCTGCCGCCTCGGTGAGCTCGGTCAGCCGTTCTTGGGATCCTTCGGATCAGGTTCCTGCTCCTGCTCCTGCGTCCCAGCGTCATGGCCGCGGCGTTCGCCGTTCTTGCGGCCCGAGAACATGGTCCACCAGATGATGAAGACAAAGATCAGCAGCGCGCCGAAGGCTTCAAGCAAAAGCAACCCCATGTTCGTTTCCCGTTCCCGTTCACGTTACCGACGCACCGCCCCCGGCCTGGCGGGCGCCATTCTAGGAGTGCTGCTGGCCGCCTGCTCCACCACGCCGGAACCACCCCTGGAGCGCCGCGCTGACTTGCAGACCCTGCCCGCCGCGCCGGCCCTCGTCGCAGCGCCGCCCCCGGCGGTCGAGCGCCCGCGTGCCACGCTGCAACGCGAGCGCTCGCGCTGGATCGCCAGCGACTGGGCCGAGCTGCCCGGCTGGGGCCAGGACCGCGCCGCCGAAATCTGGCCCGCCCTGACCCAGGGCTGCGCTCGGCCCGCGCCCGGCTGGGCCGAGCTCTGCGCACGCGCAGCGCTGCAGGCGCCCGGCAACGATGTGGACGCCCATCTGTGGCTGATGAAGCACCTGCAGCCCTGGCGCATCGAGAGCCACGAGGGCAGCAGCGAAGGCCTGATGACCGGCTACTTTGAGCCTCTGCTGCAGGCCAGCCGCCAGCCGCAAGCCGCCTTCCGCGTGCCGCTGCATGCGCCGCCGCCGGAACTGGCCCAGCGCAAGTCCTTGCCCAGCCGCGCGCAGATCGAAGGCGACCCTGCCGTGCGTGCCCGCCTCAAGCCCTATGAGCTGGCCTATCTGCAAGACCCGATGGACCTGCTGCTGCTGCAGATCCAGGGCTCGGGCCGCCTGCAGATCAGCGAGCCGGACGGCCGCCAGCGCTTGGTGCGCATGGCCTTTGCCGGCCACAACGACCAGCCCTTCCAGTCGCTGGCACGCGCGCTGATCGAGCGCGGCGAGATCCAGCCGGCCGAAGCCTCCTGGGCCGGCCTGCGCGACTGGTCGCGGCGCAATCCGCAGCGTGCGGCCGAACTCTCGGGGCTGAACCCGCGCTATGTCTTCTTCCGCGAAGAGCCGCTGGCGGACCCCTCGGTGGGGCCGCGCGGCGCCCAGGGTGTTCCGCTGACGCCGGGCCGCTCGATCGCGGTGGATCGCAGCAGCATCCCCTATGGCACGCCAGTGTGGCTGGATGCCACCGAACCGCTGTCCACCACGCCGCTGCGCCGCCTGGTGATGGCACAGGACACCGGCAGTGCCATCACCGGCGCGGTGCGCGCCGACTTTTTCTGGGGCTGGGGCAGCGAGGCTGAATTCCAGGCCGGCCGCACCAAGCAGGCGCTGCGCATGTGGGCCTTGTGGCCGCGCGAAGCGGGTCGATGAGCGCTATGCCCCCGGCTGAGACAATGACCACCCTTTCCCCGCGATTGACAGCCTCTTGAAGCGATACCACGCCCACCTCGGCCGCGACATCTTTGTGACCTCGGGCTCGGCCCAGGGCCTGGCCCCCGGCAGCTTCGGCCTCTGCGCCATCGGCGGCGGCGCCGAGGGCTGGGCCGTGGTGCACATCGGCCCCGATGGCGACTCGGTAGACCTGGGCGGCGAGTACTACTTCGCCACGCCAGAAGAGGCGCTGGACTTCGTCAAGGAACTGATCAGCCTGATGCCGCCGCTGGCCACTGACTGAGCGGTCGCTCAGGCCTGCGGCAGCAGATAGCGGCGCTCCCACTCGCTGATCTCGCCCAGATAGCTGTCGTACTCCAGGCCCTTCACCGCCAGATAGGCCTGCACGAAGCCGGCGCCCAACAGGCGCGGCGCGGCGGCGCTGGCGGCCATGCGTTCATGCGCGACGACAAAGGTGCGCGCCAACTGGTGCGCGTGGTCATAGGCATTGCCGGTGATGGGATCGGTAGGCGACAGCCCCTCCTCGATGCCGGCCAGGCCGGCCGCCAGCGTGGCGGCAATCGCCAGATAGGGGTTGGCATCGGCGCCGGCAATGCGGTTCTCGACCCGCCGCGCGTCCGGGCCGCTGAGCGGAATGCGCAGGCCGGTGGTGCGGTTGTCCAGGCCCCAGTGCAGATTCACCGGCGCCTGGCTGCCCGTCACATAGCGGCGGTAGGAGTTGATGAAGGGCGCGTAGACCAGCATCAGGTCGGGCATATAGGCCTGCAGGCCGCCGATGTAGTGTGAAAACTCGGGGCTGGCGCCGCCATCGGCCTGCGTGAACAGATTGCGCCCGGCCGCGTCCAGCACGCTCTGGTGCAGGTGCATGGAGCTGCCAGCCTGCCCCGCGATGGGCTTGGCCATGAAGACCGCGTTCAGCCCATGCTTGAGCGCCACCTCCTTGGCCGCGTACTTGAACAGGAAGGCCTGATCCGCCACAGCCAGCGCGTCGCCGTGCATCAGATTGATCTCGTACTGGCTCTGGCCGACCTCATGGATCCAGGTGTCGCCGACGATGCCCAGCGCATCGATGGCGGCATGGAACTCGTCCCAGAACGGCGCCAGCTCATTGAGCATATTCATGCTGAAGGCCGACTGCCCGGCCTCGGCGCGGCCGCCACGGCCGACTGGCGCGGCCAGCGGCTGTGTGGGGTCGGTGCAGGCCGCTGTCAGGTAGAACTCGATCTCCGGTGCCACCACCGGCGTCAGGCCGCGGGCGCGGTAGCGCGCAAGCACCTGCTGCAGCACCGAGCGCGGCGCAAAGGCGCAGTGCTCGCCATTCAGCTCCATGCAGTCGTGGATGGCCAAATAGCGCGGCTGCGTGCTCCAGGGTACGCGCCGGAGCGTGCCCATGTCGGGAACAAGGCGAACATCAGGGTCCGCGTCCGGGAAGATCGGATCGTAGGAATACTCGCCGGTGACGCATTGCATCGGGATGGCCTGCGCGATGCGCAGCTCATTGCCCTTGGCAAAGCTGGCGGCCGGCATCAGCTTGCCGCGCGGGTAGCCCGAGACATCCGGAAACAGGCATTCGACATCGCGCACGCCCTCGCGGCGGAACTGTTCGGCCAGGTCGGCGCCACGGGCGCGCGCTGCATCGCTCATCAGGAAACCCCTGCTAGTCAGGCCTTGATTCTCGCCTCGAAGGGATAGGCCGGATCGGTGTAGCCCGGCGTCGACGGATGGCCAGGCGGCACCAGGCGGTCGACCAGGGCCTCGTCCTCGGCATCGATGCGGCAGTCCAACGCGGCGAAGTAGTCCTGCCACTGCGCCAGCGTGCGCGGCCCCGCGATCACCGCACTGACCGCGCGATGCGCCAGCACCCAGGCGGTGGCGAAATGCGTCAGGCCGACGCCCTTGCGCTGGCAATGCTGCTGCAGCGTCTGCGCGATCTGGAGCGATTCCTCGCGGAACTCGGTTTCCATCATGCGCTTGTCACCACGGCCGGCGCGGGTGCCCGCGGCCGGCTGCGCACCCGGCGCGTACTTGCCTGACAGCACACCGCGCGCGATCGGGCTGTAGGGCACCACGCCCAGTCCGTGGTGCACGCAGGCCGCCAGCACCTCGACCTCGGGCTGGCGATTCAGCAGGTTGTAATAGGGCTGGCAGGCCACCGGCGCCGGCATGCCCAACGTGCGCGCCAGATGCACGGCTTCGGCAATGCGCCAGCCGCGGAAATTGGACAGCGCCCAGTAGCGGATCTTGCCCTGCTGCAGCAGCGTGGCCAGGCCCTGCAGCGCCTCCTGCAGATCGAGGTCGAGAAAGTCGCGGTGCAGGTAGTAGATGTCGATGTGGTCAGTGCCCAGGCGCTGCAGGCTGGCCTCGCACTCGCGCAGCATCCAGCTGCGCGAATAGCGTGATTCGTTCGGCCGGTCCGACATCTTGTTGCCGATCTTGGTAGCCAGCACCCAGTCGTGGCGCCGGCCCTTCAGCAGCTCGCCCACCATGCTCTCGCTGCGGCCCAGCGAGTAGACGTCTGCGGTGTCGATGAAGTTCACGCCCTGCTCGGCCGCATGGTCGACGATGGAGCGCGCCTCGGCCAGCTCGGTCTGATCGGCAAACATCATCGTGCCCAGGCACAGCGTGGACACCTTGAGCTGGCTCTTGCCCAGCGTGCGATAGCTCATGGTCATGGCGATCTCCTCTTGATGGATCTGCCCATGCTACCGGCAGAGCGAAGACAGCCTGGCCGGGCACAATGGCGGCCTTGCCCTCCCCGCCGCCATCCATGTCCGCTGCCTCGCTGCGCGTGCTGAGCCTCATCCCGCCGATGACGCAGCTCAACACGCCCTACCCGTCCACCGCCTACCTGACCGGCTTCCTGCGTTCGCGCGGCGTGGACGCGCGCCAGCAAGACCTGGCCCTGGCCCTGGTGCTGCGCCTGCTCTCGCGCGACGGCCTGACCCAGCTCCGCGACACCGCCGAGGCACTGCCGCCGGCGCAGCACAGCGCCCAGGTGCAGCAATTCCTGGCCGAGCACCCGCGCTACGAAGCCACCATCGAGCGTGTGATCGCCTTTCTGCAGGGGCGCGACGCCACGCTGGCGCACCGCATCAACACCCGCACGCTGCTGCCCGAAGGTGCGCGCTTCGCCACGCTGGATTCCTATCTGAGCCATGAAGAAGGCGAAGACCCGCTGGCCTGGGCCTTCGGCGCTTTGGGCCTGCAGGACCGCGCGCGGCACCTGGCCACGCTCTACCTGAACGACCTGGCAGATGTGCTGCGCGACGCGGTGGATGAGCGCTTCGAGTTCGTCCGCTATGCCGAAAAGCTGGCCACCAGCCAGCCCAGCTTCGACCCGCTGGCCGAGGCGCTGGCTGCGCCGCCCAATCTGGTGGACCGCACACTGCACGACCTGACCCTGGCGGCGCTGGACGAGCATGCGCCCGATGTGGTGCTGCTCTCCGTGCCCTTCCCCGGCGCGGTGTATGCGGCGCTGCGCATCGCGCAGACCATCAAGCGCGCCAACCCGCGCATCGTCACGGTGCTGGGCGGCGGCTTCGTCAACACCGAGCTGCGCGAACTGCGCGAGCCGCGCGTGTTCGACCATATCGACTACATCACGCTGGACGCCGGCGAGCGCCCGCTGCTGGCGCTGCTGGAGCACTGCCAAGGCAAGCGCTCAAAACAACGCCTGGTGCGGACCTTCGTGCGCGATGATGAGACAGGCCAGGTGCGCTACATCAACTTCGCAGGCGAGCCGGAGATTCCCTTCGACGAAGTGGGTACGCCTACCTGGGACGGCCTGCCGCTGGACCGCTATCTGTCGCTGCTGGACATGCTCAACCCCATGAACCGGCTGTGGAGCGACGGGCGCTGGAACAAGCTCACCGTGGCGCATGGCTGCTACTGGAAGAAGTGCAGCTTCTGCGACGTGAGCCTGGACTACATCTCGCGCTATGAGGCCGCGTCGGCCGAGGTGCTGGTGGACCGCATCGAGGCAGTAGTGGCCGAAACCGGCCAGACCGGTTTTCACTTCGTCGACGAAGCCGCGCCGCCCAAGGCGCTGAAGGCGCTGGCGGCCGAGCTGCAGCGGCGTGGCAACCCGGCCATCAGCTGGTGGGGCAATGTGCGCTTCGAGAAAACCTTCACGCCCGCGCTGGCCCAGCAGCTGGCCGACAGCGGCTGCATCGCCATCTCTGGCGGCCTGGAAGTGGCGAGCGACCGGCTGCTGACGCTAATGAACAAGGGCGTCTCGGTGGAGCAGGTGGCGCGCGTCACCAAGGCGTTTGCCGATGCAGGCATCCTGGTGCACGCCTACCTGATGTACGGTTTCCCCACGCAGACCGTGCAGGACACGGTCGACGCGCTGGAGTATGTGCGCCAGCTCTTCCTGAACGGCTGCATCCACAGCGGCTTCTTCCACCGCTTTGCCTGCACCGTGCACTCGCCCGTGGGCCAGCGCCCGCAGGACTTCGGCGTGAGCCTGCTGCCACTGCCCGACAGCCCGTTCGCGATGAACGATGTCGGCTTCGTCGATCCCACCGGCGTGGACCACGACCTGCTGGGCCGCGCGCTGAAGAAGGCCATCTACAACTACATGCATGGCATCGGCCTGGACCAGGATGTGCGCCAGTGGTTCGAGGAGATGCGCGTGCCCAAGACCACCGTGGGGCGGCATCGGATCGCCAAGGCGCTGGCGGCTGCGGGGCACTGAAGCGCGAGCGCCCGGGCCGTGAGAAAGCGCACGGGGCCGCGTCAGGCTTCGGGTAGTTCCTGAGCTTGCGACGCTGGCGCCTGGCATACCGTTCGCGCGCGGCAATCCACGCCGCAGGAGGATGCCAACTTCATGCACACCCACGCGCTTTCGATCAAACGCAAACGGGGTCAGGTCTTGCTCGGTGCGGCCCTGCTCGGCATGGCGGCCGCTGCGGCCGCTCAGTCAGGGGCGCCCCGCATCGGCGCCATCGTGCCGCAGAGCTGGCCCAGCCCCAGCCAGGCCCAGGAAATCCACGAGGGCATGCTGCTGGCCTTGAAGACCATCCCCATCAATCCGGCCCCGACCCTGGTACTGATGGACAGTGGCTGCGATGCGGCCAAAGCCGAGGCCAGCGCCAAGTCTCTGGCGGCGGCCAAGGTCGACATCGTGCTGGGCGGCTGGTGCGTGGTCGGCACGGCGCCCGCCGTGCTGGGCCAGGCCGGCATTCCCATGGTGTCGAGCAATGCCGAGCGATTTGCGCTGGGCGATCTGGTGCTGCAGACCGGCCGCGTGGCGCCGCGCGTGGCCGAGACCACCGCCGCGACGCTGCGGCGCGAGACCGGGCTGCGCGTCACTGCGGGCGGCGCCTGCTGGATGGACTACGCCCCCGAGCTGTCGACCAAGTTCGATGCCGCGCTGTGCCCCACGCTGAGCCCCGACAAGTCGCGCTGGCCCGAGGTCGAAGCGCTCTACACCGCGGCTTTCCGCAAACCCTTCACCACCTCGGCCGCGCGCGGCTATGCGGCGATGGAGCTGGGCCTGGCCTATCTGAAGAAGCGGCGCAGCGGCGCCAAGCCCTCCGCGGCCCTGGCCGAAGCCCGGCAGACCCTGACGCTGCTAGGCCCCGTGCCTGAAGCCGACGCGGCTACGCCGCAGCAAGCCATGCAGCTGCTGCTGAGCGCCAGACTGCCGCGCCTGGCGCCGCGCGAGACGCAGGTGCTCAACACCATGCTGAAGGCCAAGGCCTGCGCTGGCGGCGCAGCACCGGCCGGTGACGGCGATGCCAAATGGCGCGAACTGCCATTCGAGCTGGCCAGCTGCAGCGCGGCGCGGCCACAGCTGGCGGCGCGCTGACTGCGGGGCGGCTGGCTGACCGACAATGCTCAGCGCAGCCCTCGCTCCATCACTCTCGAAAGCGCACCCATCATGGCCACCATCCGCCCCGGCAGCAAACAAGTGTTGATGATCGTCGACGTGCAGGTCGGCGTGATGGTGGAGGCCTGGGAGCGCCAGCCCGTGATCGCCCGCATCGCCCATGCGGTGCAGAAGGCGCGTGCCGCCGGTGTACCGGTGGTGTGGGTGCAGCACACCGACGACGAGGAACTGCCTCAGGGCAGCGCAGTCTGGCAATGGGTGCCCGAGCTGCAGCCCGGCAGCGACGAGGCACGCATCCACAAGCGCTACAACTCGGGCTTCGAGGAAACACCGCTGGAAGCCCTGCTGGCCGAGCTGGGTGCGGCCCACATCGTGCTGGCCGGCGCGATGACGAACGCCTGCATCCGCGCCACCGCCTATGCCGCACTTGAACGCGGCTATGACCTGACGCTGCTGGAAGATGCCCACACGACGGCCAGCTTCGATGTCGGCGACGGCCGAAGGCTGGACGCTGCCCAGGTCGTGCTCGACCTCAATCTCTCGCTGCGCTGGCTCAGCTATCCGGGCCGCCGCAACGCGGCCGTGGCGGTGGACGACTTCAGCTTCGCGGCATGAGGTTCAGCCGGGTCAGCGTGCTGGCGCTGGCCATGCTGGGCGCGCTGCCCGCAGGCGCGCTGGACATCCAGGCGCTGTGGGACTTCCGCCAGCCGGCCTTGAGCGAGCAGCGCTTCCGCGCCGCGCTTGAGACGCTGCCACCCACCAGCGATGAGGCCCTGATCCTGCAGACGCAGATCGCGCGCAGCTTTGGCTTGCGGCGCGATTTCGAGGCGGCGCGCCGCGTGCTGCGCGAACAGGTCGAGCCGCACTTGCCCAAGGCCGGCGCCGAGGTGCAGGTGCGCCAGGCGCTGGAGCTGGGCCGCAGCCACGCCTCGGCCACGCACACGCGCGAGGAGCTGACACCCGAGCACAAGGCCCTGGCCCGCACAGCCTTCGAGCGCGCGCTGAGCCTGGCGCGCGAGGCCGGGCTGGACGCTCTGGCGGTGGACGCGGTGCATATGTTCGCCTTCGTTGACGAGGCGCCGGCCGAGCAGGCGCGCTGGGCCGAGCAGGGGCTGGCCATTGCGCTGGCCTCCAGGCAGCCGCAGGCGCGGCGCTGGGAGGCTTCACTGCGCAACAACCTGGGCCTGGCCCTGCACCGGCAGCAGCGCTATGCCGAGGCACTTGTGCAGTTCCAGCAGGCTGCGGCACTGCGGGCCGATCAGGGCGACGCCCAGCGCGAGCGCGTGGCGCATTGGATGGTGGCCTGGACGCTGCGCAGCCTGGGCCGCATCGATGAGGCGCTGGCGATCCAGTTGCGCCTGGCCCGCGAGAACGAGGCCGCCCGCACGCCGGATGCGTTTGTGTTCGAGGAATTGGAGCTGCTCTACCGCGTCAAGGGCGATGCGGCCGAAGCGGCCCGCCAGGCCGAGCGCCGCCGGCAGCTTAAGGCGGCAACGCCGGGCTGAGCTGCCCGGCGACGCTCAGCACACCCGGTTGCGGCCGGCCTGCTTGGCCTGGTAGAGCGCCGCGTCGGCCTGCTCCAGCAGGGCCTCGACGCTGCAGTCCTGGCCGGGTACGCAGGCCGCCACGCCCAGGCTCAGCGTCACCACCGGCGCCACCGGCGAGTCGGGATGCGCCAGCGCCAGAGCCTCGCAGCCGGCACGAATCTGCTCGGCCAGCGCCAGCGCGCCGGCACGGTCCACGCCGGGCAGCAGCACGACGAATTCCTCGCCGCCATAGCGCGCCGCCAGATCACCGGCGCGCGCCACCGCCTGCATGAACACGCCGGCCACGGCCGCCAGACAGCGGTCGCCCTCCGGGTGGCCCAGCAGGTCGTTGTAGCGCTTGAAAGCGTCGATGTCCGCCATCACCAGCGCCAGCGGCGTGTGCGTGCGGCGCTCGCGGCGCCATTCTTCGGCCAGCGCTTCATCGAAGCGGCGGCGGTTGGCCAGGCCGGTCAGCGCGTCGACGAAGGACAGGCGCTGCAGGTGCTCGTTGGCCAGGCGTAGCTCCTCGGTGCGCTGCGCCACCAGGCGTTCCATCTCGGCCTGCCGGGCGTGCAGATTGCGCGTGCGCAGACGCTCGAACAGCGCGATGCCCGCCACCACGGCCAGGAGCATCAGCGCGGTGAACCAGCGGGTTTGGTAGAAGTGCGGCTGCACGGTGATGTCCAGCGGCGCCGAGGCCTCGCTCCAGTTCAGACCGCCATCGGTGGAGGCCGCCACGCGGAAGCGGTACTGGCCATGCGGCAGGGCCGGAAATGCGGCCTCGCGGCTGTTGCCGGCATCGACCCAGTCACGCGTCAGCCCTTCGAGCTGGTAGCGAAAACGCGCGCGGTCGGCATACAGCAGCGTCATCGCGGTGTAGCGGATAGTCAGCGGCGCCGCATCGGGCGGCAGCACGATTTCGGCATCGGCCGCGCGGCGCACGCCGTCCAGCACCACATGCTCGACCCGCACCGCCGGCGCCTGCCCCGCGCCCGGCAGGCGCGCCGGGTCGACGATCACCAGACCATTGGCCGAGGGCAGCCAGAGCCGGCCGGCGCTGTCGACGGCACCGGCCGGCTGCAGGCCGCCGGCAAAGGTGGTGCCGCGCAGCGCATCGCCAGGGCCGTAGCCGGCCGAGCTGACCTTCTTGATGCGCCCCTGAGCGAAGGCATCGAGCTCGGCGCGCGCCACGCGGAAGAAGCCGCGGTTGCACGTCATCCACAGATTGCCGGCGCGGTCTTCCAGAATGGTCTGCACCACGCCGTCCCACAGCCCGTCGGCGGTGCGTATCGATTGCAGCTGTCCGTCACGCAGGCGGTTCAGGCCTTCGCCATTGGTGCCGATCCACAGCGTGCCATCGGCATCCTCATGCAGCGCCATGATCCAGTTCGACAGCAAGCCATCGGCCGTCGTCAGTGTCTTGAAGCGACCGTCGCGAAAGCTCACCAGGCCGGCGCCGGTGGTGCCCAGCCACAGCGTGCCGCTTCGATCCTGCAGCATGGCGATCACGCCTTCCTGCGGCAATCCGGGGGCCTGCACCGCCTCGAAGCCCTGGCCGTTGAAACGTGCCAGGCCGGCGCGCGTGCCCACCCACAGCGTGCCGCTGCGGTCGCGCAGCACCGAGCGCACCTCGACGCCGGGCAGGCCTTGCTCGATGCCGAAGCTGTCGACACGGCCCTCGCGCAGCCGCGCCAGCCCGGCCGTGTAGCTGCCGATCCACAGCGTGCCATCGGCGTCCTCGTGCAGGGCCGACACCTCGTCGGTCGGCAGGCCGTCCTTCTTGCCCAGTGTTGCGATGCGCTCGCCCTGGATGCGGCTGATGCCACCGCCCGAGGTGGACACCCAGCTCACTCCGCCGCGGCCGTGCAGCACGGCGCGCACGTTGTCGTGCGCCAGGCCCTCCGGCGCACCGAACACGGTGAAGGGGCGGTTACGCAGCCGGTTCAGCCCGCCCACCCAGGTGCCGACCCAGACGCTGCCCTCGCGGTCGCTGAGGATGGACCAGATCTGGCTGCCGGCCAGGCCTTCGGCGCTGGAGATCGCGCTGAAGCGGCCATCCTCGGCATTCATGCGCACCACGCCAGCACCCCAGCTGCCGATCCACAGCGCGCCCTTCGCGTCGCGCGTCAGCGCCGTCAGGTGGTCGGTGGGCAGACCGTCGGCCACGGTGTAGATGCGCTGCCCGCCGGGCGTCACATGCACCAGGCCGCCGCCAGCCGTGGCGGCCCAGACGCCGCTGTGCGGATCGGCCAGGACATGGCGCACCTGCAGATGCGGGAAGCCGTTGTCGGGATTCAGGCTGCGGAACTGCCCGTTCTTTTCCAGCGCCACCAGGCCGCCGCCGGTAGTGCCGATCCAAAGCACGCCTTCGCGATCGAAGGCCAGGCTGCGCAGCCGCAAGGTCGGCAGGCCGTCGGCCAGTTGGTAGCGCTTGACGAGCTTGCCCTCGCGCAAGTGCATCAGGCCGTTCTCGCTGGCGGCCCAGACCGAGCCATCGCCCGCCTGCGCAAACGCCCAGACGCGCCGGCCGGCAGTCTGCTCGGCACCGACAACGCTGTGGAAGCTGCCCTGGCGATAGAGCAGCGCGCCCTTGCTGTGGCCGATCCAGAGCTGCTGCTCACGGTCTTCCATCAGGCCGAACACCGGCTGCGAGGCCACTTCAGGCGCCTGCGTTGCATCGAAGTTGGTGAAGCGCACGCCGTCGAAACGCGCCAGCCCGCCCGCGGTGCCGATCCACAGATAGCCGTCACGGGTCTGCAGCAAGGCCTGCACGGTGTTGAGCGGCAGGCCTTGCTCGGTCTGCCAGCTGTCGATCTTGTACTGCGTCAGGGCCTGCGTCGGCCCGCCCAGGCCCAGGCCGAGTAGCGGCGAGGCGGCTGACGCAGGCGACATCGGCGGCTTGGGCGGCTCGGCGGCCAGCGCGGCCGACACCATCAGCCACAGCGCCAGCAGCCAACCCAGGGTGGGCAGCGCTCGCTTCATCGCCAACCTGCCGTAAAACGAATCGTGCGGGAGCCTTGCATGGGCGCTGTCAGGGTTCGGGGCTCGGAGCAAAAGAAAGTGGGCAAAGCATAGGGGAGAAAGGCAGGCCTTGGCCTTGCAGCAACGTGCCTGCGGGGCGACCGACGAACCCCACGAACGTAGGGTACCCGAGCCTGAGCCGCCTGCGCCCCGGCCCGGCAACGCAAGCGTGCAGTGGGTCACGCCGGCCCCGGCGGCCCGGTGCTTCGGCGGATTTCGCCCCGATTCCCGGACAATGGCGGCCATCCCAACCCTGCACATTGCCCTGGCCATGGCTTTCGCCGACACGCTCAAGCAACTCCCGCCCGTTGCCCATCTGGCCGAGCTGCAACTATTGGACGCCGCCGGCCAGCAGGTCGCGACGATAGAGAACAAGCCCGGCAAGGCCGGCGCGCTGGCCGTCTATGCGGCGCTGGCTGCACGCCATGGCGGCCATATCGACGTGGCGGCCGCCGAAGAAGGCCTGCGCCTGTTCGCCGAGCACACCGAGGCCGCGCGCGCCCATCCGGGCAGCCATCCGAACATCGACCGCCTGTTCGACATCATCGCCAGCGGCATGCGCCTGGCGGTGAAGCTGGTCCCGACGCGGTAGGGCCGGCGTTAGCGCGGCGCTGCCTCGCCCGCCGCCGAGGCATCCACCACCGCGCGCACCAGGCGTGAGGCCGGCGCCGTCAGGGCGGGCAGGCCCGCCACCGCGTCGGCCTCCACCGCCTGCAGCACCCATTCGTGGATGCCGCCGACGATGGCCAGCGCCAGCGGCTTGGGCAGGCTTGGCCCAGCCACCTGGACGATGAAGTCCGCAAAGGCCTCGGCCGACTGGCGTCGCACCGCCAGACCGCGCGGCCCCAGCGCCATGATCTCGACGAACAGCGTGCGCAGCAGCGGCGGATTGCTCGCCAGCGTGGCGAAATAGGCGCCCAGCGCCTGGTCGAGCTGGTCGTGCCAGTCGCGCGCCGGGTCGATGGCGGCGCGCAGCACCGCGAAGGATTGGCGCGTGGCGCTCTCGTACAGCGCCAGCAGCGCCTCGGCCTTGTCGCTGAACTGCTCATAGAAGCTGCGCTTGGAGACGCGCGCCTCGGCCACCAGATCGGCGATGGTGGTGGCCGCATAGCCCTTGCTGGCGATGATGGCCGCCAGCGCATCGAGCAGGCGCCGCCGGGTGTCCTGGGTCGGATCGGTCAGGGTGTTCATGCTGAGGCGCATGGTACTTGACAGTACCAGCCATGCCACCCAAGATCGCGCATCGGTACCCGACAGTACCAAGCCCGAACAACAGAGCGGAGGAACAAGCCATGGCTGAACTCATCGTGCGGCGGCTGCTGGTCGACCTGCAGACCCCGCTGCCGCGCCACTGGAACGGCGGCGACGCTTTCCGCAGCGCAATGTTCAACGCGCTGTCGATGAGCTTCCCGGTCGGTGAGCAGTTCTTCATCGACTCGATGCGCCTGGGGCTGAAGCAGCTCGACGAGGCCGAGCGCGCGCGCTTCGCCGACGAGGTACAGGGCTTCATCGGCCAGGAGGCCACGCACCGGCGCATCCACGCGCTGTTCAACGAGCACCTCGCGCGCCAGGGCCTGCGCAACCACTGGGAGCCGCGCGCACGGCGGCGCATGCAGCGCCTGGACGGCGTGGACCCGCGCATCTGGCTGGCCGCTACCGCGGCCACCGAACACTTCACCGCGATCCTGGCCGAATACCTGCTGTGCCACGAGGCGCCGTTGGCCGGCGCCGAGCCGCGGCTGCGCGATCTATGGCTGTGGCATGCCAGCGAGGAAAGCGAACACCGCTGCACCGCCTTCGACCTCTACCGCGCGCTGGGAGGCAACGAGACCTGGCGCCGGCGCCTGTTCTGGCTGGTGTCCTGGCACTTCAGCTGCGACCTGCTGCGCCAGACGCTGAACAACCTCTGGCATGACGGCAGCTGGTGGCGGCCCTCCACCTGGGCCAGCGCCTGGCGCATGACCTTCGGCCGCCAGGGCTTCGTGCGCTGCACCCACCAGGCCTGGAAGGCCTATCTGCGCCCCGACTTCCACCCCTCGCAAGGCGATGGCGAGCCCGGCCTGCAATGGTTGGCGGCGCATGGCGACATCGCGGTGCCGGTGCGGCAGACGCCGGGGGCGGCCACCGCACAGGGCTGAGGCCCGTGCGCCGGCAGGCATCCCCCGGGTTGCGCAGACTGCCGCCGACACCGTTAGCATCGGCAGCCTTGGTCAATCAAACCTGAGGAGACAAAGCCATGTTCAACCATGTGATGGTGGGCACGAACGATATCGAGCGCTCCAAGCGCTTCTACGACGCGGTGCTGGGCGTGCTCGGCGCCGGCGAGCCGGTGCGCAACCAGTCAGCCACGGGCCACACCCGACTGTTCTACCGCCACGAAGGCAGCACCTTCGGCGTGACCGAGCCGATCAACGGCGAGGAAGCGAACTACGCCAACGGTGGCACGCTGGGCTTCAAGTGCAGCTCGGCCGAGCAGGTGCGCGAGTTCCACGACGTGGCCGTGGCCCATGGCGGCACCTCGATCGAAGGCCCACCCGGCCTGCGCGAAGGCGCCATGGGCGCCCTGCATCTGGCCTATGTGCGCGACCCCGACGGGCACAAGCTCTGCGCGATCTATCGTCCCAAGTAAGCGACAAGCTTCCGGCGGCGCATGGGCCGCCGGGCACGACACAGGCGCCAGCATCTGAGCCAGGTGCCCATGGAACCCTGAGATGCAGGTTCAATCGGACTCCGGGCGCACGCAAGACGCGCACAATAAGCGTCATGAGGACAAATCGCCCGAACTGCATCTCAGCAAGCGCACGCGCTCAGCACGGAATTGCTTGAGGGCATACCGGGCAGTTCTGTCAGCCGCCTTCGCAAGCCAAGCAAGTTCAACACCGCCATGCATGTCGAGATCCGTCGCTTACCTCCGCGTGCAGCCGCCCGCGTCATAGGTGCAATCATGGGCTGCACCGCGTTTGTCTTCGTGCTCGCCACTTGGCTTGTAACGTTGCCGTTTTCGGTTGCAGGCGACACCACCTTCTATGGAATACCCGTCGCCCTGGCGATGCTGGTCGTTCCCTTAGGCTGGTGGCTCTCCTTCTACCTGGCCACTCTTTTCATCTGCGGGCTCTACAACCTGTGCGCGCGGCACTTCGGCGGTCTGGTGGTCGAAACATCCGAGGCAGCGGCGCAAGAAGGTGCCGCCTCGCTGCATGTCAGGGGAACCAGTTGAACCATCGCATTTGCGCCGGCGCCCTCGTCGAACACGAAGGTCGATTGCTTCTGGTTCGGCATCGCAAGGAAGGCGCCTACGACTTCTGGGTGGCGCCCGGAGGAGGCGTGCAGGGTTCGGAGTCCCTGGCCCGCGCTGCTGAACGTGAGGTCCGAGAGGAGACCGGCCTGATCGTGACCGCGGAGCAGGTCTTGTATGTGGAGGAATTTCACAACCCCGAGACCCGGTACTGCAAGTTCTGGCTGAAGGCAACCTGGGTCGGTGGAACCCTGTCGGTTGATGCGCCGGAGGCCACAGCTGAGTACATCGTCGACGCGGCCTGGCACACCGAAGACCAAGTGAAGACGCTTCACGTCTTCCCTGAGATCTTGCAGGGACGCTACTGGGAAGATCGGCGCGCTGGCTTCAGCGCTGGGCCGCAGTACCTGGGTCTGCGCGAGATGGCGTTCTGGTAGCCGCACGCTCGAGCTTGGTCTCACCCCGTCGCGCCACCGGCTGCGCCTTCAGTGCAGACAAGGCGCAGCACAACCCGATCAACGACTGACCATGAGACGAGAACGCTCTTTTTTGTTCGACTTTCTGCAAGGGCTTTGGCGGCACTTGGCCGAAGCCGGCCAGCCACCCACAGTCGAGATCACCGATGTGTCTCGGCACCGAACTGAGTTGCAGGTCGGCCCGCACAGCCTAGTGCTGGACACCCGCTCAAAGCTCATCACCAAGAACGGCGCGCGCTATCTGCGCTTCGAAGAAATCCGAAGCATCGACGTCGTCTACTTGAGGCCAACCGAGCATCGCCCCGAGCAGTGGAAGGTGAAGCTGAGGACCAGCCGACTCTGGGCCAAGACGCTCTTGACCACCACCGACGACGCCGACGCCTCCATCCTGGCCGCCAGGCTCTCCACACTCACGGGCCGACGCGTCTACTCTTACTAGCCGGGGCTGCAAGCCAAGCCAAAGGGGCGACTTCACGACCTGCCCTCACAGCAGCCAGCACAGCACGGCCTTCAGGGCAGCGTCGACCCCGGCTGATCCCGCGGCGCCAGGCGCAGGTAGTCATCGAGCCCCGCATCGGCCTGCAGCGGCTTCAGCCGCACGCTCAAAGTGTTGATGCGCCCGCCGGTGTCCACGCCCTCGCGCGTGCGCAGCTCTGCGTAGCCCTGCCGCGCCCAGAAGGCCTCGGCCCGCACATTGCCCTGCACCACGCCCAGCCGCATCCAGCGTGCGCCCTGGGCACACGCCCAGTCTTCCAGCGCCTGATAGACCGGGCCGGCGACACCGCGGCCATGCAGTTCGGTGGCGATGATGAACAAGCCCAGGTGCCAGGCCTGCGGCACGCACAGATCGGACAGCACGACCGCCACACCCGCCAATGGCGCGCCGGGCTGCCTGTGCGCATGCATGCCCATGAACCAGCGGCGCGTGAAGCTCAGATGCGCCGGCGGCTGCTCTTCCCATTCCAACTGCGCATCGTCCGGTCCCGCGGGGCGGCCGTTGACGGCCATGAAGTAAACCGGGTTGGCGTCATAGAAGGCCTGAAGCGCCGGCAGCTCGGCCTCGGTGAGCTCGCGCGCCTGCAGATCAGCCGTCTGGAACAGCAATGGCTGGCTGGAAGGGCTGGTGGTGTTCATCGTGCCTCCGATTCTGCGACGCGCCAGCACGGCGCGCCGACGGGATGATCCCCGAGCCGGGCACGCCGCAGGCCCTAGCGATCCCAATGGAACTTGTGCAGCACCCGGTGCGCAATCGGCGCGACGATCAGGCCGGCAACAATCAGGAACACCAGCCCGGCATACAGCGCGTAGAGCCCCGCGAAGACCTTGCCCGCATCGCTGTGCGGCGCGTCCACCGGACCCATGCCGCCCAGCAGCATGGCGGCGTTGAGGAAGGCATCGCGCCAGGCCAGGTTCTCGAAGTACATATAGCCGGCCATGCCCAGCAACAGCGACAGCAGCAGCAAGGCTGCCGAGGCGCCGGCATGCTGCAGCATCCGGCGCATGAAGCGCTCGGGCGGAAGGGGCGGGTGCTGCTTGGCCTCGTACATGGTGTGCCGCCGGCGCGCTAGCGCGAAAGCGCGGCAATCTGCCGGTCCTGCAGCCGCGTGAACAGCAGCAGCGCCACGCTGGCACCGATCAGCGCCAGGAACATGTCGGACTGTGTGTCCCAGGGGTCGCCCTGGGTGCCGAGGAATTCGTCAGCGCCCTGTCCCAGTGCCAGCGCCGCGCCCCATTCGATCAGCTCGTAGCTGGCGCTGATCGCCAGCACGATGCACACGCACAGAAAGGCCAGCATGCGCCGGCCCTGCACATAAGCGCCGCGCAGCAGGATCTCGCGCGCAACCAGCGCCGGCACAAAGCCCTGCATGAAGTGGCCGATCTTGTCGTAGGGGTTGCGCTGCAACTGCAGCAAGTCCTGCAGCGCAAAGCCCAGCGGCACGCGCGCATAGGTATAGGCGCCGCCCAGCATCAAAACGCAGGCGTGCAGGAAGATGCACACATAAAGCAACGTGCTGAGCGGAAAGCGCCGGTAGCTGGCCCATAGCAGCGGCAGCGCGATGAAGACGGGCGCCACCTCCATCGCCCAGGTGGCGCGGTCGTAAGGCTGCCAGCCGGACCAGGCCAGCAGACCAAGCATCAGCAGCGAGGCCAGCAGCAGGGGAAGGTCGGCGCGGGAGGACTGGGAAGCGGCAGTATTCATGACGGGATGCTAGCGGCTGGACGCCGGGGCTGGATCACGGCGTGACGATGGAGAAGACCGAGGCCGACACTGGCGCACCATGCAGCAGCAGCCGCTTGCGTACCACCGCTTCGAATGTGGCGCCGCATTTGAGCGCCACGCGCTCGCTGGCAGTATTGCCCACCGCGACGACGATTTCGACGCGATGCAGCGCGAGCGCGCCGAACGCCAGCTGCGTCAGCGCTGGTACACAACGAGCCGCTATGCCCTGCCCTTGTCGCGACTGCCGCACCCAATAGCCAAGGTTGCAGTAGCGATGCTGAGTGTTGATAAGGTTCAGGCCGACACCGCCCACCAAGTCGCCGCTGACGGCATCGAACACACCGAACTCGTAGGCGCTGCCATCCTCGCGGCCGCTGCGGCATGTGGCAAACCAGGCCAGCGCCGTCTCCGCGCCAAAGCCAGCGTGACACCAGGGCATCCAGCGCCCGACCGTGTCCACAGACTCAAGCGCCGCACCCGCAAAGGCAGGCGCATCGCTGTCCACGAAAGGCCGCAGCAGCAGGCCCGGCACATGGAGTTGCTGCAAATCGCCCAAGGCTTGCTCCGTCATCACGTCAACTCAAATCCAGCGTCGCATCCGCAGCCGGCAGCGCTGCACCCTCATGCAGCGGACGATTGGCGCGGTCGAACCACAGGCGCAGCGTCGCGCCCTCAGCCTGCAGCAGCGCAAAGCCGTCGCCGGGGCCATCGTGCCAGGCGCTCACCGTGCAGCGCAAGAGCTGCCCCTCGGGGCCGGCAAAGTCGAAGCAATCTGGTGCAGCCAGGGCTTCGGCGGGCGTCACGGCAAAGGGCCAGGGCGCATACAGCGCCGAGCTGTGGATGGAGTGCAGGCGCACGCAGCGTTCGGGTTCGGCGCCATCGGCGCGGCGGATCTCGGCGCTGACATAACCGGAGCGGTGCTCGTCACCGGACAGGAATACCACCCCCGACGCGCCCTGCTGCCACAGCAGGCCAAGCAGCCCGTGCAGGCTGGCGGGAAAGCCGTCCCAGGCGTCCGAGCGCAGCGCGCTGGCCGGATGCTCGGCAGTGGTGAGGCGCCGCGGCAGCAGCATCGAGCCGGTCAGCACAAAGCGCGGCTGGCCGCCACCGGCCGTGCGCGCCAGCCATCGCGCCAGCGCATCGCGCTGCGCGGCACTCATGATCTGCGCCTGCTGCAGGCGCGCCAGCGGCCGCGGCTCGCGCTCGCTGCGACTGTCGCCGATGAAGAAGGCCGCCCCGCGCCAGACGAAGTCGTGCCAGAAATGCTCGCGCAGGCCCGGCCGTGCACCGGGCTCCCAGCGCGCGCGCCAGGCGGCATCCAGCGCAGCCTCAAACCAGGGGCCGCGGTCCACGCTGCCATCGGCACACAGGCGCGGTTCCCAGTTGTCCTCGATCTCGTGGTCGTCGGGCGCGTGGACGACGCGCTCCAGCGTGGGCGGCAGCTGGCGGATCAGGCCGGCCTTCATCTGCCGGTAGGGCTGGCTGTAGCGGTCCAGCGCGTTGTGCGCATCGGCCATGCCGCCGCTGGCATCGGCATAGATCGCATCGCCAGCCAGCAGCAGCAGCGAGACCGCGGGGCCGGCCGGATGATGGCGCGTGAAGGCCAGCAGACGCGCCAGCGACGCGTCTGCCGGGCCGGCGCGGCGCGGGTCGCGCTCGGCGCCCTGCACCGTATCCAGCAGACTGGGCGGGTACTGGCAGGCCGCCAGCACAAAGCTCAGGGCCTTGCCGGCGACTGGCGCAGCGGCGTCCTCGCTGGGCCGCGGCACGAAGGCCGGGCGCAGCTGCAGCGGGTCCAGCGCCAGCGCTGCGACCAACGCAGCTTCCAGCCCGCCCGCGGGCCTCTCGCCCTCGACCGCCTGCGCGCGCAGGTCGGCATAGACGAACAGACACAGCAGGCCGCAGACGCGCCCCTGGGCGTCCAGCGGCTCGGGAAACCAGTCCCAGGGCAGGCGGCCGCGCAGCGCATCGCCCACCTCGGCGCCCGCCGGCGGCTCGAAGGGCTGGCGCTTGATCTGCTCGGCCAGCGGTCCGCTACCCAGTGGCAGAAGGCGGCCGTCGTCGGCCTGCCGCACCGGCAACCAGGCCCAGGCGCGTGGCCAGCCCAGTTCGGGCCGCAGGGCGGTCAGCAGCTCGACGCTGGCATGGCCCTGCGCATCGGCGGGCCCACGCACGCGCTCGACACGGTGCAGCGGCGGGAAGGCCGCCCGCAGCGCGGCGTCCTGCGCTGGCGATGCGGCCGTCATGGCTGCGGCTCCTCGAACAGGAACTGCAGCACGTGCACGAACACCTTCTCGCGGATGTCGTGGCCGATCAGGCAGTCCTGGTGGCCATGGCCGTGGATGATCTTGTAGCGGTAGCGGCCGGGCGCAATCTGCTCGTAGAGGTCTTGCAGCAGCTCGCCGCTCTCGGCCTGGCACAGGCCGTTGTCCTGACCGTGGATCGACAGCACCGGAAAGGCCTGCAGCTGGGCCAGGGTCTTGGCCATATCGTCCAGGTAGACGCTGGCGCCGCGCCAATCGGTGATCTCGTTGACGCGGGCGAAGTTGATGGCCTGGGCCACGGTGTCCATATTGAGCGGGCCGAAGTGGTCATCGATGAAATCCAGCACCGGCGCCGCCACATTGCCAAGGGCGAAGTCGCGCCCGTAGAGCAGGTCCATGCGGTGGCGCGTGGCGGTCCAGGGTGTGCGACGCAGGCTGGGGAACGGCGGGTTCTCGAGGTCGAACTCGGCCTCCGGATAAGGCAGGCTGGACAGCAGGCGGTCGATCAGCTGGTCCTGCAGGCCGCGCGGCTCCTCGGGGCGGAAGGCAAAGTCCTGTAGCGGCAACCAAGGCCGCAGGTATTGCATCAGGTGCGCCCGCAGCGTGTTGGTGGGCGACATGATCATCTTGGGCGTGACCTGCGAGATCACCAGGCGGCGGATCAGGCCGCCCTGCATCAGGCGCTGACGCAGCGGGAAGAAATGCTCGACGCCCGCCTGCTCGCGCGGCTGCAGCAAGGCCATGTGCAGCATCGACGCGCCCATGCAGTGCGCGAACAGGTCCAGCTGCGGCCGCCCGGTGGCGCGCAGCACCTGGTCAACCGCCACCGGGATGTCGTTGAGCGCGCATTCCTCGAAGGTCCAGGGCAGCGTGGCGCTGGGCATGCCGGCGCTGGTGCGCAAGTCCAGCAGCCAGACATCGAAGCCGGCGTCCCACAGCAGCTTGGCGGGACCGGGCTGCACCGAATGGTGCGCAAACGTGGCGCCGCTGGCGCTGTAGCCGTGAATCATCAGCAGCGGCTGGCCGCCGGCCCAGGGGCCGTCGTGGCCGGCGGGCGCGATGCGCTGGTCCTGGCGGTAGCGTGTCAGGCGCAGATGCACCGGCTCATCGGCATCGGCGCGCGGCTTGCGCTCCACCGGGCGGCGCTGCAGGCCGGCGTCGCCGCGCCGGCCTACCGCGATCTCCATCACCTCAGGCTGCGGCAGGCCCGGCACCGCGCCGGGCAGGCGCTCGGGCGTGCGCGGCGGCGCGGCGTCAGGCAGACGGAAGGTCCAGACATGGACCTCGATCAGCAGGCGCAACAGATAGGCCAGCAGCGCGCCCAGCTCGCGCACCGTGCTGGGCATGTCGGGCGAGCGGGTGATGCGCAGCAGCGGCTGGCGCTGCCGAGCCAGATAGAACAGATCCAGCTCCAGGACCGGCGCGGCCTGGCCGCGCAGCGGCTTGATGGGGCCGCTGACTTCCAGCGTCAGTCGGCTGAGCTGCGTCCAGGGATTGCCCCGACGCGTGTAGCTGAGGCGCTTGGCACCGGCCAGGCGCAGGCCCTGCAGCGGGCGCGCCCAGACGGGGATGTCCGCAGCTTCGCCCAACAACAGCGCGTAGTCCATCCGCCGCACCTGGCCGGCGTGGGAAGCCAGCGCCAGCGCGTTCAAGGCCTTCGTCTTGACGCGCTGCCAGCGCGAGCCTTGCGCGGACTTGGGCGCAACGCGTTGCGACAGGCCGTCCAGCAGGGCTTGCGTGGTGTCACGCCAGCCGCGGTTGCGCCACCAGGCCCACAAGCCGCGCAAGCTGCGCTGCCAGGGGCCGCTGGCCTCGCGATGGAAGACCGCCAGCTCGGCCTGCTGCAGCGGCAGCACCAGGCGCGCATCGCTGTCCTGCCGCTCGGCATGCATCCACAGCTTGCCCTGGCCGCGCGCACTGCCGGCCTTGACCACCATGTAGTGGCCGGGCGCATCCGGGTCAGGCCAGGCATCGAACAGGCGCAGTCGGCTCTCGCCGTCGGGCGCGCAACGCAGACGGCGCTGCGGCCCGGCCTGCAGCAGCTGGCGCAGCGGCAGCGGCTGGTAGACCAAGGTCAGCTCCAGGTATTTGGTGTCGCCGCCCGGCGCGCCAGGCAGGCGCACGAAGCCGCCCAGGCGCTCGCGCAACTCGGCCTCCACCGGCGCCCGCGCCTCGGCCTTGTCAATCGGCAGGCGCCGAAACACCGGGCGTGGGCCGGGCTTGGGAAGCGCGGCCAGATCGCTGCGCTCGCGCAGGCCCCAGAGCCGGCGCAGCGTGGCCAGCGCGCGCAGCGCCAGCGCGGTGATAGTCAGCGCCGGGTTGATGCCCACGGCGGCGGGCACGATGGCGCCGTCCAGCACCACCAGGCCCTCGTGCACGGCTTGCCCCTGGCGGCCGGCGTAGACGCGTCCCCATTCGTCGACCACGCCGCGCGCCGCATCGTCGGCCATCGCGCAGCCGCCCAGCGGGTGCACGGTGATCATCGGGCCCTTCTGATCGTCGGTCAGAAAGGACAGCTCGGCCGGCAGCAGGCGCCACAGCGGATTGGCCAGCAGGCGCGCGCCGCGCTGCGCCAGCCGCGCCTGCAGCCAGGCATGGCGGCGCTGCACGGCCGGGTCATCGCGGGCGCCGGGCCAGTGCACCTGCAGACGGCCAGGCTGCGCGTCCCACTCATCCTCTTCCGCGGGCAGGCGCAGCTCGCCGCTGGCGCCGTCCAGGCCCATGATGGCCAAAGGCAGGATGCGCGCGCTGCGCTCGGGGCGGATGCTCAACGGGTCGTCGAAGCTGACGCCGTCAGCATGGCGGCTGCGGTCGGGCTGCGCCAGCCTGTCGAGGGTCTCGGCCAGGGCAAAGCTTTCCTCAAAGCTCCAGCGAAGCGCGCCGGGCACGGCCAGGTCCTGCACAACGAAATTGCCGCCGTCCGCGGCCGCCCCCGAGCGCGCATCCAGCAGCGCGGTGATGGTGGGACCGACACCGCGCGCAGCCGGCGCCTGGTCTTCATCGGCCAGCGCCTGCAGTGGCTCGGACGCCTCGACGGCCGCGGCAAGCACATCACCGTTGCCGCTGAAGCGCCGACCGAGCTGATCCGACAGCGCCAGCCCAGCGGCACGCGAGCGCAGCAGGATCTCGCTGCTTCCCAGCGTGCCGGCGGCCAGCAGCACACGGCGCGCGCGCAGCCGCGTTGGTGCCAACTCGCGGCGGCGCATCACGGCATCGCTGGGCTGCACCAGCAGCTGCCAGCCAGTGTGCGCGTCCTTCTCCAGGCGCAGCACGCTGGCGCCGGTGATCAGGCGCACGCCGCGCTGATGCGCCTGCAGCAGCAGATTGGTGTCCAGCGACTGCTTGGCGCCATGGTTGCAGCCGGTGGCGCAGTCTCCGCAGGCGATGCAGCGTTGCAGGTCCAGGCCTGCCGCACTTTGCGGCTGCGCTTCCAGGGCCACCGTGATGGGCACCCGCCGAGCTGGCGCTGCCGCGTCGCCCAGGCTGGCCAGCAGTTCGGCGCGGCGCGGCGCGAAGCCGGCCAGCCGGTCGATGGTGTTGGGCTGTCCGTCGGCGTGCAAGCTGCCCAGCGCGCGGCCGGCCGCCGCGTACCAGGCTTTCATCTGCGCCGGGTCGCGGCGCAGGCCCTCGGGCCAGGCCGGGTCGGCGAACACCTCGGGCCGCGCCGGTTCCATCACGCCGGCATTGATCAGCGAGCCGCCGCCCAGGCCACTGCCCAGCGCCACCACCATGTCCGGGCCGACGCGCAGGTCGAACAGGCCTTCGCCGAAACCCTTAATCTCGCCGGCGGGCGTAGTGACGCGCAGATGGCCCGTCAGCTCGGCGAAGCGCGCCGGGAAGCTGCCCTGCAGATACTCGCGGCCGCGCTCCAGCACGGCGATGCGCAGCGGCCGGCCCTGCTCGTCAGCACAGCGCGAGAGCTGCTCGGCGGCGGTCGCGCCGCCGTAGCCGCTGCCGACGATCAGCACATCGAAGTCGGGCTCGCTGCGCGGCTGTTGCTGTTGCAGTTGTTGCTGCGCCAGCTCCTGCAGCAGCACTTCCAGCGGTTCGCCAAGCCAGCGCGTGGCCTGCGGCACGGCGTCGACCGCCATCAGGCTGGGCTGCCTGCGGTGCGGATGTCCTTCAGCGCCATCAGCATGGCGTCGACCAGCTCTTCGGCCGCCACCGGCTTGTGCAGCAGCGGCAGACCGGCCTCATGCGCTTCGCGCAGCCGCTCCGGCGCGGTGTCGCCGCTGATCAGCAGCGCCGGCAGGCCGGGCAGTGCCGAGCGCAGCGAACGGATGGCCGACAGGCCGTCGTCCGCCCCACGCAGGCGCATGTCGGCCAGCACGATGTCAGGGCGCTGGACCAGGGCCTTCACCATCGCTTCGCGGGTGCTGCCGGCCAGCAGCACCTGGCAGCCATGGGCGCCCAGCAGGGTCTGCATCGCCAGGCGCACCGGCTCTTCGTCGTCAACCACCAGCACGCGCAGGTTCTGCAAGGCCGCCAGGTCCGGTGCAGCCGCCGCGGGCGGCAGCTCGGCGCCATCGACGGCAGCAATGCTCAGCGTGAAGCAGGAACCGGCGCCCGGCTGAGACTGCAGCTCCAGATGCAGGTCCAGCAGGTCGACCAGGCGGCTGACGATGGACAGGCCCAGCCCCAGTCCCTTGGCGCGGTCGCGCTCGGGATTGCCGAGCTGGTAGAACTCGTCGAAAACGCGCGTCTGCTCGTCAGCCGCGATGCCCAGGCCGGTATCGCGCACTGCCAGCTTCCACAGCTCGCCATCGCGGTGGGTGCTGATCTCGACGCCGCCGCTCGGCGTGTACTTGATCGCGTTGTCGATCAGGTTGCGCACCACCCGCTCCAGCAGCACCGGGTCGCTCTCGACAAACGCTCCCATCGGGCAGTCCAGGCGCAGCGTCAGCCCCTTGCTGTGTGCCGCCGGCTGAAACTCCTGCTGCAGCCGGTGCAGCCATTTGCACAGCGGCATCAGTTCGGGCTTGACCTGGATGACCTGCGCGTCGAGCTTGGAAATGTCCAGCAGCGCGTCCATCTGCGAGGACAGCGAGCGCAGCGCCACATTCATCTGGCGCGCGATCTCGGTGCTGGGCTGGTCCAGCTCGCGCATGGTCAGCGCCGCGCCCAGCAGCGACAGCGTGTGCATCGGTTGGCGCAGGTCGTGGCTGGCCGAAGCGAAGAAGCGCGTCTTGGCCGAATTGGCCGACTCGGCGCGCTGCAGGGCCAGGCGCAGCTGCTCGTTGTTGCGCTGCTGCTGCTGGCGGATGCCGATGGACTCGACAAACACCCGCCAGGCATCGCGAGCCAGCCCGGCCAGAATGGCCGCAAAGCCCAGGATCAAAGCGCCCAGCAGCAACTCGACCCAGGTCACTGCATGCGCCCCGCCGCCACCGGTCACCCAGGACAAGGCATTGGCCAGCGAGACCGGGATCAGGAAGGCCAGGAAGACCGGGCCATAGCCGGCGGTGGTGGCCACCGCGCCAGCGCACAGGCCCAGCAGCAAGATGGTCTGCACCATGCGCTCGTAGTCGCTCAGGAAGGGCGTGAAGGCGACCGAGAGCCCGAACATCAGGCCGTTGAGCGCACTCAGGCCGACAGCCCACTGCAGACGGGTCCGCACCGGCGTGGCCTGCAGGCGCGGCAGCAGGCCCAGCGCCCACCAGCGCAAGGCCAGCACGGCAACCACGGCACTGAGCCAAAGGCCTGAAAACCAGGGCGACACCGCATCGCCCGCCATCAAGGCCATGACGGCAGCGGACAGACCGACGGGGTAGGGCACGCGACGCCCCTGCTTGGCCAGCAGCTGCAGCAGCTCCTCGCGGACCGCCGCGGACTGGGGCAAATCGGCGGTGCTCGGCGTGGCAGCCTGCGTATCGGGCGCGGCCGTCATGGGGTCAAGCAGGCTGGACCGGGCTTGCGCCCCGCGTCCGGGAATGGGGCATGCCCCAAGGCCTGGCAGGGCCGTCGCCTGGACGAGACGGCCTGCCGGTCAGTGATGTTCTTGCGCATGGCGCCTGAGTTCTTATGGACCAACAGGCGCGGACCATACCACCGCCAGACCCGTGGCCGGTGTCGCCTTCGTCAGATTGGGGGAAGGGATCACGCGCGCTGTGGCGTCAGTCCCCAAGTGCTTCACAGCACCGTCACAAAAATGCAATGCCGACCACCGCCGCCCTCGCGAGCCTTGGTGGTCGGCACAGCACCCCTCCCTCCCTGCCACACGCCGAGGTCCAGGCGGCGCATGGGCGGGGGCCAGTATCTTTGCCGCTCTCAAGCCCAGCCATCCCCCTCAGGAGGGATGCTGGGCCGGTGATCAGGCGATCGCCAGGCGCGCCGGTCCGGCGCGAAATGACTGCAGCTGCGCTTCGAGCTGGCCCAGGTAATAGCCCAGAGGCGGCGTGCGCTTGCCCGGATGGCAGGCCAACTGGTCCCAGCGGCACAGCTGCACAGCCGCGCTCGCCTGCGGCCGGGACAGGAACATCAGCCCCTCCTCGGCATTCATGCGCCCGCCCAGCTGCTGCAGGCGGTGCGCGGCGCCTGGGCTCAGGTGCGGGGTCTGCCGGGCATCCATGCTGGCCAGGTAGCGGCGTGCGGCCGGCTGCAGGCGAATCGGCTCCAGCACCGCATGGCCGAAGCCGGTGCTGAGCAGCGCCAGGCCGCGCTGCTCATGCGCATCGGGCTGCAGCGGCTCGGCCTCGCCCGCATCCATCAGCTGGCCCAGGTCATGCAGCAAGGCCGCAGCCACCAGCGCCGGATCGGCATCGGCCCATTCGGCCAGCTGCGCGCACTGCAGCGCATGGGCCAGCACCGTGATGCTGCCGTGGGCACCGTCCTCGTAGGGGCGGCTGCCGCGCCGCAGGAACAAGGCCTCGATCTTGCCGACCACATCCATAGCTGCTCCAGAAATGCCGTGACTGCCTGACACGCAGTGAATCTTGGGCCTGCTGCATGACCCCGCCGTGACGGCCAGTCCGGGTGAGGGCATTCAATGGCATTGAATCCTGGCGTCAAGCCCGGTGAATCGCCGCAGGCCCGGCCACTTCGACACTGGCGGCCCTGCTGATTCACAACACCGCCCGCACGCCATGTCCATTTCCGTCTCCACCCCAGCGCAGCGCTACACCCCGCTTGCGATGGCGCTGCACTGGCTGCTGGCGCTGGCCATCATCGGCGCCTTCGGCGTGGGCCTTTACATGGTCGACCAGCCCTTCTCGCTGGGCCGGCTCAAGCTCTACAACTGGCACAAATGGGCCGGCGTCAGCATCCTGGCCCTGTCGGCACTGCGCCTGCTGTGGCGCCTGACGCATGCGGCCCCTGCCGCGCCGGCCGGGCCGTTGTGGCAGCAGCGCGCCGGGCATCTGGTGCACGGTCTGATGTATGCGCTGTTCTTCGCGCTGCCGCTGGCCGGCTGGGCCTACAGCTCGGCGGCCGGCTTCCCCATCGTCTGGTTCGGCCTGCTGCCGCTGCCTGACTTCGTGCCGGTGGACAAGGCGCTGGCCGAGACGCTGAAGCTGACCCACCGCTGGCTGGCCTATGGCCTGGCGGCGCTGGTGCTGGCCCATGTGGCGGCCGCCCTCAAGCACCAGCTGATCGACCGCGACGGCCTGCTGCTGCGCATGTGGCCGGCCCGCCGCTGAACACCCCTCTTCATCAAGGAATCCCAGAACATGCATGCCCTTGTCCGCCGCCATCTGCCCAGCCTGGCCGCCGCCGCGCTGCTGACCCTGACCAGCAGCGCTGTGCTGGCGCAAGCCAAGCTCGTGCCCGCCGGCAGCGAACTGGCCTTCACCAGCCGCCAGATGGGCGTGCCGGTGGACGGCCATTTCAAGCGCTTTGATGCCCAGCTGGCTTTCGACCCCAAGAAGCCCGAAGCCGGCAAGGTGGCCTTCACCATCGATCTGGCCAGCGTTGCGATGGGCGCGCCCGAGGTTGAAGCCGAGCTGGCCAAGCCGCTTTGGTTCGACAGCAAGAAGCTGGCCCAGGCCAGCTTCCAGAGCAGCGCCATCAAGCCGGCAGGCAAGGGCCGCCTGGACGTGACCGGCCGCCTGACCATCAAGGGCCAGAGCCGCGAGCTGACCGTGCCGGTGACGCTGGCCCAGGCCGGCGGCCAGACCACGGCCAGCGGCGCCTTCGTGCTCAAGCGCCTGGAGTTCAAGATCGGCGAGGGTGAGTGGAGCGACACCTCCATCGTCGCCAACGACGTCCAAGTCAAGTTCAAGCTGAACTTCAGCGGCGTCGCCGCGCTGTAAGTAAGCCCCAGTCCCCGCAACCCCAACCCACCCCCGAAAGGCCCCATGAAGAAGACCCTCATCGCCGCCCTCGCGCTGGCCGCCGCCGGCTTCGCTCAAGCTCAGAGCGCCAACTACGCGATCGACCCGACGCACACCTTCGCCACCTTCGAGATCAGCCACTTCGGCGCCTCGACCAACCGCGGCCGCTTCGACAAGAAAGAGGGCATGGTCACGCTGGACAAGGCCGCCAAGACCGGCAAGGTCGAGATCACGCTGGACATGAGCGCCATCAGCACCGGCACGCCGGCCTTTGACAAGCACCTGACGGGCGACGACTTCTTCGCCGCCGCCAAGTTCCCGACCGCCAAGTTCGTCGGCGACAAGTTCGTCTTCAACGGCGACAAGGTCAGCGAAGTCAGCGGCACGCTGACGCTGAAGGACAAGACCAACCCGGTGACCCTGAAGGCCACCAACTTCGCCTGCTACCAGAGCCCGATGCTCAAGCGCGAGGTCTGCGGCGGCGATTTCGAGACCACCATCGACCGCAGCCAATGGGGCGTGGACTACGGCCTGAACTGGGGTTTCCCCAAGCTGGTCAAGCTGATCATCCAGGTCGAGGCCGTGCGCCAGTAAACCCGGCTGACCGCCCCTCCCCCCAGACGCCCCGGCCCCGCCCGGGGCGTTTGTCTTTGTTTTGCTTGGGTTTTGTCTGGGGACAGGGCGGCCGGCCTGTCCGCCCCTGCTGCAAGTCATCCCCGGACTTCTGCGGCGTGTCGCGCCCACGTGGGCGGCACCCCGGACCTTGCGTACAGTGCACAGCCATACAAGGTCCCCCCATGAACCAGGCTTCCACTCCCCCCACCCTCTACCAGCGCTGGCAGCATTTCTCGGCCGTTTCGGTGCGCGGTTTCCACGCCTATGCCAACTGGCTGGTGGCGATGAGCTGGAAGCGCTTCATCGTGCTGGCCATCCTGACGCTGATCGGCGCCAATGTGCTGGAAGGCCTGCTGCCCAGCTGGCGCATTACCGAAACGGTGGAGCCAGCCCCGGCACGTCCCGCCAAGCCGGCCAAGCCCGCCAAGCCCCCGGCCGAACCGGCCAAGCCTGTCGAGGCGGCCAAGCCCGCGTCGCCCAAGGAACCGATCCACTACGAGGTGACGATCGACGAGCGCGGCGTGCGGATCGTGCCGCGCGAAAAGGGCAAGGCTGCTCCAGTGCCAGCGGCGGCCTCGGCCCCAGCCTCTGCCGTCGCGCCGGCAGCCAGCGTGTCGCTCAGCGGCGGCCTGCCCTCGCTGGAGATCCGTCTGCCGAAGTCGGCGCAGCCGGAGGACGTGCGGGAGGCGGTCGAGGAAGCCCGCGCCGAAATCGAGGCTGCGGTCGAACAGGCCCGCCAGGCCCAGCGCGACGCCGAAGAGGCCCGTGCCGAGGCAGACGCAGCCCGTGCCGAGGCAGACGCGGCCCGCGACGAAGCCGAGGCCCTGGCCGATCGGCCTCGCCAAAAGGTGCGGGTGATCAAGTTCGGCGATTTCCTGGTCGATTTGGCGGTGCTGCTGGTGATCGCCTCGGCCATCATCAAGGCCAGCTACAAGGGCCGCTTCCAGGCCGAGGTGAAGGCCGCCAAGGCCGCCGAGACGGCCGAGGCCGAATCACTGAAGCGCCAGGTGGTAGAGGCCCGCATGGCCGCGATGCAGGCCCAGGTGGAACCGCACTTCCTGTTCAACACGCTGGCCTCTATCGACCACCTGATCGAGACCGACCCGCCGCGGGCCTCGCAGATGCAGAAGAACCTGATCGCGTTGCTGCGCGCCTCGATGCCCACCATGCGCGAGGCCAATGCCAACGGCGGGCGCGATCTGGGCCGCGAGCTGGCCGTCATCAAGCCCTATCTGGAAATCCTCAAGGTGCGCATGGAAGAGCGCCTGCAGACCGAGATCGACGTGCCCGAAGGCCTGATGTCGGCCGAGTTCCCGCCGATGATGATCCAGAGCCTGGTCGAAAACGCAATCAAGCATGGCCTGGAGCCCAAGGCCGAGGGCGGCAGCCTCAAGGTCAAGGCCGAGATCCTGCACGGCAAGCTGGCCGTCACCGTGGCCGACACCGGCCTGGGATTCGGCCGCGCAGCCACCCAGGGCACCGGCGTGGGTCTGGCCAATATCCGCGAGCGCCTGGCTCTGCTGTTCGGCAGCAAGGCCAGTGTCACGGTGGCCGAGAACCAGCCCAGCGGCACCGTGGTGACCATCACCGTGCCCTACACGACGGCACGCAAGCACGACGACGACAACACCCAAGGAGCCCACGCATGAAAAGCTTCCTGAAATGGTCCCTGGCGCTGAGCCTGATCCTGGCCCTGGCGGCCGCCGTCGGCGGCGTGCTGCTGTGGCAGGAGATCTCCAGCCACCCCGAGGTGAGCATCAGCATCAATGGCGAGGACATCCCGGTGCACGCGCTCAGCGCCGCGCACTGGGGCAGCCTGCTGTTCGCCGCCGGCATCACCTTGTTCGTGCTGGCCGTGGTGCTGCCGCTGACGCTGCTGCTGGGCGTGGCCCTGCCGCTGATGTTCGTGGCCGGCGTGGTGGCCCTGGTGCTGGCGGTGGTCGCGGGCGTCGGCGCCCTGGTCGGCTCGCCGCTGATCCTGCTGGTGCTGCTGCTGTGGTGGCTGCTGCGCCGCAAGCCGGTGGCTGTGGCACCGTACAAACCCCAGGCGCCTGGCGCCACCACCGCGCCGCAATGACGCTAACCTCGCCGCCATGAACGACACCACCCCTGCATCCCTCGCCGGCACCCGCGTGCGCGCCGTGCTGGCCGACGACGAACGACTGATGCGCGAACAGCTGCGCAGCCGCCTCACCGAAGCCTGGCCCGATCTGGACATCGTGGCCGAAGCCAAGAACGGCCTCGAAGCCGTGGAACTGGTGAAGCAGCACAAGCCCGATCTGGTCTTCCTGGACATCCGCATGCCCGGCCTCACCGGCGTGGACGCCGCACGCCAGATCGCTCAGTTGCCCGACGCTGGCGACGACGACAGCTGGCTGGTGCCCGAGATCGTCTTCATCACCGCCTACGACCAATATGCGGTGGAGGCCTTCGAGCAGGGCGTGGCCGACTATGTGTTGAAGCCTGCCGAGCGCGAGCGCCTGCTGGTGACGGTGGCCCGCATCAAGAAGCGCCTGGCCGCACGCCACAACGGCAACGGCGGTGAGAACCAGGCCGTGGCGCCGGCCACCGCCCCGCTGCAACAGCTGCTGCACAAGCTCTCGGCCCAGCTCAACCCGGGCGGCACGCCGGCCTATCTGCAATGGATCCAGGCCACCGTCGGCCAGGCCATCCAGATGATTCCGGTGGAGGACGTGCTGTTCTTCATCAGCGACGAAAAATACACCCGCGTGCAGACCGCCACGCTGGAAGCGCTGATCCGCAAGCCGATCAAGGAACTGGTCGATGAACTGGACCCGGCCCTGTTCTGGCAGATCCACCGCTCGACCCTGGTCAACGTGAAGGCGATCGCCGGCATCACCCGCGACTTCCGCGGCCGCCAGTTGGTGGGCATCAAGGGCAGCACCGAGAAGCTGGAAGTCAGCCGCAGCTACACGCAGTTGTTCAAGGGGATGTGAGGGCGCACCAAGGAGCACCATGGACACGCTTACCGCTCTCAAGGCAGGAGGCCAGCAGCGCCAAGGCACTTCTTCAGCCTACTCCTGCTGGCGCCAGCGGGTAATCGCTGCGCTGCTGGCCGTCTTCACGCCCGTCTGCTTTGCACAAGCTTCAGCGCGCAGCGGCCCGCTTTACGACGAGCTCGCACGCATGGATGGCGGCCTCTTTGAAGCCGCGTTCGTCAGCTGCGATGCCGCCAGATTCGCCGCGCTGTTCACCGACGACGCGGAGTTCTACCACGACAAGACGGGCGCGAGTTACGGCGATGACGTTCGCCGCTTGAAGTCCTGTCCTCGCGAGCAAGGTGTCACTCGGACGCTGGTGCCTGGCAGTCTTGAGGTCTATCCGCTGCAGGGCTACGGCGCCATACAGATTGGGCGACACCGGTTTTCACGCGCCGGTGAGCCTGGGGCTGAAGCGGCGCAGTTCGTTCACCTGTGGAAGCGCGTGGGCGATCAATGGAAACTGGCCAGGGTGCTGAGTTTCGATCACCGCCCGTCGCCTCAGTAGCCGCAGTTGCATCAGGCGGGCTGGCGCGCACCCGGATCGCGCGCCGCCCGGCTTGAGCCGCTCATCCCGCCATCGGCTTGTCCCTCACCAAATACCTCGCCCCACTGCCCTTCACCGCCGCCCGGTCCTGCGGGTTGTAGAGCTTGCAGGCCTTCAGCGACAGGCAGCTGCAGTCGACCTCAAGGGCAGCAGCGAGAAGCTGGAAGCCAGCCGCAGCGATAGAAAGTTGTTCAAGGGGATGTGAGAGTTCCCGTCATGCGGTTCAGTCGCTTCGATAGACTGAGCCCATGAAGCTCAGCTCCCGCCTGCCTGTCTGGTCTGTCCTGTGCCCCGCCGCTGCGTGGGTACTGTTCATCCTTGCCCAATCTGGTGCTGCTGCAGCGCTGGGTGGCCTGCTGCAGCTTTTGCTGGCGGGTGGCCTGATCGCCGGAATTTTGGCTGCAGTCTTTCATGCCGAGGTGGTCGCGCACAAGGTCGGTGAGCCCTACGGCACCCTGGTGCTGGCGATCGCGGTGACAGCCATCGAGGTCGCCTTGATCGTGTCGTTGATGATCGCGGGCGGGGAAGCGGCCACCGGCCTGGCGCGGGACACCGTCTTCGCCTCGGTGATGATCATCCTCAATGGCATGGTCGGCCTGTGCTTGCTGAGCGGCGCTCGCCGGCACGGGGAGCAGTCATTCGGCCTGTACGGGGTCTCCGCGGCGCTTGCGACACTGGCCGCCATCGCCGTGCTCACCATGGTGCTGCCCAACTACACCACAAGCGCCGCCGGTCCGGTTTACAGCCCCAGCCAGCTGACGTTCATCGCCATCATCTCGCTGGTGCTCTACGGCACGTTCATCCTGGTACAGACGGTGCGGCACCGCGACTATTTTCTGCCCGCTGTCTCTGCCAGTAACGAAGCCGTGCATGCACCGCCGCCCTCCACAAGGATGGCCGTGATCAGTGCAGGCCTGCTGCTCATCTGTCTGGGCGGCGTCGTGCTGCTGGCGAAGTCTCTCTCACCTACACTGGAGTCCGTCGTCGCACAACTGGGCGCCCCCAAGGCCCTGGTCGGCATCATCATCGCAGGGGTGGTCCTGTTGCCCGAGAGCATTGCCGCATATCAGGCCGCGCAGGCCAATCGCCTGCAAACCAGCCTGAACCTGGCCCTGGGCTCCGCGCTCGCCAGCATCGGCTTGACCATCCCTGCCGTGGCCATGGTGTCACTGGCAACCGGCTGGACGCTCTCGTTGGGCATCGACGACAAATCCACCGTCCTGCTCATGCTGTCGCTGATCGTGGCGTCCCTGTCACTCGGCACTGGACGGACCACGGTGATGCAGGGGACCATCCACCTGGTGCTCTTTGCGGTCTATCTCTTCACGGCCATCGTGCCTTGATCCTGTCCGACTGTGCGCCTGTCGCTGTTCCCGACAGCATCGCTGACGCGCGGGCAGACTCAGTCAGCCACCGGCTTGTCGCCCACCAAATACCTCGCCCCACTGCCCTTCACCGCCGCCCGGTCCTGCGGGTTGTAGAGCTTGCAGGCCTTCAACGACAGGCAGCCACAGCCGATGCAGGCGCCGAGCTGGTCGCGCAGGCGCGTCAGCGCGGCAATGCGCGCCTCCAGCAGCGGCGTCCAGCCGGCCGAGAGGCGCTGCCAGTCGGCCTTGGTGGGCGTGCGGCCTTCGGGCAAGGAGGCCAGCGCGGCGGCGATCTCGTCCAGCGCCAGGCCAATATTCTGCGCGGCGCGTATGAAGCCAACGCGGCGCAGCACATGGCGCGGGTACTGGCGCCGGCCTGAAGCACTGCGCCCACCGGCAATCAAGCCGCGTTCCTCGTAGAAGCGCAGCGCGCTGGCCGGCACGCCGGAGCGCCGCGCCAGCTCGCCGATGGCGATCCAGCCGGCAATGCTGCCGTCCGGCAGGTCGGCATCTTCAGCGCTGCGGGCTGCCGCCCCCAGTCTTAGCAGGGTCTTGCTCATCGTCGGTTTGACTTCAAGTTCACTTGAACTTGCATTGTCTGGCCCGTGATCCACTTCATCAAGACGAGGCCATGATGCTGACCCTGACAAACGCAAGCACGCCGAGCACAGCCGGCGCAGACCTCAGCCCCGACAGTAATGAGACGCCCACCAGAGACGATAGCCACGCCACCCTGCTGGCGCTGCTGGACGAAGGGCTGGGCTTGCGCCCCGAATACCGCGCGCAGCTCAGCTCGCACCTGCCGATGGCGCTGGACGCGCTGCAGCAGCTGGGCGCCTCCAGCGCGCGGCTGCGCGAATTCAACGCGCACTACGGCGTACGGCTGCAGCCGATGCCGACCAAACCGTCGGCTGCCGAACGGCCGCTGCAGTTCGGCCGCATCGGCGACTATCCGCAGTGGTTCGCACACTACCGCGCCGCACTGGCCGCCGATGGCCGCGATACGCTGCTGCGCACCGAGCTGCCGGCGCTGATGGCCGGTGTCGGTGGCGTGGCCTTCCACGGCCTGATCCGCGCCGGACATGCCGTGCGCCATGGCCACGAAGGCGAGCTGGCTGCCGCCCTGGCCTACTGGGCGAGCCGTCACCAGCCCCTGCCTGAACCGAGCGACACGCGGCCGCTGGCCCTGCCCGATTGGCTGGCCGCGCTGCGCGCGCTGCCCAGCGCCGAGGCCATGCCCAAACGTGGCTTGATCTCGGAGCGCATGGCCGACTGGGGTGAGCGAGCGGACTGGCAGGCCATCGCCACCCGTCTGCCCGCCACCGAGCTGCCGGCGCTGGCCCGCGCCGCGGCGGCGCTATATGCAGCCACGGCTAGCTTCACCGTGCTGCACATGGTCACCGCCAGCGCGGCGATGATGGCGCTGCGGCCCTGGCTGGATGACTCGTCGGCGTACCCGCACTTCATCAGCGCCGCCGCCGCGGCGCTGATGGCCAGCGGCGCGGTACGGGGCACGGCGGCGCTGGCGCCAGTGGACGTAGCGGTGCTGCCCGGCTGGGCTGCGCTCGCTGCCGGTGCCATCGCCCAGCACGACGACCATGTCATCAAGCTGGTGGCCGCATGCCATGTGTTGGAGGCGGCGGACAGCGCGCCGGTCTGGCACGCCGCCGCCGCCCGGGCGCTGCGGCCGACGGAGCCGCAGGCCCCGTGAGCCGGATACGGCCCGGACTCAGAAGAATCCCAGCGCGTTCGGCGAATAGCTGACCAGCAGGTTCTTGGTCTGCTGGTAGTGGTCCAGCAT
>PNNH01000098.1 GCA_013824165.1 Methylibium sp. | reverse complement strand
ACCGCTGTGGGCCTTGGCGATGTTGTTGATGAGTTCCATCATGTTCACGGTCTTGCCCACGCCGGCGCCACCGAACAGACCCACCTTGCCGCCCTTGGCGAACGGGCAGATCAGGTCGATCACCTTGATGCCGGTTTCCAGGAGGTCTTGCGAGGGGCTCAGTTCGTCGTAGGCCGGAGCGGTACGGTGGATGGACGCGGTCAGCGTCTGGTCCACGGGGCCGCGCTCGTCGATGGGCGCGCCCAGCACGTCCATGATGCGACCCAGAGTCGCCTTGCCCACCGGCACCTTGATGTTGTCGCCGGTGTTGTAGACCTCGGTGCCGCGGCGCAGGCCGTCGGACGAGCCCAGCGCAATCGTACGCACCACGCCATCGCCCAGCTGCTGCTGGACTTCCAGCGTGAGAGCAGAGCCTTCCATCTTCAGCGCGTCGTAGATATGCGGCATCTGGTCACGCGGGAATTCCACGTCCACCACGGCGCCGATGCACTGAACGATCTTGCCCACCGATTGAGTGTTAGCCATTTTTTCGTTCCTTCAATTCCAAAAACTTTAAGCGTTCGCTTGAGCGTCGGTCGATCAGCCCACGGCGGCCGCGCCACTGACGATTTCGGACAGTTCCTTGGTGATCGCGGCCTGGCGGGTCTTGTTGTAGACCAGCTTCAGCTCACCGATCAAGGTGCCTGCGTTGTCAGTAGCGGCCTTCATGGCCACCATGCGTGCCGACTGCTCGGACGCCATGTTTTCGGCCACAGCCTGGTAGACCAGGGCCTCTGTGTAGCGCAGCAGCAGCTCGTCGATGACGGTTGCAGCGTCCGGCTCGTAGATGTAGTCCCACGAGTGCGAGCCGCCACCGGTCTTCATGCCTTCGGTGGTCAGCGGCAACAGCTGCTGCACCACCGGCTCCTGCTTCATCGTGTTGATGAAACGGGTGTAGCAGAGGTAGACCGCCGACAGCTTGCCTTCCGCATACGCGTCCAGCAAAACCTTGACCGGGCCGATCATCTTCTCGATATGCGGCTGGTCACCGAGCTGAGTCACGTGCGCCACGACCTTGGCACCGATGCGGTTCATGAAACCGAAGCCCTTGTTGCCGATGGCAACCACTTCAGCCTTCTGACCGGCGGTCTCCAGGTCCTTGAGCTTGCTCGTCGTCGCGCGCAGCAGATTGGTGTTCAATCCACCGCACAGGCCCTTGTCCGTCGTCACCACCACGAAGCCCACCTGCTTGGCCTGGTCATTGGTGACCAGGAAGGGGTGTTTGTACTCGGGGTTGGCCGTGGCGAGGTTGGCGGCGATGTTGCCGATCTTCTCGCTGTAGGGCCGTGCCGAACGCATCCGCTCCTGCGCCTTGCGCATCTTGGAAGCGGCGACCATTTCCATGGCCTTGGTGATCTTCTTGGTGTTCTCGACCGACTTGATCTTGCCGCGAATTTCCTTGCTTGATGCCATGATTTCTCCTGTTAGGGCCGGGCAGATTCTTGCGTCACTGCCCGGTCATGCCATTCAAGCGAAGGACTTCTTGAACGCGGTGATGGCAGCGTTCAGCTCGGCTTCTGCATCCTTGTCCATGGCCTTGTCGGCTTCCAGCTTGGCCAGCAGAGCGGCGTGGCTGGTCTTCAGGAACTGGTGCAGGCCGTGCTCGAAAGCCAGGACCTTCTTGACCTCGATGCTGTCCATGAAGCCCTTGTTCGCCGCGTACAGCGAAGCGCCCATCAGGCTGATCGGCTGCGGCGAGTACTGAGCCTGCTTGAGCAGCTCGGTCACGCGGGCACCGCGGTCCAGCTGCTTGCGGGTCGACTCGTCCAGATCGGAAGCGAACTGCGCGAACGCAGCCAGCTCACGGTACTGTGCCAGGTCGGTACGGATACCGCCGGACAGGCTCTTGATCAGCTTGGTCTGGGCAGCGCCACCGACTCGCGACACCGAGATACCGGCGTTGATCGCGGGGCGGATACCAGCGTTGAACAGGTTGGTTTCCAGGAAGATCTGACCGTCGGTGATCGAGATCACGTTGGTCGGAACGAAGGCGGACACGTCACCGGCTTGGGTCTCGATGATGGGCAGCGCGGTCAGCGAACCGGTCTTGCCCTTCACTTCACCCTTGGTGAACGCTTCGACATAGTCGGCGTTCACGCGAGCGGCACGCTCCAGCAGACGGCTGTGGAGATAGAACACGTCGCCGGGGAAAGCCTCGCGGCCCGGGGGACGACGCAGCAGCAGCGAGACCTGGCGATAAGCCACGGCTTGCTTGGACAGGTCGTCATAGACGATCAGCGCGTCTTGGCCGCGGTCGCGGAAGTACTCGCCCATCGTGCAGCCCGAGTAGGCCGACACATACTGCATGGCAGCGGATTCGGACGCCGAGGCAGCCACGACGATGGTGTATTCCATCGCGCCAGCCTGCTCCAGAGCGCGGACCACGTTCTTGATCGACGAAGCCTTCTGGCCGATCGCAACGTAGACGCAGGTCATGTTCTGACCCTTCTGGTTGATGATGGCGTCGATGGCCACAGCGGTCTTGCCGGTCTGGCGGTCGCCAATGATCAGCTCGCGCTGGCCACGGCCGACGGGCACCATCGAGTCGATCGACTTCAGACCGGTCTGCACCGGCTGGTCCACCGACTTACGGGCGATCACGCCAGGAGCGACCTTTTCGATCACGTCCGTCATCTTGGCGTTGATCGGGCCCTTGCCGTCGATCGGCTGACCCAGGGCGTTGACGACGCGGCCGATCAGCTCAGGACCAACGGGCACTTCCAGAATGCGACCCGTGCACTTCACGGTGTTGCCTTCGGAGATGTGCTCGTAGGCACCCAAGATCACGGCGCCGACGGAGTCGCGCTCGAGGTTCAGAGCCAGGCCGTAGGACGGCTGGCCGCTGGCGTCTGCCGGGAACTCCAGCATTTCGCCTTGCATCACATCGGACAGGCCGTGGACGCGGACGATGCCGTCGGAAACGGACACCACGGTGCCCTGGTTGCGGACGTCCGTCGATGCGCCAAGACCCTCGATGCGGCTCTTGATCAGTTCGGAAATTTCAGCAGGATTCAGTTGCATTGCTTGCTCCCATCTGGTCGGGCGTCTGTTGCCAGAGCGCGGGTGACACAGGGATGAATCGGAATAGGTGTCTTCGCGCTAGCGTTCAGGCTGCGAGTGCCACTTTCATGCGCTCCAGGCGGGCCTTGATCGAGGTGTCGAGCACCTCGTCACCGACCACAACCCGGATGCCACCAATCAGTGAAGGCTCCAGCGAGACTTGGGGCAAGAGCTTGCGACCGAAGCGCTTCTCCAGCGAGCCCATCACATCGGCCAGCTGGGCTGGTTCGATGGGGTAGGCGCTGTAGATCTGCGCGTCAGCCACGCCATCCGCCGCATTGGCCAGGACATGGAACTGCCCGACCACCGCCGGCAGCGCATCCAGCCGCGAGTTCTCGATCACCGCGCGCAGGAAGTTCTGCAGCTCCGGGGCCAGGGTCTGCTTGGCCGCTGCCGTCATCACGGCATAGACCTGGTCGACACTGACCTTGGGGTTGTCGGCGAATTGGCGCAGATCGGCATCCTGTGCGACCTGGGACAGCGCGTCGAGCGCCTGGCCCCAAGCCTTCACATCGTGCTTCTTCGCGACCTGATAGAGCGCTTCAGCGTACGGACGGGCAATGGTTGCGAGCTCAGCCATGATTACAGCTCCGTCTTCAGACGGCCCAGCAATTCGGCATGCACGCTGGCATTGACCTCGCGCTGCAGGATTTGCTCGGCGCCCTTGACGGCCAGTGCAGCGACCTGCTCGCGCAGGGCTTCACGGGCACGCGTGGATTGCTGGTCGGCATCAGCCTTGGCAGCAGCCACGATCTTGGCGCCTTCTTCCTCGGCACGCTTCTTCGCTTCGTCCACGATGGCAGCGGCACGCTTCTCAGCATCGGCCAGCAGCTTGGTGGTTTCGTTGCGCGTCTGTGCGAGTTGCTCGTCAACCTTCTTGTTGGCGGTAGCCAGCTCAGCCTTGGCCTTGTCCGCAGCGGCCAGGCCGTCGCGGATCTTCTCGGCACGCTCGTCCAGCGCCTTGGTGATCGGCGGCCAGACGAAACGCATCGTGAACCACACCAGGATCGCGAAGACGATCGCCTGGATGAACAGTGTTGCGTTGATATTCACGGCTAGATCCTTTCGGTCGTGAAAGGGAAGCGGTGATTACTTCAGGACGAAGGGGTTTGCGAACGCGAACAGCAGAGCGATAGCCACACCGATCAGGAAGGCAGCGTCGATCAGACCGGCCAAGATGAACATCTTGGTTTGCAGTTCGTTCATCAGCTCAGGCTGGCGAGCCGACGACTCCAGGAACTTGCCGCCCATCAGCGCGATGCCGATGGAAGCGCCGATAGCGCCCAGACCAACGATGATGCCGCAAGCCAGTGCCACGAGGCCGAGGATGTTTTCCATGATTGCTCCTAGAGAGATGAAAGAAAGGAAAGGGAAAGGGAAGAAAGAAAAGCGAGAGCGTTATCGAATCAGTGCGCGTCGTGCGCCTGACCGATGTAGATCAGCGTCAGCATCATGAAGATGAAGGCTTGCAGCGTGATCACCAGAATGTGGAACAAGGTCCACACCGTACCGGCAACGACATGGCCGATGGCCAGGCCGATGCCCGTAGCCGACATTGCGAACGCGCCACCCATCAACGCGATCAGCATGAACACCAGTTCACCGGCAAACATATTGCCGAACAGTCGCATGCCATGAGAGACCGTCTTGGCGACGAACTCGATCATCTGCATCAGGAAGTTGAACGGCCACAGCAGCGGATGAGCACCGAAAGGCGCAGAGATCAACTCATGACCCCAGCCACCCAGGCCCTTGATCTTGATGTTGTAGAAGACGCACATCAGCAGAACGCTGGTCGACAGACCCAGCGTGGTCGACAGGTCGGCCGTCGGCACCACACGCATGTAGTCCTTGAAGCCCATGGCCGGGCCAACGCTGTGCCAGATGGCCGGAATCAGGTCCACGGGCAGCATGTCCATTGCATTCATCAGGAAAATCCAGACGAACACGGTCAACGCCAAAGGCGACACCAGCTTACGGCTGGCGGCGTTGTGGATCACGCCCTTGGCCTGGTTCTCGACCATCTCGGACAGGATCTCTACGGCCGCCTGGAAGCGACCCGGCACGCCGGATGTGGCCTTGCGGGCCGCGCGCCACAGGAAGAAGCACCCCAGGGCGCCCAGCACCACGGAGAAAAACACCGAGTCCAGATTGAACAGACTGAAATCGACGATGTCCTTCTGCTTGACGCTCTCGAACGAGAAGTTCTTCTGCAGGTGTTGCAGGTGGTGAGTGATGTACTCACCAGCGCTGGGCGCGTGTCCTTCGGCTGCCATTTCAGTTTCCGTCGCTAATTTTCTTGAATCGGCCCTGCGCAAACAGGACCAGCCAATTAACTTTCAGGCATCCGATCATGGTCAGCAGCAGTGCCAGCCAACTCAGATCGTCCACCTGCTTGACCACCACCACAAGGATGGCAATGGTCAGCAAAATCTTGACCAACTCCCAGAACATCAACGAGAGCAACGCTGCTCCCGCATTTGTTACCGAGCGTCGGGTCGCGCCCCACGCCATCAAGGCATTCGGCACCACCACCGCGATCGCGCCATACAACGCCGACCACGCCTTGCTGCCCTCCAGTGTCAACAACCACCAGAGCACAACCAAAACCAAACCCGACACCGCCTGAGCGGTCACCACCTGCCAAGGCGACAACGCCGGATTCTTTGCCCGCAAGGCCTGCGCTTGTTCACGCGTCAGGGGCTTGAAGGCCGCTTCGTCGACCGCATCTAGCTGGCTATCGCGATCCCAATCTGGGGGTGCCGCCTTGTCCCGGATGGAATCAGGGTTGGGGCGCGCACGCGTGTCTTGAGGGGTCACGGTGGCTAGGGGCTGTCGGCAAAACCCGCAGATTATATGTGGAAACCCTCACTATCCCGACAAGCCCTTTATGCCGAAGGCCGACAGCGGAGTGCTTAACCCGGCGCCCGTCTTGTCAGACGCCATGACTTCTGGCAGCACTCAGAGCCGGACTTGGTGCGCCGCCAGGCCCGGCACGTCCACGCGCAGCTGCAGCAGCCCGCCCGCCCAAGGCTGCGCTTCGAGCTCAGCCGGCGGGCGGCCCTGCCGCGCCGTGGTGATGTACAGCGTGCGCAGGTCCGCGCCGCCGAAGCAGGGCATGGTCGGGCAGCGCACCGGGAGATGCAGTGTGCTCAGCACCTGCCCAGCAGGTGAGAGGCGCAGCAGGCGCTGCCCCTCGTACATGGCCACCCAATAGCAGCCCTGCTCGTCCACGGCCGCACCGTCGGGCCGACCGTGATACGCCACCAACGCTTGCCCGGCCGCACGCGGCTCGAAGGCCGCGAAAAGCCGGCGCTGGCCCAGGCGACCCTGGGCGAGATCGAAGTCGTAGGCCCAGATCTGGTGCCCCTTGGTATCCGCCCAGTACAGCACGCGCTGGTCCGGACTCCAGGCTAGGCCGTTCGAGTTGGCAATGCCTCCGGCCATCGGCTCAAACACCCCCGCCTCGAAACGATACAGATGGGCATTGGCTTCGCGAGCGTCGTCCAGCGTCCCCACCCAGAAGCGCCCCGCCGCATCGACCCGGCCATCGTTGAAGCGCTGGCGGGCCGGGTCATACGGCGCCGCAGCAACATGCTGCAACTCGCCACTGCGCACATCCAGGCGCCACAGTCCGTCGCGCTGAGCCACCAGCAAACCGCCCCCTTCGATCAAGGCGATGCAGCCAGGCTCCTCCCGAAGTGACCAGCGCTGCAGTTCGCCGCTCTCTGGCCGCAAGCGCAAGACCTGCCGCTCGGCAATGTCGATGCTGTACAGACACTGCTCTTGCACGCTCCACAGCGGCGACTCGCCGAGTCCGCACAGGGCCGGGCTGGCCAGTTGCAAGGCAGAGGTGGGCGAGGTGGAGGGCATAGGCTGCAAGGACGGCACAAACGCCGATGCTAGCCGCGTAACCCCATGAAACTGCCGGACTCGGACTCTGCGGCCAGCAAACTCAGCCCAGCACCACACGCAGGTAATGTGCCCCGGGCAGCGGGTTGTAATAGAAGGGCGGCACTTCCTCGAAGCCCAGGCTCTCGTACAGGCCGCGCGCTGCTTCCATCTCGTCGAGCGTGTCGAGCAGCATCGACGAATAGCCGGCCTGCGCGGCCCGGTCCATCAGTGCCTGCGCCAGCAGACGGCCGAGGCCGAAGCGCCGAAAGGCCGGCCGGACATAGAGCCGCTTCATCTCGCAGGCATTCGGGTAGTCGACATCCGGCAAATCCCGAAACGCACCACAGCCGGCCACCGCACCGTCCACCATGGCCAGCAGCATCAGCCCCGACGGTGGCGCATAGGCGCCGGGCAACTGCGCTAGCTCCTCTTCAAAGCCTTGAAAGCACAGATCAACATCCAGGCTGTTGGCATAGTCACGCAGGATGGCCCGTGTGTCATCCCAAGCCTGTGCGTCCTGCGGACTCTGCAGATCGATCGTTGGCACGCTGGCACTCATGTCAGGCCGCGCCCAAGCCGATCAGGGCGTAGACGGCTGCAGCGGCCAGGCCGATCAGCCCAAGGGCCAGCAGGCGCATCGCTGCAGAGTCGCGCGATGCCGGCACCGACGCCTCAAGCGCCTTGTCTCCGCTGACCATCGCAGCAACCAGGTTCTTGCCATGGCGCCAGCGATAGAAGGCGATCGCTGCCAGGTGCAGGCCGATCAGGCCGAACAGCAGCCATTGACCCCAGGTCTTGTGATGCGCAGTCCATGACAAGCTTGTCTCGATGGAGACGAAGCGCACCAGCGGCCCGGTGATCGCGATCTCGTCATCGGCAATCAGGCCCGAGCCTACCTGCAGCGCCAGCCAGGCCAGCATCGCGAACACGGACAGTGCGCCCAGCGGGTTATGACCGACCTCGAACTGATCCTCGGCACGGGCACGTCCACTCAGGTAGCGCCAGTAGGCCGTCGGTCCGTAGATGAAGCTGGAAAAGCGCGACCAGCGACCACCCACCAATCCCCAGACCAGACGGAACAGCAGCAGCGCCAGCACCGCGTAGCCCAGCCGCATATGCCAGACCATGGCGTTGCCGCCGATCTTGGCGCTGATCACGGCGCAGATCACACAGGCGGCGAGCAGCCAGTGGAACAGCCGCGTCGGCAAGTCCCATATCCGTACCCGAACCGCTCCCGGCGCGGAAGAAGCTTCGCTCATGCCAACGACTCCCAATCACACAATGTGCCGGGGACGATACCGCAAGAACTGCCCCCAGCCCAGTGCTGCAAAAATCACATTGACTCCGTACACTGCAGCAGCGCGGTGGCCATGGGTGCCGCGCCACCCCACACTGTCCTCAATCAACGCAAGGAAATTCAGCATGATCATCAAGCATCTCGTGATCGGCATCAGTGCTGTCGTCGGCCTGTGCAGCGCGCTGCCGGCCGCAGCGCAGTTTCAGAAGCCGGAGGACGCGGTCAAGTACCGCAAGGCGGCCTTCACCGTGATGGGCGCGCACTTCAGCCGCATCGGTGCCATGGCCCAGGGCCGCGTGCCATTTGACGGCGCCGCGGCTGCCGCCAATGCCGAGATCGTGGCGAACCTGTCCAAGCTGCCCTTCGCGGGCTTCGTTGACGGCACCTCGGGCACCGAGAAGGGCACGCCGAAGGCCAATGTCTGGACAGAGCGCGCCAAGTTTGATGCGGGCGCCAAGAAGATGCAGGACGAAGTCGCCAAACTGGCTGCGGCCGCCAAGGCCAACAACCTCGACCAGCTCAAGGTGGCCTTCGGCAGCGCCGCGGCCACCTGCAAGGCCTGCCACGACGACTTCCGCAACCAGTAAGCCCAAGCCGGCCCCTGCGCTAGCGTCCGCTCAAGGGCCGGCATCGCGGCCATACGCCGCGAAAGCCGGGCGCTCGCACAAGCGCTCGTAGTAGGCCCGGACCGCCGGCAGCGCCGGCTTGTCCATCGGCGTCGCCATCCAGCGATGCGTCGACAGCCCGAGCACCACATCCGCCAGGCTGAGCGATGCGCCCAGCACGAAGGCGCCGCCGCTGCGCTGCAGCTGCTCGTCGAGCATTGCCATGTGCCGGTTCCAGTTCGCGATGCTGGCCTCGCGCAGGGCGGCGTCCTGATGCGCCGCGCTGCCCCGCACCAGCCCCATGAAGGCATAGCGCCAGCTGTTGTTCAGCTCGCCGGCCTGCCAGTCCATCCATTGCTCAACCCGCGCGCGCGGCTGTGCGGCGACGGGCAACAGGTCTTCGCGGCACTCGCGGCCCGCGAGATAGCGGCAGATGCTGTTGCTCTCCCACAGCACGAAGTCGCCGTCCAGCAGCACCGGCATCATGGCGTTCGGATTGAGCGCGCGAAAGGCCTCGCTCGACAGCTCCACATCCTCACGCCGAAAGTCCAGGCCCAGCTCGGCGCAGGTCCACAAGACCTTGCGCACATTGATCGAGCCCGCCCTGCCGAGCACACGCACAGCCGTGCTCACGCGATCGACGCCAGTTCAACACCGCCCAGCGGTGTCGCCAGCCGCGCAGTCAGACCGTCACGCGCCTCGAAGCCCAGCAACTGAAGGCCGCGGTCCGGCAAGGTGTCGGTCGGATGGGCATCACCCCATTCGATCAGCACCGGCAGGCCTTCACGCCGCAAGCGACGGCCATCGTCGCGCAAGGCGATGCGCCAGCGCAGCGCACCCCGCGAGGCTTCGACCGCGGTGCCTGGGTCAAGTCCCTCGCTGCGCCAGTGCGCCAGCGCCGCATCCAGATTGGGCACGCGCGCCACCCAGTGGATCAAGCCCGGCCCGCGTTCGCGCAGCGCCTGCTGCAGCGCCGGCTGATCGAGATCGAACCAGCGCGCGCGGCCTTGCGGCCCCGGCGCAGCGGGATCAATGGCGATGATCTCCAGATAGCAGCGCGGCTGGCCCGGCGCGCTGATGTTGAGCAGCCGATTGTGCGTACCCATCAGCACGTGGGCGCCACCAGCGTCGGGCGTCACGCCCAGCACCTGCTCGCACCAGCTCACCCCTTCGGCCAAACTGGCCGCGCCGACCACCAGGTGGTCGAGTTCCATCACAGCCGCACCTGGCCATGGATCAGCGGCGCCACATCGCCGCCGATCCAGGTGGTCTCGCCCTCACGCCAGACATGCACCCGGCCATCGCGGCCGAGCTGCGAGCCCTGCGCCGCCACATAGCGTTCTGGTGCCAGACCTGCGCCCTGCAACCACAGCGCAACGCCAGCGTTCAGACTGCCGGTCACCGGGTCCTCGGGCACACCCAGCGTCGGCACGAAGGCACGCAACTCGAACTGCGTCTCGTCACCGGCCGGCTGCGCGCCGACCACGCCGAGCTTGAGTCCCTTCATCGCGATGAAGTCAGGCTTGATCGCACGCACTGCTGCCGCATCCTTCAGCCGCGCCGCCATCCAGGCCGGACCGTTATCGACCCAGACCAGGTCCAGCAATTCGTCTGCCCCGATGCGCAGCGAACGCAGCACCTGCGCGCGCAAGTCCGCGTCGTCGACTGTGCCACTGCGCAGCAGCGGCGGCGCGGCAAAAGCCAGCCGGCCGCCGTCGCGCTTGACGCGCACCAGGCCGATGCCACATTGCTGAACCACCTCGCCCGGTTTCTTAACATCGCCGCCGCTGGCCAGGAAGGCGTGCGCCGAGCCCAACGTCGGGTGGCCGGCAAATGGCAGTTCGCCACCGGGCGTGAAGATGCGCACGCGGTAATCGGCAGCCGGGTCGGTGGGCGGCAGCAGGAAGGTGGTTTCGCTGAGATTTGTCCAGCGCGCGAAGGCGGCCATCTGCTCGTCGCTCAGGCCGGCACCGTCGATCACCACGGCCAGTGGATTGCCCTTCAGCGGCTCAGCCGTGAAGACATCGACCTGGACAAAACGGCGCAGCTCGCTCATGGCGTCAACTCAGGCGCCTCGGCCATGGCTTCGCGCAGCACGCGGCCGAGGATGCTGACGCCCTCGGTGATCAGATCCGGTGTCAACGTCACGAAGGACAAGCGCAGCGTGCGCGGATCGGGATGCTGCGCATAGAAAGCGGCCCCCGGCACAAAGGCGATACCGGCCTCCACCGCCAGCGGCAGCAGCGCCATCGCATCGAAGCCCTCGGGCAGGCGCACCCAAAAGAACATGCCGCCCTCGGGGTTCTGCCACTCGCAGCCGGCCGGCAGATGCGCCTGCATGGCAGCCGCCATCGCATCGCGGTTGGCCTTGTAGCGGGCGCGGATCTTGGGCACATGCTGATCCAGGAAACCGTTCTTGATGACCTCGTGCACGACGCGCTGGTTGAAGCCCGGCGTGTGCAGATCCGCGGCCTGCTTGGCCTGCAGCAGCTTCGGGTACAGCTCGTCCGGCGCAATCATGTAGCCCAGGCGGAAGCCCGGCGTCAGCACCTTGGAGAAGCTGCCCAGATAGAGGCTGCCCTCGGGCCACAGCGAGCTGAGAGAGGCCGGCGGCGGCTGATCGAACCACAGATCGCCATAGGGGTTGTCCTCGACGATAGGCAGGCGCGCAGCCTGCGCGGCGGCCACCACGGCCTCGCGGCGCTGGGCGCTCATCACGCGGCCGGTGGGGTTCTGGTAGTTGGGCAGCAGATAGGCAAAGCGCGTGCCCGGCGCATCATGCGGCAAGGCCGCGATGGCTTCGGGGCGCACGCCGCCTTCGTCGCTGGCCAGGCTGGCGTAGATCGGCTCATAGGGGTTGAAAGCCTGCAGCGCACCCAGATAGGTGGGCGTTTCCACCGCCACCGGAGCCCCGGCATCGCACATCACCTTGCCGACCAGGTCCAGGCCCTGCTGCGAGCCGCTGGTGATCAGCACCTGATCCGGCCGCGCCCGGATGCCCAGCTGGGCCACGCGTGCCGCCACCCATTCGCGCAGCGGCGCGAAACCTTCGCTGGAGGCGTACTGCAGCGCTTCCTTGGGGTTTTGGCTCAGCACGCGGTCGCAGGCGGCCTTGATCTCGTCGACCGGAAAGGTGTCCGCCGAGGGCAGGCCGCCGGCCATCGACAGGATGCCGGGCTTCTCGGTGACCTTGAGGATCTCGCGGATGATGGACGGGTTCATGCGCGCGGCGCGGCGGGCCTGGGTCCAGACGGTGCTCATGGGAAGTTCTCCGAAGGATGCCGCCGGTCAGGTGCCGGCGGATGAAGGGATCGATTGTGAATCAGGCGCGGCCAGCATCCAGTCGACCGCCGCCTGCGCCTGCAGCACGGTGCTGTCGAACAGCGGTACCGGGCTCCAGTGGGCCTCCAGCGGGTCCAGCAGCAGGCCGATCTCGGTGCAGCCCAAGATCACGCCCTCGGCCCCGCGCTCTGCCAGCGTGCGCACGGCGGCCTGGTAGCGCAGCTTGGAGCTCGGCAGGATCAGGCCGCGGCAGAGCTCCTCGTAGATGATGCGATGCACCTCGTCGCGTTCGTCCAGCTCGGGCACGAGAGTCTCGATGCCCTGCTGTGCCATGCGCTCGCGGTAAAAGGCCTGCTCCATCGTGTAGCGCGTGGCCAGCAGGCCGGCGCGGCGGATGCCGGCAGCCCGCAGCGCCGCAGCGGTGGCATCGACGATATGGATCAGCGGCAGACCGCTCAAGCGCTCGATCGGCTCGGCCAGCTTGTGCATGGTGTTGGTGGCCAGCAGCAAGGCCTCGGCGCCGGCCGCCTTCAGGCCGGCACCGGCATGGCCCAGCAACTCGCCCGCGGCCGCCCAGTCGCCACTGCGCTGCAGCGCCTCGATCTCGGCGAAGTCCACACTGTGCAGCACCAGGCGCGCGCTGTGCAGCCCGCCCAGCCGCGCCGCCACCTGCTGGTTCAGCAGCTTGTACAGGTGCGCGCTGCTCTCCCAGCTCATGCCCCCGAGAATGCCCAGCGTCCTCATGCCTTGCCCTCCTGCGTCAGTTGGTCCACCGGCATGCGCTTGCCCAGCCACACCACCGCGATCACCGCCAGGCCGAAACCCAGCGTCATCGCATCCAGATGCTCGCCCAGCAGCGGCACCGCCAGCAGCATCGACAAAAACGGCTGTAGCACCTGCACCTGGCTGACGCGCAGCGTGCCGCCCAGCGCCAGTGCGCGGTACCAGGCGAAAAAGCCCAGCCACATCGAAAACACCGAGACATACAGAAAGCCGCCCCAGGCCGACCAGGCCACCGGCGCTTGGGGCCAGCTCAGCACGCCCACCGGCAGGGTGACCGGCAGGCTCAGCACCAGCACCCAGCAGATCACCTGCTGCGGCGCCATCTGCGTGCTCAGGCGTGCGCCGCCCACATAGCCGGACGAGGCGCTCAACACCGCCGCCAGCAGCAGCACATCGGCCCACTGCAAGCCCGCGGCACCGCGCCACGCCGCAAAGGCCAGCACCAGGGCCAGACCCGCGACGGCGCAGGCCCAGAAGCCGGCCGAAGGCCGCTGGCGCAGCACCAGCGCGGCCAGCGCGGCGGTGGCCAGCGGCAGCACGCCGGAAATCACCGAGGCATGCACGGCATCCACATGGCGCACCGCATAGCCCAGCAGCAGCGGCCAGCCGAACACCACACCCAGCGCCACCCAGGCCAGCGGCAACCACTGCTCGCGCCGCGGCCATGGCGCCGCAGTCAGGCGCAGATAGGCGGCCGACAGCAGGCCGGCCAACGCCGCACGGCCCAGCGCAACGAATAGCGGATCGAGCTGCGGCGCCTCGGTGCTGCCACCGGCCAGGCGCGTCATCGGAATGCTCAGCGCAAAGATGAACACGCCCAGCAGGCCCAGCCACAGGCCGCGGCTCTGGGCGCTGGAAGTGGAGGCGGCGGGTGGGGTCATGCAGCCAGTCTATGCGCCACAACCAATACAGAACCAGTACACTTTTCATCACACCAACAATCACTGTATTGGCATGGACACCGACACAAGCCGCAGCGTGACGGCGACGGCCGCCCCGTTGGCACGCGGCGCCAGCATGCCGCTGGCGCAGCAGCTGGCCCAGCGCTATGCCGAGCGCATCCAGCAGCGCCTGCTGCTGCCAGGCAGCCGCCTGCCATCGGTGCGCGAATGCGCGCAGCGCCATGGCGTCAGCCCGCATACCGTAGTGGCCGCCTATGACCAGCTGCTGGCCCAAGGCCTGCTGGAAGCGCGCAAGCAGCGCGGCTTCTTCGTGCGCGAGACCCCGGTGCCACGTGCTGGCGCCAGCATCGCGACTGGCACAGGGCGCGCCGGCGCCTGGCAGCCGCCCGGCCAGACACCCAAGGCGCCGTTTGATGTCACCGCGCTGATCCGCGGCATGTTCCAGGCCGATGCGCACAACGCGCCCGGCCTGGGCACCCTGCCCGCCGACTGGCTGGACCTGCCGATGCTGCAGACCGCGATGCGCCGCGTGATCGCGCAAAGCGAAGGCGCCGAGCAGTTGGCGCTGCAGTACGGCCAGCCCGGCGGCGATGCCCGGCTGCGGGCGGCGCTGGCGCAGCGTCTGGCCGATCTGGGCATTGCGGCCGCGCCGGAGCAGATCCTCAGCACTGTGGGCGCCACCCATGCGCTGGACCTGATCACGCGCACCCTGCTGCAGCCCGGCGACGCGGTGCTGGTGGACGAGCCCGGCTGGGCCATCGAGTTCGCCCGCCTGAGCCAGGCCGGCATGCGCCTGCTGCCGGTGCCGCGCGGTGCCGACGGGCCAGATCTGGACGCGATGGAGCGCCTGATCCAGCAGCACAGCCCGCGCCTGTACGTCACCGTCTCCGTGCTGCACAACCCGACCGGCAACACGCTGTCGCTGGGCAGCGCGCACCGCATCTTGCAGCTGGCCGAGGCAGCTGACTTCCTGATCGTCGAGGACGACACCTATGCCTTCATGGCGCCCAACCATGCACCGCGCCTGTCGGCGCTGGACGGGCTGCGGCGCACGGTCTATGTCTCGGGCTTCTCCAAGATCCTCACGCCGGCCTGGCGCGTCGGCTATTTGGCGGCCAGCCCTGAGCGCGCGGCCCGCCTGACCGACGCCAAGCTGCTGCAGACCCTGACCACCAGCCCGCTGCTGGAACGCGCCGTGGCGCTGTGCCTGGAGCAGGGCCAGCTGCGCCGCCATGCCGAACGGGTGCAGACCCGGCTGGACGCGGCGCGCCAGCGCGTCGTGCGCCTGGTGCTGGAGGCTGGCTGCCAGTTCGTCACGCCGCCCCAAGGGCTGTTCGGCTGGATCGACACCGGCATCGACACGGAGCGGCTGGCCCAACGCCTGCTCGACGAAGGCTGGCTGACCGCGCCCGGCCTGCTGTTCAGCGCCAGCCGCCAGCCCGGCACGCTGATGCGAATCAACTTCGCCACCGCGCAGGATGCGGGCTTCTGGCGCTTGCTGGCGCGCTTGCGCAAGGACATGCTGGGCTGAGGCGCGCCGGGCACCGCGCTTGCCTTAGGATGCCTGCTGCGCAGCAGGCGCTCAACCCCCAGCCCACTCCCAGCGCATGAACAGCCCCGCCCCCGCCAACGACCTCCGCTTCCTGATCGTCGACCCGCTGGCCGGGGTGCAGAGCTTTGCGCGCCAGTTGCTGGAAAGCTATGGCTTCGCCTCGGCGGCCATCCGCTGCGCCGCCGACCCCGACAGCGCGCTGACTCTGGCGCGCGAGTTCGCGCCCGACATCCTGATCACCGACTGGTTTGCGGATTCGGCCATGACCGGCATCCAGCTGCACCAGCGCGTGTGCGAGCAGCAGCCCGGCTGCCGACTCGCGCTGCTGAGCTTCAAGGTCGGCCCCGATCAGCAGGCCGCGGCCGAGAAGGCGGGCTCACGCTTTCTGCTGCGCAAGCCCTTCACTCCGCAGGAGCTGCAGGACACCTTGCGCAATGCGCTGGCCAAGCTGGCGATCGAACGCCCTGAGCTGCACCAGCGCTTTCAGGCGGTGGCGCAGAAGAAGGCGCCTGCCGCGCCGCCGCGCCCCATCGAGCTGCCCCAGCTGGTGTCGCTGCGACCCGGTGACAAGGTGATCTACAGCGGCAAGACCGACACGGTGCAGCATGTGGTGATCAGCCATGGCGAACTGGTGGTGCAGCTCAAAGGCACCCCCGCCATGGTGCCGGCCAGCAAGCTCAAGCGCGTCTGAGCTGGAGCCTGCGGATCGGCAGGTCGCGCCTCACTCCGAAAGCCGGTCCCTGCCCGAGGCCTTGGCGCGATACAGCGCGGTATCGGCGCGCAGGTAAAGGCTGTCCGCCGAGTCGCCGGCCTGCGCCATTGCCAAGCCCATGCTCACCGTCAGCAGCCCGCCGCTGCAGGCCTCGTGCGGAATGCCGCGCGCTCGCAACGCCGCCTGCACCTCGGCGGCGCAATGCCGGGCACCGTCTATATCGGTCTGTTCCAGCAGCAGCGCAAACTCTTCGCCGCCCAGCCGCGCCGCCAGGTCACCCGGCCGGCGCGCCACCTGGGCGAGACAGTCCGACAGCGCCTTCAGCGCGAAGTCGCCCTCCTGATGGCCGTAGCGATCATTGAAGGCCTTGAAGAAGTCCACATCCAGCAGCAGCAGGCACAGCGGCTCGCCGGTGCGCTGGCGGCTGCGCAGCGCCTGGTCCAGGCGCTCGGTGAAGCAGCGTCGATTGGCCAGCTCGGTCAAGGAATCGGTCTGCGAGAGCAGCTCCAGCGCCTGCACCTGGGAGCCGATCACGCCCAGAAAGTGGTTGGCCCCTTCGGCCATCCGCGTGATCTCGTCGCGCCCGCTGACCGTGACCGTGCTCCCCCAGTCGTGTCGCCCCTTGATGTCATCCAGTTCGCGGCCGAGCCGAGACAGCCTCTCGACCACCACGCGGTCAATCACCAGCATGATGCCCAGCGCCAGGGCCGCAGCCAGGCCCAGCACCAACCAGCTCACCCGGCGCAGCAGTTCCTGGCTGCGCTCCATGATCTGGCGCGGCCAACTGGCCTCAAGCACCGCCACGGGCACGCCATTGATGTCGCGCAGCGGCCAGCGCAGATTCAGGCGATGGCTCTCGGTCTCGATGCGCAAGGGGCCTGGCCCCGTCAGCGACGGCAGTTCGGCCGCCACCGCCTCGCCGGTCAGGCGCTCGGTGGCATCGATGGGCCGGATGCTCAGCAAGAGCCCGCTGCGTTCGGCCACATCAGCGACCACACGGTCGCCCAGCCGATCCGTCACCGTCACGAAACCTGTCGCTGCGCTGTTGGATCGGCCCTCACCGCCCATCAGCGCGCGCTGGCACAGCATCAGCAGCTGATCGCCGCTGCGCACGATGCCGCAGGGTCGCAGCGCCGACTTGCGCGCCAGATAGCCCTGGCTCAAGGCTTGCTGTACCGCCGGGCCTAGCGACTGGGGCAGCGACAAGGCCGCATCAGCCGGCGACGCCAGATTGACGGACAGGGTGCCATCCAGCCGATACACCGCCAGCCAGCTCAGGCCTGAAATGGCCACGGCTTCAGGCTTCAGGTTGCGCTGCGCGAACCCCGCATCCGGCAGCCGATGATGCTGGTAGAAATCTTCCCATTGGCTCCACTCGAGCAGCACTCGGTCCAGCAGCAGGAACTCGTCGTCCAGGGATCGAAGCACGCGACTGAAGTCATCCAGGGCCGACTTGCTCTCGAGTTCAAGATAGCTGTGCTCCACCTGGGCGCGCAACAGCCACAGGCTGGCTCCTCCGCCCAGCAGATAGAGCGCCAGCACCCACAGAACAACCTTGATGCGCAGACCCATCGCGAGCTGAGTTTGTCTCGGTGTCTGAGTATCGCTGTCCGGCTCGCGTCCGCAAGCCTCAGGCCAGCAGCACAGCCAGCGCCATCAGCAGCGGATAGGGAAAGGCCACCGTCGGCCGGCAGGCCGCGCGCAGGTAGGCAGTCAGGAGGCCGCCGACGCCCGGGCGCTGCGCCTGCCATTCGCTGTTGAACTGCATCGCGGCGGCGGAAGCCGTCTCGCGCAAGGCCCGCTCGACGCGCAGCAAGCGCTCAGCCAGCCGCGCCTGGAAGGTCTTGAAGATGGCATCCTGCAGCCATAGCAGGGCCAGCAAGGCCAGCAACAGCAACGTCGACACCGGCGCAAACGCCGCCAGCAGCACGGCCGTCAGCTTGATCGCCAGCGTCCAGAGTTCGTACTGCTCATGCTGGGCCTGCAGCAGCAGCCACTCCTGCTGCAGCGCCTGGGTGTCCGGCCGGTCCGTCACTTGGCCTCCAGCACTTCCCAGCGCTCCATCAGGGCCAGCAGTTCCTCGTCGATCTCGCTGGCGCGCGCCGTCACCTCGGCGATGCGCGCCGCGCCCTGGTTGTAGAGCTCGACGCCGTTCAGCAGCGCATTGATCTGCACCTGCTCGGCCTCCAGCGCTGCCACCTTGGCGGGCAGCTCGTCAAGTTCGCGCTGTTCCTTGTAGCTGAGCTTGCGCTTGGTGGCGACTACCGGGGCGGGGGTGGGCGCAGCGGCAGGCGCAGCAGCGGCCGCTGCAGCAGGTGCGGGCGCCGTCTTGGCGGCCAGCGCGGCGGCGCGCTTGGACTGGATCAGCCAGTCCTCGATATCGCCCTCGTACTCGCGCCAGCGGCCCTGGCCCTCGTTGACGATGGTGCTGGTCACCACGTTGTCGAGGAAGCGCCGGTCGTGGCTGACCAGGAAGACCGTGCCGTCGTACTCGGCCAGCAGCTCCTCCAGCAGTTCCAGCGTCTCGATGTCCAGGTCGTTGGTCGGCTCGTCCAGCACCAGCACATTGGCTGGACGCGCAAAGAGCCGCGCGAGAAGGAGGCGGTTGCGCTCGCCGCCCGACAGGCTCTTGACCGGCGAGTTGGCGCGCGCCGGCGAGAACAGAAAGTCGCCCAGATAGCTCTTCACATGCTTCTTCTGGTTGCCGATCTCGATCCACTCGCTGCCCGGGCTGATGGTGTCGGCCAGCGTGGCCTCCAGATCGAGCGCATCACGCATCTGGTCGAAATAGGCCACGCTGAGCTTGCTGCCCTGGCGCACCACGCCGCTGTCGGGCGCGATCTCGCCCAGGATCAGCTTCAGCAGCGTGGTCTTGCCCGCGCCATTGGCGCCGACCAGGCCGATCTTGTCGCCACGCAGGATGGTGGCGCTGAAGTTGTCGACGATCAGGCGATCGCCATAGCGCTTGCTGACGTTCTCCAGCTCGGCCACGATCTTGCCGCTGCTAGAGCCGGTGTCGATGTCCAGCTTGACCTTGCCCTGCACGTCGCGGCGCGCCGCACGCGACTCGCGCATCTCATGCAGGCGCTGCACACGGGCCACGCTGCGGGTGCGTCGCGCTTCGACGCCCTTGCGGATCCACACCTCTTCCTGCGCCAGCAGCTTGTCGAAGCGCGCATTGACCAGCGCCTCGTTCTCCAGCTCATAAGCCTTGGCAGCCTGGAAGGCGGCGAAGTTGCCCGGATAGCCGCGCAGCTGGCCGCGATCCAGCTCGACGATGCGGTTGGCCACGTTGTCCAGGAAGGCACGGTCGTGGGTGATCAGCAGCAGCGAGCCATTGAATTCGTTCAGCAGGCCTTCCAGCCAGGCGATCGCATCCAGGTCCAGGTGGTTGGTCGGCTCGTCCAGCAGCAGCACATCGGGCTGGGCCACCAGCGCGCGCGCCAGCGCCACGCGCTTCTTCAGTCCGCCCGACAGCGTGCCGACGATGCGCGCACCGTCCAGGCCTAGGCGATGCAGGGTTTCATCGACGCGCTGCTCCCAGTTCCAGGCGCCGATATGTTCGATGCGCTCCTGAACCCAGGCCAGGTCGTCGTTCTCGTCATGGCGCTCGTAGCGCTCGCGCAAGGCCTTGGCTTCGGCCACGCCCTCGCTGACCACTTCAAAGATGCTGGACTCGGGATTGAGCTCGGGCTCCTGCGGCACATAGACGCTGGTCAGGCCCTGCTGCAGCTGCAGCAGGCCGTCGTCGAGCTTCTCGATGCCGGCCAGGATCTTCAGCAAGGACGACTTGCCGGTGCCGTTGCGGCCGATAAGGCCGACGCGCTCGCCGGTTTCGAGGGCGAAATTGGCACCATCCAGCAGCGGCACATGGCCAAAAGCGAGATGGGCGTTGGAAATTGAGAGGACTGCCATGCGCCGATTGTCGTTGACGCCAGCGCAGCTCGCCGCGGCGCTGCCGGCCAAAGCCCGTCGCGCCGCTGCTCAGTCCGCCAGTGGCGCCTTCAGCGGCAGCGTCATCCGCACCGTGGTGCCCTCGCCCAGCGCACTGATCACCTCGATCCGGCCACCCAGCGTGGCCGTCACGATATTGCGCACGATGCTCAGGCCCAGTCCTGAGCCTCCCTTGCCGAGGCGGGTAGTGAAGAAGGGCTCGAAGATGCGGCTCTGATGCTCGGCGGCAATGCCGGCGCCGTCGTCAGCCACATCGATGCTGACCTGGCCGCCTCCCTGGCGGGTCACCGTGATGCGCACCTCACCCGGCGCCTGGTCTGCATAGCCGTGAATCAGGCTGTTGTTGACCAGATTCGCCAGCACCTGCCCCAGCGGCCCGGGATAGCTGTCCATCTGGATGTCCCCAGCGATCTCCTGCAGCCGGACGGCGCAGCCCGAACTCTTCAGCGAAGGCGAGAGCGCCAGCAGCACTTCGGCCAGGGTGTCGTGCAACTGGAACTTGCGGCGCTGCGAGCTGGTCTGGTCGACCGCCACCTGCTTGAAGCTGGCGATCAGCGTGGCCGCGCGCTCCAGATTGCGCTGCAGGATATCGCCCGCCGTCACCGCATCATCAAGAAAGGCCTGCAGGCTGGAGCGTTTGATGCCGGCCTCCATGGATTGCCGCATCGCCTGGCTGGTCTCTGCCAGCGTGCTGGCCACCGTCAGGCCATTGCCGATCGGCGTGTTGAGCTCATGCGCGATGCCCGCCACCATGGACCCCAAGGCCGCCAGCTTCGCGGACTCAACCAGTTCATCACGGGTCTGCTGCAGTTCAGCCAAGGCCTGCGCGAGATCTTCATTACGGCGCGCCAGCTCGGACGTGCGCGCTGTCACTCGCTGTTCCAAGTTCCGGTTCAGGCTGCGCAGCCAGAGCAGCTGGGCCAGGATCGCCAGCAGCAGCGTCCCTGCTCCGATGAACAGAAAGGTCGGCACGGGCTCGAGCATCTGTCGCTGCAGGACCAGGCGCGGGCCTGACGGGTCCTGGTTGAAAGCCGGGAGCGTGCGCTGGTAACGGACGGCCTCCGAGCCGGGAAGTCGCCCCTCGAAGCCGACGTCAAGCGTCGAGCCGATGTCGGCCGTACCGTCCGAACTGGCCAGCACCCGGCCCTCGGTCACCAGTAGCAGCCGGGTCTCCAGCGGCGCCAGCTGGCGCATCACCGCATTGTCGAGCGGCTGCAGCAGCACCAGCCGCCCCTGCCCTTCCAGACCCAGCCATAGGGACACGGACAGCACGTGATACAGCTCGCGCCGGCCTTCATTGATCCACATCGACGGCAGCGCCTTGCCCCCTTCAAGCACTTGACTGAAGCCCTGGCCGCCTGACCCGAAACTGAAGATCGACTCGCCGCGGGCATTCAGCAGCACCCCCGCAGGAAACCGTTCAACCTTGCCTTCCATGGCGGAAAAGTAGGCGCGCAGGCGAATCAAGGGGCGCGGCTCGCTCGGCGCAAAAACCCGCATGAAGTCGATCTGCGCCTTGAGCTCCTCCGCGTTGCGCTGCCAGTCCTGCTGCATCGCTGCGTAACTGCGCTGCACGAACTCCAGCGTGGCCTGACCCGTGGCGGCCTGGCTGGCACGCACGCTGGCGAAGTAGCCCCAGCCGATCAGCGCAGCGCCCAGCACAGTGCCGGCGAGGAACAGCCCCCACAGCCGCCCGCCTGCCCAGGACAAAGGGCCTCGTCGGCCGCCGTCAGGCATCCGTGCCGGCCCAGCGGGCGTTGATCATGCTCTGCAGCTTAAAGGCCTGCGCCGCCGGCGTCGGCTCGGTGGCATGCAGGAAGCGCTCGGTGCTGGCCACCTGCTCGGCTGAAAAGCGCCCATCCGGCGAAAAGATGCGCTTGTGCTTGAGCATCACCGCCAACAGCGTCTCGCGCTCTGCCGCATCCTGAATGGCCAGCGCCGACACCACCTCGGCAGCCGCCTTCTGTGCCAGCCAGGCTAGGCTGCGCGCGACCGTGCGCACCACCTTGCCGACCAGTTCGGGTCGTTCAGCCACCATATCGGCGCGGGTGGTCAGGCAGGCGTTGAGGAACAGGCCGCCGAGCAAGTCGCGCGTCTGCTTCAAGTCATGGAAGTCCGCCAGCACAAAAGCCTCCTTGGACTGCTGAAGCTGGGTCGCGAATGGCTCATCGCCCATCAGCGCGTCGACCGTGTTGGACGCCAGGGCCGCCTGCTGGTTCTGAAAGGCCTGGCCCACTGACACATAGTTCACCTGGTCAACGCGCAAACCAGCCCGTGCCAGCAGAAATTCGGTGAACAGCTGAGAGGTCGAGCGCCCACCCGGCGCATAGCCTTTCACCCCCACCACCAGGCCGCGCAAATCGCTGATCTTGCGGACCTGCTTGTTCAAGGGCTGGCGCACCAACAGGGTATAGGCGGGCACCCGAGTCAATGGCGCGATGCACACCACCGGATTGCCACTGATGCGCTGCAGCGCTGCGGCAGGCAAGCCGGCGGCAGAAAAATCGCTGTTGCGGTCTAGCATCTGCTTCATCGCCAACGGGCCGCCGCCGACAAAGCGCAAATCCAGCGCCAGACCCTCGGCCGCGTCGGCCCCTATGAGCGGTGCAAGGTACAGGGGGAGATAGAGCAGATTCCCAGGCCCGGGCAAGCTCATTGACACGCGTTGCCGGGCTTGCGCCACGGCCTGCGAAGCGAAAAGAGCAGGCAGGGCCAGTCCGCACAGCGACCATGCCCCGACCTCGCGAAAGAACTCCCTGCGCTGGCTCATGTGCTGCTCCAGTTTTCTGGAGCGTAACAAATGATCCAGGCTGGAACCAAGCAGGCTTTCACCCTCCCAGCTCTTCGCCAGGGTGATGATGCCCCTGGTGAAGTACGGCTGCGCGGCTCAAGCCCTCAAGGCTTGCGCATGGTGAGCGATGTGCTCGCCGATGAAACTGGCGATGAAGTAGTAGCTGTGGTCGTAGCCCGGCTGCCGGCGCAGCGTCAGCGGGTGGCCGGCGGCGGCGCAGGCCTGCTGCAGCAGTTCGGGCTTCAATTGCCCCGCCAGAAACTCATCGGCTTCGCCTTGATCGACCAGCAAGGGCAGACGCTCAGCCAGATCGCCAGCAATCATAGCCACTGCATCGTGCTCGGCCCAGGCCGCGCGGTCATCGCCGAGATAGGCCGCAAAGGCCTTCTGCCCCCAGGGCACCTGTGAGGGCGCGACGATGGGCGAGAAGGCCGAGACGCTGGCATAGCGGCCGGGGTGGCGCAGCGCGAGCGTCAGCGCGCCGTGGCCACCCATCGAGTGACCGAAGATGGCGCGCCGCTCGGAGGCCGGGAACTGCGCCTCCACCAGCGCCGGCAGCTCCTGCACCACATAGTCCTCCATGCGGAAATGCGGCACCCAGGGCGCTTGCGTGGCGTTGAGATAGAAGCCCGCGCCCTGGCCCAGGTCATAAGCCGCATCGTTGGCCACACCCTCGCCACGCGGACTGGTGTCTGGCGCCACCAGGATCAGGCCATGCTCGGCCGCATGCGCTTGAGCGCCGGCCTTGGTGATGAAGTTCTGCTCGCTGCAGGTCAGGCCCGAGAGCCAGTACAGCACCGGGCAGCGCTGGCCGGCCAGCGCCGCGGGCGGCAGATAGACGCCGAAGCGCATCTCGCAGCCCAGCGTGCTGCTGGCGTGCTTCCAGACTTCCTGGCGGCCGCCGAAGCAGGCGTGGTGTTCGATCTGTTCCATGGCGATCAGTAGTGGACCACTGTACGAATCGACTTGCCCTCGTGCATCAGGTCGAAGGCCTCGTTGATGCCGGACAGCGGCTGGGTGTGGGTGACGAAGGGCGCCAGCTTGATCTTGCCGGCCATCGCGTCTTCCACCATGCCGGGAAGCTCGCTGCGTCCCTTGACGCCGCCGAAAGCCGTGCCCAGCCAGCGCCGGCCGGTGACCAGCTGGAAAGGCCGCGTGCTGATCTCCTGGCCCGCGCCGGCCACGCCGATGATCACGCTCTGGCCCCAGCCGCGGTGCGCGCATTCCAGCGCGGCGCGCATCACGTTGACGTTGCCGATGCACTCGAAGCTGTGGTCCACGCCCCAACCGGTCATCTCCACGATCACCTGCTGGACGGGCTTGTCGAAGTCCTTGGGGTTGACGCAATCGGTGGCGCCGAAGGTTCGGGCCAGGCCAAACTTGTCGGGGTTGGTGTCCACCGCGATGATGCGGCCGGCGCCGGCCATCTGCGCGCCATGCACCACCGCCAGGCCGATGCCGCCCAGGCCGAACACGGCCACCGTGTCGCCCGGCTGCACCTTGGCGGTGTTCTTCACGGCTCCCAGGCCTGTGGTCACGCCGCAGCCCAGCAGGCAGACCTGCTCGGGGTTGGCGTCCGGGCTGATCTTGGCCAGCGAGACCTCGGCCACCACGGTGTACTCGCTGAAGGTCGAGCAGCCCATGTAGTGGTAGATGGGCTGTCCGTTGTAGGAGAAGCGCGTCGTGCCGTCGGGCATCACGCCCTTGCCCTGGGTGGCGCGCACCGCCACGCAGAGATTGGTCTTGCCGCTCTTGCAGAACAGGCACTCGCCGCATTCGGCGGTGTAGAGCGGAATCACATGGTCGCCGGGCTTGACGCTGGTGACGCCCTCGCCCACCTCCACGACGATGCCGGCGCCCTCATGGCCCAGCACCACGGGGAACAGGCCCTCGGGGTCATCGCCGCTGAGCGTGAAGGCATCGGTGTGGCAGACGCCGGTGTGGGTGATCTTCACCAGCACCTCGCCCCTCTGTGGCGGAGCGACGTCGATCTCGACGATCTGCAGCGGCTGGCCAGCCTCGAAGGCCACGGCGGCGCGTGATTTCATGGGGGGTCTCCTTGGGGGAATCAGGGCGGGAATGAGAAGGAAAGAGTGAAGGCGCGGCCACTCACTTGAGATAGGTGCGCACCAAGACCGTCATGTCCTGGGCCAGCTGGGCATGGCGCAGATCGGCCTCGCCCAGCTCGCCCAGTGACTCGCGGATGTGCGACTCCAGCACCTCGGACATCAGGCCGTTGATCGCGCCACGGATGGCTGCCAACTGCTGTAGCACCGGCGCGCAGTCGGCGCCGGCCTCCAGCGCACGCTCCAGCGCCTCGGCTTGGCCGCGGATGCGGCGCACCCGGGCCAGGGCCTTCTTTTTCTCTTCAGGTGAGTGCGGCATGGCCAGAGTGTATACCCCCCCGGGGTATATGCAACAAGGACGGAACCGAGCCCGCTACCCAACCCTGCCAGCGTTCAATCGTCCGACGAAAAGCCGGAGGCCTTGACGATGGGGCCCCACTGCTCGCGCTCCTTGGCCAGGCGGCGCGCATAGTCGGCCGGTGGCGTCGAGAAGGGCTCGAAGCCGAGTTTGGCCAGGCCTTCGGTTACCGCAGGTTCGCGCAGTGCCACCTTGGCCAGGTCGTAGACGCGGTCCACCACGGCGGCCGGCGTCCTGGGCGGCAGGAACAGGCCATAGCTCTCGACGCCGACGATGCCCTTGAAGCCCTGCTCCTCGAAGGTGGGCACATCGGGCGCAAAGCGCGAGCGGCTGGTGTCGGTGACGCCCAGCAGGCGCACGCGGCCGCTGGCCAGCTGCGGCAGGAAGTCGCCGAGGATGAAGCAGCCCGAGGCGATCTGTCCGCCCATCAGGTCCTGCATGCCCGGCGCTGCGCCGCGGTAGGGCACATGGGTCAGCTTGATGCCGGCGGCGCGTTCGAACTGGTTGCCCAGGAAGTGCGGCATCGCGCCGGCAGCCGGCGAGGCATAGGCGCCCTGCTGCGGGTTGGCGCGCACCCAGTCGACGAACTGCGCCAGCGTCTTGACGGCAGCCGGCACCATCGGGCCGACGCCGAAGCCACAGGTGGCATTGGCGACCGGCGAGACCGGGATGGCATCCACATCAGCGCGGTACTGCAGCTTGCGGTAGACATGGGGGTAGATGGTGAACATCGACGATGGGCTCAGCAGCAGGGTCTGCCCGTCGGGCGGCGCGTCTTTCAGCGCGACCACGGCGATGCGGCCGCCGGCGCCCACCCGCTGCTCGACCAGCACGCTCTCGGCCATGCGGCCGCGCCAGGCCTCGGCGACGCGGCGTGCGCTGGTGTCCACCGAGCCGCCGGCCGGGAAGCCGACCAGGATGCGCGGCGGCGCTGCCTGGGCCCGCGCGCTCAGGCCGAAGCCGCTCAGCAAAGTGGCCAGCGCGAGTGATGCCTCGCGCCGATTGATGAATGAAGGCTTGTTGCTCATGTCGTTTGTCTCCTGTCGTGTTGAACGATGGCGGCGCCTGTGCCGGCGCTCTGTGCTGTTATGCCGCTGGCGGGCCCGGGCGGGCTCAGCCCTTGCAAGCCGGCTTGGTCTGTTGCTGCTGCTTCTTCTTGCCCGACGCCTGGTTGATCGAGGGCAGCGGCTGGGCCGCGGCCGTGGCCACCCAGGCCAGCCGTTCAAGATCGGTCTTCAAACTTGACGCGCCGGCACCCAGCGCCTCGATCAGGCCGCGGTCATGCGCACGCACGGCCTGCTCGATGCGGGCCAGGCGACGCCGGCCGGTGGCTGTCAGGTGCAGGCCCCAGCTGCGCGCGTCCTGCGGGTCGTCGCGGCGCTCCACCCAGCCCTGCTCGGTCAGCCAGTCGGTCAGGCGCAGCGCGCCGCTGCGATGCAAGCCCATGGCCTGGGCCAACAGGCCCTGGCGCATGCCCGGGTTCTCGGCCACCAGCACCAGTGCGGCAAAGCGCTGCGGACTGATGTCCTCGCCCTGCGTGGCGCGATAGAAGTCCAGATACAGCGCGTTCTGCGCCCGGCGCAGCGCGTAGCCCAGCAATTCGTCGAGCACGCCGTATTTGAGGCCCGGCACCGGCAGCAGCAAGCCTTCGGGCTGCTGTGCCTCGGTGGGCGCCTGGCTCTTGCTGCGACTGCTCTTGGTGTTCATGCACTCAGGATAGATATCGTTGCATAGCGCAACAATCTCGCTTACCCTTAATCCAGATCAAGCCAGAAACGGAGACGAACAGATGGACAAGCCCCTCGACATCCTGATCGCCGGCGGCGGCATTGGCGGACTGACGGCCGCCCTCGCCTTGCACGCCAAGGGCCACCGGGTGACGGTCTGCGAGGCCACGCCCGAGCTCAAGCCGCTGGGCGTTGGCATCAATCTGCTGCCGCATGCGGTGGCAGTGCTCGACACCCTGGGCCTGCTGCCGGCGCTGCGCGCGATGGCGGTGGAGACCTCGGCCCTGGTGTTCGCCAACCGGCATGGCCAGGAGATCTACCGCGACCCGCGCGGCCTGGATGGTGGCTACAGCCATCCGCAGCTGAGCATCCACCGCGGCCAGCTGCAGCTCAAGCTGTGGGACGAGGCCCTGGCGCGGCTGGGCGCCGAACGCATGCACACCGGCGAACGCCTGCTCGGCGCGCGCATGGTGGGCAGCCAGGTCTTCGCGCAGTTCCAGCATGCCGACGGCAGCAGCGGCGAGCGCCGCGCCGATGTGCTGATCGGCGCCGACGGCATCCACTCGGCACTGCGCCGCCAGTTCTATCCGGACGAAGGCGCGCCGCGCTGGAACGGCATGATGATGTGGCGCGGCACCAGCATCGCCAAGCCCTTTCTGGACGGCCGCACCATGGTGCAGGCCGGCCACCGACTGGCCAAGTTCGTGGTCTACCCGATCGCGCCGCCGGCGGCCGACGGCACACAGCTGATCAACTGGATCTGCGACCGGCGCCTGCGCGAGGACGGCATCGGCGGCGGCCTGAGCGCGCCCAGCCGCGAGGACTGGAGCAAGCCCGGCCAGCTCGCCGACCTGCTGCCCACCTTCGGCAGCTGGCACTTCCCCTGGCTGGACGTGCCAGGCTTGATCCAGAACGCCACCCAACTGCTCGAATGGCCGATGGTCGACCGCGATCCGCTGCCGCGCTGGCGCCACGGCCGTATCACGCTGCTGGGCGATGCAGCGCACCCGATGTACCCGATCGGCTCCAACGGTGCGACGCAGGCCATCCTGGATGCGCAATGCCTGGCCGAGCAGCTGAGCGTCCCGCAGAGTGTCGAGGCCGCGCTGGACGCCTATGAGGCCGAGCGTCTGCCCATGTGCGCCAAGATCGTCGAGATGAACCGCCAGGAGGGGCTGGACGCGATCCTGGACCTGGTCGAGCAGCGCGCCCCGGCAGGCTTCGCGCAGCTGCAGGATGTCATCGACCCCGGCGAAATCGACACCCTGGTGCGCCACTACAAGGCCGCAGCTGGACACCGCCAGCAGCGTTGACGTGCCCGTTTGCACAGCAGACGTGATACTGGGCAGCTGCATCCCCGTTTTCGGGGACATGGCCGGCCTCAGGTTCTGACGGCCGCAGCCGATGACGATAAGGCCGCCCAGGCGGCTTTTTCTTCTTCTTTCCTGCTCACCACCCGCTGTCGCGGCTATGCCGATGTGGAACACCCTGCGCCGTCTGATTCAACGCCCCCCAGAGCCGACCCCAGCCGCCGCCCGGCGGGACGCGCCACCGGTGCAGCCGGCAGCGGCTGCTGCGTCGGCACCAGCGCAAGGCCCGGATAGCACGGCACCGGCGATCGATGCAGCCGGCCTGGAGCTGCGCTTCAGCGCATGGCTGCTGGACATGCCCTGCGGCGAGGACGCCGCGGCCTTGAACCCGGCCGAGCGGCGCGTGCTGGCCCAGCTCGATGCGCTGCTGGAGGGTGCTTCGGCGTCGCCAATGGTGCCGCGGCTTCCTGCCGCATTGCCCCGGCTGATGGCCCTGGTCCGGCGCGAGGACGTCTCGGCCCGGGCCTTGGCCGATCATCTGGCGGCCGACCCGGCCCTGGTGGGCGAACTGGTGCGCCTGGCCAACTCGCCCCGCTATCGCCCGAGCCGCGAGATCACGAGTCTTGAGCAAGCCGTGCAGGTGCTGGGCCAGGACGGCCTCAGCCAGCTGGTCAGCCGCGCGATGCTAGGCCCGGTGTTCAGCGCCCAGTCCGGCCGCTTCGGCCGCGAGGCCACCGGCCGGCTGTGGGAACTGGCCGACCGCTGCGCGCATGGTGGCGCATTCCTGCGCCAGGGCCACAGGGACAGCTTCGACGCCTATCTGGCTGGCATGGCCGCGCAGACCGGACTGCTGGCCGCGCTGCGGCTGCTGGAGCAACAGCAGGCGCAGCATCCGCCATCGGCCTCGGCCAGCCCGGACTTCCATGCCGGCCTCGCCGAGCGCGCCGCGCGCTTGTCGGCCCGCATCGCGCGTGACTGGGAATTTCCGGCCGATGCCGTCAACGCCCTTGAGTTGCGGGCGGCCCATGCCCCGGCCCTGGCGGGCGGCCTGGCGGCGGCCGTGATGGCCGCCGAGCGCAGCGCGAAGCGCCAGCTGCTGGGTCTGGGCCTTGAATCGCGCCCGGCTGAAGACGAGTCGTCCTGCCTGAACGAGTTGCAGAACCTGTTCGGCGCTGCCGCACAGCCCGCCTGAATCTTCTAAAAAACAGAATTCTCCAATCGCGTCGCTCTGCTTTTACAACAGACCGCAAGGCGCCATGATGCGGGCCTGACAAACGCAGATGGAGCGATAGATCATGTGGCAGGGATTGGTTTGGGGGGTGACTGCAGGCTTGTTGCTGCTGTGGTCGGCCTGCACCTGGGCACTGGCAGCACTGCTTGAGTGGGCGGCTGGCCTGGCCGGTGCGCAAGCGGGCGGCGCCGCCGGGACGGTCGGCGAGGCTGCACGCCAAGCCGCTGCACTGCCGCTGCCAGCCTGGCTCGAGCCCTGGATGCCGAGCGCCGCGCTGAAAGACTGGAGCGCGCTGATCGAGGCGCTCGCGCCCTGGATCGAAGGACTGCTCAGCGCGATGCCCACCGTGGCCGGCTGGATCACGCCGCTGATCTGGGTGGTCTGGACCCTGGGCGTGCTGGCCCTGCTGTTGCTGGCGCTTGGTGCCTCGCTGCTCCTGCGCCAGAAGAACCGGCTGCGCGCGCCTCAGCCCGCCTGATTCAGCGCGGCTTCCAGCGCATCGACGAACATCTTGGGCACATCGAAACCGGTCTGATGGCTGATTTCCTGGAAACCGGTCGGGCTGGTGACGTTGATCTCGGTGAGGCTGTCGCCGATCACGTCCAGGCCCACCAGCAGCAGGCCGCGGGCGGCCAGGATGGGGCCGAGGGTTTCGGCAATCTCGCGATCGCGCGCGCTGATCGGCTGAGCTACGCCCTTGCCGCCGGCCGCCAGGTTGCCGCGGATCTCGCTGCCTTGCGGAATGCGCGCCAGGCAGAAAGGCACGACCTGACCCCCGATCAGCAACACCCGCTTGTCGCCGTCCTTGATGGCGGGCAGGTAGCGCTGCACCATCACCGTCTCGGCACCGCCCTTGTTGAGCGTCTCAATGATGGAGCCCAGGTTCATGCCATCCGGGCCGACCCGGAAGATGCCCATGCCGCCCATGCCGTCCAGCGGCTTCAGGATGATGTCCTGGTGCTCGGCGTGGAAGGCGCGGATGGCGGCATCGCTGCGCGTCACCAGCGTCGGGCCGATGAACTGCGGGAACTCCAGGATCGCCAGCTTCTCCGGATGGTCGCGCAGCGCCGCCGGCTTGTTGAACACCCGCGCGCCCTCGCGCTCGGCCTGGCCGAGCAGGTGGGTGGCGTAGAAGTACTCGCTGTCAAACGGCGGGTCCTTGCGCATCACGATGGCATCGGTCTCGGCCAAGGCCAGCTCGGCCGTGCCGACCACGTTGAACCAGGCCTTGGCGTCGCCGGTCAGCGTGATCGCGCGCGCATTGCGGGCGACCACCCTCCCCCCCGAGTGCCACACCAGGTCCTGCGGCTCGCAGGCCCAGATCTGATGGCCGCGCCGCGCCGCCTCGCGCATCATCGAAAACGTCGTGTCCTTGTAGGTCTTGAAGGACTCCAGCGGGTCGGCAACAAACAAGAGAATCATGGCAGGAGCCCTTTAAAAAACGACGGACCGCAGTGTTGCACGACTGGCTCCGCGCTGCTGGCAGGCGGCCAGGCCTTCGGTGGGCGTCGTGAGGTCCGCAGGGACCTCACTCGGTCCCACTTCAGTCCTCGCTGGGTTCGGCGCCTGGCGCGCGCGGCACGAAGCTGCGCTGGGCCGGCTTGGCCAGCAGTTCCAGGTAGAAAGCCGGCGCACCCGCCGCAGCGGCCTCGTTGATGCGATCCATGAAGGCGCCGGCATGGATCACCTCGGCCGCTTCCTCGCTGAGGCCGAAGCGGCAGTCGAAGTCCCAGAAGTCCATCTGCGCCGGCAGGGGCTTGCGACGCTCGCGCTTCAGGTACTGCCGGATCTCGTGCTTGATGGCCTCGAGCAGGCGCTCGGGGTTCTTGCCCTCGACCTGGAGTTGGAACGTCTTCTTCATGGCTGACCTTGCTGATGCGCGTGCGCGAATGGGCCAGGGATTATCCCTTGGCCCGCTCTGTCCAGCCCCGGCGTGCCACCAGCAAGGCCGTACTGCCGGCCACCACACCCCAGAAGGCCGAACCGATGCCCAGCAGCGTCAGCCCCGAGAGCGTGACCAGAAAGGTCAGGATCGCGGCATCGCGGTGCTGCTCATCCTTCAGCGCCGCGGCCAGGCCGCCGGCGATGGTCCCGAGCAAGGCAAGGCCTGCCACGGCGGCGACCAGCTCGCGCGGGAAGGCGCTCAGCAGGCCCACCACCGCGCCGCCGGCCAATCCGATGGCGATGTAGAAAACACCCGCCGCCACCGAGGCCGTGTAGCGCCGCGCCGGGTCTTCATGCGCCTCGCGACCCATGCAGATCGCCGCGGTGATCGCCGCCAGATTGAAGGCATAGCCACCGAACGGCGCCAGCAGCAGCGAGGCCAGGCCGGTAGCGCTGATGCTGGCCGAGATCGGCGTCTGATAGCCCGAGGCGCGCTGTGCCGCCACGCCCGGCAGGTTCTGCGAGGCCATGGTCACCAGGAACAGCGGCAGGCCCACGCCGATGATGGCCGCCAGGCTGAAGCTCGGTGTGGTCCAGACCGGCTGTGCCCAAGCCCAGTCCACCGCGCCCAGCTGCAGCCGGCCCTGCAATGCCGCGACCGCGACGCCCGCCGCCAGCACCGCCGGCACCGCATAGCGCGGGAAGAAACGCTTGCCCAGCAGATAGGCCGCCGCCATGGCCAGCACCATCAGTGGCGCGCTCTTGACCGTCAGCACCGCGTCCAGGCCGAAGCGCGCCAGCACGCCGGCCAGCAGGGCCGCGGCCAGCGCCATCGGGATGCGGTCCATCAGGCGCTCGAACCAGCGCGTCACACCGAACAGCAGGATCAGCGCCGCGCAGACGATAAAGGCGCCGATCCCCTCGGCCATGCTCAGGCCCGAGCTGGCGGCGATCAGCGCCGCGCCGGGCGTGGACCAAGCGGTCAGCACCGGCTGGCGCGTCCACAGCGACAGGCCCAGGCTGGTGATGCCCATGCCCAGGCCCAGGGCCCAGATCCAGGAGCTGGTCTGGGCCGGCGTGGCCCCCAGCGCCTGGGCAGCCTGGAATACGATGGCCACCGAACTGGTGAAGCCGACCAGCACCGCAACAAAGCCGGCGACGACGGCTGGCGCGGACATATCTCGAAGCAAACGACGCATGCCTCAGAGCATAGCCGTGCCTAGCCGCCGTAAAGGAAGGACCGCCTGATGTGCAGATTCCTCGCCTACCTGGGCCAACCGATCTTCCTGGAAGACTTGGTGTGCAAGCCCAGGCATTCGCTGGTGCGCCAGTCGCTGCGCGCGGTGGAGGCCAAGACCGTGACCAATGGCGACGGCTTCGGCGTCGGCTGGTATGGCGAGCGCGAGACGCCCGGCGTCTATCACGAGGTGATGCCGGCCTGGTCAGACGAGAACCTGCTGTCGCTGTGCGCCAATGTGCGCTCGGGCCTCTTCTTCGCCCATGTGCGTGCGGCCACCGGCGGCGGCATCGCGCGGCAGAACTGCCACCCCTTCCACTACGGGCCCTACCTGTTCATCCACAACGGCCAGATCGGCGGCTATGCGCAGCTGCGCCGCACGATGGAAGCGCACCTGCCCGACCATCTCTACGAGCAAAGGCATGGCGCCACGGATTCGGAACTGCTGTTCCTGCTGATCGTGGCCGGGCTGCAACAAGGCCTGGAGCCGGTCGCAGCTGTGCAGGCCGTGCTGCGCCAAACCGAGACCGCCATGCAGGCGCGCGGCATCGCCGCACCGCTGCGCTTTGCCGCAGCACTGGCGGATGGGCATCGCATCTGGGCGTTTCGCTATGCCAGCGATGACGCCGCGCCAACGCTCTACCTGAAGCCCCAGCCGGGCGGCTGCGCCATCGCGTCAGAACCGCTGGGCGACGACACCGAGGCCTGGTCCGCGATCGGCCAGCGCCAGCTGATCCTGCTGAGCCGGGACCGGCACGAGCTGCTGCCGATCTGAATCAAGGGCGCGCCGGCGGCAGCGGCAGCTTCAGGTTCTTGCAGGGATCCTCGCGTTCCGGCACGCCCGCCGTGATGCACACATGGGTGTAGGGCACGGTGCCGTCCAACGCGAATCCCGGCTCGACAAAGCCCACCGACATCCAGCGCGCCTGCGGCGCATGGCGGCGGATCAGCGTCGGCACGCCGTAGTCGCTGCGAACATGGCCGTTGCCGGCCAGCAGCACGGCCGGCAGCCCCGATGCGGCGGCATGCGCCTCGCGCAGCGCCAGCCACATCGACGCATCGCGCAGCCGTTGCGCGGCGCGCATCGAGGCCACGCGATCCTTGCCCAGCATGCCGCAGTGGCCGCGCAGCAGATCGTCGTCAAGCGCCGCCTGCGCCGCCACATCCAGCGCTGCGGGTTCGAGCTGGGCGGCCAGCTCTGGTGGCCAGGCGGCCGGGCCGCGCCGTGCCACCTCGCGCGCCAGTTCGCGCGGCACATTGCCACCAAGCAACTGGCGCCCCGGCCCTGCAGCGGCGACGAACAAGGGCTCATGCAGCGGCCAACGCCAGCCCTTGGAATCGAAGCCGCCGGCCTGCAACCGCGCCAGCAGCCCTTCGCCCTGCGCCGGGACGCTTATTCCACGCGTCAGCTGCTCGGCCACCACCGGCGTACCCACCGGCAATGCGCCCAGCCAGGCACCGCGCTCGGCATGGTGATGCGGGTTGTCATGCTGCTCGCCCAGCAACAGGTAGTCGCAACGCAAGGCCTCGGCCAGAAAGGCCGCGCGCGTCAGCTCGCGGCCGCCGGCCAGTGCCACGATGCGCACTGCCGGGCCGCCCGCACCGGGCGCGGCACAGCCAGCCAGCAGACCCAGGGCAGCCGCGCCGAGCAGGCTGCGGCGTCGCAGGCCGGCGCTCATCGCTGGGCGCCTTCAGGCACGTAGACGATGGAACCGTCCTTCATGCGGTAGGCCACGCCAGCCTTCTCGCCGTCGCCACTGCCGATCTGGCCGCTGGCCTTATAGCGCTCGACTTTCTCGCCCTTCTTCATCATCACCTCCATGGTCGGTTTGCCAGGGTCGGTGATCACGGTGACGTCCTGTTTGCTGAAGGGGTTCATCAGCGGATTCTGAGCCACCGTGATCAACAGCGCGGCGATAACGACCAGGAAGATGTCGATCAGATTGACCACCGAGAGGATGGGATCGTCGGTCTCGTCTTCGTGCAGCAGCTTCAGCGCCATCTCAGGCTCCCTGGTGCTGGGCGGTGGCAGCGCGCAGCTTGCCAATCTCCAGCACCTCTTCGGCGAGCCAGCGGCGCTGGATATTGACCACCCAGAAAGTGATGGAGGCAGCGATCAGCGCCAGGATGACCGCCGAGAAGGCCACCGTCAGGTTTTGCGAGACCTGAGCCAGATTGCCGTCGGACAGCGAGCGCAGCGCCGGGCCCATCGGGATCATGGTCGCCACCAGACCCAGCATGGGCGTCACGCGGCTGGCGATGCGCGCCCCCTCCATCAGCTTGTGTGCCTGCAGGTCCAGCTCGTCCTCGCTGAGCCCTTGCGGGCCGGCAGCGCGGTGCGCGGCCAGCAGTGGCCGACCCGCGCCCTTGCGGCGCCGCGCCAGCTGCACGAGAAAGCCGCCCAGCACCCAGAAGGCATAGAGAAAGAGGATGGCGATCAAGGCCAATGTGGGCAGCAGGAAGAGCTGCGCCACCAGGTACATGCCGTTTTCAAGGGAGGAGGACATGGTTGTGCGTACTTTCGAGAGAAGTCAGAAGAAATTCGTCGGGCGGGACTAGAGGCCGGCTGCCGCGCTGCCGGCTGAGGCCTGTGCGGCCTGCACCGCGTCGCGCCGCCAGGCCTGCCAGCCACCGCCGGCCGCCGCGCCGAGCAGCAGCAGCAGCGTGGCCAGCAGCGTGACGAAGCGCTCCAGCGCCGGCGGCTCCGGCGGCTCGACCTTGCTGAGCTGCAGGCCCCGGATCGGCGGCGGCGGCGACGCGGCGGATGGGGGCTCCGGCGCTGGCGCGGCGGCTGCGGCCTTGGCCAGGGCCGCCGCCGCAGCGGCTGCCAGCGGCTGCAGCCCGAAGCCCGCAGGCGCGCCGACAAAGCGATTGAAGGCCTGGTTGTCGCTGCGCACCTGATGGGCCTGGGCGATTTCGCGCCAGCGTGCTTTCAGCTCGGCCACGCTTTGGGCATCGGCCTGCCACTGGCCCTGGCGTGCGGCTTCGAGCATGCGCTCGATGCTCTGCGCCAGTGCATGCGGGTTGTTGCGCTCGAACCATTGCTTCAGGCCCAGCTGGTGCTTGTCTCGCACATAGACATCCATGAACTCCTGCCACTGGTCGTGGCGCACGATCTCGCGTGCCACCGACTGCCAGCCGGCGAAGTTGTTGATGCCATCCAGCACCTGCAGCGTGCCGGCATAGCCTTCCTTCATCAGGCCGCTGATGTAGCCGGGGTGGAAGTTGCGCGTGGCCAGCTCCTTGGCGAGGAATTGCGCTGCACCTTCGACCTTGCCGGCGCCTGAGCCGCGCAGATTGGAGATGTAGAGCTCGGGCGCCTTGCCATCGAGGTGGCGCACCGCCAGGCCGATGCCACCCAGGTACTGAAAGGGATCGTCGGTGGTGAGCATGCCGTAGAGGTTGGAGCTGCGCGCCAGCACCGCAGCCTCGGTGCCGCGCAGATGCTCGGCATAGAGATTGATCGGCGCGCTGCCTGCGCCAGCGCTGCCAGCCTGCGGCTTCGCCCCCCACTCGGCCTCGTCCGGCCCGTAGGCGAACTGCATGCGCGAGAGGTAGAGCTCAGCCAGCTTGCGGTCACCCTCTCCTTGAGTCTTCCAGGTGTCAGTGGCCAGCGCGGCGTCGTCCAGACCGGTGCCGTAACGCCCACTCTCGGACGAGAAGATGCGCGTCTGGCCGGCGCGCTGGGCCGCGCCCGCTTCCATGCCGCGCGCGCGCAGCTGGGCGGCGATGCGCTGTGCATTGGCCGCCACCGGGTTGTCGGCCTCGTCGCCGGCTTCGGCCGCCAGCTTCGCGGCCTTGGCCAGCTGCTTCATGACATTGGGAAAGTGGTCGCGGTACAGGCCAGTGGCCGAGAGCACCACGTCCACGCGCGGCCGGCCCAGCTTGGCACGCGGGACCAGCTTCACGTCGACCACGCGGCCGCCGGCGTCCCACACCGGCTCCACGCCCAGGGCCCACAGCGCCTGCGCTTCAAGCAGGCCGAAGTGGCGCATGGTCTCCACCGACCAGAGCGTGAAGGTAAGCTTGCGCGGCGTCGGCTTGCCGCCATTGCGGTGCGCGGCCAGCAACTGCTCCAGCGCTTCCTTGCCCGCCTCCCAGGCGGCCTTGGTGGGCACACGCGAGGGATCGAAGCCATACAGATTGCGCCCCGTCGGCAGGCTGTCCGGATTCTTGATGGGATCGCCGCCGTAGCTGGTGGCGATATAGCGGCCATCCAGCGCGGCCAGCAGCGCCTGCATCTCCGAGCGCGCGCCCAGGTCGGCATGCCAGCGCCGCGTCTGCGCCAGCTGCTGGCGCACGGCTTCGGGCAGGCGCTGTGCGTCGATCGCCTGTTCGTCGCCAGCCAGCCAGGCCTGCAACTGCCGGAAGGGCTTGCTGTCGGTGAGCTTGCGCCAGTCGCCGACCAGCATCTCGTCGGCCTCCTCGCCGGCCTCGGCGATGCCCTCCCAGAAGCCCTTGCCCAGCATCATCAGCACGGTGGCGGTACGCCAGGGCTCGCCGGCACCGGCGCCGAAAGTGTGCAGGCCCATGGGCTGGGCTGTCAGCGCAAGCTCGTGCACATGGTCGTGCACCGCGGTGACGAAGCCCGGGAAGTCCGCGCCGATGCGCGTGGCGCTCCAGCCGATATCGGCGTCGATGCGCTGCTTGCGCACCGCGGCCAGGAACTGCGCGCGCAGTTTCTCCTTCACGCCGCCTTCGTCCTGCGCCTGCCATTGGTGCAGCAGGTCGTGCACCTCGGTCAGCGCATCGTGCAGGCCGGCCGGCGCGAAAGGCGGCGTCTGGTGGCTGATGATGGTGGCGCGGCCGCGGCGGCGCGCCTGCATGGCCTCGCCGATGTTGTCGACGATGTAGGGGTAGACCACCGGCAGGTCGCCCACGGCCAGCATCGGGTAGTCCTGCGTGGCCGACAGGCCGCGTTCCTTGCCGGGCAGCCACTCCTGGCTGCCGTGCGTGCCGTAATGCACCAGCGCATCGGCGCGCTGCTGCTCGCGCAGCCACAGATAGACGGCCAGGTAGAAGTGGGACGGCGCGGCGCTGCTGGAATGGTAGAGCGAGCGCTCCTTGTCGCCGCCACGCTCGCCGCGGCCGGGCTGGGGCAGCAAGGTCACCTCGCCCAGCTGCAGGCGCGGAATCACGAAGAAGGCCTCGCCGCCCTGGCGCAGCAGCATGCTCGAGCGGGCGGGTTCGCCCCAGGCCTGGCGCAGATCGTCGCGCACCGCGGCCGGCAGCGTGGCCAGCCAGGCCTCGTAGCGGGCCAGCGGCAGGCGCTCCGCCAGACCGTCGCGCAGCAGGGCCTGCAGCACCTGCTGGTCCTCGGGCGGGCGGTAGGCCGGCGCCAGCAGGCGCTGCAGCTGCGCAAGCAGCTGCGGCTCCTCGGGCGCTTCGGTGCGATAGCCCGCCTCGCGCATCGCCTGCAGCGTGCCGACGAAGCTGCGCGGCAGGTTCATGAAGGAGGCCGAGAGGTTCTTCTCACCCGGCGGGTAGTTCCAGAACATCAGCGCAACACGGCGCTCAGCTGCGGGCTTGCGCTGCAGGCCCACCAGCTTGAGCGCCTTGCCGGCCACTGCATCCACCTGCGCGGCGATGGGCTCCAGCTGATCGTCGCTCTTGCGCGTGGCCGCAGCGATCTGGATGTCGGTGATGCCGGCGTATTCGGCCTGGGCCAGGTAGAAGGGCACGTCCATCAGCGGCACGCCCTGCGGATCGGCGGCCCAGGCAGCCGCGTCGCCGCGACGGTAGCTCATGGCCTGGAGTACCGGCACGCCCAGCGCCTCGAACTCCTTGCGCCGCGCATCCGGCGTCAGCGTGATCTGGGTGTTGATCAGCACGTCGATCGCCGGTCGGCCGTTCAGCATCACCATGCTCCGGATCGCATCGGCATCCATCACCGGGCTGTAGAAGGGCCAGGCCACGGCGCCGGCAGCCTCGATGCGCTGGATCAGCGCGTCGATCAGGCCGGTCTGCTCGGCGGCGATGCTTTGCTGGTGGAAGGCGATGCCGATCACCGGCGGGCGGCGGGCGGCGTCGATGCCGCGCCAGAGCAGGTAGTCGGCCGGCGCGGCCAGCACGGTCTGCGGCAGGCGCGGGTGATACAGGCCGGCTTTGGGAAAAACCACCGGCGCTGGCAGCGCGCGCCAGTCCTGTCCTTTCAGATGCGCGGCCAGGCTGCGCAGGAAGGCGTCCATATTGGCATGGCCGCCGTTGATGTAGTAGGCATGCAGACGCTGGGCCAGGGCCTCGGACAAGCCACCGCCCGCCTTGGGCGCGGCAGTGGGCAGCCACAGATGCGGCTTGGCCGCCAGCGCCGGCAATGCGGCGCCCAGGCGGGTGCGCACATAGTCCTCGATGTGCTGGCGCGGCGCGTCGATCAGCACCAGGTCGGCGTCGGCCCAGAGCTTGGCATCAGGCTCGGACGCCAGCTTCTCGGCGAAGCGCGCCTCGATCCTCAGGCCCAGCGGCTCGGCGGCACGCGCCAACGCAACGAACTTGCCGGGCGCCACCGGGCTGGCGGCGATGAAGAGCACGGTGGGCGTGGCGGCGCGCACGGGCGCGAGCAGCGCAGCCAAGCCGAGAAAAACCAGCAGGCGGACGACAAACAGGAGCGGCGAAGACTTCATGGGTGGAGCTGGCGCCGCGCAGGGCAACGCGGCGTGCTGGCGGTGAAGGGGATCGAGGCCGGAGCCGGGAGCGTGCAGCCTGGCCGCTGGTTGGCGGCCAGGCTGCGCTTGCGCGTCAGAACTGGTAGCGCAGGCTCACGCTCACGTTGCGTCCGGGCTGCGAGTAGGCGTCCAGCGTCGCACTGGTCGGCGCCACCCCGCGGGCATCGGCCCACAGCGTGTACTTGACGTCGGCAACGTTGTTCATCGCGGCGTTCAGGCTCCACTGCCGGCTGATCTCGTACCAGGCCGAGATGTCGCCGACCACGAAGCCCTTGGGGGTGAAGTTGGCGCTCGGATTCGGATTGCGACGCTGGCTCTGCATGCCCGTCAGCGTCAGCTCGGCGCCCCAGGTGGTCGACGGCGCATAACGCAGGCCGAGCACACCCTTGTCGGGATTGATGCTCTCCAGCGGCGTCTTGACGCCGGCCGCCTCGCTGTCGCCCTTGGCGTGGGCATAGCTGGCGCTCAGCGTCCAGCCAGGCAGGAAGGACCATGCGCCTTCGAGCTCGTAGCCCTTGATGCGCACGCCATTCAGGTTGACCGACTGGAAGGTGCGCGTGGTGCTGGGCATGCCCGGCTCCAGCGGCACCGTGGTGGTGGCGGTGACGTCGGTGTTGGCCGCGATGAAGTCTTCGTAGCGCGAGTTGAACACGCTCAGGCTGTAGCGCACGGTGTCGCTGCGGCCGCGCAGACCGAGTTCGAAGGAGCGGCTGGTTTCAGGTTTCAGGTCGGCATTGCCGATCGAGCGATAGGGGATGGCCGAGGTCAGATTGGTCACGCCGCCGTTCAGCTGCGATGGTGTGGGCGCGCGGAAGCCATGCGAGTACTGGCCGAAGACGCGCAGCAGCGGGTTGATCGTCCACACCGCCCCCAGCTTGGGCGACAGGGCCTGGTCCGCCAGCGTGGCCGGCTCGGTCTTGTTGTTGACGGTGTAGAGCGGGTCACCCTTGCGCGGGTCCAGCTCGAAGCGATCCAAGCGCAGACCCGGCGTCACGACCACGTTGCCCAGCGTGATCTCGTCCTGCACAAAGGCGCCGAACAGGCGATAGTCGGTATCCGGGAAGCTCTTGTTGACGACGAAGGCGCTGCTGCCGCTCGTCACCAGGCTGCCGTTCAGGTAGTTCGCGCCGTCCTTGAGCGAATGCACCAGGGCTGTCGAGGCATCGACACCCCAGACCAGGCGTTGCTGTGTCAGATAGGTCTCGAACTGCGCGGACGCGCCGACCGAGCGCTCGCCGTAGAGGTTATCGCGGCTGCGGGTGTTCCAGGCCGTGGTGTTGCTGCGCGCTTCATCACCGAGCTGGCGGTTCTTCGCGTCCTGCCAGTAGAGCTGGGCCTCGGCGCGCTGGAACAACGGGTTGCTGCTGTCGACGAACTCATAGCCCAATTTGACCAGCGTGCGGCTGATGCGCTCATGCGAGTTCACATCGGTGGTGGTCGGGTAGGACGGGTCGCCGAACAAGGTATAGACCTCGGTGTCGACCTGACGCTCCAGATGCTCCAGCGAGAGCTTCAGGCGCTGGCGGGCATCGAGCTTGTAGGCCAGCTTGCCCAGCAGATAGTCGGAGCTGACATCCTGCGGGTTGGCCGTGGTGCGGGTGTTGTTCGGCGCGTTGTTGCTGCCGCCGGTCTTGGCCTCATGGCCGCGCCGCAGGCTGGCCAGCACCATGGCTTCGTAGCCTTCGCCGCGCTGTGCATAGCTGGGCACCAGCGTCGTGCTGTTGTCCACCGAGTTGTAGCCCAGCTTGATCGCCGCCTGCGATTTCTTGCCCTTGGGCAGCAGATCGGACGGATCCTTGGTGAGAAAGCTCACCGCGCCCGCCAGGCCGTCGCTGCCGTAGCTGGCCGACGAGGGGCCGCGCAACAGCTCCACACGCTTGAAAGCCTCGACATCGATGTAGTCGCCGCGGCCGGCAAACACCGGGCCGCTGCTGTAGACCATGGGCAGGCGCACGCCGTCGACCTGCAGCATTACCTGGTTGCCCTCCAGACCGCGGATGTTGATGCCTTCGTTGCCGCCGCGACCGGTGGCATAGAAAGCCGCCGAGCTGCGGTTGGTCTGCGAGCGGACCGAGACGCCCACTTCATGCGCCAGCGCATCCTTGACGTCGCCGGCCTGGCGGCGCTCGATCTTCTTGGCGTCGATCGAGGTCACGGTGGCAGCCACCTCGTCGGCATCGGCCTCAACGCGCGTGGCCGAAACGACCACGGCGGGCAGGGGCTTGTCGGCGACCGCACGCTTCGGCTCACTGGCCTGCGCCAGCGCGGTCGCGCCAGACACCTGCAGCAAGCAGGCCAGGGCCAGCGGATGAAGGGAGAAGGCCGTGAGCGCTGTGCTGCTGCGATCACTGAGGGGAGAAGGGCTGCGCGCCATGAGTCGCTCCGTGCGGGAACGCGACCGCGACACGCAAGACGCCAGACCGGGCAGCAAGAACAGCAGCGGTCCACGGCACAGCCGGCATGGGCGGCAGTGCAGCGATGCTGATCGCCGACGGCCGCCCACCCCCCCCTGCTGTCGCCAGAGTCCCACCTGCCCTCGCCGCCCCGCCAGCCAGCCCTGAGCTGCCGCGGAAGCGGATGGTTGAAAGGTTGTTTGCTCTTTCGCGGGCGGCGGGCGTCGGCTGGCGTGCTCCGGAACAGGCTGCAAGCCAACGCTCAGAGGCGTTGGCAGGAACCCGATGGGGCGGATTCTATATTGATAATGATTCTCATTACAACAACTCTCGCGCAGGCTGCATCATGCGGGCGACACGCGCACTGCGGCACCGGCGCTTCTCAGAGTTCGACCTTGGAGCCCAGCTCGACCACGCGGTTGGTCGGCAGGTGCAGGAAGTCAGCTGCAGCGGCGGCATTGCGATGCATGCTGGCGAAGAGCTTTTCGCGCCACAAGGCCATGCCTGAGCCAATGGTGGGAATGACGATGTCACGCGACAGGAAGTAGCTGGTGTCCATCTCCTCCAGCAGCACGCCGCTTTGCTGCAGCAGCTTCAGCGCCTCGGGCACATCGGGTTCGTTCTTGAAGCCGAAGTGCAGGCTGACCTGCCAGCAGTCATTGCCCAGGCTCTGCACCTGCACGCGCTTGTCGAAGCCGATCCACGGCACTTCATGGTGCTTGACGCTGACGAACAGGTTCTGCGCATGCAACACCTTGTTGTGCTTCAGGTTGTGAAGCAATGCGTTAGGTGTGGAACCCTGCTCGGCAGACAGAAACACCGCCGTCCCCGGCACGCGGGTGGGTGGACTGACGAACACGGCTTCCAGGAAGCTCTCCAGGTCGATCGCGTCCTCGCGCAGCTTCTTGCTGAGCAGTCGCCGGCCCTGCTTCCAGGTCAGCATCAGCGTGAACATGCCAATGCCGATCAGCAGCGGGAACCAGCCGCCATGCGCCACCTTCAGCAGGTTGGAGGCCAGGAAGGTCAGGTCGATGATGAAGAACAGGCCCGTGGCCGCCACGCACAGTGCCAGCGGGTACTTCCAGCCATAGCGGATCACGAAGAAGGTCATCACTGTGGTGATGGTCATGTCGATCGTCACCGCCACACCGTAGGCGGCCGCCAGATTGCTGGAGGAGCCGAAGAACACCACCGCCAGCACGACAAAGGCGAACAGACCCCAGTTGACGAAGGGGATGTAGATCTGCCCGATGTCCCGCACGGAGGTGTGCAGGATGCGCATGCGCGGCAGGATGCCCAGTTGCACGGCCTGCTTGGTGACCGAGAACGCTGCGGTGATCAGCGCCTGGGAGGCCACGATGGCCGCCAGCGTGGCCAGCAGGAACAGCGGGATCTCGGCCCAGCTCGGCGCCAGCAGGAAGAACGGGTTCTTCACGGCGGCCGGGTCGTTCAGCAGCATCGCGCCCTGGCCGAAGTAGTTGATCACCAGCGCCGGCATCACGAAGCCGTACCAGGCGATGCGGATCGGCTTCTTGCCGAAGTGGCCAAGATCGGCATACAGCGCCTCGCCGCCGGTCACCACCAGCACGACGGCCCCCAGCGCCACGAAGGCCACCCAGCGGTACTCCATGCAGAAGGCAAACGCATAGGCCGGGTTGATGGCCACCAGCACATGCGGATTGCTGACGATATGCGGAATACCCAGCAGCGCGAGGCTGCAGAACCACACCAGCATCACCGGGCCGAAGGCCTTGCCGATGCCCGCCGTGCCGAGGCGCTGCACGGCAAACAAGCCCGCCAGCACCAGCAGGGTCAAGGGCAGGATGGCCGCATGGAACTGCGGCGCATAGACATCGATGCCCTCCACCGCACCCAGCACCGTCATGGCCGGCGTGATCACCGCATCGCCATAGAAGATGGCCGTGCCGAACAGCCCCACCACCAGCAGGCCGCGCCGCAGCTTGGGCTTGTCGTTGACCGCATTGGTGGCCAGCGCCAGCATTGCGATCAGACCGCCCTCGCCATTGTTGTCGGCACGCAGGATCAGCAACACGTACTTGAGCGAGACGATCACCGTCATCGTCCAGAACAGCAGCGACAGCACGCCCAGGATGTTGTCGTGGTTGGCGACGACATGACCGCCGTGGAACACCTCCTTGAGGGCATACAAGGGGCTGGTTCCGATGTCGCCATACACGACGCCCAGGGCGCCGAGCGTCATGCCAGCCAGCGCAGTCGGGCTGCGGCTCGTAGTGGAAGAACTCACAAGAACGGGGGGGTGGCCGCAAGCGGCCACAAAGTATCAAAACGCCTATTCTGCGCCTGCCTCAGAGAAATTGTGCAGCGCAGCAATGACACTGTTGCCCGCCGCAGCCACGGGGCTTGACAGGGCGCAAAGCTGCGGGCTCACAACCCGGACCTCAGCGACCGATCGGCTCACCCTGAACGACACGGCGCACGAACTCGAGTGTGTTTTGATGCAACTCGTCGCGATTGGCCGGCTTGGTGAAGCTATGCCCCTCGTCCTCGGCGGTGAGGAACCACACCGGCGTGCCCTGCCCGCGCAGCGCGCTGACAATCTGCTGCGCCTCGCCATAGGGCACGCGCGGGTCGTTGCGGCCATGCACGATGAACATGGGCTTGCGCATGCGGTCCACCCGGCTCAGCGGCGAAATCTCGGTCAGGAAGCGCCGCATCGCCGGATCGCGCTCGTCGCCGTACTCGGCACGACGGTTGTCGCGGCGGTAGCTCTCGGTGTGCTCCAGGAAGCTGACGAAGTTCGCGATGCCGACGCGGCAGATGCTGCCGGCGATGCGCTGCGACTCAGCCGCGGCGACGGCCAGCGACAGATAGCCGCCATAGCTGCCACCCGCCACGACCACCTTGGCCGCATCCATGTCGGCCCGTGTCGCGATCAGATCCAGCAAGGCGCTCACATCGCGCGTGGCGTTCTCGCGCAGGCGGCCGTTGTCGAGGGCCAGGAAGCGCTTGCCGAAGCCATCCGAGCCCCGCACATTGGGCTGGATCAGATGCATGCCCTGCTGCTCGACCAAGGCACGCAAGGTGGCCGACAGATAGCCCGGCCGCGCCTGCGCCGCCGGACCGCCATGCAGGCTGATGTAGACCGGCCGCGGCCCCTTGAAGTGGGCCGGCGGCGGCGTGTGCAGGCCGCTGATCTCCAAGCCGTCGAAACTCTTCCAGCGCAGCAAACCGGTCTGCAGCGCCGTGCCCTCGGTATCAGCAGCGGTCCACGCCGTCAGCTGGCCATCGGCCTGGTTCCAGCTGTAGATCTGCCCGGGGCTCTGCGTCCAGACATGGTGGAAGCCGAGCTCGGGCAGACGGGGATGCCAGCGCGGATTGCGCAGCTGCCCCTCGGGCAGCTCGGTCGCCACGCGCTGTGGCGGCGCAGTAGCGTCAGGCGCATACAGCCGCAGTGCCGAGATGCCACCTACATTGCTGACCAGGGCCAACGGACGCGGACTGCCGGCAGCAGGGGGCGGCACGGCCAGCGCCTCGAGGTCAGCAGCCAGCCCGGTCAGCAGCGCCTGGCGCTCACCCGTTGCCGCTGAGAGGCGGGTCAAATGGCGGAACTCGCCCTGCAAGGCCTGCCGGCCCCACACCACATCACCCTCGCGCTCGGCATCCGACGTGTCGCCGTCATCCCTCGCCGACTGCAGGCGCCCGATCGCTCGACCCGGCGCCCCTGAGAGATCAAAGCTCAGCAGCTGGCTGCGCTGGCCCAGGCTGCGCAGCACCAGGATCGTGCCTTCAGGCGTGATGCGCAGCTCGCCGAAACGGCCTCCCGTCACCTCGCCGAGAGCGCGCGCGCCGGCCGGATTCTGCGGATCCATCCACATCAGCCAGCTGCGTGCCTGGCGTGCGGCAACGGCCTCATCGCCGCCCTTTCGATCCAGCTGTTCCTGCAGAAACACCAGGCCGCGCCCTTGCGGCAGGAAGGCGAATTCCTTGACGCGAACGCCCTCCGGCGTCAGGACTTTCCCTGGGGCAGGCTGCCGGCCGGCATCGAGCCGATACAGGCGAAACGCCTCGTCGCCACCCTGATCGCGGGTGAACACCAGATAACGCGCCTGCAGCGGCTCCCACAAGGCATCGGCGACCGGATCCGCGCCCTGAGTCAACGGCTCGGGCACAGCGCCAGGCGCCGCCAGCCGGTGCAGTTGCATCAGGCCCTGGCTGCGTGCCAGCACCAGCATTTCTCGCTGCAAGGGATGCCAATCGACAAAGCGCAGCGCCGGGGCCTCCTTGCGCGCCAGCGGCGCATGCCGCTGGAACGCCGGGATGCCCGAGCCGGACGGCTGCAGCGCCACGATCGGCGGCTGCGCCACCGGCATCGGCGCGCAGGCACCCAACAGCAATACGGCGCACAGCGCCAGGCCTATGGACTTGATCATCTGCTGCTTCATCACCCGCCCTAACCCGCTCTCGCACTGACAAAAAAAAGGCGACGCACGCGGCGCCGCCCGAACTCAGAAGCGCCCGATCAGGCGCTCCCTGTGTTCCATCACTTGAACTGGTAGCTCACGTTGATGTTGAAGCGACGGCCCAGCTGACCCTGGGTGCCCTGATCCCAGTAGTTGAAGGTGCTCGGAATGTTGGTCGAACGATCGTAGTCGTCGGTCACATTCAGGATGCTGCCCGCAATGGTCAGGCCCTTGATGCCCTTGTAGGTGAGGTTCAGGTCGAAGCTGTTTTCCTGGCCCACCTTGCAGCCGTTGTTGGCCTGCAGCAGCACATTGGCCGCCGTGGTCGAGCTCAGGCAGCTGGCCGTGGTGGAGCGCACCAAGGAGTCGATGTGGTTGTAGCGCACCCAGCTGGCCCAGTCGCCGCGGCTCCAGCTCAGCGTTGCGCTGGCCTTGGTCTTGGGCACGTCCGAAGCCGAGTCGCCAGCCAGGTACTGCACCGGGCTGGTCGCCAGCACCTTCTGGTCAAAGCGGGCGGTGTAGGTGCCGTTGATCTTCAGGCCGAACTTGCCCAGCTCCGTCACCGGGAAGCGAATGTTCAAGTCATAGTCGGCGCCGGCCGTCTTGGTCCAGTTGTAGTTGCCGTAGCCACGCACCAGAGCCAGGATCGGGCCGCTGTTGGCCACGCCGGGCAGCCAGCTGGCGGGGTTCGGGTCACGGATGATGGTGCCGGCGTTGGCGGACGGATTGGCGTTGTACGCGTCCATGATGTCGATGCCGCGCTGGACGCGGATTTCGTCCTTGCGGTGGAAGTACCAGACATCGATACCCAGATCCACATAGCTGCTCGGCGACACCAGCATGCCCAGCGTGAAGGACTTGGACGTCTCGGGCTTCAGATTGGGGTTGGCGCTGACCACGCTAGGAATACTGCCGGCGTTGGTCGTTCCAGCGGGCAAGGTGGAGAAGCCCAGCACATTGCAGTCGCGGTTCACGGCCGGATCGGCCTTGCTGGTGAAGGTGGCCGCATTGCAGCGCAGGCTGTCGACGATGCGGCGTTCCTGGCTGCTGTGGAAGGACATCAGGAAGGAATTGCCGATCTGCGACAGGGCCGGGGCACGGAAGCCGGTGGCTGCCGTGCCGCGGAACACCAGTGTCGACGGCAGGGCCGACCACTTGAAACCGGCCTTGCCGGTCGTCGAGTTGCCGAAGTCGCTGAAATGCTCGTGGCGCAGGGCACCCTGCAGCTCCAGCGACTTGGCGACCGGCAGACGCAGCTCGCCAAACACCGATTGGGAGTTGCGGCTGCCCGCGGCGCCGTTGGCCACCAGGCCGATGAAGTCACCGCTCTGGTAGATGTCGCTCGGGATGGATTCGAGTTCCTCGCGGCGCAGTTCAGCGCCCACAGCCACCGCGGCACGGCCGCCAGCCATCTGGAACAGCTCGCGGCTGGCGCGCACATCCAGGGAAGTGATCGTCGCCTTGCCCTCGTTGATCGCGTCAGACGCAATGCTGGCCACTGCCTCCGGCGTGTTGACCTTGCCGAAGCGATAGGTACCCGCCGCAATCGACTTGGTCAAAAGCGAGCTGCGCACCCGGTTGGTCTGGTTGCGGACGTTGTCCTGCTGGCTGAACAGCAGTGCGCTGTCCACATCCCAGGCACCGAACGTCCCTTCGAAGCCGGTCACGAAACGGGTGCTCTTCAACTCGCTCAGGTCGACCTGCGGGAAATCGGTGAAGCGGTAGATCAGCTGCACCGGCTGCGAGTTGGCCTGGCCATTGGTCGGGTTATCCGGGTGACCCACCGGCAGGATCAGCGCGTTCTGGCTCAGGAAGCTGCCGTCCAGCTTCGGCCAGGTGGTAGCCACCGGATTGGCCGAGGTGACCAAGCTGGTCGTCATCGCATAGGGGATGCGCTGCTCGGTGGTCTTGGTCTGCGAAACCATCAGGTCCGCATAAGCCATGATGTCTCGGCTGACTGCGAAATTGGCGCGCACCGACCCGTTGATGCGCTCCTGCGCCGAGATCGCCTCGTCAGCATTGTCAAAGTTGAAGCGGCAGTAGCCGTTGCGCATCGACGCCGTGGTGGATGTGAAACCTTCCGGTCGATTGGGCACGCCCTTGCCGACGGTCAGGTCATCCGGGCAGCCTGCAAAGGTGCCCAGGTAGTTAGCGCCCTGCAGGTTGGCGTTGGTGACCGAGCGGCCGTCGATGGTGGTCGAGCCCGACAGGCTGGCCGGCACGCGGTAGTAGTTCGCAAACGGCGAGGCCGAGGAATCGGGTGTGAAGCGGCGCAGGCTGCCGTTGAGCACGCCGTGGGTGTCGGACAGCGCGAAATTGCCACGGTCCTTCAGCTCGCTGTGCATCACCGAGTCACGCTTGGAGACATCGATGCCGCCGTAGACGTTGAAACGCTGGGTGTCCAAATTGCCGAAGCCAAACGTGAACGCGCCGCGCTGTGTGGCGCCGACGCCCTTGTCGTTGGCGCCGTAGGACACCTCGCCCTCCAGGCCCTGGTATTCCTTGCGCAGCACGTAGTTGATCACGCCGGCCATCGCGTCCGAGCCGTACAAGGCCGAGGCGCCGTCCTTCAGGATTTCGATGCGCTCGATCGCGGCCTTCGGAATCGTGTTGACGCTGACCAGAGAACCGCGGCCGAAGTTGATGTCGACAGCCGCCACCGGCGCCGTGCGGCGGCCGTTGATCAGGATCAGCGTGCCTTGCGAGCCGAAGCCGCGCAGCGAGATGGTCGAGACACCCGCGACGAAGCCGGAACCGGCACCGTCCTGAACCGAGCTGGCATCCACGGCGCTGACAGAGCGCAGCAGTTCCTCGACGGTGGCAAAACCGGAGTTCTTGATGTCCTCGCGCGAGATGACCTGCACCACCGACGGGGTCTCACGGTCGGTGCGCTTGATCAGGCTGCCGGTCACCTCGACGCGGTCCAGCTTGGAAGTATCGGCGGCTGCCGTGCTCTGCTGGGCCTGGGCGTGGAAGCACAGGCTCATGGCGGCCAGCGCCAGCAGGTGGGGACGATGCTTGAAGGTCATGGAGCTGTCCTAGGAAAAAGTGTTGTTGCAGTGCGGAAAGTGAACACACCCTAAAGGGGGGGCAGCGACAATCCATGACGATTTCTTTACCGATCTTTTCCGATGGTTATCGAACAGGGTGTGAACGTCAGTCCGGAGCAGGCCGAGTCCTTCGTGATGCGGCGCATGAGCCTGCGCCAGCTCCGTGTGCTGAAGGCCCTGGCTGAAGCGGGTTCCCTCAGTGCTGCGGCTGATCTGCTGCACGTCACCCAGCCCGCAATCAGCAAGACGCTGAGCGAGATTGAACGCGCCCTCGGACAAACCCTGATCGCGCGGCGTGGACGCAACATTCGCCTCACGCCTGTCGCACAGCGTCTGGTCGAACTGGGCGAACGCATGGATGCCATGCTGCGGCGCGGCGGTGAGGAAGTGGCCTCGCTGGTGCGCGGCACCAGTGGCGAATTGCTGATCGGCGCCACCAATGCCGCGCTGACCGAGCTCGTCTGCGACGCGATGGCGCGCGTGAAGCTGCAGCACCCGCTGCTGGCGATCAGCGTGCGCACCCATGCCTTGGGCACGATGTTCGAGGATCTTCGTGCCGGGCGCCTGGACCTGGTGATTGCGCGCCAGGTGGACGACGCCCCCAGCGATCTGGAGGCCGGCTTGCTGCTGCAGACCCGCGAGGTGGTGGCCATCAGCGCCACCCACCCGCTGGCCGCACAGCGCAAGATCAGCTGGGAAACGCTCAACGATCAGGCCTGGATCTGGCCACTGCCCGGCACCCGCTCACGTGCCCGCCGCGATGCCTTCTGGCAGAAGCTGGGCCTGCCCTTGCCCACCAACGTGCTGCAGACCGACGACCTGATGCTGACCATGGGCATGCTCAAGCGTTCGCCGCTGGTGACCATCATGCCGCTGCACATCGCGCAGGCGGCGGCGCGCGACGGCATCGTCAAGCTGCTGCCCCTGAGCGTGGACCTGGGGCTGGGACACCTGTGCATCTGGCAGCTGCGCGATGTGGCAACGCCCTCACCGGTGCAGCTGTTCAAGAACGCACTGCAGGCGGCCAGTGCCGCCGCCGCTCAGGCGTAGTTCTCAGCGTCCGGGTCGGTGGCCTCAAGCTCGTAGCTGGCTGCCAGCATCGCCAGGCGGGCGATTACGCCGTACATGTAGAAGCGGTTCGGCGCGCTGGCACCCGGGCGCTCGCCCGGCCGCGGCAGCTGTGAGGATTCGGCAAAGGCCAGCGGCACGAAGCTCGCGCCTGGTGAGTTGAGGTTTTCGTCGATGCCGCGCTCGGCATGCACACGATAGAAACCGCCGACCACGTAGCGGTCCATCATGTAGACCACCGGCTCGGCCACGGCCTCATTGACGCGCTCGTTGGTGGCCACGCCCTCCTGCACGATCACCTCGCTGACGCTCTGGCCGTCCTTGATCACGCTCATCTTGTTGCGTGTGCGACGGCCCAGCTCGGCCAGCTCCTTGGCGTCGCGCACCGTCATGATGCCCATGCCGTAGGTGCCGGCATCGGGCTTGACGATCACGAAGGGCTTTTCGTTGATGCCGTATTCCTTGTACTTGCGGCGAACCTTGCCCAGCATCGCGTCGACCTGGGTCTGCAGCGCCTCCAGGCCCTGGCCTTCGCTGAAATCCAGGCCTGAGCAGGGCGCGAACATCGGGTTGATCAGCCAGGGGTCCATGCCCAGCAGCTTGGCAAAGCGCTTGGCCACGTCCTCGTAGGACTTGAAGTGCCGGGTCTTGCGTCGCACCGCCCAGCCGGCGTGCAGCGGCGGCAGCAGGTACTGCTCATGCAGGCCCAGCAGCACATCAGGCACACCCGCCGAGAGATCGTTGTTCAGCAGGATGGTGCAGGGGTCGAAGTCCTTCAGACCAAGGCGCCCGCGAGTGCGAACCAGCGGCTCCACCGTCAGCGAGCTGCCATCGGCCAGGCGCAGCTCGGTCGGCTGATCCACGGTCGGGTCCAGCGAGCCCAGGCGCACGTTCAGACCGGCCTGGGTGAAGATGCGGATCAGCGTCGCGACATTGCTGAGGTAGAAGCTGTTGCGGGTGTGGTTCTCAGGGATCAGCAGCAGGTTCTTGGCTTCAGGGCAGATCTTCTCGATCGCCGCCATCGCCGCCTGCACCGCCAGCGGCAGCATTTCCTTGGTCAGATTGTTGAAGCCGCCTGGAAAGAGGTTGGTGTCCACCGGCGCCAGCTTGAAGCCGGCGTTGCGCAAATCCACCGAGCTGTAGAAGGGCGGCGTGTGCTCCATCCACTCGAGGCGGAACCAGCGTTCGATCGCCGGCATGGACTCCAGGATGCGCTGCTCCAGCTCGTTGATCGGGCCGGTCAGGGCGGTGATGAGATGTGGGACCATGAGCTTGCCTGTGATGACAGCGGCGCGGCGCTGCAGATGGGGTGGCGACGGGCGTTGCAACCGATTCTAGGAGCAAGCCAGATGGGGACGAACAGCGTGAGCGCAAGCCCTCTGGCCCGCCAGACGGGCATCCTGCATGCCGGCGCTGCTAGAGTGCAGCGCCGACCTGCCAACCTGAACCCGATGCGCCTGATCGCCCTGCTGATTCTGACGTTTGCGCTGTATGCCGGGCCTTCGGCCGGCGTCCAGGCCCAGCCCTGCCCGCCGGCCCTGCCGCTGCCCGACACCGGCAGTTTGGCCGATGCGGCGCCTGCGCCTGATCGCGGCCTGCTGTGGCGGCTCAGCAAGGATGGCCGCGAGTCCTATCTGTACGGCACCGTGCATCTGGGTCGACCGCAGTGGTTGCGTCCCGGGCCCCAGGTCAGTGCCGCGCTGCGGGCCATCGACACGCTGGCGCTGGAGATCGACCCCAGCGACCCCGCCACGCGCGCGACCCTGCGCCAGCTGACGGCCGCCAGCAGCGGCCAGCCGCTGCCCGATGCGCTACGCGCACAGCTGTCAGCACGCACGCGCGCCGCCTGCCTGCCGGAGCAGGCCTTGAACGGCCTGCAGCCGCTGATCCAGGCGATGACGCTGACCCTGCTGGAAGCCCGCTGGGACGGGCTGGATGCCGGCTTCGCGCTGGAGCAGATCCTCAGCCACCAGGCACGCGCGCTACGCCGGCCCATCGTCGCGCTGGAGACGCCGCAGCAGCAGCTGGACTTGCTGCTAGGCGCCGACCCGGCACACACACAGGACATGACACGCGACATGCTGACCCAGCTGGAGCAGGATCGCGTGCGGCCGGTGCTGCTGCGCCTGATCCAGGCCTGGGAGCGCGGCGACCTGACCGAGCTTGAGAACTACGAGCAGTGGTGCGACTGCATAGCCAGCCCGCAGGATCGCATCTGGCTGCGCCGGCTCAACGAAGAGCGCAACCCCGGCATGGCGGACGGCATCGCGCGCCTGCATGACAGCGGCACGCGCGTGTTCGCCGCCGTTGGCGCGCTGCACATGACAGGCCCGCGAGCGCTGCCGCTGCTGCTGGCGAACAAGGGCTTCCGTGTCGAGCGGCTGCTGTCGCAGCCTTGAGCGATCCAGGCGCAGCGCAAACGCTATGCTTGAGGCCTGCCGAATCACTCCACATCACGCCATGCAAGCCAGGATCCTGATCGTCGAAGACCAGGCCGACATCCGTCGCCTGATCCGTTGGGCGTTGGAGGACAGCGGCTGCACGCTGCACGAGGCGGCCAACGGCAGTCTGGCGCTGCAGCTGCTACCCGTGCTGGTGCCGGACATCGTCTTGCTGGACGTGATGATGCCCGGCGAGATCGATGGCTACGAAGTCTGCCGCCGCATCCGCGCCAACCCGGCGCTGGCCAAGACCCAGGTCGTGATGATCACGGCGCAGGCGCGCAGCGCAGATCATGACCATGCGATGGCGGCCGGCGCCAATGCCTTCCTGGCCAAGCCCTTCAGCCCGGCACGACTGATCGAACTGATCGAAGAGCTGACCAGTAAGCGCAGCTGAG
>PNNH01000004.1 GCA_013824165.1 Methylibium sp. | reverse complement strand
CGTGATCGGCATCGTCACCGAATCCGTGGGCGCACGTAACGTGCAAGAGGCCATCGAGTCGATCAAGGCAGACCCGCAGGCCGCGCAGGCGGCAAGCCAGGCTGTGGAGGCCCGGTGGTTTGAGCTGACCGAAGCGGGCGGTGGTGGCATCGACGGTGCGCGCAAGGCTGATGCCGCGTTCTCCGAATCTGGCCGCTCTCCGCTGCACTCGCCGGCCTTCCTGATTTCCATCCTGCTGATGGTCTTCCCGGCGATGCTGCTTGTGGATGTTTTCTATGTCCACCCTGCGAGCTACACGAGCGAGCTTCGCACCCAGATCGTCACCGCAGTGCTTGGCGTGATCCTGACCGTTGGCGCCTTTTGGTTGGGCTCCAGCTTCGGCAGCCAGCGCAAGGACGACCGGGCGGCGCAGAAGTAGCGCGTCATGCACTGGCACGCCGAACTCACCATGCACTTACGGGCATTGGTGGGGCCTGGCGAGTGGCTGGAGGTGCGCAAGCTGACGTTGAGGGGCTACGCCGAGCCGGGAGGCTACGAGGCGCATCGCCCCTTCGACGCGGTGCTGCAGGCTGACCTGTTCGGATCGCGAGCCTTTCTGAGCGGGATGCTGCGCCGGGACGGCGCCGATCTTGGCCGGGCCGACTATCGTGGCATAGCTCGCTTGCTGCGCGATGAGTTCGGCATCGTCGAGGGCGTGGCCGATCGGCATGGGCGCGAGGTGATGCTGCAGGCTGAGCGGTGGGCCGGCCGCGTGAATGTGTAGGCATCCGCGTAGGCATCAGGTGCTGCTGCTGCCGGATAGGCACCATGAATAGGCGATATGTGGAGTTCTCCCTCTCCGCCAATGACAGAGCCACCCTTGCGGTGGCTCTTTTTTTGCGGCGACTTGAAGGCGAAATTGGGCAAAGGTCGCGGCGGTAGGCGCCACAGCTCGTCGCACAGGCCACGGTAGGCAAAATCCACCGCCTGCGCAAACTGCTCTTCGGCCGGGCGTGGCAGGGCCACGCGGCTGACGGGTGCGTCGTTCAGCGCACTGATCGGCTACGCGGCGTCCAGCGCCCCGGTGCTCATGGTTGCGGGCGCAACAGCACCACGGGCAGGCCGGACGCCTCGGCGAAGCGGTCGCGGATGGCGTCGAAGTCGGTCAGGCGGATGTCTTCGAAGTCGCCCCAGCGCAGCTGCGGCGGCAGTGCGCCGTAGACTTCCCGCGGGGCCAGCACGCAGGCGTACTGGTGTTGCGGCGCCAGCTTGAAAGCCCCGCGGCCAGGCAAGGCCACGCCGCGGTTGGCGTTCACGCGGGGGTCGGTCGCGAAGCGGTTGGGGAAGATGCGCCGCACCGAGCCCGAAGCCGGGTCTTGCGCGTAGCAATACACATAGGCCCCTTCTGCACCCTTGAGCTGGAGATTCAGCTGCACCGCGCTGCCAGCGGCTTTGAGTTGCAGGTGCGCAGTTGGCAGCGCTGGCGCAGCTGCAGCAGGCGGTGTGTTGGCGGTGGCGGACACGGTTTGCGCCGCAGCCGCGGTGGGCGTGGGTTCACTGGCGGTCGGGGCGGTTGCGTTGGCGGTGGCGGCGCTGGTGCGCGGCAACACGCCGAAAGGTCCGGTTGGCACGGCGCGGGTGATCAGGCGCGTGAAGAAGGGCAGGTCCACGGGCGCGGCCGCTGCGGCGAGGCCCAGGGCGCTGCGGTAGGCCTGCAGCGCGGTGTTGAAGGCCGGCGTGGTGCTGGCGTCCAGCGCGCCGTCGAAGTAGCCGCGTTCACGCAGGCGCGTCTTCAGGTAGACGGTGCGCTCGGCTTCGTCCATGCCGAGGAACCAGTCTTCGATTTCGCGCTGCACTTCGGGGTGGCTGTCATCGATGCCCAGGCACTGCCAGTACGGCGCCTTGATGAGCTTGCCCACCAGTTCGATGACGGCCAACTCGACCATATTGCGCGCTGCGCCCGAGGTGCCTTCAGACCGCCCGGACGAGAACGCGAACACCGTGCCCGCGCTCTGGATGCGCGCCTGCCCGTCACCGGCGCTGCTGTCGCGCCGCGCCAGCACGGTGGTGTTCTTGGACGTGACACCCGGCACCAGCGTGAAGGTGTCGGTTCGCACCACGGCCGCGTCGAAGGCCAGCACCGAAAAGCGCGTTTCGCTGGCCAGGCGCAGGCCAAAGAGCTCCTGGATCTGCAAGCCGAAGCTGGCGCTGCTGCGCTTCACGTCCTCGTCGAGCTGGCTGACGGTGCCGCGCACATTGAATTCCGGCACCACCTGGAAAACGCTGTTCTTCTGCGCCTGCTGCAGCAGCTGCGCCAGGTTCTGCTGGTCGCTGCCGAACACCGACAGGCGCACGGCGCGCGAGCGGCGTGTCATCTCCGACACCGCAGAGGTCATCATGTCGCGCGTGCTGATCTGAACCCTCCCGGTGCTGTCGCGCAGCTCCTCCATCATCAGGGTCACGTCACGCGTGCCCTTCTTGAACATCAGCTCGTCCATGCAGCGCAGGGCCGGCGTGAAGTTGGTGATGGTGCGCTGCGCCTTGTCGGTCGGGTTGGCCTCGCCGCGCACGGTTTGCAGGGTTTGCTGGCTGGGGGTGTTGCTGCAGGCGGTGAGGGCGAGGAGCCCGCCGACCGCGAGTGCGCAGCTTTGATTCGAGAACGCTGTCATTGCTATCGCCTCATGCGGTCGGAGATGAACATCGATCGCTATCGGCTCAACCGCACAAGTCGTATGCAGTTTGCTCACTTCGGCGCCCCACCCACATCAAGAAGTAACAGCGCGCACTGCCCGCCTTCATGATGGTCCGTGCCTGTACATCGCCAACGCCCAGCGCCAGCATCATCAGCCGTTCGGCGTCGAAGTTGAACGCAAACTTTTGGCTGCCGGCCAAGGCCTCACGGTTGAATTCAGCAAACACCGAATCGACCTGTTGCATGGCTTTGAAGGGGCCACCCATGCTGTCAATGACAGCAATGACCTTGGCGGGTGTCTGGGCCTTTTTGTCGGCCTCGCGCACAGCCTTGTCGACATCGGCAGGGTTCTTGCCTGCAGTGAGCCGCGCCACGTTGGCACGAGCCAAGGACTGAGTGGCTTCGGCGGCGACTTTGTACTCGGTTCGCAGGGCCTTCATTTCATCAGCCTTGACGCTCTTGAAGCCAGAGTCTTCGAGTTCTTGCAGCTTGAGGGCGGTCTGCATCATCCGCTCGGCTGGGTTGGCGTGGGTCAGGGCCGCCATGGTGAGCAACGTGGTGGCAAGGAGGGTCTGTGCAATGGGGGCGAGGTTCACGGTGTATCTCCTGGTTTCAAGGAAGAAGAGATGTAGAAGAAGGTGAGAGCTCGTTCAGGCACAGACGATGTGCCTGAACCGGACTCAGTTGCTGCTCACCGGATACGCATAGACCCTGCGCTGCCAGCGATCCACGCCGGGGCGCTTGTCCAGCACCCAGCCCACCGTGTCCAGGTCGCGCTCGAGGTCGAACTGCACCTTGGTCATGCCGCGCGGTTTGGTCGGACCTTCATTGGGGCCCATGCAGCGGTCTTCTTCGCCGCGGCGGTCGTTGTCACGGGTCCATAGGGTGTCGCAATCGGCCTCGCGAGGCGCCCCGTCGTTGCGGTCGCAGCGGATGCCGTTGCCGCCGAAGACTGCGTCGCCGTCCCAGCCGCTTTGGCAGCGCACGCCGAGTTCGGCCTTGTGCAGCGGGTTGTAGATCGGGCCGCCGCTGGGGAAGCGGTAGTGGGTCTTGGTGGCGCGGAACACGTCCTTACCGGGCTGCGTCACGTGCTGAAACTGGCTGGCCGGCGGGTCGCCGGGCAAGGGCAGGAACTGCACGTTGCCGCGCACCTTGCCGGTGGGGTCGCTGCAGAAATCCTTGCCATTGGTGTGATGAACGATGCGGGCGTTGACGTCGAGGTTGGCCTGGTTGCCGAGGGCCACGGGTGAGCAGAAGGCCTCGCGTTCCACGGGCTCTGTGGTGCTGCACTTCAGCAGCTTGTTGCCGTCGCTGATGGTGGCGGTGGTGCCGTCGGGGCAGCGCACGCCTTGTTGTGGGCCCGCTTGGGCGGCGGTGGTGCCGCCCAGGGCGGCGGCGATCAGCAGGGCGAGTGGGATGTGTTTCATGGGGGTGCTCCGAAGAAGCGTTGTTTCAACGTGATGACGGCGTGACGGTAGTGAAGGACCGTCTCAGCAGCGTCTCAGCGGGGTGGGCGCAGCTTTGCAGCACGGTCCCCGCTGGTGGGCGGCCGCATGCCGGCATGCGGCCGCCGGGGTGGCGGTGTCAGGGGTTGACGAGCACCGGCGTGGCCTTCAACACCTGGGTGCGCTGGTAGCGGTCGGTGATGCCGTTGGGGTTGCTGTCGCTGCTGTTCAGCTCCCAGCCGGCGACGGCGGCGGCATAGGGGGCAGCCGCTACCTAGGACACGCCGTTGCGCACGCCGTTGACGCGCACGAGCACGTCGTCCATGTTTTCGTCCACCTGCGACAGCCTGCCTGAGCTGGAAATTCTCACGCCGGCCTTGGCGCAGAGCTCACACGATCACGGTGCTTGCCGTCGCCGCTACCGACCATGTTGCGCGTCGTGAAGTTGGGGGGGCCGGTCACTTCCTTTGGATGCAGACGGTGAAAACACTCGTTCCACCATCCGATTCACCCGGCTCCGCTGGCCTTGCAGATCGCCCCCCAACGCCCCCCTCAGACCACGCTAGCCTGGCGAGTCCGCCTTGTCGCTGGCCAGGGCCGCGACGGCCTGTTCCACCATCACCTGCAGGTTGATGGCTGGGCCTTCGGGCAAGCCGCCCAGCGGGGGCTGCGCCAGTTCGTCGCGCAGTTCGCCATGCAAGGCTGGGTGTGCGCGCACGGTGCTCACGACGGCGGCGGCGGTTTCGCTATCGCCATGGGCCAGTCGCCAGCGGGCGTAGCCGCACAGGGCTTCCAGCAGGTTGGCGGGGTCGTTCAGCGCATGCGCCAGGCGCAGCGCGCGCAGCAGCCGTTCGGCAGCCACGCCCAGCCGCCCGGTGCGCAAGGCAAGGTCAGCCAGCACTAGCAAGGTGGCAGCTTCCAGCATGCGTTCGCCTGCGCGGCCGACCTCCAGCAAGGTCTGCGTTGCCAGGGCTTCTGCGGTGTCCAGCCGCCCGGCGACCAGATGCACCCGGGCCAGGTTAATCAGCCCGAACGCGCGCGACGAGGCGAAGCCATGGGTTTCGCACAAGCGCAAAGACTCCTCCAGGACGGTCACGGCTTCCTCGGGCCGGCCCATCAGCCGCAGCAGGTTGCCCAGGTTCTGCAGCGTGGTGGTGGCGCTACTCCAGTTGCCCACTTCGCGGTGCGCTGCCAGCGTTTGCTGCCAGGTGGCCAAGGCTTGGGCGTAGTGGCCACGCCGCTTCTGCAACAGCGCCAGGTTGCCGGAAAATGTGGCCAGGCCGGCCTGATCGCCACCGGCGGTGGCCAGGGCACAGGCTTCGCGGATCGCGGCTTCGGCCGCTTCCAGCTGGCCCAGCATCCACTGCGCCAGGGCCAGGGTGTTCAGGTTGCCCTTGATGCCCTCGTCGTGGCCGAGGCTGCGCGCCGCGCCCAGCGCCCGCAGGGCCCAGTCGACCGCCTCGCCGTAGCGGCTGTCGCGGTACAGCAGCAGCGCTCGGCCGCGTTGCAATGCGGCCAGTGCCGCCAGATCGGTGCGCGCTTCGGTGTCGAAATTGGCTTGAGCCGCGGCGTACAGGGCGATGCCTTCGGTGCGGCGACCGCTTTTTTCGAAGTAGTGCAGCAGCACGGGCGCACAGGCCGCGATGAAATCGGCGCGGCCCGCGGCCAAGGCCCACTGCCAGGCCGCCAAGGTCTCGGGCAGCGCCTCGGCCAGGTCTTGCAGTGCGGCCTTCTGGTCGACAGTGCGCCAGTTGGCCCATTGCCCCAGTCGCCTTTGCACGGCGCGTGCGTGCCCTTCGTGCGCGGCGCGCCCTGCGTCGCCTGAAGCGGCCAGCTGTTCGGCCGCATAGGCGCGCACCAGGGGGTGCAAGTGCCATCGCACGGCCCGTTCGGGTGCGGTGTCGGCTTCGGCCTCCAGCAGACCGTGGTCTGCCAGGCGGGCCAATGCGGGCAGGTCGGCGGCACCGGCCTGCCCAGCTTCGGCCGCGGTGAAGCGCGAGGCGAACACCGACAGGCGCGCCAACGCCGTTTGTGCCCCGGGGTCGAGCAAGTCCCAACTGCGCTTCAGCGTGGCCTGCAAGCCCGCGTTACCGTCGTCCAGTGCGCCCACGCTGCGCTGCAGCGCCGCCGACACATCAGCCGGCGACAACAGCCGCAGCCACTGCGCGGCCAGGCGCAGTGCCAGCGGCAGGCCGCCGACCTGGTGTGCGATACGGGCCAGCGCGTCGGTGTGTTCGCGCGGGTCGAAGCCAGGCCGGGCCCGGCGCGCGGCCGCCACCAGCACTTGCACCGCGGGTGCTGCCAGGGTGCGGTGCTCGGTGCGGCCGTCGGGCCGGCGATGGGGCTGATCCGGGCCCTGAGTGTCGGCCAGGGGCAGGGCCAGCGTGCGCAGCAGCAGCTGCGCTTCGGCAGGGTGCGCCAGCGCCACACGCGAGGTCAGCAGCAGCTGCAGCCCGGGTGCGGCCTGCAGCCAGGTATCGATCAGCGCGTGCAGCGCAGCCCGCTCGCCCAGCAACTGTTCCACGTTGTCCAGCACCAGCAGGCGCACCCGCTGGGCCAGGAGGTCGCCGGCTTGCGCGGCGGCGTTGCGCGTAGCCGGCGCTGCCGGGTTCAGTGCGTGCAGCACCCGGTGCGGCAGTTCGGCTACTGTGCTGGCGTCCACCAGCGGCAGCCACAGGGACGCCGGCGACGAGTTGGACAGGGCCAGGGCCAGGCGGCTTTTGCCCACGCCGCCCAAGCCGGTGACAGTCAGCACGCGGCTGCGGGCCAGCAGCTCCCGGGCCTGCGCCTCTTCGGCGTCGCGGCCGATCATTGGATCGTCGCCAGCGCCGACCCCAGCGTTGCTCCCGCCGCCTGGGCTGGAACCCAGGCTGGCGACCCAATCGGCCAGCGCGCGGCTGGCGCCTATGCCCAGGTCGGCGCGCAGGCGGGTGTCGAAGGCGGCCCAGGCGCGGGCCACGTCCTCGTGCCGGCCCAGTGTGGCCAACGCTTGCAGGCGCACGCGCAGCAGGGCTTCGTCACTGGGGTCTTGTTCGAGCTGGCGCGCGGCCAGTTGTTCGGCTTGGGCTGGCGGGGCGGTGGCGGCACAGCGGAGCACGGCTTCGCGGGCCCATGCCAGCAGCCCACGGCGTTCGGTCGCGGCCCATTCGGCCAGCACGGGGAAACCGCGAAAGCCAAGGCTGGGCACGAAGCCGCCGGACAGGAGGGTGGCCGCACCGGACCAGTCGCCTGCGTCGCGCGCGGCGCGGGCGCGGCACAGGTCGCTGCCCGGCTGCCAGCACAGGCGACTCCGTTCGCTGGCCAGGGCCGGGGCCACGCCCCATTCGGCCAGTTTGTCCCGCAGGCGGTTCAGCGTCACGCGCAGGTTGCGCTGCGCGCTCTTGGAGTCGGCCTCTGGCCAGAACAGCACGGCCAGTTCCTCACGCGCCACCCAATCGCCGCGCGCGCCCAGCACGGCCAGCAGGTAGCCCGCCGCCGCGTCGGGCAGGTCGACGCTTAAGGCGCCATGCTGCAGCCGGGCGCCCCCCAGCAGCTGCAACTGGAGGACCGGAGCGGCTTCGGTGCTTGCCGTCATTGGGCCGGGGCCTGCGACGGTCCGGAGACGCTGGCTGTGCATCCTGCAGCACCATGAGCCGCCGCGCGCCCTCTCGCAGCACCGCCCGCACCTCCACTCGACCGCTGGCGAGTTATGTGCTGCGCGTGCACGAAGAGCGCACCGAGCGCCTGGTGCTGCGCTATGAGCTGCTGGACCTTGCCACCGGCACCACCTTGCGCTTCGCCACGCTGAAGGCCTTGCAGCGGCATCTGGAAGCGGTGCCCAAGGTGCCTACTGAGGACGGATGAGGGGCCACCGCGGGAACAGCGATGTTCTGGGCGTCGGACTGGACAAAGATCGGGGCGCGGGGCTGCTGGGGCGGTCAACATGTCGGCTGAAGTCTCGTTGTGCTCCGACTTGGCCAGTGCGTTGCTTGCACCGCCGCTCAGAGTTTGTGGGTGGACAGCAGGATGCTCGTTTCCGTGTTGGCAATGCCCTTGAACAAGCGGATGGCGCTCAAGACGCGGTCAAACGCCTCCAACGATTCGGCCTGCAATTCGGCCACGATGTCCCAACGTCCGTTGGTGGTGTAGATCGCCGAGACATTGGGGTGCCCGCGCAGCGACATCAGCACCTCCTGGCTGGTATTGCCTTCAACCGCGATGCTCATCAGAGCGCGGATGCGGTGGCTCTCTACCTGGGGCTTGAGGCGCACCGTGTAGCCGACGATGACCCCATCCCGCTGCAGCCTTGCCATGCGGTTCTGCACGGTGCCCCGGGCCACTTTCAGCTTGGCGGCCAAGGCGGCGACGGTCGCGCGACCATCAGCGCGCAGCAAGGCAATCAGTTCGCGGTCGGTGTCATCAAGAGGCGTCATTTTGATCAACATTGCTGGCGTTTTTTCAGTATAGCCAGCGCTTTGTTCGGTGTGCCGAGCCCAGTGCAGCCGCAGCTGCAAGGGCCTGTGATGAGTCGCTGCTTCTCATGGCAGGCCGGCGCAGACTCGGTTGCGGCCTTGGTGCTTGGCTTCGTACAGCCTGGTGTCGACTGCGGCCAGCAAGCCCTCCAGTTGATCGAATCGAGCATTGCTTTCCAGGCCGATGCTCAAGGTGACGCTTGTCAGCGCCGGATGCAGTGTCGACCAGTCGAACTGCTCGATGCGCAGGCGCAGCTTCTCGCACAGGCTCGCGGCAGGGGTGATTGGCGTCTCCACCAGCAACAGCATGAACTCCTCGCCGCCGTAGCGAGCCACCAGGTCCGAGCGGCGGCAGACGTCGCGCAGCAAGGTGGCGACGGCGCGCAGCACCTTGTCGCCGGTCAGGTGGGTGAAGCGATCGTTGATGGACTTGAAGTGATCCAGGTCCAGCATCGCAACGCTCAAGGGGTGCGCGAAGCGACGTGCTCGTTCGAATTCCTGCGCCAGCTGCAGGTCAAGCCAGCGCCGGTTGGCGACACCCGTCAGTCCGTCTTCGCGACTGAGTTGATGCAGCATCTCGGTCTGCGCTGACAGCTGCTGGAGCAGCATCTGCTTCTCCTGGTCAGCCTGCCGCGCGGCAGTCAGTTCGCTGGAGAGCTCCTGGCTTCGGTTGCGCTCGTCATCAGCTTGCCGCTGGAGTTCTTGCACCTGCTGGCGAATCAGCAGGCCGCGCAGATGCTGCTGGACCTGCTCACCGTACAAGGCTTCGTGCACTTGATGAAAGCTGCGGAAGTGCTGCAGGGCCACTTGGTAATCCGCACGGGCCTCAGCAACGCTGGCCAAAGCCTGATGGGCATCGGAGAGGAGCGCCGCCAAGCCCAGCGATTCGGCTTGTCTCAAGACGGCCTGAAGGCAAGTCTCGGCACCCTCAAGGTCGCCGCGCTCAATCAGGTTTCGGCCCATGGCCAACTGCACCGCCGCAAGTCTTTGCTTGTCGTCTGCGCGAGTGGCCAGTTCATGTGCCTCGCTCAGCAGCTGGCGCGCTGCGTCCTGGTCTTTGTCGAACTGATACGCCTGGGCCAGGCCATGCAAGGCGTCGCAGAGATCGCGCAGATTGCCTGTTTGTCGCGACAGCTCGACGGCCTCCAGGAGATGCGCCCGGGCTTCGCCGGCCTCACCATGCTTGAGCAGCAGCTGACCCAGATCGAGCCGCGTGGTTGACTGTCGAGCCAGGTTCTGCTGGCTGTAGCGGGTCGCGAGACTGCGTTCCAGGGCCTGCTGGGCTGTCTCGCGTTCGCCCAGCGCGCTCAGCAACTGGCCCAGATTGGCCAGCGCGTAGGTCTGCCCCTGCTCGTCATCCGCCTGTTCGGCCAGAGCGAGATAGCGCTGCAGTTGATCCAGCGCCTGAGCGTATTGCCCGAGGTCGCGGTGCACCAAGGCCATATTGCCCAGCGTACGTCCTTCGAATCGGGAATCGCCGACGTTTCTTGCCAGCGCCAAGCACCTGTCATAGGCCTGCAGCGCCATGGCGTGGGCACCGCCATCGGTGTGCAGCATGGCCAAAACGTTGAGGGCTTCGATTTGGGCCTGCGCGTCGTCGAGGGCCTGCGCCAGTTCCAGCGCAGCTTGCAATCGGGCGCGGACCTCGGCTACCGCATGTCCCAGGATGTAGCTGCACACGCCCCAGCGCAGCAGCGAATAAGCCATGCCATGTTGGTAGTCCAGCTGCAAGGCCAGCGCATAGGCGCGTTTGCCGAGCGAAAGTGCCTGCTGCGTGTCGCTATGGCGCAGCACATGGGCTTGGTCGTTCAGGCTGTCGACGTGCTGCGGGCTGATGTTCGAGCCGGCTCTGAGTCCTGCCACGGTGAGATCGACTGCTGCAAACGAATCATGCTGCGCCGGATCCTGCATCATGCCCAAGGCCTTTGTTCTGCGTTTTGCTGGACCGCAGCATAGCTGCCTGCCGCGACAACTGTGCAGCTTCAGATTCGCCTGTGCGGTTCAGCCCGCGGGATCCTGCCGGAAGTAGTCCGAGAGCATCTGGTACAGCAGCGGCTGTTCCAGCTTCAGCTCGTGCGGCGCCACAAAGAAGGCTTCGGCGGCGACAGCGAAGAACTCGTCCAGGCTTTCCGCGCCATAGGGATCGATCAGGGTGGGCAGGCCGGCGTCGACCCGCTGGCAGAACTGCTCCCACTGGAGCTCGATGGCTGCGAGCCAGGCCGCGCGCGCGGCACGGTCCGCAAGCAGTGGCACGCCATCTGCCACGCCATCCGCCATGTCCAGCACATGCGCGAATTCATGGATCACGACGTTGTAGACGCTGTCCAGTCCGGCCGCCGGATCGACGCCATGCTCCAGCTCGCTCCAGGCCAGCATCAACGGGCCGCCCTCCATCGCTTCGCCGGCCAGCAGTTCCTCGTACTGGTGGACGATGCCGTCATCGTCCGTGTGCTCGCGCGGCGCCAGCACTTCGCCCTCATGCATCACGATGCCGACGAAGCCCGCGTAGGCCTTCAGCCCCAGATGCAGCACCGGCAAGCAGGCCTGCGCCGCGACAGCCACGGCCACTTCGTCGGAGACCACGAAACCGGCAGCGCCGTGGAATTCCTTCTCGGCCAGGAATAGCGAGCACAGGCGACGCAGTTGTTGCAAGTCCTCGTCACTGCGTTCGGCGACAAAGGGATAGCGCGCCAAAGTCAGCCGCCACAAGTCGTCGGGAATCGCATGACGCTGCAGCTGGCGCTGCTCGCGCGAGCGCGTCCAGACGCCCAGCAAGCGGCCTAGCATGAGGCGGGTGCGATGCGGTGCAGCCCGGTGGTATCCAGCCGCAGCACATCGGCCCTTGGGGGCGTGGCCTCGCAGTCCCAGTCGGACAGAACCCAGCGCTGGCGACCGCCACCGAGCTCATGCACCGCAGGCCGATGGGTGTGGCCGTGCAACAGGACCTGGCACTCCGCAGCGGCCAACCATTGGCCGCACGCCGCAGTGTCGAGGTCGGACCACTGCGCGGGCATCTGAGCGCGCTTCAGCGCTTCGCTGTCGGCGCGCATGCGGCGCGCCAGCTCACGGCGCTCGGACAGCGGGCGCGCCAGCAACTGCTGCTGCCAGGTCGGGCTGCGGACCTCGGCGCGAAAGCGCTGGTAATCGGTGTCGTCCAAGCACAGGACATCGCCATGGCTGAGCAAGAGCGAATGACCGAAGGCTCGCAGTCGGCAAGGATCGGGCAGCCGCCGAATGCCTGCATCTGCGGCCATCTCTGGACCGATCAGAAAGTCGCGATTGCCGGCGATGAAGAACAGCGACAGGCGCTGGCTGGCCTCGCGCAGCAGTGCGGTGCAGCGCTGTTCGAAGTCATCGAAACGGGCGTCGTCCCCGACCCAGACCTCGAAGATATCGCCAAGCAGGAACACGGCCTGTGCCGGCGTGCTGCGCAGGTGCTGCTGCAGCGCGGCCAGTGTCGCGTCCATCCCGGGTGCGAGGTGCAGATCGGAGAGGAAATCGATCGCGCGCCATTCAGGCGCGGCGATCAGGGTCTCAAGCGGATCGGGCAGGGCCGGCGGCCCGGCCCGAAGCGCGGTCTCAGGCAACTTCAACCGCGCGCTCGATCACGACGTTCTCGGTCGGCACATCGTCATGGAAGCCGGAACGGCCGGTCTTGACCTTTTCGATTGCGTCCACCACCTCGGTGCCGGCGACGACCTTGCCGAACACGGCGTAGCCCCAGCCGGACGGGCTCTCGGACTTGAAGTTCAGGAAGCCGTTGTTGGTGGTGTTGATGAAGAACTGGGCCGAGGCCGAGTGCGGCGCGTTGGTGCGTGCCATCGCCACGGTGTAGTGATCGTTGGTCAGACCGTTGTTGGCTTCGTTCTGGATCGTCGAGTCGGTGGGCTTTTGCTTCATGCCCACTTCGAAGCCGCCGCCCTGGACCATGAAGCCCTTGATGACGCGGTGGAAGACCGTGCCGTCATAGTGGCCCTTGCGGACATAGGAGAGGAAGTTCTCGACGGTGACGGGCGCCTTGGCGTCGTCGAGTTCCAGGCGGATCAGGCCATGGTTGGTATGCAGTTCAACAGTCTTGGTCATTTCTTGGGCTCCACGATGGCCTTCTTGATGATCACGGGCGCGAGCGGCAGGTTCTGATGCATGCCCTGGGCGCCTGTGGGCTTGGTGCGAATCTTGTCGACGACGTCCATGCCTTCGATCACGCGTCCGAACACCGCGTAGCCGTTGCCGTCGCGGGCGTTGGCCGCGTCGAGGAAGGCGTTGTCGACCGTGTTGATGAAGAACTGGGCGGTGGCCGAGTTGGGGTCGGCGGTGCGCGCCATGGCGATGCTGCCGCGCACATTGTTGAGGCCGTTCTGGCTTTCCAGCGGTATCGGGCCGCGCGTGGGCTTCTGCTCCAGCTTGGGCGTGAAGCCGCCGCCCTGGATCATGAAGTTCTCGATCACGCGGTGAAAGATGGTGCCGTCATAGTGGCCGGCCTTGACGTACTTGACGAAGTTGTCGACCGACTTGGGCGCCTTGGCGGCATCCAGCTCGATGCGGATGTCGCCTTCGCTGGTGCTGAGCTTGACGGTCTGGGCCAGGGCGGGCAGGGCGCCGAGCAGCAGGGCTGCGGCCACCAGATGGCGAGAACAGGTTCGGAGCAGAAAGTTGGCTTGCATGGCGGTCTTGCGGATCGACGCGGATCGAAGAATGCGACGGGGTGGCGATTGTCTCTCAGCTCGTCACTCGGCGCGCTCAGCCAGCGCGCGACTGCGGTTGAGCTTGATCGTCAGTACGCGCTTGTCGCCGCTGGCGAAGCGTTGCGCGTGCTCGTAGTGCTGTACGGCCAGGCGCACCAGCACATCGCCCAGGTTTTCCAGCGCTGGCGCGTGATCGGGCTGCAGACGCAGTGCCTGCTCCAGCGCATCGCGCGCGCCGCTGAGCTCGCCGCGGGCAGCACGGATGACGGCCAGGTTGTTGAAGGGGTCGGCCAGATCCGGGTGGTCCTGGGTCAGGCTGAGAAGACCGCGCTCGGCTTCGTCGGTCTGGTTCATCTCCATCTGCATGCTCGCCAGGGCGAATCGCAGCCGGGCGTCGTTCGGGGTCGCCTGCAAGGCCACGCGCAGCAGCTGCAGTGCCTGCGTCTGCTGGCCCTGGAGCCACATCGACTGGACCTGCTCCAAGCTGGTGGTGGCGCCGGCTGCTGCGACCGGCAAGGCGCACAGCAGGGCTGCAAGCAGGCCGGCCACAGCCCCGAATCGGCGCTGGCGCGCGCGCGGCGCCAAGGAATCAAAGCTGTGCATATGGGGCTGTCGTCGTTTCGGGTCGGCGATGCAGACCGGCACGAGGCGCGGCTGCGTTGGCGGCCGGGCAGGGGAGGCCAGCCGCTATACTGACAACGATTCTACGGGTCCGCCCCGGTACTTGCTGCATCGCGCGGCAGGTAAGCTGGCTTCAAGCAAAGCCTGCGGCACCCGGTTCGAGGCTCGCCCCAGCCTGATACCGCCGCCGGCCACCTCTTCGCCCATGTCCTTGCGCATCTACAACTCCTTGACCCGTGCGGTCGAGCCTTTTGCTCCCATTGAAGCCGGCCATGTGCGCATGTATGTGTGCGGCATCACCGTGTATGACCTGTGCCATATGGGACATGCGCGGATGAATGTGGCCTTCGATGTGGTGTATCGCTGGCTGCAGGCCTCGGGCCTGCGTGTGACCTATGTGCGCAACATCACAGACATCGAAGACAAGATCATCAAGCGTGCGGTGGAGCGCGGCATCACGATCCGTGAACTGACCGACGAAATGATCGCCGCCATGCATCGCGACTTCGCGGCGCTGGGCGTCAGTGCACCCACGCATGAGCCGCGCGCCACCGACTATGTGCCGCAGATGCTGGACATCATCGGCCAGCTGCAGGCCAAGGGCCTGGCCTACCAGGCCCAAGGTGGCGACGTGAACTATTCGGTGCGCAAGTTCGCGGGCTACGGCAAGCTCAGCGGCAAGTCGGTCGATCAGTTGCGGGCCGGCGAGCGTGTCGCCGTTCAAAGCGACAAGGAAGATCCGCTGGATTTCGTGCTCTGGAAGCACGCCAAGGCCGACGAGCCGGCCGAAGCCAAGTGGGCCAGTCCCTGGGGTGAAGGCAGGCCGGGCTGGCATATCGAATGCTCTGCCATGAGTTGCGCGCTGCTCGGCGAACATTTCGACATCCACGGCGGCGGCATGGACCTGCAGTTCCCGCACCACGAGAACGAGATCGCCCAGAGCGAAGGCGCCACCGGGCGCCCCTTCGTCAACACCTGGATGCACAACGGCTTCGTCAACGTCGACGACGAGAAGATGTCCAAGAGCCTGGGCAACTTCTTCACCATCGCCGACGTGCTGAAGAAGTACGACGGCGAGACGCTGCGCTTCTTCATGTTGCGCACGCAATACCGCAGCCCGATCAACTACAGCGATGCGACGCTGGACGATGCGCGCACCGCGCTGCGCCGGCTCTACACGGCATTGGACGCGGTGGCGCCCGCCGAGGCGCTGGCGATCGACTGGAGCAACGGTCCCGCTGCCGCGTTCAAGGCGGCAATGGATGATGACTTCAACACGCCGGGCGCGCTGGCGGTTCTGTTCGATCTGGCCAGCGAGCTCAATCGCAGCCGCTCACCGGTCGATGCGGCGCTGCTGAAGAGCCTTGGCGCTGTGCTCGGTGTGCTGCAGCAGGTGCCTCGCCACTATCTGCAGTCCGGCAGCGGCATGGACGATGTCAGCATCCAGGCGCAGATCGACGCACGTGCGGCGGCCAAGGCCGCGCGCAACTTCGCCGAAGCTGACCGTATCCGCGCCGAGCTGCTGGCAGCGGGCATTGAACTCAAGGACTCGGCCGCGGGCACGACCTGGGTCAATATCGGCGTAAGGGCCTGACGTGGTACGACAGCCTGCCGAGGTGACTCCGGACTATTGGGACGAGGCGTGCCGCCATCTGTCCAAGCGCGACCGCGTGATGAAGAAGCTCATCCCGCAGTTCGGCGAAGCGCGTTTGCAGAGCCGGGGTGATGCGTTCACGACACTGGCGCGATCCATCGTCGGTCAGCAAATCTCTGTGAAAGCTGCCCAATCGGTGTGGGACCGATTGGCCGCCGTTCTTGAGGCGACCTCGACCAAGGTGTTGCCGTCCGCCGTGCTGTCCCAACCGGTCGAGCAGTTGCGTGGCGCCGGCTTGTCGGCACGCAAGGTCGAGTATCTGAACGACCTGGCCCAGCATTTCGAGGCTGGCCGCGTGCATGTGCGCCAGTGGACCCAGATGGACGACGAGGCCATCATCGACGAGCTGGTGGCCATCCGCGGCATTGGCCGCTGGACGGCCGAGATGTTCCTGATCTTCCACCTGATGCGGCCCAATGTGCTGCCCTTGGATGACCTGGGATTGCTCAAGGGCATCAGCCAGAATTACTTCTCCGGCGAGCCGGTTTCCAGGGCAGAAGCCCGGGAATTGGGCGAGGCCTGGGCTCCTTACCGCTCGGTCGCCACATGGTACATTTGGCGCAGTCTTGATCCGCTGCCGGTGGACTACTGAGCAAGCGAATCTCTGTCCCACGAGGGCCGGTTTTCGCTCCATCATCACTGAACAGATCGCCAGGATGAGCAAGAAACACTTTCTCGAATTCGAGCAGCCCATCGCTGAACTCGACACCAAGATCGAAGAGCTGCGCTACGTGCAAAGCGAGTCGGCCGTCGACATCTCCGAAGAGATCGACCGCCTCTCCAAAAAGAGCCAGCAGCTCACCAAGGACATCTACGCCAATGTGGCGCCGTGGCAGGTCTACCAGATCGCCCGCCACCCGCAGCGCCCGCAGACGCTGGACTATTGCGCTGACGTCTTCACTGAATTTCAGGAACTGCATGGCGACCGGCACTTTGCCGATGACGCCGCCATCGTTGGCGGCCTGGCTCGTTTCAATGGCCAGCCTTGCATGATCGTGGGCCACCAGCGGGGTGCTGATTCGAAGGAGCGCACGCTGCGCAACTTCGGCATGCCGCGTCCGGAAGGCTATCGCAAGGCCTTGCGCCTGATGAAGCTGGCCGAGAAGTTTGGCTTGCCGGTGTTCACCTTCATCGACACCATGGGCGCTTATCCCGGCATCGGTGCCGAGGAGCGCGGTCAATCCGAAGCCATCGGCCGCAATATCTTCGAGATGGCCCAGCTGGAAGTGCCCATCATCGCGACGGTGATCGGCGAGGGCGGCTCGGGCGGCGCGCTGGCCATCGGCGTGGCTGATCAGGTGCTGATGCTGCAGTTTTCAGCCTACTCGGTGATCTCGCCGGAAGGCTGTGCGTCCATCCTGTGGAAGACCTCGGAGCGTGCATCCGAAGCGGCCGAGGCACTGGGCATCACTGCACATCGCCTGAAGGCGATGGGTTTGATTGACAAGATTGTCAATGAACCAGTCGGCGGCGCCCACCGCGACACCAAGCAGATGGCTTCCCAGCTGAAGCGTGCGCTGTCCGACGCCTTGCGCCAGGTCAGCGACCTTGAGCCCAAGGACTTGCTGGAGCGCCGCTACCAGCGCCTGCAGGCCTATGGCCGATTCGGCGACACCAAGAACCGCTGACGCTTCGGCTGCTGCTTCCTGCATCGCGGTCGCCTACAGCGGGGGCCGCGATTCCACTGCTCTCTTGCACGCCACCGCGGTGGCGGCGGCGGCTTTGTCTCGGCAAGGCGGACTGCAGCTGCAGGTGCTGGCCTTGCACGTTCACCATGGCTTGAGCGCAAGCGCCGACGACTGGCTGGCCCATTGCGAGCAACAGTGCAGCGACTGGGCGCGCAGCGGGCTTCCGGTGCAGTTTCAGTACCGCCGTCTGCAAGGTGCGCCCGGTCCGGCCCAGAGTGTCGAGGCCTGGGCGCGCGCCGGCCGTTATGCAGCACTGGAGGAGATGGCTCGCACCCAAGGTGCCTCGATGCTGCTGCTGGCGCACCACCGCCGCGATCAGGCTGAAACCTGGCTCCTGCAGGCCCTGCGCGGTGCGGGTGTGGCGGGCCTGGCTGGCATGCCGCGCGAACAGCTTCGAGCCGGCCTGACTTGGGCCCGGCCTTGGCTGGATGCGCCGCGAGAACAGATTGAAGCCTATGTGGCCGCGCACGGCTTGCGTCATGTCGAGGACGAGAGCAATGCCGATGCGCGCTACGCTCGCAACCGGCTTCGCCTGCGACTGTGGGACGCGCTGCAGGCTGAGTTCCCGCAGGCTGAGCGCAGCCTGGCACAAGCCGCGGCCTGGTCGCAACAGGCGTTGAGTCTGGCCGAGGAGATCGGCGCAGAGGACCTGCAGCGTTGGTCGAGTGGTGGCGCGCTGCAACGCCAGGCGCTGGCGACCTTGTCGCCGGCCCGTGCGAGCAATCTGCTGCGTGCATGGCTGCACCAGGCGCTGGGCCAAGCAGCACCGGCCTCGCTGGTGCGGCGCGTCTTGACTCAAGCACAGCACGCCGACGTCGCGCAGTGGCCTTTGCCGGGCGAGGCGGTGCTGAGGCTGTACCGAGGCCTGCTTCGCGTCGATCAGACATCACCTTCAGTTCAGCCGACCCAAGCGCTTGAGATTGATTTGAGCGTACCGGGTCGGCATGCCTGCTCTGCCTGGGGTGGCATTTGGCTGGTGCGCTCGGTCGATCAGGGCGGTGTCGGTCCTGAGGTGCTGCGTCAGGCGCAGCTGCGCCCTCGCACGGGCGGCGAGCAGTTTCAAGCCCATGCGCGTGGCTTTCCTCGCAGCCTGAAGAAAGCGTGGCAGAGCGCCGGTGTCGATGTGGCCGGTCGCCAGGGGCCGCTGTTGTTCAGCGAGGCGGATTTGCTATGGGTGCCTGGCTTGGGATTTGATGCGCGCAGGCTCGCCGCACAAGGCCCGCAGCTCGCGCTGGACTGGCTGCCTGGAGCGTCAGCTTGAACTCAGGTTTGCTGCAGCGCAGCAGCTAGAATTGCGGGCTGCGACCGCGGCGCAACCAGACCCTGTTTCGACCTCCGCGCTAACAAGACTTCCATGGCATTGATCGTTCACAAGTACGGCGGCACCTCGATGGGCTCGACCGACCGTATCCGCAACGTCGCCAAGCGCGTGGCCAAATGGGCGCGTGCGGGGCATCAGATGGTGGTTGTGCCTTCGGCCATGAGCGGTGAAACCAACCGCCTGCTGGGCATGGCCAAGGAGCTGGCGCCGGCATCAAGCAGCCCAGCCCTGAACCGCGAAATGGACATGATCGCCGCCACAGGCGAGCAGGTCTCCGTGGGCTTGCTGGCGATTGCGCTGCAGGCCGAAGGTCTGGATGCCGTCAGCTACACCGGATGGCAAGTGCCGGTGGCGACTGATTCGGCTTACACCAAGGCCCGCATCGAGAGCATCGACGACAAGCGCGTGCGTGCCGATCTGGCCGCCGGTAAGGTGGTGGTGATCACCGGCTTCCAGGGTGTCGATGAAGACATGAACATCACGACCCTGGGGCGCGGTGGTTCCGACACCTCGGCTGTCGCCATCGCTGCGGCGATGAAGGCGGACGAGTGCCTGATCTACACCGATGTGGACGGCGTCTACACCACCGATCCGCGCATCGTGCCCGAGGCGCGCCGCCTGCACACCATCAGCTTCGAAGAGATGCTGGAGATGGCTTCGCTGGGCTCCAAGATCCTGCAGATCCGCTCGGTCGAGTTCGCTGGCAAATACCGCGTGCCGCTGCGCGTGCTGTCGAGCTTCACACCCTGGGACATCGACATCAACGAGGAAGCCAAGTCCGGCACCCTGATCAGTTTTGAAGAGGACGAGAAAATGGAACAAGCCGTCGTTTCGGGCATTGCCTTCAATCGCGACGAAGCCAAGGTGACGCTGCTGGGTGTGCCCGACAAGCCTGGCATCGCCTTCCAGATCCTGGGCCCGGTGGCCGATGCCAATATCGACATCGACGTCATCATCCAGAACGTGTCGCACGACGGCAAGACCGACTTCTCCTTCACTGTGCATCGCAATGACTATGCGCGCACGATGGAACTGCTGGAGAAGAGCGTCGGCCCGGCGACCCAGGCCGCCAAGGTGCTGGGCGACCCGAAAATCTGCAAGGTGTCCATCGTCGGCATCGGCATGCGCTCGCATGTGGGTGTGGCCTCGAAGATGTTCCGCGCACTGAGCGAAGAGGGCATCAACATCCAGATGATCTCCACCAGCGAGATCAAGACTTCGGTCGTGATCGACGAGAAGTACATGGAGCTCGCTGTGCGCGCGCTGCACAAGGCGTTCGAGCTGGATCAGGACGCGCCTGCAGCCTGAACTTTGTTTGAGGGCCAAAAAACGCTGCTATACTGCGTGGCTCTGCTGGAGACGTGACCGAGTGGCCGAAGGTGCTCCCCTGCTAAGGGAGTATGTGGGCAAAACCTGCATCGAGGGTTCGAATCCCTCCGTCTCCGCCAGCAAATATGAGAACGGGCCCTTCGGGGCCCGTTTTTCATGGCGGCTCACAGCTGCATTGGCCCGGGATGGGCTCAGCGTGCGCTGACGGCGGATAGCATCGACGCTTCAACAAGAACATTTGCGACGTCCTTCGCTGAATGCACTGCCCATGTACACACCCAAGCACTTCAACCTGACTGAGCTCTCGCTGGCTCAGCAACTGATCGATGAGCAGCCGTTCGCCTTGCTGATCGGTCCAGATGCGCAGGGCCGCAGCTTTGTCACCCATGTGCCGCTGGTGCGTGGCGGCGTAGGTGAAGGCGGCGCGGACTGGTGGCTCGAAGGCCATATGGCGCGCGCCAATCCGCACTGGCCCTGGCTGGCCGCGCAGCGCGAGTTGCTGGTGGTATTCAACGGACCGGATGCCTATGTGTCGCCGCGCCATTACGAGAGCGCGCTGGCCGTGCCGACCTGGAACTACTTGGCGGTGCATGTGCACGGCGAACTGGAACTGGTGGACGACGCCACGGCCAAGGACGCATTGCTCAAGCGCCTGATCGCGCGCCATGAGCCCGAGTACGCGCCGCAGTGGCGGGGCCTGCCCGAGGACTTCCAGCACAAGATGCTGGGCGCCATCGTCGGATTTCGCATCCGCGTGCAGAGCGTCGAGGCCAAGGCCAAGGTCAGCCAGAATCGCAGCGCGGTCGAGCGCGCGCGCATCCATGCGCATTCGCAACAGGGCACGCCAGAAGAGCAGGCCCTGTCGGTCTGGATGCAGCGACTTGGACTGGCCTGAGCCAGGCGAAAAGGGTCTTACTACGCTGTTGGCCCAAAACAGGTAACCGTCGCGAAGCCCAGAGTTGTGCCTGACGTCCGGCAAAGCCTTGGCTTATGGGACCGGGCTGACCCAGTTTTCCAATTCAAGTGCAGGCACGCGCTCGAAATCAGCCATGTTGTTCGTCACCAGCACCAAACCTTCGCTGCGTGCATGGCCTGCGATGTGGAGGTCATTCACTCCTATAGGTTGGCCGAGCTTTTCCAGACAGGCACGAATGGCACCATAGTGCTGGGCGGCCTTGGCGCTGTAGGGCAGAACGACCAGGCGGCTGCAAAAGTCCTCGACGGCGGACAGGTTCTCGTTCACGCGGCTACTTTTCTCTGCGCCGTGCATGAGTTCGGCCAGGGTGATGGACGAGATTGCCATGCGGTTGGCATTCGCGTTGAAGGTGGCCAGTATCTCGATGGGGCGCCGTTTCAACACGTAGATGACGATGTTGGTATCCAGCAGGTAGCGCAGCATCAGAGCGCTTCCCGCTCTGCCTGGTTCTGATTGGCGCGTTCGGGCAGGAAGTCGTCGCTGACGCTGGGGCCGCTCAGGAAGAAGCTGTCCCAGGTTTGGCCGATAGGGGCGAGGATGCGCTCGTTACCCCTGACACGTATTTCTACCTTGAGGACACCCTCGGGCAGGCGCACGTCCAAGGGAAGGCGAACTGCCTGGGTGCGGTTGTTGACAAAGACAGTTCCTACGGACATGCCAAGCTCCTCATGAGGGCGTATATAGCAATTGTATATCGCGCTGCGGGTGCGTCAACTCGGCGCCTTCAAGCAGCCGCTGGTTACGCATCACTGCGTGACGGCAATCTGCCGCAAGCCCGCGCCAATGCTTGCTCTCCAGGGTTTCTAAGACCCGGCGAAAATAGAAAAGCCCGCACGCGGCGGGCTGGTCTTGCCAAGCCGGGCAGGGCGCCCGATTCGGTTTCGCCTTACATGCCGGCGTAGTTCGGACCGCCGCCGCCCTCGGGCGTGACCCAGACGATGTTCTGCGTCGGGTCCTTGATGTCGCAGGTCTTGCAGTGCACGCAATTCTGCGCGTTGATCTGTAGGCGGTCGCTGTTGTCCTCGTTCTTGACGAACTCGTAGACGCCGGCCGGGCAGTAGCGGCTTTCGGGGCCGGCGAACTTGGCCAGGTTCACCTGCACTGGCACCTCTGCGTTCTTCAGCGTCAGGTGGGCCGGCTGGTCTTCCGCATGGTTGGTGTTGGAGATAAACACCGACGAGAGGCGGTCGAAGGTCAGCTTGCCGTCCGGCTTCGGATAGTCGATCTTGGCGCACTCGGCCGCGGGCTTCAGATAGACATGGTCGGGCAGGGTGCGGTGGATGGTCCAGGGCGGCACCTTTACGCCGAGCTTGGGCAGGAACCACTGCTCGATGCCGGTCATCAGCGCGCCGACGGTGTTGCCCTTCTTGAACCACTGCTTGAAGTTTTTGGAGCGCTGCAGCTCGGCGTGCAGCCAGCTCTGCTCGAAGGCGGCCGGGTAGGCGGCTAGCTCGTCATGCTGGCGGCCGGCGCTGACAGCCTCGAAGGCGGCTTCAGCGGCCAGCATGCCGGTCTTGATCGCCGCATGGCTGCCCTTGATGCGCGCGGCGTTCAGGTAGCCCGCGTCGCAGCCCACCAGCGCACCGCCCGGGAACACTGTCTTGGGGATGCTCAGCGCGCCGCCGGCCGTGATGGCGCGGGCGCCGTAGCCGATGCGCTTGCCGCCCTCGATGTGCTTGCGGATGCTGGGATGGGTCTTCCAGCGCTGCATTTCCTCGAAGGGGCTCAGCCAGGGGTTCTTGTAGTCCAGGCCGACCACATAGCCCAGCGTGACCTTGTTGCCCTCCAGGTGGTAGAGGAAGCCGCCGCCATAGGTCTCGCCGTCCATCGGCCAGCCGGCGGTGTGCACCACCAGGCCGGGCTTGGCCTGCTCGGGCGAGACTTCCCACAGCTCCTTGATGCCGATGGCATAGCTCTGCGGGTCGCTGTTGGCATCGAGCTTGAAGTTGTTGATCAGCTGCTTGCCCAGGTGGCCGCGCGCGCCCTCGGCGAATACCGTGTACTTGCCCAGCAGCTCCATGCCCAGCTGGAACTCGCCGGTGGGCTCGCCGTCCTTACCCACGCCCATATTGCCGGTGGCCACGCCGCGCACCTCGCCCTTGTCGCCGTAGACGATCTCGGCGGCGGTGAAGCCCGGGAAGATCTCGACGCCAAGCGCTTCAGCCTGCTCACCCAGCCACTTGGTGACCGCGCCCAGCGAGATCACATAGTTGCCGTGGTTGTGGAAGCACTCGGGGATCAACCACTGAGGGGTCTGCGTCGCGCCGGTTTCGTTGAGGAACAGCACCTCGTCGCCCGACACAGGCTGGTTCAGCGGTGCGCCCAGCTCTTTCCAGTTCGGGAACAGCTCGGTAATTGCGATCGGGTCCATCACCGCGCCAGACAGGATGTGGGCGCCGGGCTCCGAGCCCTTTTCCAGCACCACCACCGAGATCTCCTGGCCCTTCTCGGACGCCAGCTGCTTCAGACGGATGGCGGTGGCCAGGCCGGCCGGGCCGGCGCCCACCACGACCACGTCGTACTCCATGCTTTCACGCGGGCCGTACTGGGCAACAAGATCTTCGGAGCTCATGCTTGTCCTTGCTTTAGTTGAGTCAGGGTGCGTGGGCTGCCCCCTGGCGATTGCGCCGGATTCTAGCGGCGCATCGTCAAAAAATAGCACGGTCGTTCTTTTTTGACATCGTCCGTCGCGCCGATGCGGCGACACGCTGTGCCAGGCCGCTGGGTGACATCGGCGGGCCGTGGCTGCGTGCTATCGTTTTGCGCAACTCCCACGGCACTTGGCGGGTGGCCTTTGCCAGAGCAGGCGGCACCTTCGCCACTCGAGCGGCCGTGGCATTGAACACAGCAGAAAGACGAGCAAGCGATGAGCTACAGCATTGACCTGTCGGGCCGCGTGGCCCTGGTGACCGGCGCCTCCAGCGGCCTGGGCGCGCAGTTTGCCAAGACCCTCTCCCAGGCCGGCGCCGGCGTGGTGCTGGCCGGGCGGCGCATCGAGCGCCTGAAGACCTTGCGGGCCGAGATCGAAGCCGGCGGCGGCGACGCCCACGTGGTGACCCTTGACGTGACCGATCTGGACAGCATCAAGTCCGCTGTGGCGCATGCCGAGACCGAGATGGGCACGATCGACATCCTGATTAACAACTCCGGTGTCAGCACCACGCAGAAACTCACGGACGTCACCGAGAACGACTACGACTTCGTGATGGACACCAATCTGCGCGGCGCCTTCTTCGTGGCGCAGGAAGTCGGCAAGCGCATGCTGGCCCGTTCGCGCGGTGCCGCGCCTGGCACCTTTACCGGCGGGCGCATTGTCAACATCGCCTCGATGGCCGGCCTGCGCGTGCTCAGCCAGATTGGCGTCTACTGCATGAGCAAGGCGGCCGTGATCCACATGACCCGCGCAATGGCGCTGGAGTGGGGCAAGTTCGGCATCAACGTCAACGCCATCTGCCCGGGCTATATCGACACCGAGATCAACCACCATCACTGGAGTACCGAGGGCGGCAAGAAGCTGGTCGACCTGCTGCCGCGCAAGCGCGTGGGCCAGCCGCAGGATCTGGACACGGCGCTGCTGATGTTGTGCGCAAACGAGAGCCACTTCATCAACGGCGCGGTGATCCAGGCCGATGATGGCTTTGGCGTCTGACCGAGGGCCCCATGCCGCTTAGGAACCTCACCCCCGTCGAAGCCCGCGTGCTGGCCGTGCTGGTCGAGAAGCAACACACGGTGCCTGACAGCTACCCCATGTCGCTCAACAGCCTGACGCTGGGCTGCAACCAGAAGACCGCGCGCGATCCGGTGATGAATCTGGCCGAATCCGAAGTGCTGCAGGCGCTGGATGAACTCAAGTCCATGAGCCTGGTGTTTGAAGTCAGCGGCAGCCGCGTGGTGCGCTTCGAGCACAACGGCGCGCGCGCGCTGGGCGTGCCGGGCGCCGCGCTGGCGCTGCTGACCTTGCTGATGCTGCGCGGCCCGCAAACCCCGGCTGAGTTGCGCCTGCACACCGAGCGCCTGCACCGCTTTGCCGACATCTCCTCGGTCGAAGGCTTTCTGGACGAACTGGCCGAGCGCGAGCCGCCGATGGCCGTCAAGCTGCCGCGTGCGCCCGGCGCGCGCGAGGCACGCTGGGCGCATCTGCTTTGCGGCGAGGCGGGCTTGCCCGCGCCCGGCGCCGCAGTGCCCGTGGCTTCTTCGGCACGTGACGAGGATGTGGCCTTGCTGCGCGCCGAAGTCGATCAACTCAAGGCCCAGGTGGCCCGGCTGATGAGAGAGCTGGGCCTGGACGAGCAAGCCCCCGCATCATGAAGCTTGAAATCCCCGAGCAGAAGAAGCTGGTCCATGAGATGCGCATCCCCATCCGCTGGGGCGATATGGATGCAATGGGCCATGTCAACAACACGATCTACTTCCGCTACATGGAGATCGTGCGGGTGGACTGGCTGGACAGCCTGAAAGCGGCGCCCAACCCGCAGGGCCAGGGCCCGGTGATCGTCAACGCCTTCTGCAACTTCTACCGGCAGCTTGAATACCCGGGCGAGGTGCTGACCCGCCACTACGTCTCCAACCCGGGCCGCACCAGCTTCGACACCTGGATCACGATGGCCCGCGCCGAAGACCCGCAGACGATCTACGCCGCCGGCGGCGCCACCACCGTGTGGATGGACTTCCCGGCGCAGAAGTCGACACCGCTGCCGGACTGGTTGCGAAGCATCGTCGAAGGCTGAGCCGCCGCAGCGCCTTGCGGGTGCATCGAAAAAGAATGAGGGCCGATCCCCCCCACGGAGGTCGGCCCTGCGCTGATGCCCGCAACACGGGCGTTCAGTCTGTTGATTTAGCGGAAGCTGTAGTTCACGCTGGCGAGCACGCTGCGACCACGCGGGTCGGTGTAGGTTGGGTCGTAGCCCGCCAGGAAGTAGTAGGCCTGGTTCGAGAAGGGCGGGGCGGTATTCAGCATGTTCAGCACGCCGGCGCGCAGCTTCAGCTGCTTGTTGATGTTCCAGCTGCCCGTCAGATCCCACAAGGAGTAGGCCGCCACCTTGCGCGCCGCCAGCAAGGCATTGCTGTTCGGGTCATAGGTGGTGTTCTGGTCGGTGTAGCCCGACGAGTACTGGTTGGCCAGCGTCAGGCCGAACGGGCCCTGATCCCAGCTGATGCTGATGCGGTGGCGCCACTTCTGGATCACCTGGTCGTTCAGGAACACGCCCAGATTGCTTCGATAGCCTTCCAGCGGGCCGAACTGGCGGTCGTAGTTCAGCACCCAGGTGCCGCTAAAGCTGCTGCTGAAGCGGCCCAAAGCCGTCGCCGCACCGCGCCACTCGTAGCCCAGATCGATGCCCGAGGTCTTCAGGCGGCCCTGGTTCTCCTTCTGCAGCAGGATGTTGGTGATGAAGCCGCTGGAGTCGCGCTGGATGTACTTGCCGTTGTACTTCTCGGGGCTGTCGATGATGATCTGCTCACCCAGCGTCGAGATCACGTCCTTCTTCTGGATGTTCCAGTAGTCGACGCTGAAGTTCCACTGGCGGTTGGCCTCGAACACCGCGCCCAGCGAGAACTGCTGCGACTTCTCGGGCTTCAGGTCCGGGTTGCTGCGGCGCTCCACCGGCCACTGGTCGGTGCACAGATCGATCGAGCCTTCCTTGTTCACGCATTGCGGGTCCGTCAGGAAGCTGGCGGCCGTGCCATAGGTGACAGGGCGCTTCAGATCGGCCAGCGAAGGCGCACGGAAGCCGGTGCCTGCCGAGCCGCGCAACACCAGGTTCTTCTCGGGCTGCCAGCGCACGCCCAGCTTGGGGTTGGTGGTGGCGCCCACCTCGCTGTAATGGTCGTGACGCAGGGCCAGCTGCACTTCGAGTTGCTTGCTCAGCGGCGCGTTCAGCTCGGCGAAGACCGAGCGCACATCGCGGCTGTCGTCGGTGGCCTTCAGATCGGCCACACCCAGGCCGCTGCTGCTGCGGTCGCCGGCGATATTGTTGGACAGCAGCAGCGCCGACGGCGTGAAGCTGGTGTTCTCATGCCGCAGTTCTCCGCCCAGCGCGAGCGCCAGCTCGCCGCCGTCCAGCTTCATCAGCGGGCGCGAGATCTTGGCGTCCAGCGAGGTGCTGACACCCTTGCTCTTGCGCGCCTCATCGTTGACCTTGATGCTGCTGATCAGGTCGCGGCCGGCTTGCGTTGACGGCCCCCAGGGGTTGATCGTGCCGGCGCGCACGGCGGCGTCGAACTTGTCGAACAGCACATAACCGTCCACATACTTGTCCACCGCACGGTTCTCTGCGCGCGCCAGGCCCATGTCGTAGTCCCAGCCGGCGAACGTGCCGTTGGCGCCCAGCACCAGGCGCTGCGCGCTGCTGTTGACTTCGTTGGTGCGGTTGCCGGCCTCCATCATGCGGTAGCGGATGCCGCTGAAGGTGCTGGCCAAGCCCGGCTTATCCAGCACCGCGCGGTAGGGCGCGGGCAGCAGGGACACGGGCAGGTTGCGGATGCGGATCGGGTTGGGGCTCAGCACATAGCGGCTTTCCGACTCTGCCTGCACCAGCTCGGCGAAGACCTGATGGTCGTCATTGAGTTGCAGCGTCGCGCGGCCGACGAAGCCCACCTTGCTGGACTCCGGATAGATCTCGGTGTCCTTCATGTAGTCGTAGCTGCAGGCCAGCGGGCCGCCGGGGCCGGCGGCGGCAAACACGGTGGCCTCGGTCAGCGTGTTGCAGGCCGGGTTCGCCGGGTTGATGCGGGTGCGGGTGGCGCCGGCGGGCAGCACGCCGGCCGTGATCAGTGCGTTGCGCTGCGTGCTGCTGATGTCGATATTGGCCGGGTAGGTGTTGCTAGACATCAGCGCCGGCAGATTGCTGGCCAGCGGGCGATCCTGGATGAACTGGCGCTGGCTGGAGCGCAGCGCGTCCAGCTTCTGCACATCGAGCACACCGAACACATTGAAACGGTCACGCAGCAAGTCGCCGGCGCCGCCGCTGATGCTGGCGGTGCGCTTGCCCGCGCCGCTTTCCTCGGTGGCCGAGACATAGGCGTTCAGGTCCACGCCGCGGTAGTCCTTGCGGGTGATGAAGTTGATCACGCCGCCGATCGCGTCGGTGCCGTAGATGGCCGAGGCGCCGTCTTTCAGCACCTCGACGCGCTGAATCGCGCCGGCCGGGATGTTGTTCAGGTCCACGCCGGCGTTGTCGCCGGGCGAGGCGAAGTTGGCCAGGCGGCGGCCGTTCAGCAGCACCAGCGTCGACGAGACGCCGATGCCGCGCAGATTGGCACCGTTGAAGCCGCGCTGGCCCGAGGTGCCATCGGTGATGCTCATGCCGTCCGACAGCGGCGCGGTGTTGGCGCTGATGCTTTTCAGGATTTCGGCCGCGGTGGTGACGCCGCTCTTGTCGATGTCCTCGCGCTTGATCGTCTGCACCGGCAGCGCCGTCTCGCCGTCGATGCGCTTGATGCTGGAACCGGTGATCTCGATGCGTTCTAGCTTGGTCTCCTGCGCCAGGGCGGCACCGCTGGCGAGTGCGGCCAGCAAGGCGGCCTGGCTGATCTGGCTGAGTGTGTGCAGTGTGAGCGCAGCGGCGCGGCGGCTCGGTTGACGGGGCTTGGACATCTTGTGAAGCCTTTGGCGATAAGGGGTGGATGAGGGGCGGGTATCGAACCGGAAGCCACTCTAGGTTTCGGCCCTTTGACTTGCCTATGGGGTTTCGGCGCGGTGGTCGCTTGCACGCAAGTGCGCGTCGCTTGCAGGCAAGCAGCGGCAGCAGCGCGCCTGAACGGCTTGCTTGAATGCGACATGCGCTTGCATGGCGCGGCCTGTTCGGCATGCGCCTGGGTCCATCCCGCTGGCGGCCGGCTGCCTCGGCTGACAAGATGGCGGCCATTGCCCAAGTTCTCACCACCCATGTCACGCTCACTCTTGCCTTTTTCCCTCACGCCCCGGCTGCTGGCCCTTGTCCTGAGCCTGGCGGCTGCCGGTGCTGGTGCGCAGACCGCCATTCCCATCGGCGGCGCGCTGAAGTTCGATAACGATGCGGTGTGGAAACGCATCGTCGATGAAGCCGGCGGCCCGGGTGTGCGCTTTGCGGTGTTCGCCACTGCGGCGGGCAACCCGCAGCGCAGCGCCGGCCAGATCATCGAGGCTTTGAGCCGGCAGGGTGCGGTGGCCGAGCACATCCCGGTGGCGCCGCGTCTGAAAGACGTGGACCTGGCCAAGACCCTCAACGACCCGGCGCTGATCGAGCGTGTGCGCACGGCGCGCGCCGTGTACTTCTCCGGAGGCGCGCAGGAACTGATCGTTGACACGCTGCAGCCCGGCGGCCAGCCCACCGAGATGCTGAAAGCCATCTGGGAGGTCTATCGCAAAGGCGGTGTCGTGGCCGGCACCAGCGCTGGTGCGGCCATCATGAGCACGGTGATGTTCCGCGATGCTCAGGACTCGATGCAGGTGCTCAAGGGCCGGCTGCGTGAGGGTAAGGAGATTGACCGTGGCCTGGGCTTTGTCGGCCCCGATCTCTTCATCGACCAGCACTTCCTCAAGCGCGGCCGTTTCGGACGCATGCTGCCGCTGATGCAGGCCAAGGGCTACAAGCTGGGCCTGGGCGTCGAGGAGAACAGTGCCGCCATCATCAAGGGCGACTCGGTCGAGGTGATCGGCGCCAAGGGCGCGCTGCTGGTGGATCTGGGCGCCTCCAGCCATGACGCCAAGCTGCCGGCCTTCAATGTGCGCGGCGCGCAGCTGACCTATCTGGACCGCGGCGACAAGCACGACCTGAATACCGGCCAGACCACGCCAGCACCGCAGAAGGCGCGCGATCTGCGCATCAACCCGCATGCGGCCGACTTCAAACCCTACTTCAAGAACAAGCCTTTCTATCCGGACATGCTGGGCGACACCACCATCGTCAACGCGATGGGCCAGTTGCTGGACAGCCCGCATGCCGAAGTCACCGGCCTGGCCTTCACCGGCCAGCCGGTGGAGGGCGATGACAAGCCCGATCTGGGCTTCGAGTTTCGCCTGCACAAGCTGCCTGCCACGATGGGCTGGTTCACCGGCGGCTTCGGCGGCGAGGACTACACCGTGGTCCGCATGGGCCTGGATGTGACGCCGGTGCGCATGCAGCGCCCGCTGTACGAACGTCTGACTGACAAACGCTGATCGACAGCTTCCCCAAGCGGAGACTTCACCATGTTGCACGGCTATGGCGCCAGCCTGCTGGAGGGCGCCCTGATGACGCTCGTCCTGTCGCTGGCTTCGGTGGCGGTGGCGATGAGCCTGGGCCTGCTGGGCGCGCTCGCCAAGCTTTCGCGCAGCCGCCTGCTGCGCGGCCTGGCGCAGACCTACACCACGCTGATCCGCGCGGTGCCTGATCTGGTGTTGATGCTGCTGGTGTTCTTCGGCGGCCAGGCGCTGATCAATGAATTGGCGCTGAAGCTAGGCCACGAGGACTACATCGACATCAACCCCTTCGTGGCCGGTGTCGCCACCATCGGCTTCATCTTCGGCGCCTACCTGACCGAGACCTTCCGCGGCGCCTTCCTGGCCGTGCCGCCCGGACAGCGTGAGGCCGCCCAGGCCTTCGGAATGGGGCGCTGGCTGGTGTTCGCGCGCATCGTCGCGCCGCAGATGCTGCGCCACGCCTTGCCAGCCCTGGCCAACAACTGGCTGGTGCTGGTCAAGAGCACAGCCATCGTCTCGGTGATTGGCCTCACCGATCTGATGCACCGCGCCGGTCTGGCGGCCGGCGCCACGCGCGAGCCCTTTGTCTTTTACGGCGCGGCCGCGCTGATGTACCTGCTGTTCACCAGCGTGTCGGAGTGGGGCTTCGCGCGCCTGCAGCAACACCTGGTCATCGGCAGCAGAAAGGGGCAGCTGTGAATTGGGAACTTGTCATTGAGAGCCTGCCGCATTTCTTCAAGGGCGCGCTGGTCACGGCTGAACTGTTGCTGCTGGCGCTGCTGATCGGCCTGCTGGCGGCTGTACCGCTGGCGGTGCTGCGCGTGCTGCCGTCGCCCTGGTGCAGCCGGCCGGTCTGGGCCTTCACCTATGCGATCCGCGGCACGCCGCTGCTGGTGCAGCTGTTCCTGCTGTACTACGGCCTGGCGCAGTTCGAGGCGGTGCGCGCCAGCTTTGCCTGGGCCTGGCTGAGCTCGGCTTGGTTCTGCGCGGTGGCGGCCTTTGCGATCAACACCTGCGCCTACACCACCGAGATCCTGGCTGGCGCGATGCGTGCCCTGCCGGCTGGCGAGATCGAGGCCGCCCGTGCCATGGGCATGAGCCGGTTGGTGATGCTGCGCCGCATCGTGCTGCCGGGCGCCTTGCGCCGTGCCTTGCCGGCCTATGGCAATGAGATCGTGATGATGCTGCACGGCACCTCGCTGGCCAGCATCGTGACGCTGATGGACCTCACCGGGGCGGCCCGCTACGTCAACTCCACCCACTACCAGCCGATGGAGGCATTTGCCACCGCGGCGGTCTTCTATCTTGTGATCACCCTGGCCCTGGTGGCCCTGCTGCGCGCCGCCGAAGCGCGCTGGCTGCAACCGATGATGGCGCGCTGAATGCAAGTCAAACACCACCCGCTGGCGCAAGGCACACCGGGCACCCGCCGCGAGATCCTGACCCTGCACTTCGGCCCGATCGGCACCCGCAAGGCCTTGTTGCAAGCCGCACTGCATGCCGATGAAGTGCCCGGCATGCTGGTCGCCCAGCACCTGCGCGAGGCGCTGACGCAGCTTGAGCAGCAGGGCCGCCTGCGCGGCGAGATCGTGCTGCTGCCGGCCTGCAACCCCATCGGCCTGTCGCAATGGCAGCTGCTGGCGCATCAGGGCCGCTTTGATGCGAACAGCGGCGAGAACTTCAACCGCCACTATGCTGACCTCAGCGCGGCCGCCGCGCAGCGGGCCGCGCCGCTGCTGGGGCCGGATTCGCAGGCCAATGTGGCCATCCTGCGCCGCTGCCTGCGTGAGTGCCTGGCTGAACAGGCCCCGCAGACCGAACTCGAAAGCCTGCGCCAGCGCCTGCTGGATCTGGCGCTGGACGCCGATGTGGTGCTGGACCTGCACTGCGATTGCGAGTCGGTGCTGCACCTCTACAGCGCCACGCCGCTGCGCGCCGATGCTGAACGCCTGGCGCGCCATCTCGGCGCCGAGCTCTGCCTGCTGGCCGAGGAATCGGGCGACCACCCCTTTGATGAAGCCTGCTCGCAGGTCTGGTGGCGGCTGGCACGCCATTTCGAAGGCCGTCATCCAGTGCCGCAAGCCTGCTTTGCCGCCACGGTGGAGCTGCGCGGCTATGCAGATGTCAGCCATGCGCTTGCCGCACGCGATGCGCAAGGACTGCTGGCCTTCCTGGCCGAGCAGGGCTTCATCACTCAGGTGGCGGCTGAGCCTGCGCCGCTGCGCCGTGCGGCCCGTCCGCTGCAGGGCTCGATGCCGCTGCATGCGCCGCATGCGGGCCTTGTTGTGTTTGCGCGCCAGCCCGGCGATGAGGTGCGCGCCGGCGACTTGATCGTTGAGGTGATCGATCCGCTAAGCGGCCAGAAGACGGCCTTGCTGAGCCCGGTCGACGGCCTGCTGTATGCCCGTGAGCAACGCCGCTATGCCAATGCAGGCCTGCGCCTGGCCAAGATCGCCGGGGAACAGGCTCTGCGCAGCGGCAAGCTGCTGAGTGCCTGAGCCTGCACCGTTGCCTGCGCCCACACTTCAAAACAAGAGAGAGCCGATGGAAAGCCTGATCGTTGACAACCTGCACAAGCGCTTCGGAGAGCGCGAGGTGCTGCGCGGCGTGTCGCTGGCCGCCAAACCGGGCGATGTGATCACGCTGATCGGCTCCTCCGGCTCCGGCAAGAGCACTTTCTTGCGTTGCCTGAATCTGCTTGAGCAGCCCAATGAAGGCAGCCTCAGGCTGGGAGCCGAGAGCCTGAAGCTGGAGCGCGACCGCGACGGCAGCCTGCGCGCCAGCTCGGCCCGACAACTGCAGCAGTGGCGGGCGCGCCTGGCGATGGTGTTCCAGAACTTCAACCTCTGGGCCCACCGCACCGTGCTGGAGAACGTCATCGAGACGCCGGTGCATGTGCTGGGCGTGTCCAAGGCCGAGGCCGTCGAGAAGGCCGAAGCCCTGCTGGCCCGCGTCGGCGTGGCGCATCGCAAGAGCGTCTACCCGGCCCAGCTGAGCGGCGGCGAGCAGCAGCGCGTGGCGATTGCCCGCGCGCTGGCGGTCGAGCCCGAGGTGATGCTGTTCGACGAACCCACCTCGGCGCTGGACCCCGAGCTTGTGGGCGAGGTGCTGAAGGTGATGCGCGATCTGGCTGCCGAGGGCCGCACGATGATCGTGGTGACACATGAAATGGGATTCGCCCGCGAGGTGTCCAGCCACACGATGTTCCTGCACCAGGGACGCGTCGAGGAGCAGGGCGACCCGCGTGAGGTGCTGACGCGGCCGCAAAGCGAGCGGTTGAAGGCCTTCCTCTCAAGCGGGCTAAAGTGATGAGGCCGTGAACCTGATCGACCCGCCCGTTCTGCGCTGTGCCGTCCTGCTGTTGCCGGGCTGCTCGTTGCTGGCCGCGTCTGGGGTGATGGAGTCGTTGCAGCTGGCCAACAGCCTGCAGGACGAGGCCGAGTATCTGGCCCAGCCGGTGTCGGTGAATGGCGGCCTGCTGGCCTGCAACGAGGGCGTGCAGTTGCACACCGAGCCCTTCGACGAGCAGCTCGACTGGCATGCCGTCTTCGTCATCGCTGGCCAGCGCGTCACACCGCCGCCGGCGGGGCTGCTGGCCGCTTTGCGAACGCTGGGCCAGGGCGCTTGTGTACTGGCCGGAATTGATGGCGGGTCCGCCTTGCTGGCCGCGGCCGGGCTGCTGGATGGCGAACGGGCCAGCGTCTGCTGGCCCTTGGCCGAAGCCATGGGCGATGCCTGGCCGGCCGTGCTGTGGAGCACGCGGGTGTGGGACATCAGCGCGGCCAATGGCCAGCGCCTGAGCTGCGGCGGCGGCTCTGCGGTGCTGGACCTAATGCCGGCCTGGCTGGCGCGCCGGCACGGTGAGCGCCTGGCGCAAGACCTGACCCTGGCGCTGGGGCAGGAGCGCGCCCGGGCTCGCGATGAACGGCAGCGCCAGCCGCTGGCCGAGCGCATGGGCGCGGCCAGCCCCAAGCTGGCCGAGGCGCTCAGCCTGATGGAAGCCAATCTGGCCGAGCCCCTGCCCACTGAGGAAGTGGCGCGTCTGGTCGGCGTGTCGCGGCGCCAGCTGGAGCGACTGTTCAAGCAGCACCTGGACGCGCTGCCATCGCGCTACTACCTGGAGCTGCGCCTGAGCCGTGCACGCCGCCTGCTGCAGCAGGGCAGCCAGTCCATCCTGCAGATCGGCCTGAGCTGCGGCTTCTCGTCGGGGCCGCATTTCTCCAATGCCTACAAGACGGCCTTCGGCCACACGCCCCGCGATGAGCGCAGCCAGCGCGCCGCGGCCTGGCGCCGTCCGGACGGTGAATCCTGATGATCAAGAGGACTGAGATGAATCCGCTAGACCTGCTGCTGCGCCCGGTGGCACCGGGCGATCTGCCGGCGCTGGAGCGCATCGCCGCCGCCAGCGCGCACGGCATCAGTTCGTTGCCCGAGGACAAGTCGCAGCTGCGCTTGCGCATCGAACGCTCGCTGGAGGCCTTTGCCAGCCCCGACGATGCCAGCGGCGAGGAAACCTACCTCTTCGTGCTGGAAGACCGCGCCCGGCGCGAAGTGGTGGGCACCAGCGGCATTGCCGCTAGCGCCGGCTTCCACGACCGCTTCTACAGCTACCGCAATGAATTCGTCGTGCATGCCTCGGCGGCCTTGGGTGTCAGCCAGCGCATGCACACCCTGCATCTGTGCCACGACCTGACCGGCTACACGCTGCTGACCTCCTTCTACATCGACCCGGCCTATGAGCACACGCTGGCGCCGCAGCTGCTGTCGCGCGCACGCCTGCTGTTCATCCAGGAGTTCATCGAGCGCTTCAGCGAGCGCATCGCTGCCGAGAGCCCGGGCCTGTGCGACGAGCAGGGCCAGAGCCCCTTCTGGGACGCGGTCGGGCGGCGCTTCTTCAATATGGACTACGCGCAGGCCGAGCGGGTGGTGGGCGGCCGCAGCAAGGCGCTGATTGCCGACCTGATGCCGCATTCCCCGGTCTATGTGCCGCTGCTGCCGGCCGAGGCCCAGTGGGCCATCGGTCAGCTGCATCCGGTGGCCGAGCTGCCGTTTGCCATCCTCCAGGACGAGGGCTTCGATGCCGACAGCTATGTGGACATCTTCGACGGCGGCCCCACGGTGGAGAGCAGCCTGCCGATCTTGCGCAGCGTGCGCCACTCGCGCCGTCTGACGCTCAATGCCGGCGCGCTGAACCTCGGCCTGGCCAGCTGGCATATCGCCTGCAGCCTTGAGCGCGAGGGCTTCATGGCAGTGCTGGCCGAATTGCCGGTGGCGGCGCAAGAACTGGCCCCCGGCCATGAACTGGCGCAGCGCCTGGGCCTGGTGGACGGCCAGCGCCTGCGGGTCACGCCGCTCGATCCGGTGCCACGCGAAGGAGAGGGCGCATGAGCAGCCTGACGCTTGAGACGATGCTGCACAGCGAGGCCCTGCCGGCCGACCTGCTTGCGCGCCTGCAGGGCTGGGCCGATGCGCTGGGTTGGCAGCCCGACTGGACGCTGCAGCCCGGCGAAGCCTGGCTGTTCGTGCGGGACGCCCGCAGCGGCAGCGCGCTGGCCGGCTTGCGCCTACGCGCCCGCCTGGGCCTGCAACTGCCGCGTTACAGCTACCACGTTGGTTGCGCGGTGCATGCGGCGCCCGAGCTGGGCCTGTTCCAAAGCCAGGCCACGCTGCTGCTAGGCAATGACCACACCGGCCAGAGCGAGCTGGCGGATTTCTGCGCCGCCCCCGGTGTTGACAGCACCGAGCTCTGGCCGGCGCTGATCACCGCTGCGCTGGCCGAAATCGCGCGCTGCCCGCAAGACTTCGGCCGTCGCTTGATCGCCGAGCTGGCCGGGCCGCGCGATGAGGCCGGGCGCTCAGCCTTCTGGCAGGGGCTGGGCCAGGTGTTCTATCCCGGCGATCCGCAGCAGGCGCAGCAGCGCTGGGGCCCGGTCTGGTGTAGCCATCTGGCCTCGCTGCTGCCGCGCCAGACGCTGTATCTGTCCTTTCTCGACCCGGCGGTGCAGGCCGCGCTGGCGCAGGTGGATCAGCGGCTGCAGCCCTTGCAGACGGCTTTGCGAAACGCCGGCTTTGCCTATGCCGACCATGTGCGCATCGACGATGGCGGGCCGGTGCTGGAGCGGGCGCTGGCTTGAAGGGTGAAGCGACTCGACGCTCGTCAGGTCCCGCCATCAACCCGGCGGGCGAGGTTCAGCGAGCGTGTCTCATAGCCAAGCTCCTGGTAGAGCCTGTGCGCGGCCTCGTTGAAGGTCCAGACTGTCAGGCGCACTTCGTGCCCGCCGTGCTCGGCCACGAAGTCCTGCACCAGACGCATCAGCTGCTTGCCGATACCGCGGCCCCGCATCGGCTCGGTGACCGACACCGAGCCGACCCGGCCAAATCGCATCGGTTGAAGCAGCGAGTGCGTTTCGTTGAGCAGCACGACATTCACGAAGCCCACCAACTGGGCGTCAAGCTCGGCGACGAAGATCTTGGCGTCATCGCGCCCTAGGCTGGCGGCCCAATGCGCCTGGTCTCGGTCATGCGCGCCGGCGGCGGCGAACACCTGCGGATGGGCGTCGTGATGGATTGCATTGACCTGCTCGCCAAGGGCGCAGATCGCTGGCAGGTCTTCGATGGTGGCGCTTCGAAACTTGAGCATGCCTGCATTCTGCGGCGCTTCAGTCAGTGGCTCGGTCACTTGGCATCGCAAGGGCCATGCGCTCGTGCCCATCCTCAGGCCAGCATCTTTTTGATCAGCTCCGGCGTCGTTGCGGCGCCGTATTTCTTCATCAGCCGGGCCCGGTAGACGTCCACCGTGCGCGGGCTGATGCCCAGGCGCTTGCCGATGAGCTTGCTGGTCAGGCCTTCGATCAGCAGTGCCGCGATCTCGCGTTCGCGTGGCGTCAGATCGGCGGTGAGCTGGCGGCGTGCCGACAGGTCCTCGAAGCTCCAGATGCCCTTGGCATGCGGGTCGGCCGGGTCCAGCGTGCGGCCCGAGACATGGCACCAGAACAGCTGGCCAGCGGCAGGGCCGGCCACGCGGCGCATCACGCGGTCATCGGCGTAGCAGCCCTGCGCGTCCAGGCTGGCGCTGATGCGCTCGCCGGTGCGCTCGAACTCGGCCGGGCTGGGGTAGAGCAGGGCGAAGCTCTGGCCGATCAGCTGCTCGCGCCGGGCGCCGAAGATAGCCAGTGCCTGGCGGTTGCAGTCAAGGATGCGGCGCTGCTCCGATAGCACCAGGCCGATGGGCGCCATCTCGAAGGCGGTGCGGTAGTCCAGGTTCACGCGAGCAGGGCGTAGGTGGTGGTGGCCTGCACGGCCAGCTTGCCGTCCGGGCTGCTGATGTCGATGCTGCCGAAGGCCAGGCTCTTGCCGCGGCGCAGCACGGTGGCACGCACCAGCACCTGATCGCTGCTGATGGGCCGCAGGAAGCTGGTCTGCAACTGCACCGTGGTCATGGGCTTGAATTCGCCCAGCTCGGCCGTCAGCGCCAGCACCATCGCGGTGTCGGCGGCAGCCATCGCGGCCTGGCCGCACATCACGCCGCCGACATGCACATAGTCGGCCTTGACCGGCATGCTGAGCAGCACCTCGCCCGGAAGCACCTCGATCACGCGCAGGTCCATCGCGATGATCCAGGGCGCAAAGATTTCGGGAATCTTGGCCTGCAGGGAGGCCGGTGTCATCAGGGCTTGAGTCATTTTGAGGTTCAGGGGAGGTAGACGATGCGCAGCGAACTGTCGACCAGGGACAGCGGCAGAAAGCCGATGGCCTCGACATGACGCTGCAGGTGGCTCTTCACCGCTTCGGCGCTGGCCAGCTCAGTAGGCGGGCGGCGCCGGCCGCCGAACTGCTGGGCGGCCCACGCGGCGCGGAACTGTGCGGCATCGCGCTTGAGCACGGCCGCCATGAATTGGTTGCGTTCCTGGCCGCCGGCCATCACCGGTTCAGGCGCCGAGCCATCGGCCAGGCGGCTGCGCTGGCCCAGGAACAACTCGGTCAGCGCACTGCGCGAAACCTGGCGCAGCGTGCTGCGGTTGGACACCACCACGGCCAGCGGCGGCGCTGTGAGCGAGGCCACGATGGCGTCGACGCGGCCGCTGGTCTGCAGCTGTTCCAGCGCCGCAAGGAGCTGTCGGGCTTCGAAACGGCCGCGTGGCGAGAGGGTGCAGCGGTAGGCGCGGCTGCCGACCGGCAGGCGCCAGGATGCGATCTTGTCTCCGCCATCCTCGGCGGCGAACCACCCCAGCGACTGGCGGTTGCTGATGCCATAGGGGTGACGGTTCAGCACCAGCTTGCGCAGCATGCGCTCGTCGTCCAGCGCATCGTCGCGCTTGAGCTTGCCGCTGGTGAACAGCGTCTCCAGCGGTGCATAGGCCTGGCCCTGCAGCGTGCCGACGACGGTGCCAGCTGGCAACTGCTCCAGGCTGTCGGCCATGCTGGCGCTTTCATGCCCGGCCAGCAACTCCTGCACCTCGAACAGCGCCGGGCCGAGCGGCAGGGCCTCATTGCGCGGAGTGCTCAGCGGGCTGAGGTTGCAGGCCATGTCCGCCTCGCCGCTCGACAGCGCGGCCTCGACGCGCAGGCGCGGCAGCACGAGGAACTCGGCCGTGGTCTTGAGCTGCGTCGCGACCGCGCGGGCGATGTCCACATCGATGCCGCCGACCGGCTGGTTGTCCCGCCACAGCACAAAGGGCGGTGCCAGCGAGCGCGATACGGCGACCCGAAGCGTGCCGCCAGTCTCGCCGGCAGCCATCGCAGGACTGATCGGCAGCAGCAGCGCCAAGCCCAGCAATGCAAGGACATGGAAGAGCGGGAGGAAGTAGTTCTTCATCGCCATCCCTCCGGTCAGAAGACGAAGTCCAGGCTCAGCGTCAGCAAGCTGGCGCGTCCGTTCCATTCGGGCGTGCCGGCCAGCAGCACGATCTCGCCATCGCGCGGTGTGCTGCTGTCCTGGCTGGCCTTCCAGCGCTCGATCTGCAGCTTCAGCGCAGCCTGATCATGCAGGTCCCAGCGCAGACCAGCGAGGACGATGTGGCGGCCGAAGGGCCGCTGCAGCGACCGGTCCAGCTGCGCCAGGCCAGCGGCGACCGACGTGGGCGTCCCCGGCACGGCCTGCAAGCCCAGGGCCGGCTCATCAAAGCGCGAAGCTCCGATGGCTGCGTAGGGTGTGAAAGCCCCCAAGCGATGGGAGAGCTGTGCATACCAGGCCGTGGTCTTGGGCAGGAAGACGGAGTTGCCGCTACGGCGCATGGCCTCGGCCGTCAGTGTCCAGCTGCCGCGCTCCCAGATCAGCCCCAGGTTGAGCAGGCCGCCCTCCACATTGCGGGTGCTGGCCCTTTGCGGCAGCACGCTGGCGCAGTTGCTGCAGGGGCTGCCCGGCTGACTCAAAGCGGCGAGCTGTGCGTCGAGAGCGGCGTCCAGGAGGTCGAAGCGGAACGCCGCTAAGCCGAGGCGCACGGACAGGCCGTCGCGTTGCCAGCGCAAGGCGCCGGTGCTTGCGCTGCGCGTGTCGATCCGACCGCGCGGCAGCGTCACGTTGTTCCGACCGCTGCCCAGATCGAGACTGAGGTTGCCGCCGAGCACATCGCGGCTCCAGCTGGCATTGACGCCATCGATCGGTTCGCTGCCGTTGAGCCCATAGACCGCCGACATCGGCCGCACCGCGGTGTGGGCATAGCCGACTCGCGTGGTCTCCGAATGCAGGTACACCGGCAGCGGCTGGCGCCCCAGGCGCAGCGTCCAGTCGGCCGTGGGCCGCCAGGCCGCATAGGCCCATTCGTTGCGGGGGCGGTAGCGGCTGACGAGGTCGTCACGCGCCTGCACCTGCCAGACCAGCTCGATCTGCTCATACGCTTCCCAGCGCAGCTGCAGGCCCAGCACCGAGTCGCCATCCCAGCGCCACTCGCCATCGCGCGAGCTGTTCTTGACGCGCTCACCCGGCCGCACCGCCACCAGGGCTTCGTCGCCGCGGTAGGTTGAGAGGCTGCCGAAGCCGCCGATCTGCAAGCCGCCGGCCATCGCCATCGGAGGGGCTGCGAGGCACAGCAGCCCAAGGAAGAAGCCTTGCAACGCTTTCATGCACAGCTCCCTGGGCAAAACCCAATGTGCTTAGGCGATTCTACGTAACGCTTTACGTAGGCCGCAAAGGTACGCTGTCACCTGTCCGATGGACTGACGGAGACACTGATGAACAAGGTATTTGCCAGCGCTGCCGAGGCGCTGAAGGATGTGGTCAAGGACGGCCAGTTGATGGCGGTCGGGGGCTTCGGCCTGTGCGGCATCCCGGAGGCCCTGATCGCCGCGCTGCGTGACAGCGGTGTGAAAGATCTGACCGTCATCTCGAACAACGCGGGCGTTGACGGCTTCGGCCTGGGCCAGTTGCTGGAGACGCGCCAGATCAAGAAGATGATCTCCAGCTATGTGGGCGAGAACAAGGAGTTCGAGCGCCAGTACCTGGCCGGCGAGCTGGAGCTGGAGTTCACGCCGCAGGGCACGCTGGCCGAGAAGCTGCGCGCTGGCGGCGCCGGCATCCCGGCCTTCTTCACCAAGACCGGTGTGGGCACCATCGTGGCTGATGGCAAGGAGCTGCGCGACTTCGACGGCGAGACCTATGTGATGGAGCACGCGCTGGTGCCCGACATCGCGCTGGTCAAGGCCGATATCGCGGACCGCTCAGGCAATCTGCGCTTCAACCTGACCGCGCGCAACTTCAACCCGGCCGCTGCGATGGCCGGCAAGCTCTGCATTGTCGAGGTCGAGCGCATCGTCGCCACCGGCGAGATCGCGCCGGACGATGTGCACCTGCCGGGCATCTATGTGCACCGCATCGTGCACAACCCGACGCCCGAGAAGCGCATCGAGAAGCGCACCACCCGCGCCCGCAAAGTCTGAGGAGAACAACCATGGCTTGGACCCAAGACCAGATGGCCGCACGCGCGGCCCAGGAGCTGCAGGACGGCTTCTACGTGAACCTCGGCATCGGCATCCCGACGCTGGTGGCCAACTTCGTGCCCGACCATATCGAGGTCTGGCTGCAGAGCGAGAACGGCATGCTGGGCATCGGCCCCTTCCCGTATGAGGACGAGGTGGACGCCGACCTGATCAATGCTGGCAAGCAGACCGTCACCACCATCAAGGGCTCGTCGATCTTCGGCAGCCACGACAGCTTCGCGATGATTCGCGGCGGCAAGATCAATCTGTCCATCCTGGGCGCCATGCAAGTGACGGCCAAGGGCGACCTGGCCAACTGGATGATCCCTGGCAAGATGGTCAAGGGCATGGGCGGCGCGATGGACCTGGTGGCCGGCGTCAAGCGCGTGATCATCCTGATGGAACATGTAGCCAAGAAGAAGGACGGCACCGAGGACCTGAAGATCCTGGCCGAGTGCACACTGCCGCTGACTGGCCAGGGCGTGGTCGACCGCATCATCACTGACCTGGGCGTGATGGACGTCACACCCGAGGGCCTGAAGCTGGTGGAGCTGGCCGATGGCGTGACGCGCGAGTTCATCCAGAGCAAAACGGGCGTGCCGCTGCTCTGACGGGCGCTCGGATGCGGGTCAAGAAAGGCTGACGGCGACGTCAGCCTTTTTTTCTTACGCACTCGAAAACGCTGATGTGGTGTTCTTGTGTACGGATTGGCATCAGACGTAACGGCATGCAGTCTTGAGGCGAAACTGAGGTCAGGCATGGCTACATTGCGGCCATTGCTGAATTCCAGCCTTGAGGTCCCGCCGTGAAACCAGTTCTTCGAGACAGGCCAGCTCTGGCCGACCCGCTTGATGCAGCATCTGCAGCCCAAGCCGTGGCGTCAGCGCCGCCGGCAGGCGATCAGCGCTCGGCCGGGCAATCCGCAGGGCCTGCGGGCGGCGCGGCGGCGCTTCTGGCTTCGGCCTCGGCGGCCTTGCTGGCGGCCTGTGGCGGCGGCGGTGGTGGCAGCGATGCCCCGGCACCATCCCCGGCCCCCGCACCTGCACCAGCGCCAGGACCTGCTCCGGCACCAGCGCCAGCACCTTCGCCTGCTCCAGCGCCTGCCCCGGTGCCCATTTCCATTACCGATGCCCAGGCCGCGCGCTTCCTGGCGCAAGCCGGCTTCGCCGCCACCAGCAGCGAGGTTGGCGCCGTCAAGACCAAGGGCTTCGCGGCCTGGCTGGACGAGCAATTCGCGCTGCCGCGCAGCCAGTCGCACTATGACTGGATGGTGGCCAAGGGCTATGCCGTGGAGGCCAACCGTGATGGCTTCAACGGCACCGACAACACGCTGTGGCGCAAGCTGATCGGTGCGCCCGATGTGCTGCGGCAGCGCGTCACGCTGGCGCTGTCCGAGATCTTCGTGGTCTCGATGGCCGGGCTGCCGGTCAATTGGCGCGGCTTCCTGGCGGCCTCTTACGCGGACTGGCTGGAGCAGCACGCCTTCGGCAGCTATCGCCAGCTGCTGGAGGCAGTGACGCTGTCACCCGCCATGGGCGTCTACCTGAACATGCGCGGCAACCGTAAGGAAGAACCCAGCACCGGCCGCGTGCCCGACGAGAACTATGCGCGTGAGGTGATGCAGCTCTTCACCATCGGCCTGGTCGAGCTGAACCTGGACGGCACACCCAAGCTCGGCGCCAATGGCAAGCCGCAGGACACCTACACCCAGGCCCAGATCACCGAGCTGGCGCGGGTGCTGACCGGCTGGGAATTCGACAATGCCTTGCCGGATGACCCTGGCTATGCCCGCCGGCCGATGGTGCATGTGGCCAGCCGCTTCTCGACCGGCGCCAAGAAGGTGCTGACTGCGGACATTCCGGCCACCGCCGATGGCCCGGCGGCGCTGAAGACGGCGCTGGACACGCTGGCCAACCACCCCAATGTCGGACCCTTTATCGGCCGGCAACTGATCCAGCGCCTGGTCTGCTCCAACCCCAGCGCGGCCTATGTGCAGCGCGTGGCCAGCGTCTTCAACAACAACGGGGCAGGCCAGCGCGGCGACCTGAAGGCCGTGATCCGCGCCATCCTGCTGGACAGCGAGGCACGCAACGTCTCTACCGATCCCGCCAGCGGCAAGCTGCGTGAGCCGCTGCAGCGCTTTGTGCAATGGGCGCGCAGCGTGGGCCTGACGTCGCCGACCGATCTGTGGAATGTCGGCAACTTGTCCGACCCCTCGACCCGCCTGGGCCAGAGCCCCTTGCGCGCGCCCTCGGTGTTCAACTTCTTCCGCCCGGGCTATGTGCCGCCGAACTCGCTGCTGGGCAATAACGGCATCACAGCGCCGGAGTTCCAGCTCTGCAACGAGAGCACGGTGGCCGGTTACCTGAACTACATGCAGAGCGTGATCGTCAACGGCGTCGGCGAGCTCAAGCCCAGCTACAGCGCCGAACTGGCCACGGCCAATGATGCGCCGGCGCTGGTGGCGCGCTGGTCGCTGCTGCTGGCGGGCGACGGCCTGAGTGTGGCGACGCGCAGCACCATCGCCACCGCGGTAAGCAGCATCGCCGCCACCAACGACACCGGCCGCCTCAACCGCATCTACGCGACGCTGTTGATGATCCTGGCCTGCCCTGAATACCTGATCCAGAAGTGAGGCGCACGATGACGAGCAAGCCAAGAATCGGACTGGCTGCGCTGCAGCGCCGTGAGTTCCTGCGCCGCGGCGCCGCTTTAGGCATCGCCGGCACCGCCACACCCTGGGCGCTGAACCTGGCCGCCATCGGTGAAGCCGCAGCGCAGACCGCGCCCAGCGACTACAAGGCCCTGGTCTGCGTTTTCCTCTATGGCGGCAACGACTACGGCAACACCCTGGTGCCTTACGACCAGACCTCCTACAACGCCTATGCGCAGATCCGCCAGACCATCGCGACGCCGCGCGCTGATCTGGCAGCCACGCTGCTGTCGCCGACCACCGCCCTGGCCAATGGGCGTCAGATGGCGCTGGCGCCGCAGATGAGCCGGCTCAAAGGCGTGTTCGATGCTGGCCGCCTGGGCGTGCTGCTCAATGTCGGCCCGCTGGTGCAGCCCACCACGCTGGCGCAGTACAAGGCGCAGAGCGTGCCGTTGCCGCCCAAGCTGTTCTCGCACAACGACCAGCAGAGCGTCTGGCAGGCCTCCAACCCCGAGGGCGCCACTACCGGCTGGGGCGGGCGCATGGGCGATCTGTTCTTGAACTCCAACGCCACCAGCACCTTCACCTGCATCAATGTCTCCGGCAATGCGGTCTTCATGTCCGGCCAGCAGGCGGTGCAGTACCAGATCTCCAGCAGCGGGGCGGTGGCGATCAATGGCGTGACGCGGCCGCTGTTCGGCTCGCAGGCCTGCGCCAACGCGCTGCGCACGCTGATCACCGACAGCCGCAGCCACTGGATGGAACAGGAGCTGAACCGGGTGGTGAGCCGCTCGGTCAATGCGCAGGCCTCGGTCAGCGCGGCGCTGGCCAGCCTGCCGGCGCTGGCCACAGCCTTTCCGGCCAACAACAGCCTGGCCACGCAACTGCAGATGGTGGCTAGGCTGATCGGCTCACGCAACAGCCTGGGCGCCAAGCGGCAGGTCTTCTTCGTATCACTCGGCGGCTTCGATCTGCACGACTTCCTGCCGCAACAGCATCCAGGTCTGCTGACGAACGTCAGCGAGGCGATGGGCGCTTTCCATGATGCGCTGGTGGAACTGGGCGTGATCAACAACGTCACCGCCTTCACCGCCTCGGATTTTGGCCGCACGCTGACCAGCAACGGCGACGGCTCCGACCACGGCTGGGGCAGCCATCACCTGCTGATGGGCGGCGCGCTGAAGCCTCGCAACTTCTTCGGCCAACTGCCGTCCGTCAGTGTCAACGGCCCGGACGATGTCGGGCAGGGGCGCCTGCTGCCGACCACGGCGGTGGACCAACTGGCGGCGTCGCTGGCCACTTGGATGGGCGTCAGCGCCAGCGACCTGCCGCGGGTGTTGCCGCAGATCAGCAACTACACCCAACGCGACCTCGGCCTGTTCGCCTAAGGCGCGGCGGCCGTTAGCGCACCAGCAGCCCGTCGAACTGCCGCGCGGCCTTGGCGCGGCGTGCCTGTTCCTGGCGTCCGAACTGATCCAGCTGCAGCGCTTCTTCGTTGAGGCGTTCGCGCGCCGTCATCGGCCGGGCCTGGCCGGCGGCGAGTGCCGCCTGGTCCAGGTTCTGGCCCCAGCTGAGGCCGCGCCGCAGCTGGATGGGTGCGGCCAGCTTGGAGACCGAGTCCGCCGCCAGCCAGGGCATCAGGTCGGCCAGCACCAGGGCCACGCGCGGCTTCACCGCGGCATCGCCGATGCGCCCGCGCTGGCCCCAGGTGACGATCAGGTCGGCACTGGCGGCACCGTCTTGCAGCCGCGGCGTGATGCCGTAGTCGCGCAGCACGCCGTAGCGCAGCTGCATCAGGGCTTCTTCCAGCAGCATCGCGGCATCTTCGCGCGGCACGCTCTGGCTGCTGGGCAGCGAGTAGCTGTAGTCGTCGGTGACCCGGTCGAGGCTGAAGAAGCGCGTGATGTCGTCCGGCGTGTAGGCGTTCTGCGCCGCAGTCGCGGTCTCGCCGAAGAACAGCACGCGGCCCAGTGCCACCATCTCCTGCGAGAAGAAGGGCAGCTGCTGCTGCAGCTGCTGCGAAGCGGTGCTGGCCGGCACGGCCTCATAGACGCGCAGATTCGAGGGCAGCGAGGCATGCACGCGCGGCGGCAGGAAATCGGCCGCATGCGCCAGCTCATGATAGAGCAAGCGGCCCAGCTCGAAGCGCAACTCGCTGATGTCGCGGCTGCCGCGCTCCTTGACCGGATAGGTCTTGACCGCATGGCTGTTGTTCAGCACGTAACGCCAGGGCGAGCTGTAGGACAGGGTCTTGCCATAGGCGCTGCGCGGATCGGGCGATTCGCTCAGCGTGTCGCGCTGGCCTGGGGTCAGCCACAGATAGGAAGCATCTAGATAGATCGCGCCAGTGGCGCTCCAGTAGAAGGCCGGTCGCACGCGCGAGCCGATCACCACGGCCGTCGTGGCGTTCAGCATGCGGCGGAAGTCACCGTTGGGATCCTGCTCGCGAAGGAAGCGCTCGAACACCTCGCCCATCCAGTCGTTGGACACCAGCACGCGCTGCATCACCTGTTCGACGCTGGGCGCTGCGCCGCCGGTGGACTGGCCCAGCAGCGGCAGACGGCCCAGCGTGCACAGATTGTTGGGCGAACTGCCGCTCAAGCCCGGGTGATAGATGCAGTCGGCCAAGGCGGTGGCATGCGGGCTGCTGTCTAGATAGGGGTAGACGCGGCTGCTCGGGCTGTCGGCGCCAAACAGTGGGCTGGCGGCGGCGTTGGGCGGAGGCTGCACCAACAGCTTGAACTCATCGCTGAAGCTGCGGCCATCTGACAGCGTGATCTGGGCCCTCAGGCTAAGCAGGCTGTCGCCGCTGACGCTGGGCGCCTTGAAGATCAGCAGGCTGTCATCGGTCTTGTCCAAGCTCGGCGTGGGGCCGCTGAGCACACTCCACTGATAGCGCGCGCCGCTGAGCTGCGCCTCGCTCAGGCCGCGCGGCCAGGCGCGCAAGGACAGGCTGCCGCCGCTCCACACCGAAGGCTCGCCGCGGACCGTCATGGCGGCGCTGCCGTCGTCGGCCTTGGCGTTGAAGCTCAGCTCGCCGCTGAACGGTCGGCCGTTGGTGTCGGAGAAGGTGACGGACAAACGGTAAGCACCGACGCTCGGGGGCTCGATGCTCAGCGCGGGCGAGCGGGCCGAGCTCAGCGCCAGCGCCGGGCCGGACAGCTGGGCCCAGCGCGGATTCAGCAAGCGGCCGCTGCCGCAGGCCAGCAGGCTGATCTCGCTGGCGCTCCCGGTCAGCGGCTCGGTCTCGAAAGCCAGACGGGCCACCGAGCCGGTCTCGCAGCTCTGGCTCAGCGGCGGCACGGTCTGCACCGGCGGGGTGGGGGTCACGGGTGTCTCGCTACCCGAGCCGCCGCCACCACCGCAGCCAACCAGCACGGCGCTGAGCAGCAGCCCCAGCAGCGCCGCAACCGGCCTCGGGTACTGGCCGCGCTCATGCCATTCGGGCCGGACTGGGTCTGGCAGGTGTTGGGGAGTGGGCAGCGCTCTCACACGGATCTCCAGCTGGGTGTTGGCATGAGTTTCCCACGCCAGCGGGGGTCGCTACCATGGGGTCATGCCTTGCCCCCAACGCCCTCACGACCAATATCGTCGCCACTGGCGCCTGCCCCTGGTGGCGCTGCTCTTCACACTGGCGGGCTGCGCCACGCAGCCGCCGGCGCCGCCGCTTGCTGCGCCGATGCAGCCCGAAGGCGCCAGCGGCTACCAGGCAAAGCCGGGCTGGCAGTTTCAGCGTCAGGCGGTGGCAGCGGCCAATCCGCTCGCGACTGAAGCTGGCGCGCTGATTCTGCGTCAAGGGGGCAGCGCCATCGACGCGGCCGTGGCTGTGCAGATGGTCCTGACCCTGGTGGAGCCACAGTCCAGCGGCATCGGCGGCGGCGCCTTTTTGATGCACTGGGACGGCCAGCGCGTGCAGGCCTTCGACGGCCGCGAAACTGCGCCAGCGGCGGCTGGCGAAGCCTTGTTCCTGCAGCCCGATGGCAAGCCCATGCCCTTTCTGAAGGCCGCGGTCGGCGGCCGTGCGGTGGGGGTGCCGGGTGTAGTTCGCATGCTGGAGATGGCGCATCGCCAGCATGGGCGCCTGCCCTGGGCGCAGCTGTTCGAGCCCGCGATCCGCCTGGCCGAGCAGGGCTTTGAAGTCAGCCCGCGCCTGAATACCTTGCTGTCGACGGAAACGGCGCTGAAGCAAGACATGCAGGCATTGGCCTACTTCTTTGATGCCGATGGCAAACCCTGGCCGGTCGGACACCGGCTGCGCAATCCAGCCTTGGCGGCCGTGCTGCGTGCGATCGCCCTGCGCGGCAGTGCTGCCCTTCATGAGCCCGGCGCCATCGCCGCTGATCTGGTCGGCCGCGTGAAGAACCATGCCGGCAACCCCGGACGGCTGACTCAGGCAGACCTCAGTGGCTACCAGGCCCAGGAGCGCGAGGCGCTGTGCCATGTGTGGCGCGCACGCTGGCGCGTCTGCGGTTTCCCGCCGCCTTCCAGTGGACATCTCACCTTGATGCAGATGCTCTACCTGATCGATGCCAAAGGCATGCCGGCGCAGGCGCTGGCCGATGGCGTGCCGACGGCCGAGATGCTGCATCTGTACACCGAGTCTGCAAGGCTGGCCTTCGCCGACCGCGCCCAATACATCGGCGACCCGAGCTTTGTGGCCGCGCCGGGCGGGCGCTGGGACAGCCTGCTGGACGCCGGCTATCTGAGCAGCCGCGCCGCCTTGATCGGCGAGCGCAGCATGGGCAGCGCCACCGCTGGCCAGCCCGGCGCACTGCGCCAGGCCTGGGCGCCTCAGGCCGAGCAGCCCGAGTACGGCACCAGCCACATCAGCGTGATCGACGCGCAAGGGCGTGCTGTGGCGCTTACCACCAGCATCGAGGCGGTGTTCGGCGCCCGCCTGATGAGCGATGGCGGCAGCGGCCTGGCTGGCGGCTTTCTGCTCAACAACCAGCTGACCGATTTCGCGCTGGCGCCTCGCGATGCGCAGGGTCGCCCAGTGGCCAACCGGCTGGAGCCGGGCAAGCGCCCGCGCTCGTCGATGAGCCCGACCCTGGTGTTCGACGCACGCGATGGCCGCCTGCTGATGAGCCTGGGCTCGCCGGGTGGCCCGGCCATCATCCACTTCACCGCCAAGACCCTGCTGGGCACGCTGGCCTGGGGGCTGGACGCGCAGCAGTCCATCAACCTGCCCAACTTCGGCAGCTTTAACGGGCCGACGCTGCTGGAGGCCGGGCGCTTCCCGGCGGCCATTGTCGACGCGCTGAAAGCCCGCGCTCATGCGGTCCAGCAGGTCGAGATGCCCAGCGGCCTGCAGGCGATCGAGCGAAAGTCACCGGGCTGGTTTGGCGGCGCCGACCCGCGGCGCGAGGGCGTGGTGCGCGGCGATTGAAGCCCCTGGCGGCGGCTGCCGGCGTGATGCATCTCACGTCCGGCCGCCCGAACCGCCCGCATCGGGGATCAACAGGCGCGGTGCTAATGCAGACACTGCAGACCATTGCAACCCGGCCGCTTCGGCCCACCGGTCCCCATCATGAACATCACCCGCCTGAGCCTGAATGTCCTCGCCACCTCCCTGACGGCCGCTTTCGTCGCCGGCGCTCAGGCCGCGCCGGTGAACCTGAGCCAGTTCTCTCTGGGCTCGGAGGCCATCGACACCAGCAAGTCCGGCACAGTCAATGTGGGGCAATTCCGCGGCCAGGCCGACCTCGGCAAGGGCATGCAGGAATTTCTGACCTTCTGCGTGGACATCCTGCAGCCGTTCTCGTTCAACACCACCTACCAGCACCAGTTTGCGGCCACCGGCAGTGCCAACGGTTTCACGGTCCGGCAGGCCGATCTGATGGGTCGCCTCTACACCGTGGCCGGTCCGATCGACACCAAGACCGAAAGCGTGGCTTTCCAGCTGGCGCTGTGGGAAATCCTCTACGACAGCAACGGCCCGCTGAACCTGCTGGCCGGCAACTTTTTCCTGCAGTCCGGCGGCAGCACCGCCGTGCGCAACCAGGCGGCCAACTGGTTCGGCCAGCTCGACGCGACCCAGAGCCAGTACACCGTGACCCGCCTGTACAACGCCAGCGCCCAGGACTTCATCGTCGCCGAGCGCAACGCCGTGCCTGAGCCGGCTTCGCTGGCGCTGAGCCTGGTGGCCCTGGGTGGGCTGGCCTTGGCCCGGCGTCGCCAGGCGGCCAAGCGCCGCTGAAGCAGCTCAGGCCGCCAGGCCGCGTGGCTTGGACGTCAGCTGGTGTGCGATCACCGCCTTCAGTGGCGGCAGATGCTCGGCTAGGCGCAGCACGCCCTGGCGCAGCAGCCGTGCCGGTCTGCGCTCGTCGGTGAACAGCTTCACCACCGCATTGGTGCCCTGGTAGATGGGCCAGGTGTCGCGACGGTGGCCCGTGGAGTAGCGCTGCAGAGGCACGTCGGCATCCAGCTTGTCGCGGTTGCCAGCCAGCTCGGCGGTCAGGCGCTGCACGCCGTACAGACCGAAGTTGTAGCCATGCGCGGTGACCGGGTGCATGCCCACCGCGGCGTCGCCGACCAGTGCAAAGCGCCGCGCGGCGAAGCGGTGCGCATAGGCGGCCACCAGCGGGTAGTGGTGGCGCGGCCCGGCCAGCGTGAGCCGGCCCAGGCGCTGCTGGCTGTGCTGCTGCACCCAGTCCAGCCATTGCGCCTCGCTCCAGCCGCGCTGCAGCTCGGCCTGATCGGTTGGCAGCGTCAGCACCAGGGAGCTGAGCTTGGGCGAGATGCCGCCCAGCGGTAGCCAGGCCATGGTGTGGCCGTGGTGGAAACACTCCAGCGCCTGGTCCTGATGCGGCAGCTCATGCTCAATGCGAGCTAGCAGCACGCTGCGGCCGAAGTCGCGCATCTCGGCGCCGATGCCAGCCAGGCGGCGTAGCGTCGAGAAGCGGCTGTCGGCGGCGATCACCAGTGGGGCCGAGAGGCGCTCGCCGTCGGCCAGTGTCAGCGTGGCGGAGCCTGAGTCGAGGCTCAGCGCCGCCACCCGGGCCTCGCAGCGCAGCGTCACCAGCGGCCGGCGCTGCAAGCCCAGCCAGGCGATGCGGCGCAGCCAGTGGTTGGGTACCAGCGCACCGAGGTCGCTCCGGGGATCGGCAAAGTGCAGCGAGTCGGACGCGCTGCCGTTGAAGACGCGGGCCTGGCGCAACGGTGAGATGGCTTGCGGGGGCAGGTCTTGCCAGGCGCCAAGCTGCTGCAGGATGGACATGCCACGGTGTGTCAGTGCAATCTCGCGACCATCCTCTGCCGGGTCGGCCAGCTCGCGGTCGGGTGCTGATTCCAGCACCGTGCTGGCGATGCCGGCGTCGGCCAGTGCGGAGGCCATGGACAGGCCGACAGGGCCGCCGCCGACAATCAGAGCTTCGACTTTTCTCACAGACGTTCGGTGCAAGGAACAGGGCGCTCAGGCTAGCACTTGGGCGCTCGTGAAAGCTTGACTCAGCTCAGTCCAGATCAAGCCGCAAGCGGGCCGCGCTCGTGGATCATTGGCAAAGGTTGTCGGCGGGCGTGATGCCGCCGTCCTGAGAAGCGATTGACAGGCAGCCGAGCATGCTCGCGAACAGCTGCTGGTGTTGCGCGGTGTCGCCGGCGGCCGCACGTTCGCGCAGGCGGTCGAAGGCCCTTCGGTGCACGGGATCGCCCAGCAGCGGATACGAGGCCCAGAAGATGAGCGGAACGCGGCGCTGCTCGGGTGGCGCGATGGCCCTCGGCGTGCCATGAAAGTGCAAGCCGTCCCCAATCGACTCGCCATGGTCGGACGTGAAGACGACGAGAGCCTTGCGGTCTCGCAGGTGATCCAGCATCTGGGCTACAACGTAGTCGCCGTACAGCACCGAGTTGTCGTAGGAGTTGATGAGTTGCTCGCGACTGCAAGTCTGGTTGGTGTTCAGGCACTCTGGAGTCCAGCGGGCGAAACTGCGCGGATGTCGTTGGCTGTAAAGAAAGTGGGAGCCTTTCAAATGCAGGACGATCATGTGACGGCCATGGGGATGACGGCGAAGCGAGTCCTCGACTTCTGGCAGCAGCAGGCCATCCAGTGGCTGAGCATGTCCGGCCCGGGCGTCGGCGACGATGAGCTCGCGCATCTTGTAGTAATCGGGGCCGACGCGATGGTAGAAGCCGACCTCGCTCTGCATGGCGAATAGTTCGGTGGTGAACCCGAGTTCACGAAACACGCTGAAGACCTTTTGCTCATCAATCCGGTCCGGCGCAAAGCCCTGGCCGGGGACGACACCCTCCGGCCGCACGAACATGCAGGCCAGGGACAGGCGAGTGGAGGTGTCGCAGGATTCGGCCCGAAAGGCCACCAGGCTTGGCTCCTGTGCCAGGCGCGGCGTCGTGTCTCGCTCATAGCCCAGTAGGCCGAGGTGGTCATGCCGCGTCGTCTCGCCGATGACCAGCACCACCGTCACGTCATCCAGCGGCGTGCGCTCTTCGTAGGTGTATTGCTCCGCCGGATCACTCAATCGATGCTCGCGCAGGGCCCCTGTGGCGCGATTGGCAGCGGTCATGCTCAGACCGGAAAGCCAGTTCGTCGGCACATATCTGTGGGCTACCAGGCCTGATGGGCTCACGGCTGGCTTCAGGCCGTGGTGCTGCTCGGCTTGATGCCGGACAGCGGCATCACTGGCGAACGCCAGGCCCAGCGCAGCGCCCAGCAGGACCAGGCGATGAAGCCAGGAAGGCCAGCGACTCAAGCTCTGATTGCCGGGCTTGTGCCGCACTGCGAAGCGCCACCAGGCCAGCAGTGGCGCAACGCCCAGCAGGAGCAGCCACACCGCCAGTTCGTATCCCAGCTTTTCGCGCGAGAGAGCTTGATCACTCGCCAGCACCGCTTGCACGATGCCGTAGCCGATGACAACGTCATAGCGCACCATGTAGTAACTGGCCGCGACGGATAGCAGGGTCAGGACCGCGCCGCTGACCAGCAGCACGGTGCGTCCCAGGCCTGAGAGCGTGACAGTCAAGAGCAGGCAGACAGCCAGAACCAGACCTGCTTCGGCCGCAAGCGTGGTCGCCCAGGTCCCGCCACGGGCACCGGCTTCAGTCAGGGCAACACCGCGCTCGACCAGCTCCGGGGCATTGAGGCACAAGGCCAGGTAGAGCGCCAGCACAACGGCTGCAGCCAGCGAGCTGGGCTCCAGCTTCGAATAGGCAGCCGGGGTCAGGGGAACTGGTTTCATACGTCGACGGCGCGGCCTGTCATCGGAGGGCCTGAAGCTTAACCGGCGATGAATCTCCGCAAGAGCCTTGCGGGCAAGTTCGTGACAGCCGCGGTAAGAAAGGCTGCGGGCGCAAGTCGAAGCTTCTTGTCGCCGGCATCAATTTGCGAGGGCGCCTGTCGGGCGGCTTCGACTCAGCTTGCCCTTGCGCCTTGGCCCAGCCCGCTCGTCGTCAGTGCCACCGCACAGCCGGTGCGCCACGCTTCTCCACGAGCGGGCGGCGGGCCGCCCGGCTTGCTTCAGTAGCTCTTGCTTCGCAGTGCAGAAACAGCGAGCACCGCCAGCGCCGCGTACAGCAGGCCGCTCCAGATCTCGTAAGGCAGACCCAGCAGCCGGTAGGCCGCGGCCTCGGCACAGGTGGCGGTCACCATGAAGACGTCGGGCCACAGTTCTTCGAGATTGAGTGCCACCAGCAAGCGATCGGCGAAAGTCATGTCGCAAGAGGCCAGCTTGGACGCGACCTCATGCTGATAGTAGGCGGCCACAAGACCCGCCAGGGACAGCAGCAGGGTCAGCCCCAGCGCGGCGTTGCGCAGCGGGCGCTGCTTGCTTGCCAGCCAGCCCAGGCCGGCCACAGCGGCAATCAGCAGGTAGATGCCGCGCTGCATCACGCACCAGGGGCAGGGCTTGATGCCGAACTGGTGCTGGGCAATGAGGGCTGCGCCGACCGACAGCAGGCTGGACACGCAGATGAAAGCCAGCGCGCGCGCCGGCAGGCGGTTCGCAGGCAGGAACATCAGGCCGAGACTTCCACTTCGGCGATCAGTTCAATCTCCACGCAGGAGCCGCGCGGGATCTGCGCCACGCCGAAGGCGCTGCGGGCGTGGGCGCCAACGGCAGGGCCGAAGACTTCGCCCAGCAACTCGGAACAGCCGTTTGTGACCAGATGCTGCTCGGTGAACTCGGGCGTGCTGTTGACAAGGCTCATCACCTTGACGATGCGCTTGACGCGGCCCAGGTCGCCGCCCACGGCCGCCTGCAGCGTGCCCATCAGTTCAATCGCGATCGAGCGCGCCGCGGCCTGGCCGGTGGCGGTGTCGGTATCCAGTCCCAGCTTGCCGACCCAGGGCGTGCCGTCCGGCTTCTTGGCGATATGGCCGGAGATGAAGACCAGATTGCCGGTCTGGACGAAGGGAACATAGGCCGCGGCCGGCACCGAGACGGGTGGCAGATTGATGCCCAGGGACTGCAGGCGCTGATAGACCGGATGGGAGGCTTGGCTCATGGGGCTACTCGGACGAGGAAAAACGGTTAGAAGTCGGTGGCGGGCATCCTACACCGTGACGTGGCGGCGATTGCGGATACGGCGCGGGTGACGGGGTCCACGGTCGTTCACGCTTGAGCCACGGGAGGGCCATGGCTGAGGACTCCTGGCGCGCCCACCACTGGACGGCGCAGGGTCTGGCCTGGCTGGTCCTGCTGCGGCAATGCGCCGCACTGCCTTCGCCCGCCGTGCAGTTGGGTCTGCTGTCACTGGCCCTGGGCGCCCTGTGCTTGGCCTGGCGTTGCGCCTGTGCCAGCCTGCGCTGTGCCCGCCGTGGCGCTGGCGCTGCCGGCCTTCAGCCAAGGCGCTTGGCGTGCCGAGCAGCGTCTGGCCGTGGCGCTGGATCCGGCCGGGGAGGGACGCGATCTGTGGGTCGAGGGCCGGGTCGCGTCGCTGCCGCAGGCGGTGCAGGGGCAAGGTGGCTTTCCGGGCTGGCGTTTCGAGTTCAAGCGCGAAGGCCCGGCGCGCGACCCGCAGCCGGGCGCTGCCCAGCCCGCTGGCGTGCCTGAGCGCCTGCTGCCGAGAGCTAGTACTGCGCGGGCGGCAGCGAGCAGGCGCAGCCGCGCTGGCAGGCTGGCGATCGATGGCGCCTGCTGCTGCGACTGCGCCAGCCCAATGGCCTGGCCAATCCGCAAGGCTTTGACCATGGACTGCATCTGTTCGAGCAGGGCTTGCGCGCCACCGGCGTGGTGCGGCAGGCGACGCAGCTGGAGGCGGGCGGGGCGTGGTGGCTGGGCCGGGCGCGGCAGTGGCTGCGCGATGCGATCAGCCAGCAGGTCGGCGATGCTTCCAGCGCCAGTGTGCTGGCTGGCCTGAGCCTGAGTGACCAGGCGGCCAGCCGCATCGAGGAGTTGCTGCCCCACCAGTGCCAGCCTAGAGCCTGACACCGAAGAAGCTGGCGCCAAACGGCAGCGCGACGACGAAAGGATCGATCACATGCGGCTGACGACGACAGCACCATCACTCTCAACCAAATCGTCGCTCGACACATGGTCGCGATGCTCGCCCATCGGCCGAACTCGGTTCAAGGTGTCGCAGCTAGCCGTACGGTCTTCAAGATGGACGGACTGGACGCTCACTGTTGGGCAGCGCGGCTGTAGCGGCGATCAGTAGGAGAGCCGCACTCTTGCCCGCACTGGCGCCGACGAGGTCAGAGCGCCCGATGAGAGCTTGCGCATCAATGATTGCAGTGGTGTTCATTCGCTCATTCCCGGGAATGAGCCAGATACAGCCGCTCCCTCAACTGAAGTCAAGTGGGTCGTTGGCAGTGCGTCAGCCTTCGTGCGTCTTTCGTTCATTATGGCAATAAAGTAGTTTCACAGATGAAAATGGTACTTTGATGCTATTTTTCGTTGCGTCCGTTGTGGAGCTAAAGTAGTATTTGCACAGGACATACTACTTTGCTGCCATGAAAACTATTCGCGATGTCTCAGACGCACTTCGGGATTCGGTGACGCACCAAGCCATTCGTCAGGCCGACCTCAAAGCACTTGCAGGCATCTCCCAGCGAACTCTGACGAATGTTCTCAGTGGGAAGCAGGACTTCAAGGTGAGTACGCTCCTAGCGCTTTCCGACCGATTGGGATTCGAGTTGGTCCTTGTTCCCAAGGGCGTGTCTGCAGCTGTTGAAGCCGGCCCAACCACCGCGCCATTAGTGAAATCTCGAGTGGAAGCTGCACTTGAGCGCGTACGTAGGGCCGCTGAGCCAGTCAGTATTCGGGAGCAAGCGAGCTCTCCCAAGGACATGCGACAACGAATGGCCGCGGCGTTTGGTCGGGAGCCGCTTGCTCAAACTCCAACTAGCTGGTCGACCCGCAAAGCCAAATGAACATTCGGCCGCTGGGAATCTTTCTGCCAGCCGGTGCTCGAGTCGGAGTCCTCTTTCAGTACCGGCTATCAGACGATGCTGTCACGACGCGATTTGTGGCGGACGAAGCGTTCATTGGACTTGCGTCGCAACCCACGCTGTCAGCTTTGTACTTGGCTAACACTCCTGCGGAGCAGGAAACGTTGTGGAGAGATGTCCGGTCGACGGTCATGAACGGGAGCTACTCAAACAAGAACGGATGGCTGCTTCCAGCGTTCTTCCAGAACTTGCTCCCTGAGGGAGTGTTCAGGGCCCC
>PNNH01000085.1 GCA_013824165.1 Methylibium sp. | reverse complement strand
GATGGGCTGAACAGGCACCCTGCGAGAGTTACCAGTGTTGTGGCACGGGACAGGCCAGCAGCCAGTTCTTGAGCAAGGTCCGGTGGTGCAGCTCACGCATCCCTGGTCCGTGCGGGCGCACAGGCCTGCCGCTGAAGAGGGGAAAGCGATTGAAGGTTTGGGCCGCGGTTCAATGGGTCAGCGCATATAGCGTGGCGGCTTGCGCTCGGCAAGCTGGCGCATGGCGTCCAGATCGCTGAGGCGCATCCGGTAGCCGTCCATCTCGAGCAGCCCCTGCTGCTGCAACTGGCGCAGGCAGCGGGACAGTGTCTCCGGCGTGATGCCCAGCTGCGAGGCGAGATCCTTCTTGTGCTGTCGCAGCAGGAACTGCGGGCTGTTGCCGTCACCCTGTGCCTGGCAGCAGTCCAGCAGCCAGGCGGCGAGGCGCGCCTGGGTGTCCTTGGTCAACAGCGCCTGGCTCTGCAAGGTGGCACCACGCGCCTGCGCCGCCACGCAGGCCAGCAGCACACGCACCAGCGCTGCATCGTTGAGGCAGTGCCCCACCACTTCGTCAACCGGGAGTTCATGCACCATCACCGGAGTCAGCGCGAGCGCGGTCTCGGGGTGGCTTTCGCCCATCCAGGCGCTGGAAACGTCGATCCAGTCGCCGGCCTCCAGCTCCCGGCTCTGCCACCAGCGGCCGCCAGCGTCCCGCTTGCCCAGGCTGATGCGCCCCCGCACCAGCAACCACAGGCTGCGCGCCGGCATGCTGCCGGCGGACAGCACCTGGCTTCGCGCCCGCAAACGATGGCCCAGCCCCAGCGCCGCCAGCTCGGCCACGGACCAGTCGCTGAGCGCATAGGGCCGGCAGGCTGACGCGATGGCCTCGCGAACGCTGGCGCGGTAGGCATTGGCCGGCGGCGCGGGGGCAGGCGCTGGCTCTCCGCGCATCATCCATTCGGGCGGTGGCGCCGGCGGCGCCGTCAACAGTGTCAGTGGCGCTGCAGGTGCAGCACTGCGTGGCAGGTCGATGGCATGAGGGGTCATGGCTTTCTCCAGCTGGCGTTTCGGCATGCGCGCCGTTGGCGCATGCAGCTGGCCGCAGTCGACCATCGCAACGGCTTGTGTGGATTTGATCCGCAGCAAGCTTGCGCGCTTGCGTGATGCAAATAGTTCTTTGGGAGTAGTCGCTCTGTGGCGCCTCAGCTCATCTACCGATCAGCCGACCGGTCCAGAGGAGCTTCTCGACCAGGACCAAGGCCCAAAGAGACGCATGATGGGCCAAAAAGAACCGATGATCTCCCCTGATCTGCCGCGTGCTGGCGAGCCTGCTCGACTATCCCAGCGCGGGGCACTGGCCATACTGCCGGACCCAATCGAAGCCCTGCACTAGGAGACAGCCCAGAGCCCGTAGCGATTGGCCGAGGTAGGAGTTCTGACTGCCGTTCTGGCACGCGACGAGCGCCATGCAGTGCAGGCCTTCTAGGTGGACAGCTTCGAGCGCGGCTCCACCACTAGCCTGCAAGATTCGAGCAAATTCACTGAGTCTCAAGAGAGCGCGGCCCAACCTTAGTCGATCTGGATCAGATCCTATGGAGCCGGCGGCATGTTCTGTGAAAGGTGGAAGCTGCCCGCCTACCTACCCGTGCTGGACCTCGTCTTGAACTGGCCGCCGGTAGAGGCGCGCGCGACTGGCCGGGCTAGCAACGCCATCAGGGATACGCCAATCGAGCGCGCAAACCAACCCAATTCGATCGACAGCAGCACGGTCCTGGAGCCGGTGTGACAGGAGTGCCAGCGCAGCACAGCGACAAAGCGCTGCTCCGCATTGATGACTATCGGCGGCCCTGCGCCTCGAACGCTGATGAACTATCCGTTGATACGCTCCGCGCCAAGCGCGGCGAGATGGGTCTGCACAGCCGGCGCCCTCTGATCGAGACCAGTCACTTGAACGTACTCGACGTCAACCAGGGCCATTCCGTTGCTGCTTCAACTCACGACCACAGCGGCAATGGCCCCGGAAAACTACAGCCAGTGCTGGATAGCGTTAGTCCGTTCCGCTCCCTTCCAGATTCACGAGGCCTGGCGACCGGATAGCGCTTGATTGCTAGGCCCAGCGCACAGCATCGTCAGAGGCAAGTGGAAGCCGCATCAATGCTGAACCCTTAGGCATTCGCTTTGCGTCAAGGCAAAACCATGCCAATAGCTCAGCCTTAGATTACGGCGCTTCAAAGGCCGTCGAATGGGCACATGTCAACTACCGAACCGGTTCCACACCTTGTCTGTCCAGCAGGTTCACTGCGAGCACTAAAGCTTGCCGTGGACGCTGGAGCAGATGCTGTCTACCTCGGACTCAAGAACGCCACCAACGCCCGCAATTTTGCGGGCCTGAACTTCGATGATGCGCAGGTTCGTGAGGGCGTAGCCTATGCCCACGCGCATGGACGACAGGTGTTGATGGCGCTCAACACCTATGCAGATGCGCGTGACGCAACACCCTGGCAGCAAGCTGTCGACGCTGCAGCCACGTTGGGCGCGGATGCGCTGATCGTGGCTGACAGCGCTGTGATGGCCTACGCGGGGGATCAGCATCCAGGTCTGCGCCTTCATCTCTCCGTTCAGGCTTCGGCAAGCAGCTACGAGGCCATCGAGTACTACCGTCAGCGCTATGGCATTCAACGCGCAGTGCTGCCCCGCGTGCTGACGCTCCAGCAAGTCCAGCACGTGATACGCCACACTGAAGTGGAGATCGAGGTATTCGGCTTCGGCAGCCTCTGCGTGATGGTGGAGGGGCGCTGTGCGCTCTCCTCCTATGCGACTGGCCAATCGCCCAATACCGCTGGTGTCTGCTCACCGCCCTCTGCCGTCCAGTGGCGGGACACAGCATCGGGCGTAGAGGCTAGGCTAGGCAGCGTGCTGATCGACCGCTACGGGCCAGAGGAAGGGCGCGCTTACCCCACCCTCTGCAAAGGCCGCTTCGATGTCGGCGATGCGCTCCAGCACGACTACGCACTGGAAGAACCCACCAGTCTCAACACGCTCGCGTTGCTGCCACAGCTGGCGGCAAGCGGTGTTCGGGCCATCAAGATCGAGGGCCGGCAGCGCAGCCCCAGCTATGTAGCCAATGTGACGCGGGTCTGGCGACAGGCCCTGGACAGCCTGGCAGAGGGCAACCGCTTCGCGGTGGCACCATCCTGGCAGAACGAGCTGGCACGCTGGGCCGAGGGCCAGCAGCACACGCTGGGTGCCTACGACCGTCCCTGGCGATGAGAGTTCCGCACATGACATCAATACAGCCGATCAACCTCACGGTTGCACCCTTGCAGTACTGGTGGCCGCGCCAGCAGCTGACGCAGTTCTACGCCGATTTGGCCGAGGGCCCGGCCGAGACTGTAGTGTTGGGCGAGGTGACTTGCTCGCGCCGGAATGAATTCAGCCTCAGCGACTGGCTGGCCTTGGGCCGAGACCTGCAGGCCTGCGGCAAGGCCGTGCGCCTCGCCACCATGCCGCTGCTGATGAGTGAGGCCGAGCTACGCACGCTGCGCCGAAGTGTCGAACAGGACGAGTTCGAGATCGAGGCGGGCGATGCCGCCGCCTTGCAGGTCTGGAGCCGGCTGCCGCAAGCCCAGAGAATGCCCATGGTGCTCGGCCAGCATCTCAACATTTACAGCGCGAGCGCGCTTCAGGAACATTTGCAAGAGCCCGGCATCAGCGCCTGGGTGCCACCACTGGAACTCTCGCTGGACGCCATCGCCCACATCAATCCACCAGGACCGGAGCATTCCGTTCCCACCGAAGTCTTTGGCTTCGGCCGCATGCCCCTGGCGTTCTCGGCACGTTGTTTCACTGCACGACATCACCGACTGAACAAGGACCAATGCGAGTTTCGCTGCCGGGACGATGCTGATGGCCTGCTATTGCGTACCGGCGAGGGGAAGCCCTTCCTGGCCCTCAACGGCATTGCGACCCAATCTGCCTCCGTTCAATGCCTGATTGCGCATGGCCCAGATCTGCGCAGAGCCGGCGTAACTCGGCTGCGGCTCTCGCCCTGCAGCCAGGGCTTTGCTGAGGTTCTGCGGCAGTTCGAGGCCGTGCTCAACCACGGGGCTTGCGCCAACGCCGCTCTGGAGCAGCTGCATTCCTTGCCACTGCCCGGCGCCTTGGTCCACGGTTTCGCTCAGCGTCAGCCCGGCATGCAGGAACTCGTACATGCATGAAACTTCCGCCTTGCGCCAGTTGCTCGCACGAACGCGCGATCTGGTCCGGCGCCTGCCCACCGAACCGCCCTCTTTTCTGGCCGCTCGGGCGCTGGACCAGTTGCTCTGGCCGCGACTGGATCCCGCGCAACGCCTGGCCCTGCAGGGCCGCGTGGTCGAACTGGAACTTATCGAGCCGGGGCTGCGCCTGAGACTTCAGCTGGGCCCCTCGGGATTCCAAGTGGCTCGGGCCCGAGACGGTGCCACCGCACTGACTCTGCGCGCGCGCAGCGAGGCTATCTGGCGCCTGCTGCGTGGACAGGAGGACGCCGACCGACTGTTCTTCGAGCGCGCCCTCGTTATGGAGGGCGACACAGAATATGGCCTGATCCTCAAGAACACCTTGGATGCGATAGGGCCCCTCATCAAGGACTGGCCAGCAAGCGGCCAGCGTCAATAGGCGCGCGACACATGAAAAGACGTGATTTTTTGAGCGCGCTGGCCGCGCTGAGCGCCAGCCTGCACGCGGGCCAGAGCACCGCATCGGTCCGATCAGCACCGGCATCGCAGCACTTGGCCTTGGCATGGCGCAGCGGCAGCGTCCTGAGCGATGGCCAGGCCAGCGCAGGCAGTGTGGATCATGTTGGTATAGCGATGCTGGATTGGCAGGCTGGCCAGATTCGATTGCTGCGCTCCTTGCGGATGCCTGGCCGCGCCCACGGCCTGGTGGCCGACGGCCGTGGTGGTTTCTACGCTGTGGCGACGCGCCCTGGCGACTGGATCATCCACATCGATGCTGACGCTGCGCGTGCGCCGCTTCTGCTGAATCCAGGCCGGGACGAGTCCTCGCCTCGAACGCTGAACGGTCACCTGATGCTGAGCGCCGACGGCCGCTGGCTCTTCAGCACGGAAACCGATGCTCGTAGCGGTCTGGGCTGGATTGCCCGACGCGACGCCCAAACTCTGCGCTGCGAGTCGGCTTGGCCCAGTCATGGCCTGGACCCGCACCAGTTGCTGCCAGACGCGCTGAACGACACCCTGCTGGTGGCCAACGGCGGCATTCCGCGAAACGCAGCCGGCCGCAAGCAGTCCTTGGAGCTGATGGACCCTTGCCTGGTGCGGCTGGATGCCCAGGACGGACGTTTGCTCGGCCGCTGGCAATTGCCAGACAAGAGGCTGAGCCTGCGCCATCTGGCCTGGTCGCACAACCACGCAGGCCGACTGCTCGGCGTGGGCCTACAGACCGAACATGACAGCGCAGAGGCTCGCCGCGGGTCGCCTCTGCTGGCGATCTTCGACGGCCAGAAGCTCAGCCTCCCCACTCGGGCCGCAGAGGGCGCGGGCTATGCCGGCGATATCACCGCCGGCCCAGGCGGCAGCTTCCTGTTGAGCGCCCAGAAGGCCGGCCGGGGCCTTCTGTGGCATCCGGACGCTCCGGCCGAGCTTCTGCGACTGGCCGAGTTGCGCGAAATCTGCGCGCTCGTCAGCTGGCGTGATGCGGATGGCGAAAGCGGCCTGCTGATGGCCGCCGCAGCCGGCGTGGCTCGCTGGCAGGCTGGCGACGGCGCACGCATGCTGGCCTGGCCCGAAGCCATGGCACCCGACAACCATGCGGCGCTGCTGATGCTGTGATCGATATGCCGACGACGTTCCGGTGAACTTGACCCAGTTAATGCTGCGGGCCTTGAAGGGTCCCGGTACTACCGGGACTTTCGGCGCTCCCGTTGACTTTGGCCTGCCGCTGGTCCAATCGATCGAGAAGGCTGGCATCCAGACGCTACAGGCATTCTCGCAGGAACCCGCCCTGGGGATTGCGGCTGAAGCCGCTGCTCGGGTGGGCAACGCCCCGGGCTTTTGTGTCGATTGATGCAAGACAGAGCTCACTTGCTAACAGACCGAGACGGTGGGCTGTCTGCCGCGCCTTGAGGCTTCAGTCAAATGCTTGTCGATGCCCGCTCAGAATTTTTCAAGGGACATATCTGGACCGCCCTGTTCCTACGCCAGCGTGCTCCCTATACTGGCTCGGCGCGGCAAGAGAACTGAGTTGCTAGTCGGCCTCCTAACGGGGAGTAGCAGATGCCATCGATTGAGAATCTGACGATCGGTGCCCGGCTCACGCTGGTTTTTGCGGCTGTGATCGCGCTCTTGCTGCTAATCGCGGTGATGGGGAGCCTCGGGGCGCGCAACATCGCGCAAAGCGGCAGCCACATCTACGAAGACCGAGCTGTGCCGCTGCAGCACTTGGCCCGCGTCAACTCGCTGATGTTGCAGAACCGGGTGCTAGTGTCCGAGATGATGGCCACGCCAGCCAACCTGAACGAGCTGGATCCACGACTGCGCGCCAATATCGATCAGGTCTCTGCTGCCTGGAAGGCTTACGCCGAGTCGGCCATGACAGCACAGGAAAGCTCGATGGCCGACGCTTTCCTTGCTGTGCGCACGCGATATGTCAAGGATGGTTTGCTGATCGTGCGGGACGCAGTGAAGAACAGCGCGATGGACATCGCCGCTAGAACCTATATGACCGTGGTCGTGCCAGTGGGTGATGAGTCACAGAAAGGAATCGACGGCTTGATCAAGCTGCAGATCGACGAGGCTGCCAAAGAATACGCCGAAGCCCAGCAGCAAGAGCGTCAGGTACTGATGCTCAATATCGTCGGCACCCTGGTGGCTATCGTGCTCGGCGCCTGGCTGGCCTGGCAAGTGAGCCGTTCCATTACAGGCCCTGTGCGCCAGGCCCTGGGCCTGGCCGAGCAGGTGGCTGCTGGGGATTTGAGCGCCAGCATTCAGGCTAGCGGCCGCAACGAAATGGCCCAGTTGCTGCAGGCCTTGGGCCGGATGACTGAGAGCCTGCGAGGCATCGTCAGCCAGGTACGCGACAGCAGCGAGAGCATTAGCACCGGCTCGAGCGAAATCGCAACCGGCAATGCTGACCTCAGTGCTCGCACCGAGAACCAGGCCAGCAATCTGGAGCAGACTGCCGCGACGATGGAAGAGCTGTCCAGCACCGTGCGCAACAACGCGCAAACCGCTGCCCAAGCTCAGCAACTGGCAGGCGGCGCCAGCGAGGCAGCCAACCGCGGCGGCGCGGTAATGAGCGAACTGGTCAGCAGCATGCACGCGATTTCGGCCTCGTCGAGCAAGATCGCCGAGATCATCGGCGTCATTGATGGAATCGCCTTCCAGACCAATATCCTGGCTTTGAACGCTGCCGTGGAAGCAGCCCGTGCGGGGGAACAGGGCCGAGGCTTTGCGGTGGTGGCCGGCGAGGTGCGGAGCCTGGCCCAGCGCAGCGCCGAGGCTGCCCGCGAGATCAAGAGCCTGATCGGCAACAGCCTGACCCAGGTTGAGACGGGTAACCGCCTTGCTGAGAATGCCGGCGGTGCAATGCAGAGCATCGTGAGTGAGGTGCAGCGGGTCAGTACGCTGATCAGCGAGATCGCCACCGCCAGCAGTGAACAGTCGCGCGGCATTAGCCAAGTCGGCGAAGCGGTCGGCCAGCTGGATCAGGTGACCCAACAGAACGCCGCGCTGGTGGAGCAAAGCGCTGCCGCCGCCGAGAGTCTGCGCAATCAGGCTCAGCAACTGGCAGAGCTGGTGGCTCGTTTCAAGCTGCGCTGAATGACACGCCCAGTGTGCAAGCATGGACTTGCACTTCGGGCGTCCGAATCTCGATGCACCCTAACCTGCATGGCGGATTGGCTGCCGTTGCCACAGGGTCGCTGCTTCCAACTTAACGAGCAGCTTTAGCCGGACACATCTTTGCAGCCATGCTCAGACACGGTAGGCTCGGCTGCGCGCCATGGTCTTTGCCGCTTGGCGTCCAGGTGCCTATGCAGGCCGGACCGCCTGAGCAGCGAAGGCTCTGGATGGCTGAATGCAGCTCGTCCGCTTACCCCCCGGCAGAACGCCAGACAAGGCTGGGCACATGCAACTTGAGCAGACCCATCAGCCAGGATTCGTCCTCAGGGCCAGACTGCAGGTGTAAGGCCGGTTGCCATCGCTTCGTTGCGCGGGCTTCCTGAAGCACCCAGTGTTTGACCCCACGCGCTGCCAGCTGGACGCTTGTGCGAAGCAGCTGAGGCTCGTCGATCCATTCCGGGTGATAGGTGGTGCGGCATTCATAGCCAAGGCCGGAGTCCCGATGCGCGTCCAGGATCAAATCCAGACACTGCAACACCGGGCGATGCGCGCCGTTGGAACCCGTGATGCGGCCATAGCTGCCCTGGGCATCGAGCGAGGCCTTCAAGTCCAGCCCCACCCAATCGAGCAGGGGCAAGACCCCCTTCAGCCTGGCCGGGTAGATGCCTGCCGTATGCAAGCCTGTGGCGAATCCAAGCTCGCGCACCTGTTCAAGCGCGCGCGGCAAGCCTCTGTCTAATAGCGGCTCACCGCCGCTGAACACCACACCGTCGAGCAGCCCTCGACGCCGGCTCAGCCACTCCAAGAGCGCAGCGCCATCAAGCTTGGCCTCCGAGCGCTGCTGCAAAGTTTCGTTATGACAATAGTGGCAGCGCCAGGGGCAGCCCTGCACGAAGACGACAGCAGCCAGCCGACCGGGCCAGTCCGATGTGCTGAACGGGGTGAGGCCGCCAATGCAGAGCGTTTCCATCTGGCTGTGCTCCAGGCCTTTCAGTCGGCCAGGGGCACACGCGACTCCTCGAAGTGCAGCCGCTCTCGGAACTCTCCTTGCTTGCCGGTATTGAACGAGCTAACCGGGCGGTGATAGCCCATGACCCGCGTCCAGACCTCGCAGCGCTGCCGCTCTTCGTCGCGCAGCTGGGGCGCCTGGGTGTGATGGCTCGATAGATTCAGCTGTTGCATGGTTAATGCCCTCCTTGGGCTTGTTGAATAAATGGGAAAGTAAGAACTGCACAAGGACCGCTACTCCCTCAGGCGCAAGCGGTATCGCGGCAGGTCTGTGCCTTCTTCGCGAGCAAGTCGCTGTCGCACTTGGGGCAGAACTCGTGATGCCCGCTCAGATAACCGTGCGTGGGGCAAATTGAAAAAGTTGGTGTGACCGTGATGTACGGCAAGCGGAAACTGGACAGGGACCGGCGCACCAGTTCGCGGCATGCCGCACTGCTCGAGACTGCCTCGTTCATGTAAAGGTGCAGCACGGTGCCTCCCGTGTATTTCCGCTGCAGCTCATCCTGGCGCTCCAGCGCCTCAAAGGGATCGTCGGTGAAGCCCACCGGCAGCTGCGAGCTGTTCGTGTAGTAGGGCTGCTCGGGTGTCCCCGCCTGCAGAATGCCGGGGAATCGCTTGCGATCTTCCTTCGCGAAGCGGTAGGTGGTCCCTTCCGCCGGCGTTGCCTCCAGGTTGTAGAGGTGTCCGGTCTGCTCTTGAAATTCCACCATGCGCGTACGCACATGGTCCAGTAGGCGCACCGCCATGGCATGGCCAGCCGGTGTAGTGATGTTGTCCCGGTCCGCACTGAAGTTACGGACCATCTCGTTGATGCCGTTCACGCCCAGCGTAGAAAAGTGGTTCCTCAGGGTTCCCAGGTAGCGCCGCGTGTAGGGAAACAGCCCCTCGTCGATCAATCGCTGTATCACCTTGCGCTTGATCTCCAAGCTGTCACGCCCCAACTCCAGAAGGCGGTCCAGCGCCTTCAGCAGTTCAGCCTCATCGCCAGCATGCAAATGGCCCAGGCGCGCGCAGTTGACCGTCACCACCCCCAGGGATCCTGTCTGCTCGGCTGAGCCGAACAGTCCATTGCCCCGCTTCAGCAACTCTCGCAGGTCGAGCTGAAGCCGGCAGCACATCGAGCGAACCATATTGGGCTGCAGCTCAGAGTTCAGGAAGTTCTGGAAATACGGCAGACCGTAGCGCGCAGTCATCTCGAACAGGGCCTGCGAATTCGGGCTGTCCCAGTCAAAATCCCGGGTGATGTTGTAGGTGGGAATGGGGAAGGTAAAGGCGCGACCCTTGGCATCGCCAGCCATCATCACGTCAATGTAGGCGCGGTTGATCAGGTCCATCTCAGCCTGCAAGTCGCCATAGCGGAACGGCATCTCGCGCCCGCCGATCATCGGCACCTGCTCTCGCAGGTCCTCTGGGCAGGTCCAGTCGAAGGTCAGGTTGGTGAACGGCGTCTGTGTGCCCCAGCGCGAAGGGACATTGAGGTTGTAGATCAACTCCTGCATCGCCTGACGGACCTGCTCATAGCCCAGACCGTCCTTGCGCACATAGGGCGCCAAGTAGGTATCGAAACTGGAGAAGGCCTGTGCGCCGGCCCATTCATTCTGCAAGGTGCCCAGGAAGTTGACGATCTGCCCGACCGCACTGCTGAGATGCTGGGCCGGGCCAGCTTCAACCTTGCCAGGGACACCGTTGAGCCCTTCATTGAGAAGTGTCCGCAAGGACCAGCCAGCGCAGTAGCCACTGAGCATGTCGAGGTCATGGATGTGGATGTCGGCCTCGCGATGGGCCCGACCGATCTCGGGCGGATAGACCTGATCCAGCCAGTAGTTCGCCACCACCTTGCCGGAGACGTTCAGGATCAGCCCTCCCAGACTCCAGCCCTGATTGGCATTGGCCCGGATGCGCCAGTCCCGCTGCTGCAGGTATTCGTCCATGGTCGCCTGCACATCGACCAAAGTCTGCCTTGCGTCCCGCAGTTTCCTATGCTGCTCGCGATACACCGCGTAAGCGCGGAGCGTCCGGCGAAGTCCGGCGTCGAACAGCGCGGACTCCACCAGATCCTGCACCGCCTCGACCGAGGGCTTGGATCCGATTTGCGCGGCCAGTGCCGGCAGGACCCTTTCAAAGGTGAGGCGGCGCGCGCTGCCAGCGTCCAGCTCAGCACAGGCTGCACCTGCCCGAGTCAGGGCATGAACAATCTTCTCCGGGTCGAACGCCAGCTCGCGCCCGTCACGCTTGGTGATCAAGGGGGGCAGATCGAACACGCCACCTTTAGGAGAGTTGGATGTCATCAGCATTCTTGGTCTGCATTGCGGCAGCCTCTAGGGATTGAGGAGAGGGACTTACGCAACGTGGACTTGGCACTTGCATCCAGCATCCAGCCCAGCAAAGGCCACACATCTAGTGTTGCGCAACGACTCCAAACACTATATGTAGTGATCGCCCGCGAACCTAAAGAGACTCACCGGAGATTGCGCCGACGCAAACCAAATGCGCTGACGCCTGAAAACACCAATGCCCTCGATGCAATTCCGTGCATGAGGAGACGAGCTGATCAAGGACAAGAGCCACCATGAGGCGCGCAGGGGCAATTCGACATCTGGCGCTCTGAGATCCAGCCGGCGTCGCTCCGTGGCCGCACACAAGCGTGGCAGATTGCTGCACTGGCCGCGGATCCTGCTGCGCTTGCGCCTCAGGGGCACGATCCCACTGTGCTACCCGCCGCCGATGGCCTGATCGGCGAACAGGAGATGGGGCGAGATCACCTCGTCCTGAAACCAGCGCCGCAGTTGCGTCAGGGAGGACGGGCAGCGGATGCCTTACGCCGGAGTCTGCCCGCGAGAAGTCTGACTCGGGCAGCTCATCGTGCGCGCCTCCATGTGCGGCCTGCCGCAAAGCGCCTTGGCGCCCAGCCCATTCGCTTGATGCAGGCCGGCTTGCGCGCAGCCGATAGCCGGGCGGCGGCGACTCAGCCCAACTTAACGGCCTTGCCGCTGCGATCAAAGGGGATGAAGCCTGCCGCCTGGCCCTGCCGCAGCGCCTCGACCATGCGGTTCAGCGCCGCATCCACGCGGGTGTCGTCCACTGGCCCGGACAGCGCTGCAGCGAAAACCAGCGCCCAGTCCTGACCCGTCGGGCTCAGCATGGCACTGGCTTCAGCCGCCAGCGCGGCAAATCCACCAGCCAACTCCTCGGGCGTCTTGTCCACGCACATCAGCGGCGCCAGCTCACCGCCAGCTCCCGCCTCGAACGCAGCACGCTGCGCCGGCGTCGCGTCGGCGCCCAGACTGGCACCGGCAAAGACCAGCAACAGACGCTGGGGCTGCACATCGCCCTGCTGCAGGGCGGCCTGCAGCAGTTCGTCGAAGGAGGTGATCAGCTTTTCGCTCATACGTACCAGTGTAGGGTCCACCGAAGCTGTCGCGCACCGCCGCAGAATAAAACCTGGATTTCTTATACAGGTTCAAGGAAATTTCTGAGCGTTTCCCTAGGCTGTCGGCATCCCAATCTATCCCCGGAGGATGACCATGAGCCGAGGCTTCACCAGCCAGATGGCGCGCAATATCTTCTACGGCGGCACAGCCTTCTTCGTGCTGCTGTTTGCCGTGCTGATCTTCGACACCGAGCAACGCATACCGGCGCGCTCCAAGTCGGGCGATATCACGCCGGCTGTCGTGCGCGGCAAACACATCTGGGAAACGCGCAACTGCATCGGCTGCCACACGCTGCTGGGCGAAGGGGCTTACTTCGCCCCCGAACTGGGCAATGTCTACACCCGCCGCGGCCCCGACTTCATCAAAGCCTGGATGAAGGCTCAGCCCACCCAGGCTCCGGGCCGGCGCCAGATGCCGCAGTTCCACCTGACGGATGCACAGCTTGACGACATGGTCGAGTTCCTGAAGTGGACCAACGGCGTGGACACCGAGAAGTGGCCGCCCAATATCGAGGGGTAAGCACAAATGAAAACCGCTACGCTCAAATTCAAGTCGCAGTCCGTCGCTCGCCTCTATTTCATCGGTGCGATCGGGTTGTTCATCGGTCAGATCGTGTTCGGCATCACGCTGGGCCTGCAGTACCTGATCGGTGATCTGTTCTTCCCCTATATCCCCTTCAACATCGCCCGCATGGTTCACACGAACCTGCTGATCGTGTGGCTGCTGATGGGCTTCATGGGCTCTGCCTACTATCTGGTGCCAGAGGAGGCTGAGACCGAGCTCTACAGCCCTAAGCTGGCGGTAGCGCTGTTCTGGATCTTCCTGGCCGCAGGTGCGGCCACCATCCTGGGCTATCTGCTGGTGCCCTATGCCACGCTGGCGCAGGCCACCGGCAATGACATCCTGGCAACGATGGGCCGCGAGTTCCTCGAACAGCCTCTGCCCACCAAGTTGGGCATCGTCGTGGTGGCGCTGGCCTTCCTGTTCAACATCAGCATGACGGTACTCAAGGGCCGCAAGACCGCCATCACGCTGGTGCTGCTGATGGGCTTGTGGGGCTTGGCGCTGATGTTCCTGTTCAGCTTCGTCAACCCCAGCAACCTGGTGCGCGACAAGATGTACTGGTGGTTCGTCGTCCACCTCTGGGTGGAAGGAACCTGGGAGCTGATCATGGGTGCGCTGCTGGCCTTCGTGCTGGTGAAGACCACCGGCGTGGACCGGGAGGTGATCGACAAGTGGCTGTACCTGATCATCACCATGGCCCTCGTCACAGGCATCCTGGGCACCGGCCACCACTTCTTCTTCATCGGCCTGCCGGGCTACTGGCAATGGGTGGGCAGCGTATTCAGCGCGATGGAGCCCATCCCCTTCTTCATGATGACCCTGTTCGCCTTCAATATGGTGCAGCGTCGCAAGCGCGAGCATCCGAACCAGGCGGCGGTGCTGTGGGCCGTCGGCTGCGCTGTGATGGGCTTCCTGGGCGCCGGCCTGTGGGGCTTCATCCACACGCTGAGCCCGGTGAACTACTACACCCACGGCAGCCAGATCACCGCGGCGCACGGCCACCTCGCCTTTTATGGCGCCTATGTGCTGGTGGTGATCGCGGTGATCAGCTATGCGATGCCCATCCTGCGCGGCCGCGAGGCCAACTCCAAGCGCGCCCAGGCCTGGGAAATGTGGAGCTTCTGGATCATGAGCATCGGCATGGCGGTGATGGTGCTGGCCCTGACTGGCGCCGGCATCCTGCAAGTCTGGCTGCAACGTATCCCCACCGAGGGAGCGATGGGCTTCATGGCCACACAAGATCAGTTGCGCTTCTTCTACTGGGTGCGAGTCGCCGGTGGCGTGATGTTCCTGGCTGGCCTGCTGACTTACCTGGCAGCCTTCTTCGTCGGCCCCGGCCGCGACGAGCATGAGCAGGTCGCCGGCAACGCGGCTCTGAGAACGGCATGAACATGCTGTCGCTGGCCTGCGAGACGGCACCCTTCTACGCGGCACAGGGCCGCGAGTGCGAGCTGTTCGCGCAGGCTCACGCCGCTCGGCTGCCGCTGCTGATCAAGGGCCCGACTGGCTGCGGCAAGACGCGGCTTGTTGAGCACATGGCAGCTCGGCTGAACCGGCAGTTAATCACCGTGAGCTGCCACGACGATCTCAGCGCAGCCGATCTGGTGGGCCGCCATCTGATCGCCAGTGGCGACACGCGCTGGTGCGACGGCCCGCTGACAAGAGCGGTGCGCGACGGCGCGATCTGCTATCTGGACGAGGTGGTGGAAGCGCGCAAAGACACCACGGTGGTGCTGCACCCGCTGGCCGACGACCGCCGCGTGCTGCCCATTGAGCGCACCGGCGAGCAGATCGCCGCAGCGCCCGGCTTCATGCTGGTGATCAGCTACAACCCTGGGTACCAGAACCTGCTCAAAGGCTTGAAGCCCAGCACACGCCAGCGCTTCGTGGCGCTCGCACTGGACTACCCGGCACCCGAAATCGAAGCGCGCATCGTGCAAGCTGAGAGCGGCTGTACGGCGGATATGGCGGCGCAGTTGGTGCGGCTGGCGCAGGCACTGCGCCGTCTGACCGACCATGATCTGGAGGAAAGTGCCAGCACCCGACTTCTGGTGATGGCGGCCCGCCTTGCCGTGGCCGGCCTGCCGCCGGCCGAAGCGGTGAAGGCCGCGGTAATCGGAGCACTGAGCGATGACAGTGAAACGGTCGCCGCACTGGCCGAGGTGGCCACTGCGGTCCTTGGCCATGCCTGATCCGGCCCCTGCCTTCCTGTTCCAGCGCAACTATGCACTGCCCCTGGCACGCCTGCAGCGTCGGCGGCGCCTCGCGCAGGCGGCCTTCTTCGCGCTATTCCTGCTCGCACCAGCGCTGAACCTGCTGCGCTTCGATCTCACCGAGACCCAGTTGTGGGTGCTGGGCATGCGCTGGAGCCTGGGCATCGACGCGCTGGCGCAGCACCAGGTGACCCCCACCGAAGCAGCACTGGCGCTGATCCTGCGAGGCATCTTGCCGGCGCTGGCGCTGGTGGGGAGTTTCCTTTACGTGGCCTGGCGCTGGGGCCGGCTCTATTGCGGCTGGCTGTGCCCGCACTTCTCGCTGGTGGAAGGCTTGAACGCCCTGCTGCACAAGGCCAGCGGCCGTTTCAGCCTGTGGGACCGGCAGCGGACACTGCGCCCGGGCGAAGCGCCCGATGCACGCTGGTGGCCGCTGTTCTTCATCAGTTGCGCGTTTTTTGGCTTCCTGTGGTCCATCACCCTGCTCACCTATCTGCTGCCGCCGGCTCGGGTCTGGAGCCATCTGCTGAGCGCCTCACTGACACCGGCTGAGGCCCGGTTCATCCTGATCGCCGGTGGCGTCTTCACCGCAGAGCTGTTGCTGGCGCGCCATCTATTCTGCCGCTTCGGCTGCGCGGTAGGCCTGTTTCAGAGCCTGGCCTGGATGGCCAACCCCAAGGCCCTGGTGGTCGCGTTCGATCGCCGCCGCGCGCGCGACTGCCGGGCGTGCGAGACCGAGCAGGCCCCGCAAGGCAGCGCCTGCGACGTGGCCTGCCCGATGCGGCTGAACCCGCGCAATATCAAACGCATGATGTTCTCCTGCGTGCAATGCGGCCAATGTGTCACCGAATGCGAGAGCTCGCATGCCGCGCGTCCTACACAGGGCGTCAACCTGGAATGGAAGGTCGGCGTCGAGGCGGTGCGCGAGACGCTGCGCCAGCGTCGAGAAGAGCACCGCTGAGATGGAAGAGTGGATCGGCGAACGCTGGCATCGCTTTATCACGCGCGTGGCCGATGCCAGCCACGCCCAGGCCGCTGTGACGCTGGTCGAGGTCGAGCGAAGCGCAGGCCTGCTGTTTCGAGCGGCCGGCGGACCACCCGGCGTGCGCTTGGTGCCGGCCGGAGCTACCCGCAGCGGCGGCGCACGCGACTGGCTGCAACGCCTGGCGGGCAGCGGCTTGCGCGCCGAACGCCCACAGCTGGACGCCGACACACTGGCCCTGCCGCCGAGCATCGCCGTGCACGCCGAGCGGGGGCTCAACCGGGATCTCTATCTGTGGCTGGCCGCACTGGCCGCCGCCTATCGGCCCGGCCAGGGCTGGATCGCCGACAACCTCGCCGCCAGCGAGCGCGCTCTGCAGCTCTGCCCTGGCATGCGCTCGCGCTGGGAACGCCTGCGCGAGGCCGAGCTGGCGCTGCGGCCTGCGCCGCGCAGTGGCCGTCCTCTGGACACCGCCGAAGCAGCCGTGCAGGCAGCGTTGCGAGGTGTGCCGCTGACCGTCGGCTGCGTTGGCCCGGCGAGCGTGGCGCCGGTCTGGATGTGGCTGGAAGCGGTGGCTACGCCAGCCGCTGGCAGCGCTGGCCAGCGCAGTGACAGCCACGCAGCACAGCGCGCGGCTGCCGCCGCCCATGGTGGCGCAACACGCAGGCGCAGCCGCCAGGCCGAGCCGGACGCTCAACAACGCGCTCATCTGCTGTTGGCCTCGAAGCTGGAGTCCATCATGACCTGGAGCGAGCGTGCCTCGCTGGACCGCGGCGAGGACGACGAGGAAGATGGCAATGCCAGCCGCGCCGCGGACGACATGGAGCGCCTGACACTGAGTCGCAACGGCCAGGCCGGCGCCTCGCGCATCAAATTCGACCTCGACCTGCCCAGTGCTGCGCAGGACGACGAGCCGCTCGGCGTGCCACTGACCCTGCCCGAATGGGACTGGAAGCACAAACGCCTGCTACCGGCGCACTGCGCGGTGCAGACAATGCAAGCAAGACCTGGCACCCCATTCATGCCGCCGCCGGCCTTGCGAGCGACTGCCCGGCGCATGCGCCGCCGCCTGGAAGTGTTGCGCGCCGCACCGCAGTGGCAGCGTGGATGCACCGACGGCGAGGCGCTAGACCTGGATGCCTGGGTGCGCCACGCTGGCGGCAGCCAGGGCGGTCACGGCGGCGCCGAGCCAGCGGTGTTCACACGCCGCGCCCGCGGCGAGCGCCAGTTGGCCAGTCTGCTGCTGGCTGACCTATCGCTGTCCACCGACGCCTACTGCAGCAATGAGCAGCGTGTGATCGATGTGATCCGCGAAGCGCTCTATGTGTTCGGCGAGGCGCTGGACGGCTGCGGCGACGCCTTCGAGATGCTGGGCTTTTCATCGGTACGGCGCAGCCATGTGCGGCTACAGCTTCTCAAGTCCTTCGATGAAAGCTGGAGCTCGACGACGCAAGCCCGCGTGGGCGCCATCAAGCCCGGTTACTACACGCGCATGGGCGCTGCCCTGCGCGCTGCAACCGAACGCCTCGCGCAGCGCCCTGAGCGCCAGCGCCTGCTGCTGATACTGACCGACGGCAAGCCAAACGACCTGGACGTCTACGAAGGCCGCTGGGGCATCGAGGACACGCGCCACGCCGTGTCACAGGCGCGCGAGGCCGGGCTGACGCCCTTCTGCCTGAGCATCGACGAAGAGGCGCATGCCTACCTGCCGCATCTGTTTGGACGCATGGGCTGGGCCCAGGTGCGCCAGCCGACCCAACTGCCGGAGCGACTGACTGCGCTCTACGCCCAGCTGGTACGCCGGGGCTGAGATGGGCGCCCCAGAGTCTCGCCCATGCAAAGCCACCGTTAGCTGGAACCACTCCCTTGCGAGACACAAAAGCTGGAAGCCCATCCAAAAGCTCAATGTTCAATTGGCGTGAAGTTCGCCCCCTCGCTGCGAGTGCTCGCCCCCCGACGAACGCCGGCCCTGGCCGCAAACCGCAGACTGCAGCGTTGCTTGCGGCGCGCTCTATACGCCGAAGTTCGGCGGCTTCACGGTGGGCGGCACCGGCACCGCCACCTTCGGCGCCGTCCTGCGCCGGGCGCTGCGGGGCCGTTGTGCGACGCGGCCAATCTGAGCGGGCCATCTGCGATGGGCTGGAGCCTCAAGCGACAGAGCGGCCAGACTTAACCGGAGTCAAGGCGGCCCTGCCGCCGGCTCGGCAGAATCGCAGCTGGCCGCCCGATGGGCGGCGGAGCCTACCTCATGGACGCCCGCAGGTTTGACCTTCCCCGCTATCTCGCAGTACTGCCGCTGTTCACCGATCTCTCGCCCATGGAGTTGCAGCGCCTGGCCACTGGATGTCGGCTCTTGCGGGTGGCGCGCGGCGAGACCATCTTCCGTGTCGGCGAGCCCTGCGAGGAGTTCCATGTCACGGTAACCGGTCAAGTCAAGCTTTATGCAATCTCGCCGGCCGGACAGGAAAAGGTCATTGAGCTGGTCGGTCCTGGCCACAGCTTCGCCGAGGCACTGATGTTCACCGGCAAGCCTTACATCATCAATGCCCAGGCTCTGGCCGACACACTTCTCCTGAGCGTGGGGAAGCAGGCCGTGCTGACAGAGATCGCTCACGACCCGCGCTTCGCGCTGCGTATGCTCGCCGGCATCTCGCGCCGCCTGCACGGCCTGGTGCACGACGTCGAAGCCTATGCCCTGCACAGTGGCGTACAACGGGTGATCGGCTACTTGCTCCGCGACCAGCAGGCCGAGGATTGCGTCAGCGGCGAGGTGCTGACGGTTTCCCTGCCCGTCAGCAAGGCCACGCTGGCTTCGCGCCTCAGTTTGACGCCCGAGTACTTCTCGCGCGTGCTGCATGAGTTGGAGGCTGCGCGGCTGATCGAGATTGACAAACGCGACATCCGCATCCTCGACGCGCAGGGCCTGTTGCATTATCCCGCCCGGCCCGTTTAGCCGCTGCCAAGCCTGAGTCGCCACCCGGCTTCGTTCGAACTGACGAGGAAGCTGACCGGGGGACATAGTTCTGTCGAACTAGGCGCCGCTCAGGCTTGACGCTAGTCAAATTCGTTGTTGCCGAAGGCCGAAGAATCGCGCTCTCAAGAAGTTTCCAGGGAGAGCGCACCATGCAAGCCACCTTCGATCTCGTCCGCTATCTGTCAGTGCTGCCGCTGTTCAGCGGGCTGCCAGCGCAAGACCGTGAGCGCATCGCCCGCGAGGGCTGCAGCCTGCAGAGGCTGGAGCGAGGTGACATGCTCTTCACGGCCGGCGACCGCTGCGATGCATTTCATCTGGTGGTGACCGGCCACCTAAAAGTCTACTTAGTAGCCGACAACGGGGCTGAGAAAGTGTTCGAACTGGCCGGCCCAGGCCAGCCTATCGCAGAGCTGTGTGTTTTCAACGAACACAGCCACGGCATGAGCGCGCAGGCCCTGACACCCGCGCTGCTGGTGCGGGTTCCCAAGGCAGCAGTCACCGCGCTGGTGCTCCATCACCCAGCCTTTGCGCTGCGCATGCTGGCTGGCGCCTCGCAGCGCATGCAGGGCTTGCTGCGCGATGTCGAGTCCTACTGCCTGCACAGCGGGCTGCGGCGTGTGGTGGGCTATCTACTCGACCAGCTGGACGACGTTGCAGCACCCTGCCGCAGCGGCACGCCGCTGACAGTCTCACTGCCCGTTAGCAAGGCAGCGATTGCGGCCCGCCTGTCTCTGACCCCGGAGTACTTCTCACGCGTGCTGCGAGAACTGGAAGAGGCCGGTCTCATCAGCATGGACAGGCGTGAGATCCACATTCCTGACACAAGTCGCCTGGCGCACTACTCGCAGGCCACGGCCTGAATCAAGGCACCACCAATTGCCAGCGCCGGGTGTCAAGGCGCTGCTGCTGGGCGCCATGTCCGAACACCAGCAGGCGCGCACCATCCGGCGTCCACTGCAGCTGCGCCGACAGCGCATCGGCACCGGGCACCCGGGCGATGAGCCGGCGCACATCCAGATGGATCAACACCGCATCTGATCCCTGTTGCGCTATCAGCCAGGGCTGCCCATCAACCACGAGCGCTGCGTTCAGGGGTGCATCAAGCGGCGTTCGCCGAAGCGCCAGATAGCCTGGCTCGGCCAAGCCTTCACCCATGCGGTAGTCATGTACCAAGCCAGAAAACACCGGCTCGGCTGACGGATCATGCGAAATCTCCCAAAGCTCAGGCAGGCCGGCCAAGACCACGATGAAACTTCGCCGGTGCTGGGCATGCAGCAGCGCAACGACACCGTTGGCACGATGCCCCTGACGATCCTGAAGGGTCCAGCGGCGCAGCGGCGTGCCTGTGGCATTTTCAAGCAGCTGCAGCTCCCCTTGCTCGGCATGTAGGCGAAAACCGGCCGCCAGCAAGGTCGATGCAAGCGGAGCAGCGGAAGGCTGCGGCGCTACATAAGAAAATGGCGGTCCCGCTGCCGTAGCCGGCAGGATCGCCAGTGCTGATGCCGTCAGGCCTGAAGCAGCCAGCGCCAACCAGCGCCGCTGCCACAAGCCAACCGAGTTCACTGCTTCAACACCCAGGTCAGAGCCTCCTTCAGATCTCCGTCAGAGATCTTGTCCGGCCCGGTCGGCGGCATTGGGATAGGACCATAAACCCCCTTGCCGCCGGCACGCACCTTCTGAGCCAGCGCAGCCACCACATCCTGTCCCTTGTAATTGGCCGCAACATCCTTGAAAGACGGCCCCACCAGCTTCTTGTCTTTGGCGTGACAGGCCATACAGCCGGCCTTGGTCATGGCTGCCTCAACACTGGCCTGTGCAGACGGCATGGCCAGCACGAGGGCTGCAGCGAACAACAGTCCTTTCATGATGCGTCGCTCCTGTCGCTCAATAGACATCGTGCTGGGTGTTGTAAATATTGAAGTGGCCGGTCGGCGTGATCAGGCGCGGGTCCTTGATCACAGCCTTGAGCTTCAGCGTCTTGTCATCCACCACAACTAGAGCGCTCTGCTTGTTCTTGGCCGACCAGACTGCGAACCAGACCTCGTCACCGGCCTTGTTGAACTCCGGTTGCACCACGCGCTTGGCGCCGTCGTCGTTCAAGCCTGCCCACTGTGCGATAGGCAGCACGGTGTAGCCCTTGTCAAGATTCTTGATGTCGAAGACTGCGACTGATTGCGACACTGCAGCGTCAGGATTCAAAGGTGTGTCCGAGTACAGATGCTGGCTCTTCGGATGGCTCTTGATGAACAGCGCTCCGCCACCTGGCCCCTTGAGCTTCGCCACTTCCTTGAAGGCGTACTGCTTGTGCTTGACAGGATCGGTGCCGATCAGCGAGATGGTCTCATCGCCAAGGTGGCCGGTGGCCCAGACTGGCCCGAACTTCGGATGGACGAAGTTGGCCCCGCGACCCGGGTGTGGAATCTTGCCCACGTCCACGAGCTTGACGAGCTTGCCCTCCTTCGCGTCAACCGCCGCGATCTTGTTGCTCTGGTTGGCAGCGACCATGAAGTAGCGCTTGCTGCTGTCCCAGCCTCCGTCGTGCAGGAACCGCGCAGTACCGATGCTGGTGACCTTCAGCGCGTCGATGTTCGAGTAATCCACCATCAGCGTCTGGCCTGTCTCCTTGACGTTTACGACGAACTCCGGCTTGAAGTGCGAGGCCACGATGGAGGCAACACGCGGCTCGGGGTGGTACTCCTGCGTATCCACGGTGTTGCCGCGCGTAGAGACGATCTTCAGCGGCTCCAGCGTGTCGCCGTTCATCAGCGTGAACTGCGGCGGCCAGTAGCTGCCAGCGATGGCGTACTTGTCCTTGAAGTCGCCCAGCGGGCCCTTGTACTTGGAACTGTCCACCGAGCGCGCTTCCAGACCGACGCGGATCTCAGCCACGTTATCGGGCTTCTCCATCCAGAGATCGATCATGTTGATCTTGGCGTCGCGACCGATCACGAAAAGGTAACGACCCGACGCCGAGGTGCGTGAGATATGCACTGCGTAGCCGGTCTTGACTATGTTGATGATCTTCTTGGTATCACCGTCTATCAGGGCGACCTCACCGGTATCTCGCAGCGTGGTCGAGAAGATGTTTTCGATGTTGTAGCTGTTGAGCTTCTTCTTTGGGCGCTGGTCCGGCGGCACGATGACCTTCCAGGTCTTCTTCATGTCGGCCATGCTGAACTCGGGCGGCAACGGCGCGTCGTGCTGGATGTAGCGCGCCATGATGTCCACTTCCTGCTCACTCATCTCGCCGCTGGTCTGCCAGTTCGGCATGCCAGCCGGCGAACCGTAGGCAATGAACACCTTCAAGTAATCTGTCCCCTTGCCCAGGGTAATGTCGGGTGTCAGCGGCTTGCCGGTAGCTCCCTTGCGAAGTACGCCGTGACAGCCGGCGCAGCGCTCGAAGTAGATCTTGCGCGCCGCATCGAACTCGGCCTGCGTCATCGGTGGGGCCTTGGGGTTGGTGCTTTGCACCATCGGAACATCGGCCAATGCTGACGGTGCGGCGTGGTACTTCACGTCGCCCGGCGTAACGTCTTTCTTGTCCTGGGCCAGGGCGCCCAGTGGCAACACGGCGGCCAGCAAGTAGGCCAGTGGGGTCAGGGTGGCAATCCTCATCGCAAGCTCCTTTCGGGTGATCTCTTTTGGGTACGGACGCATGCTCCCGCCGAGGGCCAGGCTGCGTCCTTGAACTGGTTTAAGTTCCACGCGGTCGGGCACAAACGCCACGAAAGCCACGCGAAACACGAACTGGTTCAAGGCAAGCGGCAGCAGCGGCGAGCATGCTGGCTGCATGTCGATTCGAGAGTCCACCATGAATCAAAGAACACCCTTTTCAGTACCCGCAGACCATAAGAAACTTACCTTTTTAATGAGCGCCCTTGCGCTGGCTTTCACAACCAGTGCAGCACGCTCAAGCGAGCCAGAGAACCTGCCCGTCGTGGTTGTCTCGGCCACCCGCCATGCGATGGCGCTGGCCGACGCCCCTGCTGCGATCAGTGTTGTGACGGCCGCCCAGATCGAGCAGCGCGGCGCCGACAACGTACTGGAGGCCCTGCGCGGTGAGACCGGCGTGAGCCTGTTCGGCCGCACTATCAGCGGCCGAAAAACCATCAGTCTGCGCGGCATGGACGCACGACACACCTTGTTTCTGGTGGACGGTCGGCGCATCGGGGCCAGCGACGGTGTGATCGGCCACAGCGACTTTCAGCTTGACTGGATCGCGGTAGACGACATCGAGCGCATCGAGGTCCTGCGCGGTCCGCTGTCTGTACTCTATGGCGCCGAAGCCATGGGCGGCGTGGTGCAGATCTTCACGCGCGGCGTGGGTACGACGCTGCAGGCAAACGCCCGATTGGAGGGATCCTGGGCCGATGGCGGCCGTGGCGGCGATGGCCATCGCGCCACCGCGCGCATCACTGCACCGCTAACAACCAGCCTGGGCTTCACGTTGACTCTGGGAGACAGCCGGCGCGGCAGTGTGGCATCCAGCACCGACCCGCGCATATCAGCGTTGGAGGCGCGCCATAAACAGGACGCGGCTCTGCGCCTGCAGTGGCGTCTGTCAACAGCCCAGCAAATTGAGCTTGAGCACCGAAGCGGTCACGAAGAGCGAGACGCGTTGATGGTTGAGCGCAGCGGCAAGAAGCGCGTGTTCGTGTCGGACACGACAGTCTCTCGCAGCCATTCGGCGCTGAGCTGGTTGGCGGACTGGGGCGGCGAGCACGAACTGCGCAGCACACTGCGCGCCTATGAAAGCCACATCACTATGAAAAACTGGCGCAGCAAAGCCGTCACCGCCCTGAACCCGAATGCACTGCGCGACCGTGTGCTGGAGCTGCAAGGCTCAGGGCGCAATGGTGCGCAGCTGCTGACTGCTGGAGCTGAGTTGCGTGAAGAGCATCTGGACAACCGTGGTCTGCCCGGCGGCGGCGCCAGCATCTCGCACCGCGCCCTGTTCATGCAAGACGAAATCGACGTAGGCCAGGCCCTGACCATGACTGCGGGACTGCGCCACGACGACCACGAACGCTTCGGAGCCAAGCTGAGTCCGCGGCTCTACGCTGTCTGGCGTACTGCACCCGGCTGGACACTCAAGGGTGGATATAGCACCGGTTTCAAGCCTCCGACGCTCAAACAGATCACGCCGGGCTTTGCCGAGGACGAGGGGCCTTACACCTATGTTTCCAATCCCGCATTGCGTCCCGAAAGCAATCGCTCGGCGGAGTTGGGCCTGGCCTGGGACAGCCACCAGTCAGGCGTGCAAGCCATGCTGTTCGAGAACCGCGTGGAGGATCTTGTGCTGGCGACTCTGATTGGCAACACTGGCACGCGCCAGACGCTGCGCTTCGACAACGTCGAACATGCTCGCCTGCGCGGCATTGAGCTGGGCGGCCGCCACAGCCTGGGCGCCGGCTTATCCCTGCAGTTGAACTACCAGTACCTGGATGCCTGCGACGGCGCTGGTCTGCGCTTGGAGAAGCGTCCCCGCCACAGCCTAGGTGCCAGTCTGGACTGGGTGCGGGGTGCATGGCGCGCCAGTCTCCGCGCCGACCACTCGGCCGGCATGGTTCTGGCCACTGGCGTTGCCGGGCAGGTGCCGCAGCCGGTGCCGGATATCACTGTGGCGGGCTTCAGCGTTGGCTATGCGATCAGCCGCATGCTCGACCTGGATCTCAGTGCCAGCAATCTTGGCAATCTGGACCTGGCACAGCGCTCCGCGCTCTACACCTGGAGTGAGGCACCGCGCACTTGGCGACTGTCGTTGCGCGCTCGCTTCTGATGCGGCGATGATCTGGCAATGAATTCGACCCTGCTGGACCATTACATAACGATCCGCAACAGCCATATCGGCTTCGTATGCGCCAGCGGAGCACTTTTCGCTGCTCGCGGCCTGGGCGTGCTGGCAGGCGCGGCTTGGCCGATGGAAGCCTGGGTGCGGCGCTTGAGCGTTGCCGTCGATGTGCTGCTGTTGACAGCGGGTCTCACGCTCTGGACATTGCTTGGATTGAACCCAGCGCGCGAGCACTGGCTAGGCGCCAAGCTGGTGCTGCTGCTGTTCTATATCGTGCTGGGCTCGCTGGCGCTCAAGCGCGCCCCTACACGCAGGCACAAGGCCCTGTTCTTCATGCTTGCCCTAGCGCTGTTCGGCTTTATGGTGACTATCGCGCTCAAACACAACCCAGCCGGCCTGCTGGCGTCCTGAATCGCCGCAGCGGCACCCTGGACAGGGATCCACAGCACGCCTTAAGCCGCGCTTTGATTGCTGCGGTCGCTGCATTCCACTGGGCTCATTGATCGGGCCACATCTGCAACCGTCCCGAACAGCTGATCGGCCTGTTCAGCATCGAAGTCCGCGTGGTAGTGCTTGCGCACGCCCATTTCGTGCAGCCGCAGATGCCGGCTAGGCGCCAGCCCTTGCGCACCGAGGCAGGCCCGGGTGCAGGCCAGCACACAGCCATCTAGGGCCAGGATGGGCCGTCCAGCCTCAGCCGCCTCGCGCGCCTTGCGCACCAAATTCGGAACGCCCCCGCCAACCCCGGCAATACAGGACATCTCAGCCAGCCCTGCGCGGTCCAGCCGAACTGCAAGGTGATTGGCGAGCTGCGCTGCGTCAGAGCATCCGGAGCAGCTGTAAACCAAAGGAATTACAGAGCGGTTCATGAGCGCATCCTGCCCCGCACAGGCGACCACAGGCTTGAACCAGGTCAAAAGTTGAATATAAACGTTTGCTTTTGGCGGCACAGGAACGCACAATAGCTTCATCTTACATACACCTTTAAATGGCACGATGAACACCTCCCACGCAACTCACGACATGCCCCTGATCGATGTGCGCCTGATCCCACCACGCGAACGACACCCCATGATCTTCGCAACCTTCGAGAAACTTCCGGTGGGCGGATGGATCGATCTGCTGAGCGACCATGAGCCGCTGCCACTGAAGGCACAATTCCAGGCGCAGTGGCCCGGGCAGTTCGACTGGCAGGTGCTGTACGCCGGCCCTGCCGAGTGGCGCACGCGAATCGGTCGACGCCCGCAGGCCAAGGCCTGTTGTGGCAGCTGCGGCGGCTGAGCACGGGAGTCCGCCCATGAACAGCCTGTTCATCCCCTTGCAAGAGCCTCGCCCAAGCGCGCAGGGGGGGTTGGCTCTTTGGCAGCTGGGCTTTCGCCCCTTCTATCTGCTGGCCGCCACGCTGGCACTCCTGACGGTTCCGCTATGGGCGCTGCAGTTCTCAGGACTGTTGGACCGCGCATGGCTTCGTGGCGCAGTCTGGCACGGCCACGAGATGGTGTTCGGCTATGCACTGGCGGTCATCATCGGCTTCCTTTTCACCGCCGGCCGCAACTGGTCGGGTCAGCCCACGCCCACCGGCCGGCCGCTGATGGCGTTGGCCGCGCTTTGGCTGGCCGCTCGCGTTCTCGTGTTGACGCCCTATGCCGAAGCTGCCGCGCTGGTCAATGTAGCAGTGCCCTGGCTGGCCGCCTGGGGTCTTTGGCGTGCGCTTCGTGCCGGCGCCAACCGGCGCAACTACTTCTTCGTCGCGCTGCTCTTGATGATGGGCGTGGCCAGCGGCGCGCTGCACCTGAGTCTGCTCGGATGGCTACCGGCAGTGCCGGGCTCGGGGCTGCCACTGGCGCTGGACATCGTGCTTTTCATGGTGGCGGTGATGGCAGGCCGGGTTGTTCCGATGTTCTCCAACAACGGCGTGCCAGGCATGCAGGCGCGGCGCGAGCCCCTGGTTGAACAGGCTGCGCTGGGCAGTGTGCTGGCTCTGATGCTGCTGGACAGCCTTGGCATCGGAGGCGTACCGCTATGCATCGTGTTGCCGCTGGCGCTCGGCGCCCACCTGCTGCGCTGGTGGCTGTGGCAGCCATGGAAAAGCCTGTGCAACCCGCTGGTGTGGGTTCTGCACGCGGCCTACCTGTGGCTGCCAGTGCATCTGGCGCTGCGCACCGCCTCCAGCCTGGGCTGGATCGCTGCCGGTCCGGCCACGCATGCGCTGACAGTCGGCGTGATCGGCCTGATCACACTTGGCATGATCACCCGCACCGCCCTGGGGCACACCGGCCGGCCGCTGAAGGCAGGACCGTTCGAGCAGGCGGCATTCTTGGCGATGCTAGGGGCAGCCGTGGTGCGCGTATTTCTGCCGCTGGCGGTACCTTCAGCCTTGATGCTTAGCGTGCAGCTATCGGCTGCGCTTTGGAGCCTGGCATTCGCGTTATATCTTTGGAGGTATACCCCGATACTGCTGCGCCCGCGCGCCGATGGGCTACCCGGCTAGAAAAACGCCCCCGCGACGAAGGACTACGCTATGCGACTGACAACGATGACCGACTACTCGCTGCGCCTGCTGATCTATCTGGGCCAGCATCCGGAGCGTCTGTGCACCACCGCCGAAGTGGCACAGGCCTACGGTATCTCCGAGGCGCACCTGACCAAAATCACCCATCAGCTGGGCCTCGGTGGCTGGATCAGCACCGTGCGTGGCAAGGGCGGCGGCATGCGCTTGGCGCTGTCGCCCGAGGACATCATGCTGGGCGAGCTGGTGCGCGCGGTTGAACCCGACTTCTACCTGGTGGAATGCCTGGGCCAGAACAATGCCTGCACCATCACCGGAGCGTGCGCACTGACCGGCGTCTTCAACGACGCACTGGCTGCCTTTCTTGAGCAACTCGATCGCCACAGCCTGGCCGACATGCTACGACCGCAGCGCGCGCCGGCGACTCGCGGCAAGACGATTGCAATGCCGAAGAACGCTCAGCGCGCCCGACCCAAGCGCGATCTCCAAGCCTGATCTCCATGCCTCCTGATTCAGCCTCGGCCATTGGCCAGGTCAGCTCTCTCTACGCCGCCGAAGCCAAGGTCTACCCGCGCTCCGTCAGCGGCCGCTTCACCAATTGGCGCTGGGTGATGGTCTGGCTGACCCAACTGTTCTTCTACGGCATGCCTTGGCTGCAATGGAATGGCCGCCAGGCCCTGCTGTTCGATCTGGAAGCGCAGCGCTTCTACGTCCTGGGCTTGGTGCTGTATCCCCAGGACTTCATCTTCCTGGCAGCGCTCTTGGTGCTCAGCGCGCTCGCGCTTTTCTTCTTCACTGCACTGGCCGGCCGGCTTTGGTGCGGCTACAGCTGCCCACAGACCGTCTACACCGAGCTGTTCCTGTGGATCGAGCGCCATACCGAAGGCGACCGCCAGGCCCGCATCAAGCTTGACGCCGCCCCGTGGAGCGCAGCCAAGCTGGCGCGCAAGAGCGCCAAACATGGCGGCTGGATTGCCTTGGCGCTGCTCACTGGCTTCAGTTTCGTAGGCTACTTCACGCCGATCCGAACATTGGCATCAAGCCTGCCGGCAATTGGCCCCTGGGAGTTGTTCTGGGTACTGTTCTATGCTGGTGCTACCTACGGCAACGCTGGCTGGCTGCGTGAGCAGATGTGCAAGTACATCTGCCCTTATGCGCGCTTTCAGAGCGCGCTGATCGATGCCGACTCGCTGATCATCACCTACGACGCCCGGCGTGGCGAGCCGCGCGGCGCGCGCTCCAAGAAAAGCGTCGAGCTGCTTGCTCAAGGCGCGGGCGACTGTGTGGACTGCACGCTGTGTGTGCAGGTCTGCCCGACCGGCATCGACATCCGCAAAGGCCTGCAAAACGAATGCATCGGCTGCGCCGCCTGCATCGACGTGTGCGACCAAGTGATGGACAAGGTCGGGGCGCCACGCGGTCTGATCCGCTATGCCACCGAGAACGGCGTGACTGGCGGCTGGACGCGAGCGCAGATGCTTCGCCGAGCGCTGCGGCCGCGTGTGCTGATCTACGGTACGGCACTCGGCGCCCTGCTGCTAGCCTTCGGCTGGAGCCTGACCCATCGTCAGGACCTGCTGATCGACGTAATCAAGGATCGCAACACCCTGGCTCGCCAAGTGGGCGACGGCGAGACCGAGAACGTATACCGCCTGCAGCTGATCAACCGCACTGAGCGGCCGCTGCGCCTGACGCTTAGTGTCAATGGCCTGCCCGGCCTGCAACTTCAGTCACCCGGCGAGGTGCTCGTGCCGCCAGCGGCCATCGTCGCACTTCCGGTTCAACTGCGCCTGCCGTACAGCCCGGCCCTGGCGTCTGGCGCCCACGAAGTCCGGCTGCGGGCTCTCGACCTGGACCAGGCGCACACAACCTTCGAAGCCAAAGCCAGCTTCTACTTGCCACGCTAGCGCCATGACAGCGCGCCCACCGCTAGCGCCGCACCGCCCCCTGTTTATGATCGGCGGCCTTTTGTGGATTGCGAGCTCGACCTGGTGGATGGTTCAGTTGTTGCAGCCCGTCCCGATGCCGCTGCCCACCCCGGGCCTGCACAGCTTGCTGATCAGCCTGAGTTTCATGCCCTGCTTCATTGCCGGCTTCGCCTTCACCGTCGTGCCGCGCTGGCTGGGCTTGCCACCAGTGGATGCACGTTGCCTGGGCATCAGCACCACCGCACTACTTCTGGGCTGGCTGTTGGCGCTGGTTGCAGCCAGACCGCTGGCCAGCGCCGAAATCCTGGCCGGCGGCCTGACACTGGCTGCCCTCGGCCTCGCTGGGCTAGCCGGCCAATTGCTGGCGCTATGCCGCCAAGCAGCCGCCCGCGATGCCGTTCATGCTTACTCGCTGGCGGCCGCTCTGGCATTGTGCGCCGTGGCCCTGGCCATCGCGGCTGCCAGTGCAGCGCTGATGCAGCCACTGCTGCTGCGACAGGCGGTGCGCCTGGGTCTGTGGTTTGGCGTCGCCAGCGTGTTCGCGGTGGCGCTGCAAAGATTGACCCCCTTCCTGCATCAGGAGGGGCGGCGTGCGCCATGGCTCTTGCTGCTGCTGCTGGGCGGCCTATGGCTGCGAGGTGCCTTGGACCTTGCTGCTCCCTGGCTCGCCGAGCCTCCGGCCTGGCTGGCCCTTCCGGCCGCGCTGGCCTGCGCGAGCCTGTCGGCACTTCTGCTGAGAGCCAGCCTGCGCCGCGAGCTGGCGGCTGCGCTTCGCACGCCTTTGCTTGCACAACTTCATCTTGGCCTGCTCTGGCTGGTGCTGAGCTTCGCACTTGAAGCTGCGGCGCTGCTGCTGGCCAGCGTCGGCCAGGCAGGTCGGCTGGGGCTGCTGCCCCTGCATGCGTTGAGCCTGGGCTTCATGGGCAGTACGCTGCTGGCGATGGTCAGCCGGGTAAGCGCCGTGCAACACGGCCGCAGCGTTGCAGTCGATGCCCTCCTGTGGGGACTACAAGGCCTGCTGCAGGTCTTGACGCTCGCACGCCTGTTGGGCGCGGTGGCGCCAGGGCTTCTGGCGCCGGCGGCGACTGGATTTGCCCTGCTGGCGCTGGGCTGGACCCTGCGCTACGGCCCCTGGCTGCTGCGCGGCCGAGCGAATACAAAGAAAGACTGAGACCATGGACGAGATTGCGCTGGCTGCGCTGCACACCAAGGCAATGCAGGCTCTCAGCCAAGTGGCCGATCCAGAGATCGGCGAAAGCATTGTGGCACTTGGATTGGTAGAACGCTTGACACTGACCCAGGGCCGGGCCGAACTGATTCTGTTGCCCACCAGTGCCACCTGCCCCATGGCTGACCAGTTGATCGATGATGCCGGCTGTGCGCTGGAACGCCTATGCCCCGAAGGCTGGGCGATCGAGGTCGACATGGACTGGGACGGCGTCTGGACGCCCGAACGCATGACGCCGGAGCTTCGGGCCCGCTTCGGCTGGGAGGGTCACCTGTGAACACCATGCCGCCGCTGCCGCGCGTGGCCCTGGCTGGCTGCGCCCTGCTGGCCGTCGTGAACCTGCTGGGCGGCCTAGGCGGCGGCCTGCAACGCCTTGGTAGTTTCAGCGCGGACAGTGCCCTAGCCCATCAGGCCCTACTGATGCATGGCGCTCTGATGATGTCAGGCTTCTTCGGCAGCGTAATCGCCTTGGAGCGGGTGGCAGCGCTCCGGCGCGGACTGTGGGTTCCATTAACTGCATCGATGGGCGGCCTATTGGCCCTGTCCGGTGCCTGGCTGCCGGCCCAGCTGGCCTGGCTGGCCAGCGCTGCCGGCCTGTGCGGGCTCTATCTATGGGCAGGTCACACGCGCGCCTGGTCGCTGCCCCTGGCGGTAGAAGCCAGCGGCGCGCTGGCGCTGCTGGGCGCGGCCCTGGCACTGCGCTTTGGCGCACTCGATGCGGCCCGCTGGGGCTGGAGCCTCTTCTTGGTGCTGACCATCGCTGGCGAGCGCCGGGAGTTAATGCGTTTCATCGCGTTGCCGGCTTGGGCCGGACGGGCTTTCCTGCTCGGCTGGGCCTTTTTCGCAGCATTGCCGCTGCTGCTTTGGCTGGCGCCTCACGTCGCGCCCTTGCTCGGCTGGGCTCTGCTGGGTCTGCTGGGTCTGTGGCTGCTGCGCTATGACATGGCGCGCCTGCAGTGGCGTGCAACCGGCTGGGCTGGACACACGGCGGTATGTCTGCTCGTCGGTTATGGTTGGCTGCTCGCGGCGGCCATGTCGGGGCTGGTCGGCCAAAGCATCGCCTGGCATCTGCTGTGGCTGGGTTTTGTGTTCGCGATGGTTTTCGGCCATGCGCCGCTGATGTTGCCGCCCTTGGCCGGGCTGCGGCCCCGGCACAGCCGCTGGGCCCTGATGCCACTGGGATTGATGGGCCTGAGCCTGGCGCTGCGTGTGCTGGCCTCGCTGCGCGGCTGGCCGGAGGGGCTGGCCCTAGCGGGTGCAGGCCATGCTCTGGCCTTGTTGATTTTCGGCCTGACGATGGCGCGCTTATGCCGACGTCAGCCGACCGCGCAATCCAGACGATAGCCAAAGGCCCTGCGGGCCAGCCAGCATGGCCTCCACACCAGGCATGGCCGTCAGCCAACGCCTTGCAGTCGGCGCACCCGCCACCATCATCGCTGCGCCCCAACCATTGACGGCGTCGACGTCGCGCGCCACCAACGCGAGGCCGTTCAGACCCTGGCTGGGCTGGCCGCTGTGTGGGTTAAGGATGTGGTGGTAGCGGCGACCGTCGCGCTCGAAGCCGCGCTCGTAGTCGCCCGAGGCTGCCACCACACCACCGGACAGGCTCAGCGCACCCAGCAGTTTCTCCGGCGCGCGCGGGTCCCGCAGGCCGATGCGCCAGTCGCGCCCCTGCAACTGGCCGCTGCACAGCACATCACCGCCGCCATTGATCAGGGCGTCTCGAATGCCCATGGACTGCAGGCGGCGCAGACCCGCCTGAAGGATCGGCAGCTTGGCGATGCCGCCAAGATCCAGCCGCATGCCGAGACGGCGCAGGCGGGCACTCATGGTGCTCACGTCCAGTTGAAGATCCCGGTAGTCCACCAGCCGCTGCTGCCGCTGCAGGGCACTGGATTCAGCCACACGCGCCTGCCCCGGCTCGAAAGCCCAGTCGGCATAAGCGCCGACTGTCAGGTCAAAACGCCCCTCGCTTTCACGAGCCAGCTTCTGCCCGGCCAGCAACACCTGCATCAGTTCCGGCGCCACCTTCACCGCCGCAGAACCTGCGGCGCGCGACAGCGCCGACACCTGGCTGGCGCTGCGATAGCGGCTCATCATCTCGCTCTGCCGACGCATTTCTTGCCAGGCGGCATCCAGTGCCAACTGGCGCTGCACGGCATCCGGATGTGAAACGGTGATGTCCACTCGGGTACCCAGCAGCAGCGCCGAGTCACGCTGCACGGAAGATTCATGGGCTAACACCTGACGCGGCAGCAATGCCACCGCGAGCACGCCCAGGGCCAGCGGTCGACGCCGCAGCATCAATTTCTGCCCGTTCATGGCCTTAGCGCGACAGCGCCACCATGTGATCAACCGCCGCCTTGACCTCGTCGTCGCTGAGTGTGGCCCCACCGCCGCGCGCTGGCATCATGCCCTTGGCACCGGTGAAACCTTCGATCGCGTGCTTGTAAAGCACCTCGTTGCCCTGCGCAATGCGCGGGCCCCAATCGGCCTTGTCGCCCGGCTTGGGCGCACCAGCCACGCCAGCGGCATGGCACATGGCGCAAGTCTTTCCGTAGACGCTCTTGCCCAGCGCGTTCTCAGCCACGGGAGCCGGCGCGGGCGCTGGCGCAGCCACTGGCGCAGATGCAGCTACGGGCGCGGACTCTTGCTTGCCGCAGGCGGCCAGACCCAGCAAGGCAAGGCCAAGAAAAGTGGTGCTGATGATCTTCATGGGGTCGCAGACATTCGGTTGAAACATACGCGGATTCTGCGAGCTAGCGCCACTCGGCACCAGTTCATTGTTATATCAACGATACATATTCTGGGAGAAGTTGCGATTCTTGAACTGCTTCAAGGACAGCAGCGCCTGCGCTGGCGAGGATGCGCCCGTCCCCTGCCCCTACCCTTCGCTCCCTCAACATGCAATCCCTTCAGCTCCCGCACTTGCGCAGACCCTGTGTCTGCCGCTGGTTGCTCGGCTGCCTGCTGTTGAGTTGGTGCGTGGCCTATGCCGCGCCGCTGATTCATCCCGCTGCGCTGGAGCTGGTCTGCAGTACTGGCGGAAGCCTGCGCCTGATTGATCTGTCGACAGGCGAGGATGCTTCTTCGTCCATGACCGACTGCGCGCTGTGCCTGGCCGGCGGCGCCCCGCCTCCGGCGGCGGCATCGCTGCCTGATTTCTTTCCGCCAGGCCCGCCGACGCTAGGCCGCAAGCAGCGCCTGACCCTCACAGCTTCAAGCTCCGCGCCGCCCCCGGCGCGCGGTCCCCCTGTTCCCTGAAATTTCCCCCTGAGAGGTATGACCATGAAAGACAAGAAGACCGTCATCGACACCGTGCCAGCTGGCATGGCCCGCCGTCGCTTCATCAACACCGCCGCGCTGACAGGCTTGACCCTTGGTGTTGCCGCCTGTGCAGAGAAGAAGCCCGAAGGTGGGGCACCTGCCACGGCCGGATCGGCGCCTGCCGCCGCGCACGGTGCCAACAGCACGCACCTCAAGCCCGGTGAGCTGGACAGCTACTACGGCTTGTGGAGCGGTGGCCATACCGGCGACATGCGTGTGCTGGGTCTGCCCTCAGGCCGCGAACTGCTGCGCATCCCCTGCTTCGTGCCCGATGCACTGGTGGGCTGGGGCCACACCAACGAGTCCAAGAAAGTCATGGGTACAAAGCCCGATGGCTCGCTGCGCTACACGGTGGGTGATACCCACCACACGCACGCCTCCTACAAGGACGGCAATTACGACGGCCGCTATGCCTGGATCAACGACAAGATCAACAGCCGCATCGCCCGTATCCGCCTGGACTATTTCGTCTGCGACAAGATCACGCAGCTGCCCAATGTGCAGGGCTTCCACGGCATCTTCCCTGACAAGCGCGACCCAGTGGACCCGGCCATCAACTACACCACACGTGTGTTCTGCGGCGGGGAATTTGCTATCCCGCTGCCGAATGCCGGCACCGAAGACGCCAGCAAATACCGCTCGCTGTTCAGCTGCGTCGATGCGGAAACCATGCAAGTTCGCTGGCAAGTGTTGATCGACGGCAACTGCGACCTTGTGGCGACTTCGTACGACGGCAAGCTGGCAGCGTCGAACCAGTACAACACCGAGATGGGTGCCAAGTACGAGGACATGATGTCCGCCGAGCGCGATGCCTGCATCTTCTTCAACATCGCCCGTATCGAAGAAGCGGTGAAGGCCGGCAAATTCAAGACGGTCGGAAGCTCCAAGGTGCCGGTCGTGAACGGCACGCATGCGGCAAACAAGGACCCGAAGACTGCACTGACCGCCTACGTGTCGGTGCCCAAGAACCCGCACGGCGTCAACGCCAGTCCGGATCAGAAGTACTTCATCTGCGCCGGCAAGCTCTCGCCTACCGCCACCGTCATCGAACTTGCCAAGGTGCTGGAATGGTTTGACGGCAAACTGGAGAAGCTGGACGGCGCCATCGCAGCCGAAGTCGAGATCGGACTTGGGCCCTTGCACACCGCCTTCGACGGCCGCGGCAACGCCTACACCACGCTGTTCCTGGACAGCCAAGTGGTGAAATGGAATGTCGAGAAGGCCATCGCCTTCCACAAGGGCGACAAGAACGCCAAGTACGTCGTCGACCGACTGGACGTGCAGTACCAGCCGGGCCACATCAACGGATCGCAGTCCGAGACCATCGCCGCGGACGGCAAGTACCTGGCTGTGGGCTGCAAGTTCTCGAAGGACCGCTTCCTGCCCGTCGGCCCGCTGCATGCGGAGAACGAGCAGATCATCGACATGTCGGGCGAGAAGATGGTGCTGCTGGCCGACCACCCGGTGCGCGGCGAGCCGCATGACTTCATCATCTTCAAACGCGACCTGGTCAAGCCCAAGCAGGTCTACGCCTTGGACGACTTCCCGAACGCGATCAAGGACCCGAAGGAATCAGGCGTGTTCCGACAAGGCAAGAAGGTCACGGTGAAGATGACTTCGCAAGCGCCAGCCTTCTCGCTGCGTGAGTTCAAGGTCAAAAAGGGCGATGAGGTCACGCTGATCCTGACCAATCTGGACAAGATCGAGGACTTGACGCACGGCTTCGCGATCCCGAACCATGACGTCAACTTCATCGTGAACCCGCAGGAGACAGCGTCGGTGACCTTCACTGCCGGCGAGCCTGGCGTGTACTGGTGCTACTGCACGCACTTCTGCCACGCGCTGCACCTTGAGATGCGCACCCGCATGATCGTTGAAGCCTGATGAGGGAGCGGCCGCGCCCCGTTTCGAGCACGGGGCGTGGTTCGAGGACATAACAATGCCGGTAATTCGACAGTTCGCGGCCAGCCTTCGGGTCCTGGCCGCGCTTTTTCTTGCCCTGCTGCTGCCAATTGGCGTGCAGCCCGCGCTGGCCCAGGCCTATGAGGCCCATCTGCCTGACGATCTGGCCACCGCCGCCGATCTGTGCGCGCTGGTGCCCTGCGCTGAAGTCTTTCCCGGTGCCACCAGCTTCTCACCGCGCAAGGGCCAGCCGGCCTATGTCGAAGCGTATGGTGCTGCCGATCCGCAGCAAGCTGGCAAGAAGCAGTTGCTCGGCTATGTGATGCTGTCCACCGACATCACCGACACGCCGGCCTATTCGGGCAAGCCGGTGGTGACGCTGATCGGCATGGATGTGCGCGGGCGCTATGTGGGCGTCAAGGTGCTCAAGCACTCGGAGCCCATTTTGCTGCTGGGCATTCCCGAATCCACGCTGATTAAGTTCAACAACCAGTACCTCGGCAAGTTGGTCACCGACCAGATCGAAGTCGGTCCCTCGCGCCCGGACGAACACGTGCTGGGCGTCGATGCCATTTCGGGCGCCACCGTCACGGTGATCGCGCAGAACCAGGTGATGCAGCTCGCCGGCGCCGCTGTGGCGCGCCAGGTTGGCATCATCAAGCCGACCCGCCGCGATCCCGCGCGCTTCTTGAGCAGTGGCCGCCACTACCGGTGGGACGAGCTGGTGCAGCTCGGCGCCGTGCAGCAGTTGCGCGTGATGCCGGAGCAGCTCGGCCTGGAGCGCGGCACCGAGCCCTTCATCGAACTCTGGTTCGGAGACCTCAACCATCCGGATCTGGGCGAAAGCCTGCTCGGCAAGAGCGGCTTCGCCACGCTGCGCTCGCGCCTCAAAGAAGGCGAGCAGGCCCTTTTCGTGCTGCGCAGCGCCGGCACCGAATCCTTCAAAGGGTCGGGCTTCGTGCGCGGCGGCATCTACGACCGCGTGCAAGTCAAGCAAGGCGCGGACGCCTTCACCTTTCGCGACCTCGACGCCTTCAATCTCTACGGACTGGAAGCCGAGGGCGCGCCGAGCTACACCGAGTCAGCGATCTTCGTGATCCGATCTGGCGCCTTCTCGTCCGCCTATCCCTGGAAGCTGGCCTTCCTGGGCAACCGGGTTGACCGTGCCACCGGCCAGCGCAGCTTCGCGGTGTTTGAGAGCAAGTACTGGTTGCCGGCCGCTTGGCTGGAAGGCGGCCGGCCGCAGGGGTTCGAGCCCGATGCGCCCTGGGTGCGCATCTGGAAGAGCCGCGCGCTGGAGATTGGCCTGTTCAGCGCGCTGCTGATAGCAGTGACCGTGGTCTACGCGCTTCGCGAGCGCCTCACGCGCCTGTCCACCCACAAGAACAAATGGCCAGTCAACGCCTTCAAGTACAGCGCCTGGGGCCTGTCGATCGTGTTCGTAGGCTTTGGCGTGATGGCACAGCCCTCGATCACTCAGGTGCTGACTTGGTTCCACAGCCTGCTGTTCCAGTGGACTTGGTCGCTTTTCCTGAGCGACCCGTTCATCTTCGTGTTCTGGATCTTCATCATTGTCACGGTGTTCCTGTTCGGCCGCGGCCTGTTCTGCGGCTGGATGTGCCCGTTCGGCTCGCTCTCAGAGGCGATCTTCAAGATCGCACGCAAGCTCGGTCTCAAGCGCTGGCAAAAGCCGGTGCCGCAGGCGCTGCACGACAGGCTCAAGTGGCTGAAGTACGCCATCTTCTTAGGCCTCCTGGCGGTCTCGATGTTCGACATGGGCCGCGCCGAGATCCTGGCCGAAGTGGAGCCCTTCAAGACCACCTTCCTGGTCGGCATCAGCAACCGGGCTTGGCCCTATGGTTTGTTCGTGGCGCTGATCCTGGGTCTGTCGATCTTCATTGAACGACCCTACTGCAAGTACATCTGCCCGCTGGGGGCCTCGCTGGCCATGCCCAGCACCTTCCGCTGGTTCGGCCTAAAGCGCAAGCAGGACTGCAACAGCTGCAAGGCCTGCGCCGTGGGATGCGGCGCCCAGGCCATCGACGTCGATGGCCGCATTGACCACCGGGAATGCCTGCACTGCCTCGACTGCATGGTGCTTTACACCGACCAAAAGGGTTGCCCTCCGCTGGCCAAGGAGCGCAAGCGCCGCGAACGCGACGGGCTGCTGATTACCCCGGTCGGTCGCGACGGCTACTTCATACCTATCGACGCTGTGCCCGCCATCAGCACCAAGGCGGCACAGGGGCCGGACCCGCGCATGCCGACCGAGCCGGCAGCGCCTTATCACAAGGCTGGACAGAGCGGCCTGGGCTGGCTGATGCTGGAACTGCGCGACCACCTGCTGCCCTGGAGCCGCGAGGGCTGGCAGTCGCAGCGCGCGCTGCAGATAGCCGGCATCTCGCTGGCCCTGGCTGCCACGCTGGCTTGGCTGCTGGCCGCCAGTGGCCGACTGTCGTCTGCCGCAATCATCGGCTGGTGGTTCGGCTGGAGCGCATACGAGGTGCTGATCCGTATGAACGGCCGCCGCTATGTGAAGGACGGTCCCTGGTGGCGCGCCAACTACCGGGTGGCCGGCTGGATGGACATGATCAGCTACGTCGCTTTCAAGAACCTGCTGATCGGTGCCGCGCTCTTCCTGACCCTGAAGGCACTGGGGCGGCTGGGAACATGAGGATTCACGCCGCCATCGCGCTGTGCTTGCTGCTGACCAGCCCCTGCTGGGCTGCCACTTGGCGCGTCAAGCCGGGCGAGGACTTGCAGGCTGCCATTGCACGCGCCGCCGCTGGCGATGTGGTGGAGGTCGAGCGGGGCTTCTATGACGTCAGCCTTCACATCGCTAAACCGCTGACGCTGCGGGGCATCGGCCGACCGACTCTAAGCGGTGGCCAACGCGGCGACACCCTGCGCGTCGCAGCACCCGACGTGACCATTGAAGGCCTGATCGTGCGCGACTCCGGCCACGGCCTGAGAGAGCAGCATGCCGGCATCTACATCCAGCCCGGCAGCCACCGCGCCGTGGTGCGTCGCTGCGACCTGGTCTACAACCTGTTCGGCCTTTGGATCGAGAAGGCCGACGATGTGCGCATCGAGGACAACCTGATCACGGGCCTGCGCGACGTTAACTCTTCGCAGCGCGGCAACGGCATCCAGCTCTACAACACCCGCGGCGCGCGTATCAGCGGCAACAACGTCAGCTTCGTGCGCGATGCGCTCTATGTGGACGTCTCACACCACGCCGTTTTCCGTCGCAACAAGCTGCACCATAGCCGCTACGGCACGCATTACATGAACTCCTACTTCAACCTGTGGGAGGACAACGACAGCTACAACAACCGCGGCGGGCTGGCACTGATGGAGGTGCGCGACAACGTTGTGCGCAACAACCGCACCTGGGGCAACTCGGACCACGGCATCATGCTGCGCACGCTGCAGGACTCGGTGATCGAAGGCAATATCGTCGCGGGCAACAATCGTGGCTTCTTCATCTACGACGTCGAGTACGCCACGTTGCGTGGCAATCTGGTAGTCGACAACCATGTTGGCGTTCACCTGTCGGCTGGTTCCACGCGCAATACCGTGCAGGGCAACGACTTCATCGCCAACCGCGAGCAGGTGCGCTATGTGGGCGCTCGCGACGAGCGCTGGGGCGCAGGCACGCCAGGCAAGGGCAACCACTGGAGCAACTACCTGGGCTGGGACCGCGATGGCGACGGCGTCGGCGACCTGCCCTATGAGGCCAACGACCTGGTCGACCGTCTGCAGTGGCGCCACCCCTCGGTCAAACTGCTGATGGGCAGTCCTGCGGTGCAGGCCCTGCGCCTGCTTGGCCAGCAATTCCCGGTACTGCGTGTGCCCAGCGTCGTCGACGCTCATCCGGCCATGCTGCCGCAAAACAAGAACTGGAGTGAATGGCGTGACAAGCAATTCCGCTGATGCCCTGCTCCTGCAGGGCGTCACCAAGCGATACGGCAGCGCGCGCGCGCCGCTCATGGCCCTCGACGGTGTGGATCTGCGCGTGCCGCGCGGTCAGCTGTTCGGCCTGATCGGCCACAACGGCGCAGGCAAGAGCACCCTGTTCAAGCTCGTGCTGGGCCTGATCGCGCCAAGCAGCGGGCAACTGCGCATCAATGGCTGTGAGGTCGGCGGCCGTGACTTCCGCGAGGCGCGCCGTAGCATCGGCTACCTGCCTGAGAACCTGGTGCTCTACGACAACCTCAGCGGCCTGGAGACGTTGCAGTTTTTCGCCCGCCTCAAGGGCGCGCCGGCCGACCAGTGCGAGCCACTGCTGGAACGCGTCGGCCTGGCCAATGCATCCCGCCGCGCGGTGCGCGAATACTCCAAGGGCATGCGCCAGCGCCTGGGCTTTGCCCAGGCGCTGCTGGGAAGTCCGCGCCTGCTTCTGCTTGACGAGCCCACCACTGGCCTGGACCCCAGCGCCATCCGAGACTTCTACGCCCAGCTCGACGTGCTGCGCGCCGAGGGCGTGACGCTGGTGATCAGCTCCCACATCCTGGCAGAGCTGCAGCAACGCGTCGACGCTGTGGCGATGCTCGGCAATGGCCGCGTGCGGGCTTTGGGCAGTGTGCAGGAGCTGCGAGAACGCTCCGGCATGCCGCTAACCGTGCTGGTTAGTGCTGCGGGCGATCAGCTGGACGCCTTGGCGCAGTCATTGCCGGCGGCCCTGCCCGGCGCCGAAATCCAGCTGGAGCGAAGAGGCCCCGCCGAGCTGCTGCTGCGCTGCCCGCGCCAGCACAAGATGGCGCTGCTGGCGGTGCTGGCACCAGCCAGCCTGCACGATCTGCAGATCCAGGAGCCGACACTGGAAGACGTCTACTTCGATCTCAGGGAGGCCGCATGAGCGCGCGCCTGCAGTTGAGCCAGGTCACCGCCTTGGCCACCAAAGAGTTCCGCGACCGCCTGCGTAACCGCTGGGTGCTCGCGGTGGCGCTGGTATTCACGCTGTTCTCACTGGCCATCACTTACTTTGGCGCCGCTGCCCAAGGCCAGATCGGACCTCGCTCAATCGAGCTGACCATCGCCAGTCTGGTCTCCCTGGTCATCTACCTGATCCCGCTGATCGCGCTGCTGCTGGGCTTCGACGCCATCGTCGGAGAGCGCGAACGCGGCTCGCTGGACCTTCTTCTGGCGCTACCTATCACGCGCCTGGAACTGTTGCTGGGCAAGTACCTGGGCTTGGCCGCCGCGCTGACGCTATCGACGCTGGCGGGCTTTGCCCTGGTGGCTGTGCTGCTGTTCCAGCGCTTCGGCAGCGCCGGGGTCTACCACTACGCCGGCTTCGTGCTGAGCTCGGTGCTGCTGGGCCTGGCATTCCTGAGTCTGGCCCTGTTGCTATCGGTTCTGGCGCGCGACCGCACCCGCGCCTCGGGCCTGGCAATCGCGCTGTGGTTCGCGATGGTGCTGGTGTTCGATCTTCTGCTACTGGGACTGCTCGTGGCCAGTGGTGGTGCCTTGGGCGGCGATGGCTTTGCCTATCTGCTGCTACTCAATCCCGCGGATGTATTCCGCATCCTCAATGTGTTCTCGCTGGACGATGTGCGTCGACTCTACGGTCTCGCCAGCATCGTGCCGCCCGCGCTAGGTCAAGCCTGGCTGATGGGCGGCGCCATGCTGGCCTGGATCGTTGGCCCACTGGCACTGGCTTGCTGGAGATTCAAACCATGAACATCAAACACGACCACAGCCGGCGCCGCCTGCTGTGCGGCTGCGCCGGCTTGGCCGCGCTGGGCCTGGTCGCCTGCAGCCGCAAGGACGACAGCGCCGGCAACGCCCCGCAGGACTTCAGCGCCCAGGCCAGCTGCTCGCTGGACGGCATGCTGCTGGCCGAATACCCCGGCCCCAAGGGACAGCTGCGCTACGTGGGTGACCAGCAGACGCAGTGGTTCTGTGACACGGTAGAGCTGCTGTCGACGCTGCTGCGCCCCGAGCAGGTGCGCGCGCTGCAATCCGCCTATGTGCAGGACATGGCCCAGGCCGACTGGGAACAGCCACGCGGCCACTGGATTGACGCCCGCAGCGCGTTCTTCGTGCTTGGCAGCAAGCGGCGCGGCTCGATGGGCCCGACCGCCGCGTCTTTCGCCGATGAGGCGGCCGCCAAGGTTTTCGCCCAGCAGTGGGGCGGCAAGGCGCTGCGCTATGCCGAAATCAAGCCCGAGATGGTGGACTTGAGCGGCGGCGCGCTGCACGACACCCGAATGTGAAACGAGCCAGCGCATGAGTCTTTCCCGCCGTCGCCTGTTGCGCGGTACCCTGCTGCTGGCACTACCCGCCTTGACCGGTAGTGGTTATCTGGCCACGCGCGCGCGCGGCCAAGGCGGCCATACCAATGCCGCGCCCGAGGACATCTGCATCGTCGCGCCGACCTTTGCGCATGACCCAGCCAGCGGCCTGTCGCCATTGGAGGCCCGTGAGGTGCCGGAGCAGGCACGCTGTCCCGTCTGCGGCATGTTCCCGGCACGACAGAGGCGCTGGGCAGCGCAGGTGATCTTCACCGACGGCCAAGCCCAGTTTCTGGATTCACCGCTCAGCCTGTTCCACTATCTGCAGCAAGTGAGCCGCTACACGCCAGGCCGCCAGGCCACCGAGATCGCTTCGGTCTATGTGAGCGACTACGCAACCAGCGCCTGGCTGGATGCCAATGAGGCGCTTTACCTTCACGAATCCAGCCTGCTCGGGCCAATGCGTGCCGGCAATCTGCCGGCCTTTTCCAGCCAAGCCGCAGCCCAGCCCTTCCGCGCCCGACACGGCGGTGCGCTGCTACGCCTCGCCTCGTTGCGCAAGCAATTGCCACAGGATCTGCAGAAACTAGCGCCACACAGCCACTAATTGTTTCGCTGCGCGAAGAACGCGCCCCCATTGGCGCCAGCAAGGTGGCAGCAGGCCGTCTGGCGACAGTCGATGCAGTAGACCGCCCGCTTCCTTATCAGGTGAGTCGTCCGCCGGCAGGCGCAGGATGCTCAGCAAAGTCGCCACCATCCAATTCCTGAAGCGCCTTGGACAAAGGAACCACGCAGACCGCGGACATCCGGAAACGACGGGTTAACTGGGCACTTACACTGCAAAAACAGTAAGAGCCAGCTACAACCGAAGTTGCACCATCTAAAAAAAAAATGCCTCTAAGTGCCCCCTGACGTCCGCGGCAACTGCTTCGATATGCCGCGATGAAACTGCAGGCAGGGAACGCCCGAACGTCCCCACTGGACAGGCGGTGTAACCTACACCCCATGAACAAAAACGACCTCATTCTGCGCATCGCCGCCGAGGCCGATATCTCCACGGCTGCTGCAAAACGGGCCCTGGAAGCATTGCTCGGCGGCATCCAAAAGACCTTGAAGAAGGGCGACAAGGTCACGCTGGTCGGCTTCGGTACCTTCAGCGTTACAAAGCGCCCCGCCCGCGAACTGCGCAATCCTCGAACCGGTGAGCCCATCAAAGTCAAAGCCTCCAAAGCACCCAAGTGGACTCCCGGTCAGGTCATGAAGGACGCCATCAAGTGAGCGCAACCAAGCACCACTGCATAAGCTTGCGCGCGACCTGACCGTCATTTTCAAGCTCGGTCAGAAGCAGCCATCGCGTTGCCACAGCGAACGCTTGACTACCTGATCGTCCTGAGAGCAGCTCGTTGATCACGCGCCAAGTTCACACAACGAGTGGACCAGTGCTCCGTCCCTGACGATGCACTTCGGGCCCGACCTGTCGCATGAGCACCATGTGGCATTTGCTACCGCCTCGATTCCCCAGCAGCAGCAAGGCAGAGCTTGAGCCCTTCAAGCCACTGCCCTACTTCTGGCCGAAGCGCATCTAGCAAACGCCGAGAGTGCGCGTATGCAAGACATTCTGGCGCGCCATCCGAGCAAGAAATGCAGCACATGATTTGAGTGAGATTTCAGCGGTGGCGCTGCCGCCGTCCACGCATAGAGTGATAGGGAACGGCAGTGGAGCATCGCATGCAGTCTCTTCCCTACAAGATCGCAGGCTCGGATCAAGATCCGCCGAAGTTCTTCCGCCTGCCCATGGTCCTCCAGATCACAGGGCTGGGGCGATCCACCATCTACCGCTTGATCGCCAAGCACCAGTTCCCAGAGCCTGTCCGTATTGCCGACCGGGCGGTGGCCTGGCGGCAGGTTGATCTTGAGACCTGGATCGAAGGCAGACCCCCTGCACACTGATGCGCGCATTCCCCAGAGCCCTGATGCGGCGGCAACGCACACACGACGTGATCACATTCACGGCATCTGTCGTCCCAGGCCACCGCTGCGATGCGTATGGATTGCAATCCCGCCCCTCAAAGTCGCGGACTCCTCCAATATTCGATGCAAGGGCGTAGCGAGTATTTGCCGATCAGCTGGACGGCTCCGGCACGCGCTCATCTGCTCGCTGAGCGTCGCCTTCGCGCGATGGAAGTACCGTGCTACCGACGACGCCGAGCACAGGCGATGATTGACGGCCAAGCAGGCAACGAGGGCCCGACCTCGCACAGCCCATGTGCTTGAATCTCCATGAAGACTTGGTGCGCTTGCCGGTTGGATCTTTGCAGTCACCCAGCCAGCCAGCAGTTCCAGCGCACCGTCGATGCCATAGCCACCTCCGGCTGCGATCAGCCTCGCCGCGGCGGCGTCCACTGACTTGGCCACCATCGCTTGAGGGCCGGCGCCGCCAGTGGCCAGCTCCAGTCCCCGCGTCAACTCCCAAGCGCGCCAGTCCTGCTCCGAAGGCCGCCTCGAAATCCATGTTCGTAGCGCCGAACGGGCCGCCGGGACCGTGTCGCCAAAATGAAGCAGCAATGGTCGCGCATCGAAGCCTTTCGATGGCGAAAGTCCTAAGGCGATACGCAATGCGCCGTGCGGATGATGGGTCGGCGTGACACACAACTGCTGCGACACGGGTCGCCATGCAAGCATGCGCACTTCGCGCCGCAAGGCCTCATCTGACTCAAGCAGAAGGGCTCGATAAGGCCCGGCCAGCACCGGACTGCGAACCGGCTGCGATTCCCTCACCCAGCGCGACACGACGTTCCCGAAAGCCCGGGCCACACCGCTCACCGAGTCGCCAGCCCGGATCCGTGCGATGACGTGGATCTCGCCAGGCAACTGCAAATAGTCGATCAGGACTCGCCCCGAACGCTGATGCGCACCAATCAGTCGACTGCGGATCCGTTCTGCAAGCCATGGGTCCAAGTAGAAGCTGCGACCGACCGCGGCCTGCCAGCACAGACTCCACGTCCGTGCATCCATGTCGGTAGCGATGGAGCAGCCCATTGAGCAATGACGATTTCGACGCCACTTCCCTCACCTCGCAAGCCGAAATAACGGATTGCCTGCTGGGTGGAAACCCGCAGCAGCAAATGCCCCCCGCGGAAGTGGCGCGGCCGAACGAGTCAGCACTCGTTACCCCCAATCACATCCCAGCCAAGGGCCGAGCTGCCGCCATGAAAGCGCATTTCAAACCCAGCCGAACATCCGCGGGGACTCAGACCAATCCATCGACCACAGCGGCCGATCAGGCTACCTTGACTCCGCCCGAAGTCCAAAGGATCCAGGGCGAATCGGTCTCAACATCAACCTGAAGGAGTCCATCATGGACAAGCAAAACGAGCCGGATCTGGAACTGCAACTCGTCGACCTCGGCGATGCCAAGGCGCTGACTCTGGGCGTTCCTGCCCTGGTCTTCGCCGAAGACAACCCGCTGATCCAAGGGCGGCCTGAAGGCTAAGCAAGGAGGTGGGCGCGCACTGCCTTCGGTGGTGCGCGCCCCAGAAGTTGAAGCTCACGAAGAGCGCGGCCACGAAGCGCATTCAGCCCCATCGGAGAGAGTGATGCAAGTTCCGATCCCTGGCCCGCATCTCAGGCTCGCAGCGCATGTACGCGCCTGCCAGGTTAAAGAGCAAGACGATGGTCAAAGCACTGGCCAAGTCATCCTGCTCGACCTGCGTCAGAACCGCTACCTGGGGATCGATGGATTGACTGCCAAGGCATTGGCCGCGCACATCGAAGACTGGCCAGCGCGTGTGGAACCTGCCGTCATCCACTCCGGTTCAAGCTCCGCCGCTGCGCTGACACGACGACTCATTGAGCGCGGCCTTGTGACCGAAATATCGTTCAACTCTCTGAGCAACACCTTCAATCACGCCCAGTGCGAGGAAGCGACCTCGTCGCTGGAGCCGAGCACAGCGCTGAGGCAAGAGGCGCTCACTGCACGCAGGATCGGAAACTTCCTGGCCAGTGCAGCGATCACGGCTTGGTGGCTGCGCAGGCGCTCTCTCCACTGGATCGCCCTGACTGTAGCCGCTCGGCAAGAAATGCTCAGGGGACCCCTGTCCGATTCTCTCGATGCGATCAGCACCAGGATGGTCGCCTACGAGTCGCTTCGCCCCTTCGCCTTCAGCACACGCGAGAGATGCCTGCACGACTCCCTGGCATTGGTCAGCTTCCTTGCGACAGAGGGACTGCGCTCGCAATGGGTGATCGGCGTCAGAACAAGTCCATTCGGTGCCCATTCATGGGTGCAAAGCGGTCACATGGTGCTGAACGACAGCCACGAGCACGTGCGGCAATTCCGCCCAATCCTCGTTGTCTAGACCGGACGCCTACCGCCATGTTCCGATACATCGCCATCGCATGGGATGAGACCCAGACGGTCGCAGCCGCCGCAGCGCGACGGCTGGGTCGAGATTGGCAGGGACGCGCAGGATGGGAAGCCGCACTGCTTCGGCCCGGGCTGCAAGTTTTTACGACAGGGGCAACGCCGGGCGTCAACGAGGTGACCCGTTTGCAGAGCGCCGACGGCGTCGTACTGGGCAGGCTGTTCCGCCGTCATGAGCCGCATCCGCCGATCGCGTCAGGTATGACGCTCGACAGTGAAGAGGCGGCAAGCATCCTGCAGAGTGGCGGTCGCACTCTGGTGAACGACTTCTGGGGGCGCTATGTCGCCTTTCTGCCTGCTGCTTCAGGTTCAAGCTGCGTGCTGCGCGATCCGAGCGGGGCACTGCCCTGCTTTCGACTGCGGCACAACGGTGTGTCGGTGATCTTCTCCTGGCTGGAAGACGCGCTCGGCATGCTGGCCGGTGCAGCGCCTCCCAGAGTGAGCTGGGACGCCTTGACGGCGCAGCTGCTGCGCGGCACGGTGACTGGGCGCGAGACAACTCTGGACGGGGTACTGCATGTACTCCCAGGCGAAGTGTTCGACCTCCACCTAGACGAGCCCACGCTGCTTTGGAATGCGGTAGATATCGCCCGATTTCCGAGTGAGAGCCATGCCAGCGACGCAGCGCAACTGCTGAGAAGCACCGTGCGGACCTGTGCCAGCGCCTGGGCTTCTTGCTATGAAACCCTGCTCTTGCGGCTGTCGGGTGGTGTGGACTCCTCAATCCTCTTGAGCTGCCTAGATCCTGGGAACACCCAGGCGACGGTGATCTGCTTGAACTACTACTCACCGGGTGCCGACAGTGACGAACGCCTCTACGCCAGGCAAAGCGCAGCACGCGTAGGGCGCGATCTGCTTGAGCGCGAACGAGACGCCGCCTACCGCATCGAGCAGGTGCTGCAGATCGCTCGCATGGCGGACCCGGTTCCCTACATCGGGTGGATGAACTCGGGCACCGACGCACGCTTGGCATCGGCCTACGCTGCGCCCGCCATGTTCACCGGTGCTGGCGGCGATGCGCTCTTCTTCGAGATACCCATGTGGTGGCCGGCGGCCGACTACCTGCAGATCCGTGGGCTGGACGCCGGCTTTGCAGCCGCCGCGCTGGACGCAGCGAGGCTCGGCAAGGTGTCGTTCTGGCAAGCAATCGCGCAAGCAGCGCAGGAGCGAGTTCGCCCCAAGCTCGCTGCGCGAGTGCCAAGAGGATACGCGGGCCTGCTTTCCGAAGACATTCAGCATGAGGCCTTGGATTGGCAGCGCTTCATCCATCCAGCCTTTGGTGAGGCCAACGATCTGCCGATCGGCAAGTACACACAGACCGTTGCCCTGATGCATCCGATCGGCTACTACGACCCGTTCGAGCAAGACTCTGCACCTGAACTTGTCAACCCATTGCTCTCGCAGCCGCTGATCGAACTCTGCCTTCGCCTGCCCACCTATGTGCTGACCCATGGCGGACAAGGCCGCGCGCTGGCCAGACAAGCCTTCGCCCCGGATCTGCCGCCGCAGATCATCCAGCGCCGCACCAAGGGAGGTATGGAGTCACACATCAAGGCGGTACTGCAAGCCAATCTCGACCTGGTACGCAGCCTGTTGCTCGACGGAGAACTTTGCCGCCGCGGCTTGCTCGACCGCGCAAAGGTTGAGACTCTGCTGTCCGGACGACCGACGGTTCTTCCTGGCCCTATCAGCCAGATCCACGCAGTCGCGGCCATTGAGGCTTGGCTGAGTCGATGGCCGAGGTAAGCGACCAAGTCAACTTCCAGTGCTGCGTCGGCATCGCGGCTCCAGATCGACAGCTTTCTTCAAAGCAGCCATCTCGTCCCAACGCGCGTATTGCGCCTTCAGACTGGCATCCGTTTCTGTCGGGATGATTGGCACCGAGCGCTTCTCGCCCATGAGCCAGAACCGATACCAATCGACATTGCCCTGCAGGGAGATCATGCGTTCGCTGGGTCGAGCCAATGCATGGGCACCGCCAGGCATCATGATCATCTCGACAGGCCTGTACTGCCGGCGCAGCAAGGCGTAGATGTCCCAGTTGTTGTGCACTTCAGGCCCGTAAGTTTCAATCCGCAGAGCACTGCGGATGCAGTCGGTGTAGAGCGAGGGGTCGTTCCGGATCCAGCGCTCCCTTGACTCTCCAAACGGGCCTCCCTCATTCGCCCGCTCCTTGCGCGCCTGGATGCCGTCCATCACCGCATAAGTGATCGTCATCGAATACAGCGTGTTGGCGTCGCCATCCAGCAGCGTCGCCGCCCGGATCGGCGTGTCGCTAAAGGTCAGCAGATTCAGGACCCGCTCGCCGGTCGCGCTCCAACCCATGATCCCGACCCGCTCCCGATCCACCCACCCTTCGGCAACAAGGGCATCGATGGCGCTACGCACGCCGTCGTAGAAGGCTACGCGCGCGCCTGCCTCATCAGTCGGGGCGCCCGTCGTCGAGCGCCAAGGCAAGGCCAGCACCAGGATGTTCTCGCGCAGAAAGGCCCGGCCCGCAAATCCGCTTGTAAAGCCATCGTAGGTATTGGCCCCATCGCGGTAAAACCTCGCCGCTGAAAACCCATAAGGCTGGATCACCAGCGCATAGCGCTTGTGCGGAACGAAGTCGGACGGCACCATCAACCCGCCATCCCACGCCCTGCCCTGAACGTCCTTCCAGCTGTACGCCCGCATGGTGCCCCACGACGCCGAGTACTGCGGATTCAGACGGGTCAGGCGCACCGTGGTGCCGACCGGCCCCTGCGCCACGATGTCGGGCGGCAGATTCAGTGCCTGCTCAACCCTCAAGCGCCACGAGCCAGGGCTTGGTCCCGCTGCGCTGGCGGCGAGGTCGTCGGCGAGTTCCCGCCATCTCCCATCAGCATCGCGCTCGAAGCGACGTCGCAGCTCGCCGTCCAACGCGATGAAGGCACCCGGCATGCCGGCGACGGGATAAGCTTCCTTCAACCGGTGCACAAGCCGTGCAATGGGCTTCCATTGCCCAGAGTCTGGCCAGAACTCGATGATGTGGGATGCCGATCCCATGTCCGCCTCATTGAATTCCTTGGACCCGCTGCGTGGCAGATAGGTGCCGGCGATCACAATCGACCGCCCGCCGTCCTGCCACAGGCGGTCGGTGCGCAACTGGCTGTCCTGCAGCGAGTCATCCGGCGCATCGACCACGGCCCTCTCCTGGCCGTCTGCCAGGCGATACGCCACCATGCGCCGGGACACATAGCTCATGGGCCGCGAGTAGTAACCCAGCGGATCCAGGGTCAACGACGGCCCATACTTGCGCGTTGCCTCGGCGATCTGAGGGTATTGCAGACCCCATGCAACCTGACGACCCGGCTCGTACCTCGGCAGGATCAACCAGCGCCCATCAGGCGAGATGCTTGCGCGGGGGAAGCCCCCGCTGCTCTCAGCGAAGGAGTCGCCCAGTGGCCGCACCGCCGCCCGTGCCCCTGCCTCGGCCACGAAGAACTGATAGCGTCGTTGTTGCGTTCGGAAGCTGTGCTGCCCGAAGTGAACACTCCAGAACGAGTGGGTGCCGACGACCAGACTACGCGCACCTGGCTGCATCGCCGGATTGGGAACGGGTGCGACATAGACCACCCTGCTCAGATCGCTCGCGACATCAAAGGCCACAAGCCCCAAGGGCGCATGGGTCATCTGTGTGACCCTGCGGGTCAGCACGTCGAGCCGGTAGACCTGGAACGGCTCGTCATTCATCCTCGCCCGAAACACCAGCGTTCGGTTGCCTATCCACCGCACATCGCGCAGTGCGGGATTGGCGTCATCCTCATCGTGCCGCGCCTCGATCGTGAGCAAGGAGGCCGGATCATTCGCCCGTGACGCTGCGAGGTGCTCCTGACTCAGATCCAGCAGAAGGATCTCAAAACGATTCGTGTCACTCGCCACGTCAGCCTTGCGAGTGACGATGAAGGCCTGCTCGCCATCCGGAGAGATCTGGGTCTGCAACGTGTCATCGTCCAGCCGCACCGGTTGGATGATGCGGGTGAACTCGATCAGCTCCCGGACAGTGGGGCCAACGGCAGCTTCAGCCGGTGAACCCGCGATCACCGCGGCGAGCATGAGCAGCTGGAACGGGTTAAGAAGTGCAAGCCGGCCAGGGCTTGCAGAGAACCATGCCAAATTTTTTGCGCGCATGAATCCATCTCGGACGCTCAGCCCGAGCCAGAGAGTGTTGAGGGGAGTACGAGGCGCCGCAGTAGCGGCGAAGCCAGTCGAGCGATGCGCTACCAGCTCATCGAAAGGCGCAGGCCGACATAGCGACCACGCCAGTCACCTTGCGTGACGTCGTAATAGGGAGACGTGCCGACGTACTCGGGCAGTCGGTCGGCGACATTTGCAATCGCCAAGGACAGAGTGCTCTCCTTGGCAGCCAACAGGCCCAATCCCAGACGCTTCAGGTTCAATGTGGCCGACAGATCATGAACCCAGTAATTGCCGAGCTTGCGATTGCTCGGCGCTGTGTCCAGGTAGGCACCGAGATAGCGGCTTGTAATACCGAGACTCCAAGCTCCCTCGTCGACGCTCGCAAACACACGGCCCTTCCACTTCGGCGACCAGTAGTCGACGGCGCGCCGGGCCAGACGGTCCTCAACTGGCGCACCGGGAGCCAGCACGACCTCATGCCGAGCGGTCCGGGTTGCACTCGCGCCCGCAGACCACTTCGCACCCGCGGCCTTCCAGGCGTGAGCGACTTCCATATCCGCGCCTGCTGTATCGACATGACCGAAGTTCACCTCCGAGTACAGCACCCTCGCCACGGGACCAGGCTGTCCGCCCGCCCCCGGCAAGCGTGTCACGAAGCCCGGGAAAAGTGCCTCATTGTCCAAAGCTGTCTGTGGCCACAGCAAGGAGATCAGCCCGTCGATCTTCACGCGCCAGACCGTCAAGCCAAGCCGCGTCCCAGCCGCTGACTCGGGCTCCCACACTGCACCCATTGAGAACGCGCGGCCTGTCTCAGGGTCCAGGTTCGGATTCGTAGCGCGCAAGACCTCACCACCTACAACCGGCGCATTCGAGCGCAGGGGATCGAGCAGACCATAGGCATCGGTCGTCAGACGGGTTTCGCCAACATGGGTCTGAAGCAGTGTTGGCGGCTTGAATGACGTGGCGGTCGAGGCGCGCAGCAAGACAGTCCGAGCCGGGCGGACCTCCAGTCCTGCCTGATACGTGTCTGCGCTCCCAAAGTCACTGTATCGGTCACGGCGTGCCGCCAGCGTAAGGGCTGCCAGTTCCTGGCCCGGGCTGGCTCCCGCGGCAGTCCGCAACAGCGGCACTCGAACCTCGCCGAACACTGCGCTGCTCGACCGGCTGCCAGCGATCTCAAAGACCCCGGGGTTGGCCGTCTGGTAACGATCGCGCGCCGTCTCTGCCCCAGCGATCAGGTCCAAGGGGCCCGCTGGAAGATCCAGCAGCGCACCGCGCAGAAAAGCACTGAACTGATCCTTGCGGCCATGACTGTCGCGGACCGAATCTGGCCAGATCGACTTCAGTACCGATTCGCTGGCAGCCTGGCCGGTCGTGAATGGGTTCAGCGCCGCAGCCGCAGTCGAAGCGCCCAGAGCAGCATTGCGCGCTGCGACGTTGGCGCTGGTGTTCGACATACGACTCCCACCGTCGTCGCGGGTGGTGGAGATGGCAGTCTCGAACTCCCATCCCGACGCGACGTCGCCACGCAAGCCCAGCAGCAGCCGTGTGAAATCCGTGTCACGCGCCAGTGCCTCAGCACCGTTCTCCAAGCCGAGCCGTGTCGTGACTCGCACTGGCACGCCGAAGGGGTTGTAGGGGTTGCTCGCCGGCACCAAGACGTTGCTGAGCAGTGCCCCCGCCTGCTGTGCGTACAACCGGTCCTTGGCGAAGGTCGCCTCAGTGAACGCAGACCAACTTGCGCTGAGTTGGCGCTCAGCTGCAGCATGCAGCGCAAGATTCTCAGTGCCATGAACCAGCGCCATTCCATTGCCATTCGACATCGAGTTGCACAGGTTCGCCTGGCCGGCCGTCGCCGCGAAGCTGGAGATCGACAGTGGCAGGCCCGGCGCGAGCACCGGGATGGCAGCAAAGCTCGCGCTCAATCCCGGAAGAGTCGCACCGTTTGCACTGCTGACCGTGCCCGGCGTACAGGACCGCGTTCTGGCATCAACACCGCCAAATCGCCTGTAGTCGCCATCCTTGAAGAAGCCCCGTTCGGACATTGCCAGCGGCGTCACCTTGTTGAACGACGCCAGCAAGAGGAAGGAGCCTGCCGTGTCACTGCCGCCGGTGCCGATGGACAGGCTCCCATCGCCAATGCCGCTGCCAGAGCCGATACGAGCATCAAGAGCGATGCCGCTGATTGCCTTCTTGAGAATGATGTTGACGACTCCGGCCAGCGCATCGCCCCCGTAAACCGCCGACGAGCCGACGGGCACGATTTCCACACGCTCCACCGCAGCCATCGGGATCAGGTTCAGGTTGAAGTAGTTGCCTGAGGATGAGCCCACCGCCTGCACACGACGCCCGTTGATCAAGACCAAGGTCGAACCCAGCGGCAAGCCTCGCAGCTGCACCGAGCCTTGCCCCGTCGTCTGGCCCAAACCACCCTCGCCCGGGCTCACCGAGGTCTCATTCAGACTGCTGATGAAGCGCTCCAGCGTTGGCTGACCGCTGCGCTCGATGTCCGCGCGCGTGTAGACATTGACGGGTGTGGGGCCATCCGCATCAATGCGCTTGAGCCGGGAGCCAGTGACCTCGACACGCGTCAGCCACGCCGTGGTGCCAGTGATCTCCGACGCTCCCCCAGGACCGGAGTCGCTAAGGGTTGGCGATGGGGCCTGTGCCAAGCGGACTGGCTGCGCGCCGGCTGCGGGCGCCCGAACGGTCGGGGACGCTGGCTGCACGGCACCCGAGGCGGCTGGTGGGGGTGCATCAACCGGAGCCACCGCAGGCCGAACCACGATCGAACCGTCGCCCATGACGATCGGTGCCAGTCCGGAACCTTCCAAGGCCTTGGCAATAGCCTGCGACGCCGTCAGCTGCCCTGAGACGGCCTGCGATTTTCGGCCGCTCACCTTGCCGGGATCGAAGACGATTGACACCCCTGTTTGCCGAGCGATTGCACGCAGCGATTCGGCCAAGGGCTGCGACGGCTGATCGATCCGGAAACTCGGCGTTGCGCCCAACTCAGAGGCGCCCACCAGGCCGCAACTGAGTACAAGCAGCGCGACGACCGCACCATCCCGAAAATGGCTTGCGCCCCTCCTCCTCCCATTGAATCCCTTGTCCAGCATCTCGTGTCCCTCTCGTGTAGTCAGGTTGCTGATGACGAGATGACGTGCGTGTCCAGAGGAATTCCGCCAGGGCTTGCCCTAGTGGGGAGGCGTCAGCTCCAAACGTCCAGCATGCTCCTGCACGACCAGTCCATGCAGCGCGGCCACTGCCTTGGCGAAGCCGGCGCTGTCACCGGTTCGGTACAAGCCGCTCACGCGCAACTGCGGCAGAGAGGAGTCACCGTTCAACACGATCGGAGTTCGGTGATAGCGGTTCATCTCTGCCACCGCATCTGCCAGGGACACGTCCTCGAAGACTGCTTCGCTGCGCTTCCAGGCCATCAGCGGCTCAATCCGCGGTTTGTCAAGCTGCAGGGTTGCTGGCGCCGCAGAGTCGCCCTCTGCACTAAGCAGGCGGATGCGCTCCCCGGCTTGCATCAAGACCGGCGTGGCCGGAGCAACACCGCGTGCTTTGCCAGCCTCGGCGGGTCGCAAGCTGACCTGTCCCTCGATCAACGTGACAGCCAGATCACTCTTAGCAATCTCGCGACTACTCCCTAGCCTTACCGAAAAGACGGTGCCCAAGGCCAGCACCTCGCTGCCAGCAACGCGAACGACGAAGGGGCGGCTTGGATCCCTAGCGACTTCAAACAGGGCTTCACCAGACTCGAGGGTCACCGCCCGCAGATCCGACTTGAACTCAATACTCACCCTCGTGGATGTGTTCAGAGACACACGCGTGCCATCATCCAGCAGCACCAACTGCTGCCCGCCGACCTGGGTGGCATAGACCTCTGCGTCCCGCCAGAGATTAAGTGGCAGGCCAGTTCCGGCCATCAAAACAGCCATCACCGCGACCAGCAAAGCGGTCGCCACAGGCAAAAATCGCCGGAGTACTCGCTCCGAACCCGCGTGCAAGGCTGGCCCAGCGACCGCATCACCGAGCGAGGCACTTGCATAGGCATCCGCCAGCCTCACCCTCGGCACGTCCTGCCAGACATCGGTGCAACGCTCGAACGCCAGACGATGGGCAGCAGAGCGCGCCTGCCAGGCCAAGCACTCGCGCTCCATCAGGGCCGACCGATCAGGACCATGCAAGCGTGCGATCCAGACCGCAGCCTCGGCAGCGATCTCAGGTGTCACAGCATGCGCAAGCCCTTCACCCGGCACCTGCTCGCCAAAGGAATTCATGGCCACCAGCCCTCCATCGAACGGGTGAGCAACAGCAAGGCTTTCGCGATGTGCTTCTCCACCGAGCTCACGCTCAGCCGGTGATCCTGCGCGATCTCAAGATAGCTCAGGCCGTCCAGCCGGTGGGCAAGAAAGATACTTCGGGTCTTGGTGTCCAGGCCCGCAAGGCATTCGCTAAGCCGCGCAATACGCTCACGTCCCAGCAGGATGGCCTCAGCGGTCGGTGCCGTATCGATCAGTACCATTTCCTCCAGAAGCTCCTGTTCGCCGTGGTTCTTGCTGGTTCGATAGGCGTCGATCGACAGGTTCAAGGCGGTGCGCATCAAGAAGGCCTCGGGCTCAGCCACTGCATGTTGGCGCTCGTAGCAAGCGAGCTTGACCCAGGCCTCCTGCACCAGATCGTCAGCGTCATGGCGCGTGCGACCACGCCGCATCAAAGCGGCCCGCACACCAGAAAAAACGGCTTGCCAGTTCCTTACCATTGCATTGCACTGCCGCGAATCGAACGCAGATCGGCTCAGTAGCCATATTAGGTCGCCAGAGCCCCTGTGGCGAGCGTCCTCGCGCACCCACACATAACGCTAGCTCGCGACGGACCGAACATTAGTGCCCGTATATCCAGCCTGTTGGTGAAGGCAAGCTGTTGATCACGGAGCTGATGCATCGCATTGAAGAACAGCTGCCACAGCTCGTCGCGCCTCACCGAACGTTCGCAACCTCGCGGCCGGTCTGGTTGAGGCAACTGAGGCAGCCATGCACCATGACGCGCGTCGAGGAATTTTCAGAGAAGCTGGGCCCGCGCCCGGGTTTCGGGGAGAAAGCCATGTTGAATCGAACGGCCGATGTCATCACCGCCGCCTCCCGCGGCTGTGCAGATGACTCAGCGGGCGGCGAAGGCTGGCAGGTCAGCCTGACCAGTGTTCCATCTGGCGTGGCGGCTGGCCGCACCCGGCGAGTCGACGGCCAGGTGCATTCGGAGTGGTGGGCCCTGTTTGGGACCCGTGAAGCGTTCGACGCATGCCTGGCGACCGAGCCGCTGCGATTCACAGACCCGCTTCGCTTTGCGCAGATCAAAAGGGAGTTCGACCATGTCTTTGATCGATCCGGCTCATTGCCCCTCCATTCGAGCGCTGGCAAGTCGTCCTGACTACGCCGCACTAGCACTTGCCGCGATCGTCAGGGTCCCCCTTGCCCCAGACCCGCCGCAGCTGCTCGACAGGCTGATGAACGCCACAACGGCGCTGGGCGCAACGGCAAGCGTCTTCACTGCAGCAATCCCGGAAGACGGGCGTGAGCCGTCCAGTTTCAGCCTCTTTGCCTGCCACCCCGGTTTTGCGCATTCGCAGCACAGCCAGGGCCCTATGACTCATCACCCCTGGTTCCGCTTCGCCCGGTCGCACAGCACGCCAGGTACGGATCAGCAAATGCCCTGCCACCTCGAGGCCGACAGCGCGTCTCTGGACCTCGCTCGACAGTACGGCTTCAGGTCCTGCCTGGTGATCCCGACAGCAGGCGGCGTCGGCCGGATCGAGATGCTCTGCCTCGGTAGCAAGCACGCCGAGGACTTTGAAGGGCCGGAGGCGCGTCTAGTTCGTACGCTCGCCCGATCACTGGCGGCTGAATTGCATGACTGGCTCACCGTCTACCTGCAAAGGCGTCTGAGAGAAAACGCCCGACTTCAGGACAAGGACCTGGATCTGTTGACCTTGGAATGGCAAGGTCTCGGAACCAAGGAGATCTCGTCGCGAACCGGCATGAGCACCGCCTCCGTGAACTCCCGGTTTCAACGGATTAATGTCCGGCTGCAGTGTTCGAACCGCAAGGCATCGGCGAAGAGGGCTGCGGCTTACGGCCTGCTCGAATCCGCCTAGGTGATCGTCAGCGACAGCGTATAGCTGTCAACAATGACGTTTCCCTCGCGAGTGGTGGTGGACCGTACCGGCGTGCTTGCAGTCGCCCGCTACTTGACCGCCAACTCCAACCCATCCGGCAGCTCCCGCACAACCAGACCGTGCAGCACGGCCACCGCACGCACGAAA
>PNNH01000033.1 GCA_013824165.1 Methylibium sp. | reverse complement strand
CCGCTGCGCGCGATGCCGGCCTTGAACAGGTCGGTGTGGGCCAGCAGGTTCGCCGTCATGAAGGCGCCATAGCTGTGACCGCCCACCACCATTTGCCTGCGGTCGCTGACGCCCAGCGCCTCGGCCTTGTCGATGATGGCCTGCGCATTGGCGGTGATCTGCTCGACGAAGCTGTCGTTGACGGTCTTGGGATCGCCGACCACGGGCATCGTCGCATCCATCAGCACGACATAGCCGTCCAGCAGCAGCATCAGTGGGTTGGAGCCGCTGAAGGTGTTGAAGCGATTGGCCGAGCCGCTGACCTGGCCGGCGATGGTCGGATCGGTGAACTCCAGCGGGTAGGCCCAGACAAAGGTCGGGCGTTTCTCACCGGCCTTGTAGTCCGGCGGCAGATAGAGCCAGAAGGACAGCTCAACGCCATCGGCACGTTTGAACTTGACCAGCTCGCGCTTGATGGCGCGCAGTTGGGGCGTCGGGTCGGCATGGCGCGTCAGCGCCTGCATTTGCGCGAACTCCGGCCCGCTGCGCAGCATCAGATTGGGCGGCTCGGCGAAGGTCTCGCGGCTGCTCAGCAACCGGCCATCCGCCAGCAGGCTCAGCGGGCGCTCGAAGTGCGTCAGGCCGGACTGGAACAGCCGCGTGCTCTTGCCGCTGGCCAGGCTCAGGCTGTCGATGAAGGGGCGGTCGCCCTCCGGGCTGGCACCGGCGCCTACGAAGATCAGCCGGTCAGCGTCATCGACACGGACGACGGCCCGGCCATTGGGCAGCACACGCGTCAGGGGCAGGCCCGGGTCGCGGTAGCGGTCGCGCCAGGAGCGGTCCTGCAGGCGCTGCGGCTTGGCCGTGCTGTCCAGGGCCAACAGGTCAGTCACCACCCACAGGCGGTCGCGGTCGAATTCACTGACGATGGCGCGCTGCGCCCCTTGATCGCCCTCGACGAAGTTCAGCGAGGCCAGGCGGCCCACCGTGCGGTGCACCTCCCGGGCTTCGCCCTGGTAGGGCGCATCCAGGCGCATCAGGCGATCGCGGTGGGGCACCTTGTTGCGTTGGTCCCCGCCGTCCAGGGCCTCGACCCAGTAGACCGCGCCATCGGCCTGCGGCGAGCCCCAGTAGTTGCGCGGGCCGGTGATTACGCCCTCGACCGGCACGCCTTCCTTGAGCTTGATCGCTCCCAGATCGCGCAGCAGTCTGCCCTGGGCATCGCGCAGCTCGACCTGGCGGGCAAAGCTCTGCCATCCGACCTGGTAGCTGAACGGGGCGCGCAGTCTTTCCGTCAGCAGAACGCCCGGCTTGCCGAGCACTTCGATCTTGGCGTACAGATCCGGTGTGCCGATCTGCTGCGAGCTGCGCCGGGCGAGATCGACGCGCCGCAGCGCCGAGCGGGCGTGGTGCGCAAACAAGGCTTCGTCTTGGCTGTTGCGCAGCAGGTCCTGCAGCGTGCGCTCCGGCGAGGGGCGGCCCATCGACTCCTGGATGGCGGGGCCGCTCGGCGCTTCGAAGACCGGCGCCAGGCCGCGCTGCTCCGGCACGGCAAGCACGATCAGCACATCGGGGGCTAGCCAGGCCACGTCGTTCTCAAGCACGGTGTTGAGCTGCACGCCGTTGACGGGCTGGATGCGGGCCGATGCGACGTCGCCCACCCATAGCTCGGTCGCATGGGCCGTGCGTCGGTTCAACAGGAAGCGCTTGCCGTCAGGCGACCAGCGCAGCTGGTGGAAGCCGCCGCCGGCCGGCAGCGGCACCTCGCGCGCCGTGGCGCCGGGCTTGCTGAGGTCTTGCAGCTTGAGCGCCTCGATGCTGGCGATCAGCTGCGGGCCGCTGGCGGCGGCGTCGATGCGCATGCCGGCCAGGCGCAGCACGGGCCGGGCCAGCTCGGCAATGCTGCGATAGCGCTTGAGCGTCAGTTGGGCCAGCGTGCGCTGGTCAGGCGCGATCAGGTAGTTCGGCAGCGGCTGGGCATCCAGCACTGCGCGGATCTCCGCCGAGGGCTGCTGGTAGACGCTGGCCAGCGTGTCGGCGGCCTGGGCTGCAGGCATCGCGATCGATGCTGCCAGCGCCAGCGCGGACAGCAGCAGTTGGGGGCGGAGAAAGGGGCGGCTGTTCATGGCGCAATCGCGAGGTGTGCGTTTGGAAAGCGCGCAATCTAGCAGAGCACCGCACGCCCGACGCTGGCGCCAAGGGTTAGCGAGCAAACAGCCGTGCGGCGTGCAGACCCAGGCCGGTGGCGACCGAGGCAAAGGCGTCGCCGCGCACGGCCTGGGCAGTCGGGAATTCGGCTGCTATGCGGTCGGCCAGAAGGCGCAGGCCGGTGGAACCGCCGGTGAAATACAGCGCGTCGATCTGGTCGGGACGCAGGCCGGCCTGCGCCACGGTCTCGCGCCCGGCCTGCACGATGCGGCTGATGTCGGCCTGCAGTGAGTCGACTGCGACGCGCTCGCTCAGTGGCACGCGCAGCCCGTTCTCCACCAGGCTGAGGTCGATCTCGGTGTCACCACCGCCCGAGACGGCGATCTTGGCGTCCTCGGCACGGCCGGCCAGCTCATGGCCCAACCGGTCTTCTACCACCGTCATCAGTCGCTGGTGGTGCAGCGGGTTGCCGTAGAAGCTCTTCATGCTGCGCAGCTCGGCGACGCGGCCGGGGCTATAGACGGTGTTGATCAGATGCCAGGTGGCGAGGTCGAAGTAGACGCCGCTGGGTACTTCGCGCGGCGGCGCATCGCCGCGCGCCGGGCCGAGCGAGCGGTAGCCGAACTCGCGCAGGATGGAGGCCAGCTCGATGTGGCGGTCGAAGTCGGTGCCGGCGATGTGCACGCCGTGGTTGGCCAGGATGTCGTCGCGCCGGTCCAGGCGCTGCATGCGCTGCGGGCCGACACGCACGACCGAGAAGTCCGAGGTGCCGCCGCCGATGTCGGCCACCAGCACGATGCGCTCTTCGCTGATCTTGCTTTCGTAGTCGAAAGCCGCGGCGATGGGCTCGAACTGGAATTCGACCTGGCGAAAGCCCACCGCCTGCGCAGCAGCCTTCAAGGAGGCTTGCGCCTCGGCGTCGCGCGCCGGTTCGTCGTCGACGAAGAAGACCGGACGGCCGAGCACCAACTGGTCCAGCGGCGCTCCGGCGCCGGCCGCCAGGGCCTGGTTGCGCAGGCGCTTGAGGTAGCCGGCCAGAATATCGAAGTACTTCACGCCATGGCCGCCGCCGACATCGGTGGTCTGCTCGATCAGGCCGGAGCCGAGGATGCTCTTCATCGAGCGCATCAGGCGCCCGTCGCTGCCTTCCACATAGGCCGCCACCGCTGCGCGGCCAAAGGCGCGCGGCGGGCCATCGGCGTCATGCTGGCCTTCGGTGAAATAGAAGACCGCGGTGGGCATGGTGCGGTAGCCGGGTTCCAGCTCCACCAGGCGCATGCCGGCGCCGTCGGCCGAGGGGATGGCGATGGCCGAGTTGGAGGTGCCGAAGTCAATGGCGCAGAAGGACGAAGCTGGCATGGAAGGCGCACCGGAAGAGGGGCGCGGATTGTAGCCAGCCCCGCGCTGGCGCTCCTTAGGCGACTGCCATCTGCTGGATGCGCTTGGCCGGCAGCGCTGCGCCGTAGAAGCCGAATTCCAGCTCCGGGCGGCGGCCCGCGATCAGCTCGGCCAGCGCGCGTCCGGAGCCGGCGCCATGCGTCCAGCCCAGCGTGCCGTGGCCGGCGTTGATCCACAGATTGGCGGCCTTGGTGCTGCGACCGATGTAGGGGATGTTGGTCGGCGTGCTGGGGCGCAGGCCGGTCCAGTAGTTGGGCTCGCTGGTGTCGGCCACGCCGGGGAACAGTTCCTCGTAGCGGCGCACCAGCGCCTCGCAGCGCACGCGGGCCGTGGGTGTGTCCAGACGGGTGTCGATGCCGCTGAGTTCGGCGGTGCCGGCGATGCGGATGTGGTCGCCCAGGCGCGAGATCGCGATCTTGCGGGTGTCGTCGAGCAGGCTGACGACGCTGGCGGCCTCGGGTTTTTTCAAGCGCAGCGTGGCCGAGTAGCCCTTGGCGGGATAGATGTTCAGCGACTCGCCCAGCGGACGCAGCAGCGCTGGCGTGTAGGAGGCCATCGCGGCGACGAAGGCGTCGGCCTGCAGCGTGTAGCTGCGGCCGCCGTTGACCGCGGGGCTGTGCGGCGCCACGGTGACGCCATCGATGCGGCCGCCACCCTGTTGCAGTGACAGCACGTCATGCCCATACAGGAAGGTGGCGCCGCGCTCGGCGCACAGGCGCGCCAGCTTTTGCGTGAACACCTGGGCATCGCCGGACTCGTCGCTGGGCGTGAAGGTGCCACCGAAGATGTTGCTGCCGAAACTGGCCAGCGCCGGCTCGACCTTGAGCACCTCCTCGCGGCCCAGCACGCGGCGGTCCACGCCGTGGCGCCGCATCAGCTCGGCACCGGCAGCGCCGGCATCGAAATCGGCCTGGCTGGAGAAGAAATGCAGGATGCCGCGCTCCAGGCGCTCGTACTCGATGCCGGTCTGCGCCACCAGGCTCTTCAGCGAGGCATGGCTGTAAGCCCCCAAGGCGACCAGCTGCTGGACGTTGCGCTCGAAGGCGGCGCTGGTGCATTGCGTCAAGAAGGACAGGCCCCAGCGCCACTGGGCCGGGTCGAGGCGCGGGCGGAACAGCAACGGCGAGTCGTCGCGCAGCAGCCATTTGGCGACCTTGAAGGGCGCGCCGGCATTGGCCCAGGGTTCGCAGAAGCTGACTGAGATCTGCGCGCCATTGGCGAAGCTGGTCTCCAGCGCAGCGTCGTCCTGGCGGTCGACCACGGTGACTTCATGGCCCTGCTCCAGCAGATACCAGGCGGTGCTGACGCCAATGATTCCCGCACCCAGAACGACGACGCGCATGACAGCTCCTTCAGGAAGACGACCCCGACAGGGGGTTCAGCAACAGTTGCAGGCCCAGCACGCCCATCAGCAGGGCGACGCCGGCATCGATGCCGCGCCAGACCCAGGGGCGGCGCAGCAGATCGGACATGGCCGCGGCACCGAAGCCCAGGGCCGCAAACCACATCAGCGAGGCCAGCGAGGCGCCAGCCGCGAACAGGCTGCGCAGCGCTTCGGGCTGCTGCAGGCTCACCGTGCCCAGCAGCACGACGGTGTCCAGATAGACATGGGGGTTCAGATAAGTCATGGCCAGCGTGCTGCCCAGCACCGCGCCCAGGCTGGCACTGCCGCCATTGGCCTGCAATGCAGCCTGGCCATGCCAGGCGCGCAGCCCGGCCTTCAGGGCGTAGATCAGCAGGAAGGCGGCACCGCCCCAGCGGAACAGCTCCAGCAACAGCGGGCTGCCGGCGATCACCGCGCCCAGACCAAAGACGCCCAGCACGATCAGCAGCATGTCCGAGATGGCACATAGCGCCACCACCGGTCCGACGTGCTGGCGCAGCAAGCCCTGGCGCAGCACCAACGCGTTCTGCGCGCCGATGGCCATGATCAGGCTGGCTCCGGTGAGCCAGCCTTGGCTGAGGGCGCTGAAGGCGGGGGTGTTCATGGGCAGGTCAGGGTGGTGGCGGATTGTCGGCAGGGCTCGGGCAAACATGAAGATCCATTCATATTTCTCGCGCTACATTAGTCGTGCTTATGAAAGACCTGGACTCCGCCGGACTCGATTGCCTGGCCGCCTTGGCCGATGAGCGCAGCTTTGAGCGCGCAGCGCAGCGTCTGTCGATCACGCAGAGCGCGGTGTCGCAGCGCCTGCGCAGCCTGGAGGCTCAGGTGGGGCAGCTGCTGGTGGTGCGTTCGCGGCCCTTGCGCCTGACCGAGCCTGGCAAGGTGCTGCTGCGTTTTGCGCGGCAGTTGCAGGCCTTGCGCGCCGAGGTGGGCCGCGAGTTGGGCGCAGGCGCCGCTGTCAATGAGTGCATCGCCATTGCGGTGAACGCCGACAGCCTGGCGACCTGGGTGCTTCCGGCCCTGGACGGCGTGGCGCAGCAGGGACTGCGCGAGGGCTTCGGCCTGGAGCTGGTGGTCGACGACCAGGACTTCACACACGATTGGCTGCGCCAGGGCGAGGTGCTGGGCTGCGTCAGCACCGTGAAGCAGGCCTTGCGCGGCTGCCTGGTGCAGCCCTTGGGCCTCATGCGCTATGTAGCGGTGGCCAGCCCGGCCTTCATGCGCGAGCACTTGCCGTCCGGCCTGTCGGCCGGCAACTTCGCCCAGACGCCGTTCCTGGTCTTCAACCGCAAAGACGATACCCAGGTGCAGTGGGTGGCCAAGGCTTTCGGTCTGCGCTCACCACGCTTGCTGGAGCGCTATGTGCCGTCGAGCGAAGCCTATGTGCGTGCCGTGCAGGCGGGCTGGGGCGTGGGCGTCGCGCCTGAATTGCAGCTGCGGCCACTGATCGATTCGGGCGAGCTGCTGTGCATCCGTCCCGAGATCAGTGTGGACGTGAGCCTCTACTGGCACCAATGGAAGCTGCAGTCCGAGCATGCACCAGCACCCGGCCGCGTGGCCTTGCTGGACCGTATCGGCCAGGCCTTGGCGCAGGGAAGCAGGCAGGCATTGGCGGCGCCCGGCTGAACGGGCGGCCGGTTTCATTCGGGCGCCAGCGTGCTGTCCGACGCTGCGGCTGCTGCGGCTTGCAGCGCATGCCCGGCACGCAAGGCCAGTGGGCGCTGCTCCTGCCGGTGCTCGGTCGCTTGGGCCAGCCACAAGGCGGCCAGCACCAAGGTGACGATGATGGCGCGGGCAAGCCAGGTCAGGTGGGTGCAGGTCATGCTGGGAGCCGGGGAGGTAACGCCGGCCGCGCCGGTGTGACGGAAGAAGTAAGCACCGCGCGGCCCACTCATGCTGTGAGCAAATGTGTCAACGCCAGCAGCGTGAGATTTTCCCAACTGTGCGGGCATTCCCACCCACTTTGGGGATTCAACTTGCACCCTCGAAGCGCACACTTGAACGCAACCACCAGCCGCGCCATATCTGTTTCAAGACGAGGTCCGCCATGCGATTCGCTCCAGCCCTGCGCTTCTTCCGCAAGAGTCCGGCGGCCGTTGTCGAGCCCGATCCGGCCGATCTGGGCACCGCTTTTGGCATGGAGGCCTGTCTGGAAGAGGGCGGAGATTTCCGGCCCAGTCAGGCGGACTCCTATGAGCTCGAATCGACGCAGCGTGCCGCACGCGACTCGCTGGAGTCACCGCTGGCTTGGCTGAGCCGTCGCGGCACCTGAGGCCGTCGCCGGCAACAATGCAAAACGGGCGCCTCGGCGCCCGTTTCTCTTGCGGCAGAGCCAGCCTTAGCGGACCAGCAGCACCGGTGTCTCGCTATGGGCCATCACCTTGGTGGCCACTGAGCCCAGCACCAGGTTGCCCAGCGAGCTGTGGCCGTGCGAACCCATGATGACCAGGTCGTACTTGCCCTTCTTCAGCACGCTGACAATGGTGTCGGCGGCAGGCCCGACCTTGGCGACGAACTCGGCGGCAATCTTCTGCTTGCCGAAGAAGGTACGCACCGTCTTCAGCACCTTCTCGGCCTCATCGTCGTAGTAGCTCTTCAGCACATCCTTGTCGAGCACGGCGGCGGCGCGCGGCGGCACGGCCGGCACGGAGTGAAGCACCGTGTACTGGTGCAGGCCACCCAGCCACTCATCGTGAGCGGCCAGATAAGCCAGCATGCGCTTGGTGTAGGGGCTGCCGTCAACAGGCACAAGAATCTTCATGGTCGCGCTCCTTCGCTTGGTTTGTCTGACGCTAGTTTCACACAGGAACAGAGGCTGTTCTTGAGACGTGTCAAATCGCTGCGTCGAAGACCTCGATCAGCCGCTGGCCGTCATGCCCGTCAGCTTCGCCCTTGCGGACATGCCCGCGCGCATTGCAGAGCACCCGGCAGCCCTGCAGTGTGTATTCATGGCGGCAATGCAGATGACCATGCAGCCACAGGCGAGCCCCCGGCATCAGGGCCTCGTCGTTGTTGCAGAAGCTGGCCGTGCCTGGTTGGCCGCCGTAGCGGGGATCGGCACTGCGCATGCTCGGGCCGAAATGCGTCACCACGACGGTGGCGTCCCAGTCTGGACTCTGCTCGCTCTTGGCCAGTGCGCGCTCCAGCCAGTCGCGGCACTGCAGGCCCAGCTCACGCACGGCCGCCGCGTCAAAGGGCTGGCCGTGGCGCCGCGCGCCCATCACGCGCTGAAAGTAGCCGGCTGCACGCATGGCGCGCTCGCGCTGACTGGCACCGAAGAGATCGAAGTCGCTCCAGCGCGTGCTGCCGACGAAGCGCACCCGGCGCCCTTGCGCATCGCTGAGGATGTGCTCGGCATCGTCGAGCATGATGAAGCCCAGCTCGCGGGCGTATTGATGCAGTTCGCCACGCGCCTGATCGATGTCGCGACCATCGAACTCGTGATTGCCGGGCACGAACAGCACCGGCACCGGCCAGTCGCGAAACTGCTCGAGGCCCCGCCAGTTGCTGTCCACATCACCGGCCAGCACCAGCGCCTCGGCCTGTGGCGCCGGGCGTGCCTCGTAGGCTTCGGTCTCGAGGTGGAGATCCGACAGCAGCTGCAGCCGCATCAGTAGGTGCTCAAGCGGCGTTCAGCTGAGCGCTCAATTCGCGCCATGGCATTGCTTGTACTTGCGCCCCGAGCCGCAGGGGCAGGGGTCGTTGCGACCGACCTTGGGGCCTTCGCGGCGCAGCGTCTCGACCTTGTAGCGATGCGCTTCGGTCAGGTCGCAGAGATCGGCCACCGTGACGACCATTTCCTCGATCGCATCGTCCAGATCCTTGAGCGGATGCTCGCGGTCCAGCGTGCTGACGATCTCGATCTCTTCCGGCGTCTCGGCCGGCAGGTGGCGATACAGACGGGCCAGCGCCGCCATCACCGCGTCGTCCGGCATCTCGCTGAGTTCGGGGAAGCACAGGCAGGCGTGCTGGAAGCCGGCCACCCAGGGCATCAGGCTGCGCGAGATCGGGTTCAGCGCGGCGTAGCCGGCATCCTCAGCGGGCTCGGCATCGCTTGCAGCGCCTTCTTCTGTCTCCGCAGGCTCGGCGTCCAGATCCAGCACGACCGGGTCGAACCAGCCATCCTCGACCAGCGCGCGATTCAGCGCGGCGTGGCGGCGCTCCACCAGTTCGCGGATGCGTTCCAGCCATTTCGGATCGGTGCTTTCGGGCAGCACGCCGCCGTCGTAGTCGAAGATGTTGGGCAGCCATTCCTCGATGTCGATCAGCCGCGGCTGCACGATCACGCCGCACAGATAGCCGTCCAGCATCGACGCGTCCAGCGCCTCCAGGGGCTCGGGCGTGGTGGCAAGCAACTCATCGAGTTCAGCGAACTCGGTGTCGGTCAGGTCGGCAGCGGTAGTCATGTCGCGATTGTCGCCTCGTTCGTGCCCAGATTGGCCTGCTTGGCAGCATCGATCAGGCAGGCACGCAGCCAGCGCTGGGCGCTGCGACCGTCGTTGCGCAGATGCCAGAGCATGTCTACATGTACGCGTCCCAGCGGCATGGGCAGCGGCCGCTCAGCCAGCTGCTGCTTGTAGCCGGTGGCCTCGATGAACGACACCGGCAAGACCGTCAGCAGGTCCGACTGGGCCACGACCCGACCGGCCGTGAAGAACTGATTGACGGTCAGCACGATGCGCCGGCTGCGGCCCATCGAGGCCAGCGCCTCGTCGACGAAGCCGTGCGGGCGCCCTGAAAAACTGACCAGGAGGTGGCGCGCGGCACAGTAGGTGTCCAGATCGAGTGTGCTGCTCGCCAGCGGGTGGCCGCGCCGCATGATGCAGACATAGTCGCTCTCATACAGCCGGTGCTGGCGCATCAGCGCCATCTCGCCTTGCGACTTCAGCGCAGCCACCGCGCCGGGAAAATAGCCCAGCGCCAGATCGGCTTCGCCTTGCTCCAGCATGGCGCGCGGGTCGCGCGTGGTCAGCGGCAGCACATGGATGTTGGCCAGCGCGCCTTCGGTTTCGAGACGGGCGACCAGCGGCGGCAGGATCAGCGCGGCCGTGGCGTCGGCCATTGCGATCCGGAAAGTGAACTCTTCCTGCGTGGGTTCGTACACACCGGGGTCGAGCGCAGCGCGCAGCCGATCCAGCGCGTTGCGCACCTCGGGCCACAGGCTCTCGGCGCGCAGCGTCGGCTTCATGCCGAAGGCCTGGCGTACGAACAGTTCCTCGCCAGTGGCCTCGCGCAGGCGCTTCAGCGCATGGCTGACCGCCGGCTGGGTCATCGCCAGCCGGCTGGCCGCACGCGTGAGGCTGCGCTCAGCCATTACGGCGTCGAACACCTTCAAGAGGTTGAGGTCCAGGTTGCGGAAGTTCATTGCCGTGCCCGAGGCTGCGTCATTCGTTCTGTTTATATCTCTGATTCAAAGATTTCATTTGCGACAACACTGGGGTTTACCCCATACTTGGCGCCATCGACTCCAAAAGAGTCCAAACACAGGATTTCACCCGCCATGAGCATCGCTTCCCACACCTTCGGTCTGCCCCTGCAGCGCAGCATCCGCCACGGCGGTTCCTTCACCTCGATCGGCGCCCGCATCTGGCTGCACCTGATCGCCCGCGTCAAGGCCAATCTGGCTGCTGCCGCCGAGCGCCGCGCCGAGCGCGAACTGCTGGCTCTGGCCGAAACCTATGAGCACAGCATGCCCTCGTTTGCCGCCGAACTGCGTGCCGCCAACGCGCGCCGCGACTGAACGCAGCGCATGGCACCGGCCGCAGCAAGCGCCGGCTGGGACAGGAAAAAAGAAGCCCGCTCGAGAGCGGGCTTTTTAATTCGCGAAGTGTGGAGTTGTTAGTGCTTACTCGGCAGCCAAGCGCTGCTCAATCTTGCTCATGGTTGCCGGCAGCTCGGCTGGCAGGTGGTAGGCCAGCTGCTGGAACAGCTCTTTGTGCAGACCCAGCTCGGTCGTCCAGGCGGCCTTGTCGATCGCGGTGGCGGTGTTGAACTGCTCCTGCGAGAAATCCAGACCGCTCCAGTTGATGTCGGCATAGCTCGGCGTGACGCCGAACACATGCTCTTCGCCGTGGCCCTTGTTCTCGATGCGGTCCAGCATCCACTTCAGCACGCGCATGTTCTCGCCGTAACCGGGCCAGACGAACTTGCCATCGGCGCCCTTGCGGAACCAGTTGACGCAGTAGATCTTGGGCAGCGTGGCACCTGAATCGGCCAGCTTCTTGCCCAGGTCCAGCCAGTGCTGGAAGTAGTCGGCCATGTTGTAGCCCATGAAGGGCAGCATGGCGAAGGGGTCGCGGCGCACCACGCCCTGCTGGCCGGCGGCCGCGGCGGTGGTCTCGGAGCCCATGGTGGCAGCCATGTAGACGCCTTCCACCCAATCGCGCGCCTCGGTCACCAGCGGCACGGTCGTCGAGCGACGGCCGCCGAAGATGAAGGCGTCGATCGGCACGCCGGCCGGGTTGTCCCAGTCAGCATCCAGGGCGGGGTTGTTCACCGCCGAGACAGTGAAGCGGGCATTCGGGTGGGCGGCCTTGGCGCCGGTCTGCTTGGCGATCTCGGGCGTCCAGTCGTTGCCCTGCCAGTCGATAAGGTGAGCCGGCGGGGTGTCGGACATCGACTCCCACCACACATCGCCGTCATCGGTCAGCGCAACGTTGGTGAAGATCACATTGCTGTGCAGGCTGGCCATGCAGTTGTAGTTGGTCAGCGTGTTGGTGCCCGGGGCGACGCCGAAATAGCCGGCTTCCGGGTTGATCGCATAGAGGCGGCCGTCGGCATGCGGCTTGATCCAGGCGATGTCGTCGCCGATGGTGGTCACCTTCCAGCCGTCGAAAGCCTTGGGCGGGATCAGCATAGAGAAGTTGGTCTTGCCGCAGGCGCTGGGGAAGGCGGCGGCAAAGTGGTACTTCTTGCCCTCGGGCGAGGTCACGCCCAGGATCAGCATATGCTCGGCCAGCCAGCCCTGGTCGCGGCCCATGGTTGATGCGATGCGCAGCGCGAAGCACTTCTTGCCCAGCAGCGCGTTGCCGCCGTAGCCCGAACCGTAGGACCAGATCTCGCGGGTCTCGGGGTAGTGGACGATGTACTTGGTCTTGTTGCAGGGCCACTTAACGTCGGCCTGGCCAGCTTCCAGCGGTGCACCCACGGTGTGCACGCAGGGCACGAAAGTGCCATCGGCACCCAGCACGTCCAGCACGGCGCGGCCCATGCGGGTCATGATGCGCATGTTGACGGCCACATAGGGGCTGTCGGACAACTCGACGCCGATGTGGGCGATCGGCGAGCCGATCGGGCCCATGCTGAAGGGCACCACATACAGCGTGCGGCCCTTCATGCTGCCCTTGAACAGGGCCGGCGTGCCGTCCTTCTGACCGGTCTGCAGCAGAGCGCGCATCTCGGCCGGGTCCATCCAGTTGTTGGTCGGGCCGGCGTCTTCCTTCTTGGCTGAGCAGATATAGGTGCGGTCTTCGACACGCGCCACATCGCTGGGGTCGGAGCAGGCCAGGAAGCTGTTGGGACGCTTGACCGGGTTGAGGCGCTTGAAGGTGCCGGCGGCGACGAGCTGTTCGCACAGGCGGTCGTACTCGGCCTGGCTGCCGTCGCACCAGTAGACCTCGTGCGCTTCGGTCAGCGCGGCGATCTCGGCCACCCAGGCGATCAGACGCTGGTGCTTCACATAGGCCGGCACGTTCAAGCGCAGGCCTTCCATCACAGGTTGGTTCATGGCGTTCCCAATCAATTTACAAAAGCGGAATTGGGTCAGGCTCGGAGCGGGTTCCGGGCCTGACCCAATACCGTTTGTCGCGGTGAGATGCCTCTGAAGGCAGTTCCGGCCGATGGGTGGGGCGCGGTCTGGGCCACCTGCTCGATGGAGCGGGATGAGCATTGTCACGCCAATGTAATCGCGCTGTAACTGCCTCAGGCCAGGGGGGTATGCAAAACTCTCATGAACTTATGCACACGAATCGGCCTTGCAAGCCGGGCGACCCGCGAGTCGCTGCCTGCTGTTGTCGAAATGTCGAAAACCATGTCGAAAACCATTGTCGAAAACCACTCATCTCTGAACTTTGTTCATTCAAGTCTGAACTTTTCGATGGATGGGGCACGGTGGCCGGAATCGGCGCTGGGCTGCCGGGGGCCTGCAGGGCGGTGCAGGGATGCGATGGCCAATGGGCCTCAGGCGGGTGTGAAGGCCGCCTGCAGGGCCGTTCGACACCCACGGTGGACCTTCATCGCTGAGTGCGAGCAGGAGCGCCTCCCAGCGCTGCCTGGCTCAACTTTCCCGGCGACCAACTTTTACGGCAAAAGATGCGCGGAGGAGGAGTGGTATTGCCCGTCTCAGATGCTCAGCGAAGTCAGCTCAAGGCTGTGAGCAGCCGGTCGCCATTACTAAAACTCATCGCGACACGAGCGCTGGATTCGACGCACATCAGCGGTCATTCACCAGGGCCGGCGATCGACCCTGAGCGGCCGGTCGACCCCTCGACCCGACATGCCTCTAAACGGTAAATCAACGTTGAAGCTTGCCGAGGGACGCTGGCTCATGCGACTGCTCATGCTTTACTACGGATGCGGATCGTTTGACATGCCCGCGTCAGAATCGGAAAGGCCCCTTGGCTTTCATTTGCGAGATGTTCAAACGCCGACAGTGTGCTCATGACTTGAAAATACTCGAACTCCACATCAGATCGCGAGAGTTCATCAGCAGCCTCAAAAGTTCTCCGAGCAATTTGCCGCTGAATCTTACTGCGTTGAAGGCGGAGTTGTTGCAATTTCGCATGTCGCAAGGCCGATGCCTCATCGCTAAAGCCAGCTATGTCATTCCACTGCCCATATGTCCGGAACAGTGTTTCTAACTCATTCTTAACTAAGTGAGAGTGGAATATTGAGCTATTCATATGACGTGAGGATATGAGCTTTGAAAGGCATGCCTTCACATTCCCGCATTGCTCGGAAGACAACCCTGCTCGTTCGCGGCCATGCAAATCGTAAAGCAACGAGACGAGTATGTTTGAGGCAAGTGCGCGAGCACCCCAAAGGACTCCAGCTCGGGAGCTCTGAATTCGGTGGGCAAGATGAACCGTTGCTTCGCTCGAACGACGCGTGCCACTCCGCTCTAGTAGCGCCCTTCCTGCCTGTCTTATCGCCAACAAATTTAGAGAATCCAGTGCTCCTGACTGGGCCGCATTTACTAGGGCATTGACCAGGCCCTTCCTGAGCAACAAGGTTAGTACGACACTTCCTCTTCGTTTTGACAGTATTCGGACGTCGTTGTCGCCCAAGATGGATCGGACGAGCTTGGCAACGTTGTCGACCTGTTCCTGTGTATACGTGGCGAAACTTTCATCCAAAACTAGCTCGACAAGTTCCTTCGATTCCTTGCTTTCCACTCGAAGTTCGATCCGCTTGACGATGAGCTCAGCTACATCTATCGGCTCCCGGCTATCGACCCGAATGTACCCGTCGATCGACAACAATCCCTCAATCTGCAGGTCAAAGTCCCCGAAAACGAAAGGCATGATGTCCGCAGACTGACGGGTCTTTATCATGTCCCGCACCGCTCGCCATTCGAGGCCGCACCAATCTTTCGTCGGGTACTTTTCGCACAAAAAAACTGCAATTAGTTCGGAATCGTCTCTATATATTCCTAGTAGATATGTGTCTAGGTTTGGGCGTGCAAGCTCGTGGATGTAGTAGTTGTCGTAGAACACGGAGGATGGCGTAAGCATCTCCTGGAGGGCGCGAGCCACCTCTTCGATGTATGCGCGGTTCTCCCCAGCGAACGAGAGCGCGACTTGAAACCTCTTAGCGTTTGACATGGAGAGTTGCATGCGATCCTTCCGTGAAGACTTACGTTCGACGTGCGTGGCGGCGACCAGCCTACCTTAAACCAGACACCCGTGATCGGCCGCTTCTGGCCGGTTGCGGGTGCCCGCTCGACCAACGTCATCGCCCGAGAGCAGTCGCTCAAAGTTTGCGTCCTGAGTGGCCGCTTCAGGGCGAGCAATTCCGAAAGCTGGCGGGCTCGACCCGGCCAAGACCCGTTGGTGGTGGCCGGCGGCTTGCATGTAGGCTAGCTGGACGAGATCAGTGCGTCGGTCGACCGGCGTATATCGCCTTCGCTTTACGAACGAGGAAGAAGCAGCCGCGCGTCCATCTTGTGTGTACACACTTCAAAGGCTTTGAAACGGCAGACTGTCCCTGTAAATGTCTTGACCCTTCAAGGTCTCGGCCACGTTTCGAAGGAAAGCGGCGCCTATTGTTCCAGCTGGAAGGTATTGGATGTAGCTGGTATGGCGAGCATAGGACAAGCCGTCAAGGCCCGTGCCTCTATCAGTAAAGTAATACATTCCGATAGCACTGCACAGCACACCAATATTCCATGGAGTTGGCCTAACTCTCGTTAGGGCGTCCTGATTGGCTTGCAGGACCACCGCCAGCCGTGCTGCAAGTTGACGCGATGCAAGCTCGAAGCTGGGGAGGACCAAGTTTGGTCTAGGAGGCAACAGGTCCGTGAAATCGAGCGCAGCCATGCCGAAGCTGCCCTTTGGAGCCCGCACCATTCGTTCATTTAGTTGCGAGTGGGCCTTCTTCAGGTTTTTCTCGATGCGATTGGCCGATTTGAGGCGTTTGCATTCAACGTGAAGCTCGGCCTTGTCATCAAGCGTCACGACTATGTCGCTAATCGTATTCAGAGCCACGTGATAGCCGGCTCTGATAAAGCGCGCAGCCGTGGAGAGCTCGAATAGAAAGTCTCTTGCCTGGTCGTTGTCGACGTTCGCCCGGAACTCCTGTCCAGAGCCTACAACCTTAATCTGGTTGAGAAAATCTTGCGAGGCGATACGTGTCAGGTCTGCATGGAGACGAACCAACTCATTGGCCTCTTCATAGGCGTTTTCAAACGCGACCTTGCTTTCCTCTGTGAAATCGAGAGCAGCCGTCCCGGGCGGAGAAGAAAAGCACTTGTCGAAGATGCGTTGATATTTTCCGTAGCGCGTTGCGCCGGTCGGGATGCCGATTTCCGTCAGCCACTCACAGGCAATCTTGAAGCTGGCAAGCATAGTCTCCAGTGGCTCTTTGAAGATTGCGCCCTTGATGGGACTTACACGTTGAAGGCCGTGGACGTTATCGGTTTGTTCCATAGTGCCGAGAGCATAACGTCCGGGCTGTTCCCGATAGGAGAGCCTTCCATGCCTCAATCGTCAGCGGCGATAGAACTCTGTTCAGTCTGAGGCGCGCCACTTCGAATGTCGGCTGACAGGCGAGTATCCGAGTAGTAGATCCGCGATCGCTGTCTCATGTCCAACACTCCTTCGGCCTGAGCGGCCCCTAGTGTGTTGCGTCGACCGGTTGAATCCGCCCTGCACAGCGGCCGGTTGCTCGAGGTCATGACCAGCGGCTTGGTCACCGCCAGCCGGAGGGGCGGTCAACTTTGGCCAGCGCCCGCACTATGCAAGCTCGACCCCTGAACCCATCCGGCCTAGTTGCCGAGGCTGCATATGGGCAAACCGAAACTTTGCTTCAGGGATAGCCGTCGAAATCTAATCCTATGGGCGGCGGCACGACTCATCAGTCGCGACAGACTCGTTGGAAGACCGCGCATTAGGGAAATTAGCTGGGATTCGCGAGCCGAGGGAGTCGTAGCATGCCCGGGCCGCCACAGGCAAAGTAAAAACGGCCTTCGACGAAAGGCACAGGGAGCTAGAACCAGCTATGAAGATCCAATCCGTTGGCATCAAAAATTTCCGCACGTTGAAAGATGTGACGATCCCCTTCGATTCCGTCACGACTTTCATTGGTCCGAACGGTGCAGGCAAGTCAACCGTACTTCGTGCGCTCGACTGGTTCTTCAACGGCAAGCCTGGCTCGCTGACGGAGAAAGACTGCTCATTCGGGGCGACTACCGAGACCATCGAAGTTCAAGTCACCTTCGCCGATCTGACCGACAAGGACCGGGAAGCACTGGGCAAGTACGCGCCAGGCGGTGCTGCCACATTCACAGCATGGAAGCGTCGATCACCTGACGGCTCTGAGATTCTTTCAGCGAATGCGAAGGGCTTTCCGGAATTCAACGCGATCAAGGCTGCGGGTGGCGCGGCAGCGAAGAAGGAGCAATACGCCATTCTTCGCAGCAGCCGTGCGGATCTGAACCTACCAGCAGCCAATACAGGTACAGCCATCGATCAGGCTATGGCGATCTGGGAGGCATCTCACACTGACCAACTCGTGGCTGCTCCCGAAGCACTTCAGACCAACTTTTTTGGCTTCAACAGCGGCGGGAAGATGAGTGGGCTATTCGATTTCGTCCTTGTAACTGCAGATCTTAGGGCGAGCGAGGAATCGATAGATGGGAAGTCCAGCATCATCGGTCGGATCCTTGAGCGTTCAATCGATCGTGCTGCCGCTGATGAGGAGATCGCGAAGATCGTCGAGGAGTCACGAGCAAAGCAACAGGAAGTCTACGAAGAGAAATTCAAAGCGCAGCTTGAGGCCATTACGACACAGCTCAACGAGATCGTCACGTCGTACTCTCCCGGTCGAGCTGTCATGGTTTCCCCTGCTGAAGTTGAACTCAAGGCACCTCGCACAACGTTCGACGTGGCTGTGTTGGATGGCGCAACCGAGACTGCGGTCGAGCGACAGGGGCATGGCTTTCAGCGCACGCTGCTGATCTCGGCTCTTCAGCTCTTGGCGAAGTCGGGTGCGGCTTCAGCAGAGGGTGTTATCTGCTTGGCGGTCGAAGAACCGGAACTGTTTCAACATCCGATCCAAGCTCAGGCGTTCGCGAAGGTGCTCCGGTCGATCGCCGAAGATGCCGGCAAGCGCATACAAGTTACCTATGCGACTCATAGCCCATATTTCCTTGAAGCTCGACACTTCGAGCAGGTCAGACGGCTAACCAGGTCGGCCGGCGAGAACCCGGTAGTTACCGTCCACTTCGCCACGGTTGCGCATGTGGAGTCGAAGCTCAATGGAACAGTCGCCGCTGATCAGGTTAGCCGTCAACTTGACGGCATAGTCACTGACCGGCTCGCTGTCGCTCTATTCGCAGTACGTGCACTATTGGTTGAGGGAGATACAGAGGCGGCTGTCTTCTACGGAATCGGTGATCGAGACGCGGTGGGGCGTCTCGAATCTCAGGGGCTCGCGATTGTTTCGGCCGGAGGAAAAGGGGGAATCCCACTAGCTGAAGCCATCCTCACTTCCCTTGGGATTCCGACCTACGTGCTCTTCGACGGTGACAGTGGTTTCGAGCAGCGGGCAAAGGCAGCGGGCAAGAAGCTGTCAGTTATTGAGGGCGAGCGGACGAAGTTTTCGACTGAGAATCGCCGGCTGTTGAAGTATTTAGGCCAGACTGAGGTCGATTTCCCGTCAGAGCAGGTTGGCGATCGTCTAGCGATTCTGAGCGACCACCTGGAGAGCTACCTGGCATCAAACTGGGCCGAGTGGGGCACGTCGTACGCAGCGATTGAGGCCGCCGCAGGAATTCAGCTCGCGAAGAACCAGTACGCTTATCGTACTGCGACGCGTGAGGCAACTGGAACAGTTCCAGAGATGCTCAAGCAGATTCTGACCAAAGCGGGACAAGCGTAGACATGAACGAGATCATCTGTCCCCACTGTGGGAAAGCATTCAAGATTGACGAGGCCGGGTACGCGGACATCCTGAAGCAAGTTCGTGATGGAGAATTCGAGCAGCAGTTGCACGAGCGGCTTGCGTTGGCGGAGCAGGACAAGCGGAATGCTGTGGAGCTCGCCAAGACCAAGCTCGCCAGCGAGTTGCAGAAGGCTGCCACAGCAAAGGACGCTGAGATTCAGGAGCTGAAGGCCAAGCTCGATGCAGGTGAGGTGACGCGGAAGCTTGCCGTGGCCGAAGCGCTAGTCGTCGTGGAAAAAGAACGTGACGTACTCGCTAACGAACTTGAGCAGGCGAAGCATGACAAGCAATCCGCCTCCCAACTAGCCGAGGCTAAGCTCGTAAACGAACTGCAAAGAGCGGCTGCTACCAAGGACAGTGAGATTCAGGGCCTGAAGGCCAAGCTGGACGCCATGGAGGTCGCGCAGAAGCTGGCGATCACCGAGGCAGTCAGCGTGGTCGAGAAGGAACGCGACGAACTGAGAAGCGGCCTCGGGCGAGTGGAGCTTGAGAAACAGCTCGCCGAGAAGTCGCTCAAGGACAAGTACGAAACGCAGATCAAGGATCGCGATGACGCGATCGAGCGCCTCCGTGATATGAAGGCTCGACTGTCAACCAAAATGGTTGGTGAAACCCTCGAGCAACACTGCGAGACCGAATTCAACCGTATTCGAGCGACGGCGTTTCCGCGGGCATATTTTGAGAAGGACAACGACGCGCGGACGGGCAGCAAGGGTGACTACATCTTTCGTGACACGGATGAGGCAGGCACTGAGATAGTCTCGATCATGTTTGAGATGAAGAATGAGAACGATCGAACCGCGACGAAGAACAAGAACGAGGACTTCCTGAAGGAGCTCGACAAGGACCGCACGGAGAAGGGGTGCGAGTATGCGGTGCTGGTCTCTTTGCTCGAGCCCGACAGTGAGCTGTACAACACCGGGATCGTCGACGTGTTTCACCGCTATCCGAAGATGTACATCGTCCGGCCGCAGTTCTTTCTTCCAATGATCACGCTGCTGCGTAACGCGGCGATGAACTCGCTCAAGTACAAGGCCGAGCTGGCGCTCGTTAGGGCACAGAACATCGACATCACGAACTTCGAGTCCGAGCTCGAGACGTTCAAAACCGCATTCGCGAAAAATTACGACCTTGCCTCTAGGCGTTTCCAAACGGCGATCGATGAGATCGACAAGTCTATCGATCACCTGCAGAAGACGAAAGAGGCCCTGCTCGGCACAGATCGGAACCTTCGTTTGGCGAATGACAAAGCGCAGGACGTGACGATCAAGAAGCTGAATCGGGGTAACCCGACGATGGCCGCGAAGTTCGCCGAGCTCAAAAAGGATGGGCCTTTGGATGCGGGATAAGTCGGGGATGGCACCAGCGGCTATGAGCTGCTGATGTGTCCTCTAATCAATTCGTTCCGCATGGGTGTGAAGGCATCGTGTACTCGTCGCAATTGCACGCGCGGTCGAAGCATCACCTAAGCTTTGAGTCGTAGCCCTTGCGTACTACCCTGCCAATAAAGCTATTGAGGCCCTGTCCAGCTTTAGCCAATTGCTTCATCTGCTCAAGATTTGCGGCACCAGCGCTTTGACTTGTATAGAGATAGATCGATCCATCCCCGAACTGAACCTTTATCGAATGCGGCCCAATCTCATAGGCGATCACATTTGAACTTCCGCCCCCGTTTGCGTATCGTTCCATCGCTTTTCTCCCTGATTGCTGCGATTTCCGAAGCTTGGATGGTATGAGCATCTCCTTTAAGGTGCCAAGTGAGTTCCCTTGGGAGGTTCATTCGAGATGCACCTGCCGGCCGTACCAGCGAATAGGTTACGTAACGAATCCATCATTGCGAACTTGCGGTCGCTGTGTCACCTGGCCGTGATCAGCTGTTGCTTGCTGCCCGACGGAGACGGGCAGGGGGAGCTAGAGGGGACGGGCACCGCGCCGTCGGCGCGCTTCTTTGTGCATGTTGACAGGGGTCGCCCCCAGGACACGAGCAACCATCGCGGACAAGAATCGGCCTGGCGCGAGCTCTTCTGGCACCTTATCTTCCAGAATTTCAACGACAGGCAGCGCTTTCAATGCCCGATTGACGTCGAAGTTGACTGGCAGCTCGGTGGCCACCTCAACTTCCGGTCCTGGTTCAGGCACAGGTTCCGCCGAAGCGCGTTCTTCGTCGCTCCCGTTCGTTGCCACCCTATCCGAGTATTCCATCAGCACTAGGCAAGTCGCGTGGTATGCGTCGTCCTCACGTCCGAGCTTGCCGAGCAAGTCGATCAGCCACTCAGCCGTATCTGGCTCTTTCTGGAGTACGTCGGAACGCAGCCCAAAAACGAATCCGAGCGCGGCGAGCGGATGCCGAAGTCGCAAGTTTTTTGCATCGCCATAAGACTCTTCCACTCGGTTTGCAGCGTTCTTGCCGTAGGACGAGTCCATGCGTTTTGTCGAGATCAGTAACTCGGGACCAGTCGCCCAGTCCGTCATGATCACGTCGACCTGCTTGACGTAGTTCTTGCCAAGAATGCTTGCGCTGGACGAGGTGACGCCGGCGACGGCTGAACTGCGCGTAAGGCGAGAGCGCAGTTGATTCTCCTCCTTGGAGGGCAATGCCTTCAGCAGATTTGCAATCGGAGCGGGGAGAATTCGGGGATGGGAGGGGCGTGGCCAGATCGCGTCGGGTTCGAAGCCTGCGCGCCTCAGCTCATAACTAATCCAGACGTCCAGCGCCAGAGCGGGCACACCCGTGCGTGAATCGGCTTTCAGGTACAAAGGCACGCCAAGCAAACGCTTCAGCGTGCCATAGTCTGGATTGAAGAGAAGCTCTGCCTTCGGACCCATCGACCACGGGTTGCTATGCACACCGTCGGGTGCTGCATCAGCGACGATCCGATCGAAAATTGCCCATGCCTTGTCGCGTGCGCTTGATTCAGTGGCCACTTCCCGCCCTCGTAGTCCTGCGGCCAGAAAGTGCGATCTGCGCACATCTGACGATTTCGATGTTCTTGGTTGAGGCGTAGCCGCCATCGATCAGCACGGCCTTGTCGACGACTGCGACGGCGTCCAGAAGCTGGCCGGTTTGCAGCAGCTGCGCCACTTGCGCTTTCACCGATCGAAGTGCTTTGGCGCGTGCGGAAACTAACGCAGGTGAGGGCATGGCCCAAACATCGGCTTCCCGTGGCTCAATCTTCAGGATGCCCCCGCCATACGCGCGCCCCACCAACTCCGCGTGCAGCAGTGTCACCGAATTCAAGCTTGCCAAAGGCAGCAACTCCTCCCCGATCTGGCGATGCTCGTCCCGTAGATAAATGCCATGGACGGAGTTGAGATGCAGCGCACCCGCCTCGTTGGTCGTCAGCCGAGGAGTGTCAGCGTTCATACAGGTCAACAGGAGGTGAGCGGCCGGCACGAGCGGAACGCGGTACCAGACCTTTCGCACACGGCACTTGTAGGCGGTGTCGACACCAGTTCGATGGCCGTCTTCGATGTAGGCCGATGCTTCGGACGACGGCGGGTCTTTCGGGTAGAAGAGGTAGGTCGCTTGCCCCTGCTGGCCAAGCCGTTTGAGCATCTCACTCGTCAGCGTCAGACCTCGCAGGTGAGAACTTCCAGGAGGAGAAAGACGCAGAAGCTCATTGCGTCGCAACCCAAGCTCTTTGACTCTCTCCGGAGAGAGCGTGAAGTACTTGTTGTTGCCTGTAACGATGCCTAGCGTCGTGTCTCCCCACGTCTCAAGGTTGGTAAAGGAGCCGGACTCAATCAGTTGCTGCAGTACCCCAACGGCTTTTGGATCTACCAGGCTGCCTGTCCATTTGCTGGCAGGGTCCCTCGGGGCCCAAGACTGGCCACCCTTGAGTGAGGCAAGCTGGTCTGCGTTCTTCGCCTGACGGAACGTCGCATGGTCAGTTGGCCCGTCCAGGTATCCGTCTGCCAGCAGCAGCACGACATCCGCTTCAGCTTCGGGGAAGACTTGCTGCTCAAAGAGAACCACCTGCACTTCGCGAAAATGACTAAACAGAAAGCGACGGACAGGGGCAGCGTAGTTTACGGACAGGAGTTCTGCCGGCAGCACTAACGCCAGTCGTCCGCCTCGCTTTAAAAACAGCGCGGAATGGATGGTGAATGCCGCCCAGCTTGAAGCGAGGCCGGAAAGAGAGACTCCGGCTCGAAAGGCCGCCTCCCGGGAACGGGCACGAGCATCGCCAGTGAAATCTTGGTATCGGATGTACGGTGGATTGCCGATAACGGTGTCGTACACCGGCTGGGGTGTCACCAAAAAGAAGTCGCTGATTTGGATCTTTGCGATGCCTCCAGCTGCTCGGACTCGTTCGCGACCGATGCGCGCGCTGTGCGCATGGATCTCGACGCCTTCCACCACAGGTTTGGAATCCGAGCCCGTCCCGAGCTGACGCAGCTGACCGATCGCCGCGACAAGGAACGCGGCGTCACCGGCGGAGGGCTCAAGAACGCGGTCATGCGCAGATCGGATGGCCCAGTTCGCCATGAACTCGGTGATCTTGTCGGGTGTGAAAAACGCACCACGTTCCTTACGGAGCGTGGGCGTGTCTTCAGGATGGCGGCGCGGGCTATTCACCAGTGGATCTTACGCGGCTTGACCCGCTTCGAGCGCTTACGCCCCTGCCCTGCGTGTCGCCGATCGGCACCTTGAAATTGGTTGCGGGTAGAGTTCTATACATGCCCGCCCAAGCTCCGCTGCCATCGGCCCCATCTCAGCCTGTCAGTGATGCTGCGCCGCTTGAACTCCGGCGCGGTCAACATTGGTTGAAGCTCGGGCCACTCACCGTCGCCTCTTGGCAGTCTCTGAAACCGTTCGAGGGTACAGATTTTCGAATCGCGGCAGAGGCGTTGGGCATGAAGCCGGACGGCCATAACGCGGACTTGACCGTGCACGACCTTTGCGGCGTCAAGGCGGCCGACCTGCCTGATTCTTTGCACTTGACGGTTGGAGATCCACGTCTCGGTTTTTCTGCCATCGACAGCTTGAGCGTGCAGACCGACCGCGGGCGGTGCACGTTGATGCTCTCGCTCCACTCAACCTACGATCAGTTTCACTTGCCGTGCAACTTGATTCAATTCATGGATAGGCTCGCGGCGGTGATATTGGCTTCATCCGCCAAGGTGAGCTTTCATACGTCGAAGGCTGCGCGGGAAGAATTCGTCGGGATCCGTATCGAGGCCGGCATCGACCTTTCTCCTGTGGATGATCTCGGTAAGGTGGCAATCGACGCGGCGGCCCAGGTGCTGGACTGCTACAAGGCTCTCGTGAGCGAGATCCTGGCAGAGGCGAAGCACGCAGCCGAGATGGCCAGAAGATCTGGGCGCGAGCCCGGTGCTGTGCGCTGGTGGACGAAAGAGTTCATCGTGCCGCTGGCCACCAGTGGTGTGTTGGGCGGTTTGGCGGCTTGGCTGATTGCCCGCTGGCACTGATTTGTGGTTGCGCCGCAGTCCGTACCATCGGCGAATTCCCTACGCTCGCACATTGCTATGCACATTGGATTCGAAGAGGACACCGGCCACATTTACGAAGGCGCAGGTCGCCCGGAGTACGCGGTCGTGCCGCCACCGCTGCTGACGCAGGCCAAGCTCATCGAGAGCGAGGTGGATGCTGCCAACCTACCGCGGGGCATTTCGATGGATGCGCTGCGCTGGCTGTTTCGAGAAGATTCATTTGACCCGGTGACGAGAGTCCGACGTGGGCGGCTATATCAGCCGTTCCCGGCTGGTCAGCCGGATGAATGCCTCACTCGTGGCCATCCAAGCATGCAGTTCGCGAACCATCGTCAGGGCGAGTCGATGACAAAGCGGCTGCACCACCACTGGCCGTGCCAGGAGCTGCTGGGCAAACCGAGGGGTGGCCAAGGAATGACGCTCGCGCTCGGTCGGGACCGTGCATGGTCGATGTGGCGAATTGTTCAGGTTGAACAGGTGGTTGGTGACGATGTGCTCGTGACGCTAAAGGCGCTTTCGTCCTTCGGGGTATTACCTGAGGCGCGGCTGGACTCTCTTCTTGAGGAGCACCGCCAGCCGGTTCAGCGAGCCCTTGATCGCGTTCTCGATTCGGCCTTCCGTGAGACGGCCATCTCAGTCATTGACCAATGTAGAAATGCCTTGATGGTGCTCCTGGGCCGGTGGCTGGCAAGTCAGTCCTTGGACTCGAAGGTCGTCGAACTCGACCTTGGGAAATTGGTTCGACGCATTCGTGAAGCACCGTATGAGCTGAATGCTGCGGCCGGTGTGGCAGAGGCCGTAGCAAAGCTGCATCCGCGAGGGAAAGCCAACGAGCAGGAGACGCGTGGACTACGTCTCGCCCAAGAAGAGGATGCCGAGCTCTCAGTGCATGCCGTGGGCTTCGTGATGCGAGAACTCAGGCTTGCGCAGTAGCCGCAGGATCTCCGGAGGGATCGCACATGCGGACGGAAGTTTTGCACGTCGCCTGGCTCAACTTGCCAAGCTTGATTCGCTGCTGATCGATGACTTCGCCATCAGGCCAATCAAGGCGCCCGAGCACAACGATTTGCTGGAGTTGCTGGACGACTGCGTGAAGACCCGCGCCAACCTGGTCGGCAGAACGGTCGCCCCGCGCGATTGCGGCGCTCACATTGTCTCGGGCGATGACGTCAAGCTGTGCTTCCCGGTTCGCGATGGCCCTTGGAAGCCAACGCTTTTCAAGCGCGCCCCCTTCAATGCGTTTCACCAGATTGGCCCGCTGCTTGGCCAAACTCGCCTTGGCTTCCTCGTTGGTGACCCAGACCGTGTTCGGATCGTCGGCCATCTTGGATGGCGGCTTCAACCTCGGCCCGGAACCACTTGTCATGTGCGGCGGCTGTCAGTGATCGGCATATACCGGCCACCGGCCGGCTTCTCGAAGGGTGTCTCGAGTCTTCCACCACCCCACGGCTACCGTCTGAGCTTTTTGGCTCGGAGGGCAGCAAGGTGGGTCGCAGAAGGATCAAGATGTTCCAGTACCGACAAGTGCTCGTGCGACTGCGCACGGGCGACACCGCGCGAGAGGTCGCGCGCAGCGGCCTCCTGGGCCGCGACAAGCTCACCGAACTGGCAAGGCTGGCGCACGCCCAAGGCTGGCTTGACGCTGAGCACGAACTACCCGAAGACGCGGCCATGGGCCTCGTTTTTGTGGCTGGCGCCTGGGTCTTGAGGCACTGACCATCGCCTTAGTGCGCATGTCGCCCTCAGCGGGAATTCTTCTGCGCGCCTCCCGGCCTTGTTTGTGGACGTTAGCCATATCGCTATACGAACTGTGGGGACCGTCGAAATCGGTCGGCGGGACTGGCCCCACGTCTGTAGCAGAAAGGAATCAGCATGCGCTTCGCAGTCGTGTTGACGGCCGGCCTGCAGCACCTGGCACACTTCAACCCCAGCTGCGAGCTTCAGCTCGCTAGCCTGGTGGCGTGGGTGGTCCTGTGGTGCTGCGCCGGCGGTCGGAAGTAAGTCCAGAGGCCCCCCCGGGGCCTTTGGCGTCCCTGGGGAGTCTGCGCTGGCCAGCTTGGGCCGGTCATCGCCTCCAGGCCCAGCCGGCGGCCACGGCGCACGCGGCCAGCAGGACCACGACAAAGGCGCCCAGTGGGTGGTTATGCAAGGTCACGATCAGCCGACAAGCTGCGTCCGTGATCGAGTTGACGTACTTCATTGTTCAGTTCCTTTCTCTGCGTTCAAGACCGCCATCGTCGGCGTGGGCAGGCTCAAATTTCCGCACATGGTGAAGCGCTACCAGTTTCCGGCCTTGCAAGCAGCCCTTGTGTGGGCGAATCTTGCGAAAAAACACTCCTCAGTTCGGCCTGGCTGAGCAGCAAGCCAATCAAGATTCGCCAGGTCACCTTTAGGTATATCGGTGATAGGTCGGCTGTCGTGTCAACAAGCCGAGCCCGTTGCGTCTTCCTGAGCAAAGCAGATCGTCCCGAAAGATCTGGCGAATGCACTCTTGCGGGATTTCATGGTGGACGGCGTGTGCTGACAGGAATAGATGTCACTGACCGCCGTAATGGAGCCACCGATGTTCGGCGTAATGGAGCCAGGAACAGGTGGGTAAAACGACGCCCCGAGGGGCTTAAGACTGGGTCGATTTTGCAGCCTTTTGAGGGCCGGATTTGACAGGGTTGTCGAGCTGCTTGGGCGCCCGGTAGGACTGCCCGTCCAGCACCAGGCAGTAGGCGTTGTGGCGCAGCCGATCCAGGCTCGCACTGGCCAGCAGTCGATTCGCCGGGAAGGCCTGGTCCCACTCGGGGAAGTCCAGATTGCTGGTCACGATGGTTGAGGCCTGCTCGTAGCGCTCTGCAATCAGGTCATGCAGGTCTTCGTCGGCCGGCGCCCGCAGCGGCTTGAGGCCGAAGTCGTCAATGATGAGCAGCGGCACGCGCGCTAGCGCTGCCAGCTTGCGTTCATAGCTGCCAGTCGCCCTTGCCGCGTTCAAGCTCTGCGTGAGACTGGCGCAGGTCGTGAAGACCACGTCCGCGCCCTGGCGCACAGCGCAGTGTCCCAGCGCCTGCGCTAGGTGGCTCTTGCCCGTGCCGCAGGGGCCGACGATCAAGACCGGCGCCTTCTCACTCAGGTAGCGCCCGGTGGCCAGGTCATGCACCAGGGAGCGGTTCAGATGCGGCAGACGCTCGAAGTCGAACTGGTCCAGCGTCTTGGTGGTGCGGAACTGCGCTCGCCGCAAGCGCGAGGTGAACTTCTTCTGTTCGCGCCGGGCCACCTCATCTCCGATCAGCAAGGCCAGGAAGTCGGTGTAGGCCAGCTTGCTGTGGATGGCCTCGCGGTTGCGGGCTTCAAGCGAGTCCAGGATTCCGGACAGGCGCAGCTGCTTGAGCTGGGGTCCAAGTTCAGGGGCGGGATTCATCGCGTTCTCCTTCGGGGTCAATGCAGCAGCTCCTGCTGCGGGTGGGGGAAGAGTTCAGCCGCCGCTCGCGTGAAGCGGGTACGGCCATAGCCAGCGGGCGTGGCCGGGGGCGTGTCGGCGCGCAGGTCGGCGCCCGTGGACAAGATGGTCTTGACGGTGCGGTAGTACGGCGAGTCATGCGCCAGCGCGCGGGCGCAGGCTGCTTCGAGGCGGTCTCGGCCATAGGGCTTGAGCAGGGCCAGCACGCCCTGCGCCGCGCGCAGCCGCTCCAGGATGTGGTCGGCGAGCAGTTGCTCGATCAGCGCCTTGCAGTTCGGTCCGATGCGCTCGGCCTGCACTGCGCACCAGGCGCGGTCACGCCCGAAGAAGGCTTGCGCCTCGGGCGGCAGGTGTTCGCGCACGCTCACGCGCTGACCCGGCTTCAATCCTCTGGGATGCGTGGCGACATGGCGGTAGTCCTCGAACAGGGCCACGGCAGCGTCGGTGGCGCGCAGCCACAAGGTTTTACCCACCAACGTGAACGGTGCCGAGTACAGCACCCGCTCGAACTGCACGTGGCAGTCTCGGTGCACGCTCACCCGGTGCCAGGAGCCCAGGTCAGGCGCGACGGCGGGCAACGGCTTCAGCAGAGGCTGCTCCACGGCGAAGAGTTCCAGCGGGCTGCGCCGGGTCGTGCCATGGCAACGCACGCCGGCCTCTTGCATGACCCAGACCCGGGCCTGCGCGTTGAGGTCTGCCAGGTCGCGGAACTCGCGCAGGGGCAGGAAGTTGCCCTTGAGGTACTTGACGCCGGCCTCGACGATGCCCTTCTTCTGTGGATCGTGCGGTGGGCAGGCGTCGATCTTGAAGCCGTAGCCTTCGGCACACTCAGCATAGGCGCGCTGCACGGTCGGGTCCTGGGCGCAGGCCCGGGTGATGGCGCACTTGGCGTTGTCGATGATGACGCGCACCGGTACGCCGGCGAACCACTCGAAGGCGCGGCGATGGCAGCCCAGCCAGGTGGCCACGGTCTGGTCCCAGACGAACTCGACGTACTGGTGGCGACTGTGCGCCAGCGTCATCACGAAGGCCCAGGTACGCCGGGGCTGGCCGTCCGGGTGGATGAGTGTCGGGCCGGCGCCGAAGTCCACCTGCGCAGCATCGCCGGGATCGAAGTCCAGCCGGCAGGTGGCCTCGGCCGGCAAGTGGGCGCGGATGTCGGCCAGCAGTCGGCGCACGGCGGAGTAGCTGCCGGCCCAGGCGTGTTGGCGCTTCAGAGCAGCGTGGATGGCGGCGCCCGAGACGCCTTGCTCGACCCAGGCGCTGAGCAGGGCTCGGTGCGGCTCCAGGGTGGAGATGGTGGTGCTGGCTCGTCGGGGCTCGCCCAGTGCGGCGGCTATTGTCCCGTCGTCGGGCAGCGGCTGCTGGACATCAAGCCAGCCGCGAGCGGTGGCCAGGTCACGCCATTGCGCCGCCTTGCGCCGGCCCATGAGACGGGCCGCCGCGATCTCCCGGTCGGACTCGCCCTGGCGCATGCGCAGCAGCGCCTGTCGGTAGTGATGCATCTCGAATCTCCTGCGTGCCATCGCTGAGCCTCCGGGCAAATGCCCAAAGGGTAGAGATGGCGGCGGTCAATTCGGGGTGTCGTTCAATGTCCTGCCGCTGGGCCGGTGGCTCCATTACGCCGATCCGAGACTGGCTCCAATACGGCGATCACGCGGTGGCTCCATTACGCCGGTCAGCGGGTGGCGCCTATATGCCGATCAGGGAGTGGCTCCAATATGCCGGTCGGTGACAATAGACGCAAATATCGGCCGCCCTGGCTCATCGCGCCTGCGGCACGATTTCGGGGAGGGGGCGGATCATCGACGGCAGGCCCAGCCGGCGTCTACGGCGCACGAGGCCAGCAGGACCAGGATCAGAGCGCCCATGGGGTTCGCCTGCAGAGGCTCCACCGCGCGGCAAACCGTGTCGGTGATCGAGGTGACGTGTTTCATGCTTCTATACCTTTCTTCGTTGTTTGTTGATCGTCAGTTTCCTCCTGGGAAACAGCAGCGCTCAAGCTCAAATTTCCGCGCCTGGCTGATGGATATCACCTCCCTCCAGCAACTGCCACCCGAAGGCATCTTGCCGATCTGTCGACCTTCACACCTGCGGCCCAATTTCGGGCAGGCCGGCGCGGGCTCGGCTTCTGACGTTGGAATTTCCAACGGCAGTAATGCCTGGACGTTGAGACAATGCAACTCATGGCCGCCAACCAAGCACGCGCCAAGAGCGACACGACCAAGCTGGACAAGAGGCCTGCACTGGAGCTGGCTGCGCAGACGGCCAGCACGAGCTACAAGACCATGCTCCCGCCAGATCTGCTGAGCGACACGCTGCGCACAGGGGCAATGCCAGGCGGCTTCGAGCCGCACATCGGCGCGCTGCTCGATGAGGCCCCGTTGTCACTGCTCGGCCGGGTGGCAGCGCATCTCAGCGCTGATGCCGCGCTGCCGGTGGATCAGGTGTGGGCCAACATGCAGGCGCTGGCCGCGCAGTTGATGATCACCCGAGAAATTAGCGTGCCGGCGATGCTGAAGGAACAGCAGGTAAGGGATTCGGCAGACGTAGCTGCCGGGCGGCGATCGCCGCGCAGCCTTTGGGCGTTTCAGCCTGGCGATCTGGACGGTTACACCTTCACGCCGAGTCCCAAGTCCGAATACGACAAGTCCGGTGAGGGCTGGGATACCGAGGGCTGACGACCCACGTGTTCTTCTTGGCAGCAGTCTATGACGATCCGGGCCGCGGCTATCGGGCGGGCCAACAAGTTACTGCTCGTTGGAAAGGCGCTGCCTGGTGCGTGTCAGTTGCCGAGCAAGCGCCTCGTTCAGTGCATCAAGCGATTCAACGTGACCTTTGATGGAACGACGGAGGTTCTTGATCACCGAGTGTTCGGCGCGGTCCGCGATGGTGCAGAGTCCTTGTTCGTTCCGTGCCTCAATGGCATCGAGTACGGCTTGGGCTTCAAGGCCCACCTGTTCGAATTCCCGCAGGATCTCCGGCGGCAATGGAGCATCGAAGTCATCTGGAGCTTGGAGCGTTCCGGACAGTAGGCCCACCCGTCGTCTTGGGATCTTGAACAGGCAGATCCTCCGGCTCGACAAAGGAACCATCGGCAGCCATCGGAGACCCACCGCCATGCTGCTCGGCGCCGAGCTGACGCAGACGTTCCATCATCAATGACTTCATATGTCCCGGAGCAGCGATGCGGAGCCAACGACCCAAGGTGAGCTTGAGACAGTACTGGCAAAGGTCGATCTGGACTTCGTTGCCATCGCCAAAGATGGACCCGTAGCCTGCCTTCAGGTCAATGCAAGCCGTTTCGGGGAACTCTGCATCCCCATACTCAGCCAATCGTCCACAACGATCACACCGGATCTGCTTGGTGAAAGTTTCTGGTCGTACGTCCTTGATTTGCATGTCGCGCTCCTCGATGTTTATGCAGACACCCGCTGAGTGCGGCAGGGTCAGCGGGCCAGGTGGTGGTGCGTGGCATGCGCGAAGTGAACCGCAGTTTTGGCCAACCGTTCCCTATGCGCTGCATAGCTCTCCCGCTCAATGCCAACGTTTTCAATCGGCCCTGGCCCATTACGCCCCCAATGCCGCAACCAGAAGGGCATATCGTTCAGCAGCGGATAGTCGACACGCAGTGCTGTCGCGGCGTGAAGAGGCTGGCGGCACTGCAAACACCAGCTCAAGTCTTCAACCCCGGGCTTGCCTTTGACGGGTTCGATCATGTCCTGCATGAGGTCGACATGCGCTTCGCAGTGCGGACACTGTTCCTCCAGAAGACATCGATGCCAAGGACAAAAGATCAGCTCTTTCATCCGCGTGTACAGGTGAATGCACGGAACCTTTGCTGACTGAAGACACAGCGGGCAGAAGCGATATCTGCCACGGCGGCCATGGGGCGCACCCATCAGGAATCCGAACTTTTGCATCTTTCGGGAGAACAGCATGTACATGCGACCAAGTTCGAGACCTTGGACCTGCGTTGCGGCAGCTCTTGTCTTGCGAAACACGAAGTAGTACGGCATGTCGAAGTCCTGCTTGAACGTGAACCCCAAGTAACTCGCAAACTCCTTGGACGTGCATCCCTGCATCGCAGCAGCACGCATAAGCCAGGAGTTCGGTGCCTCATGGGGCTGCGCATCGGGGACGTTGGCCAGTGCGGAAATCCTTTCGTCGAAGTGCTTCAGTATGGGAAGGGTCCAGCGAAAGGGCATAGGGCGGGAACGTTGATTGCGCGAGCTTGTGGCGCCGCTTGCGAGAATTGGAACTAGGCGAACAGGTCGAGCTGCTGGTGATAGGCACGGCGCCGATTGCGCCATCGAGAGGGCATCCCAAGAGCACCTCGAAGTTGGCCGGCTGCAGTCCTGTCAAAGGGTGTCACGCCTCGAAGCTGTTGCTCGGCCAGACTGCTGGTGCATCGCTGGATTTCACTCTTGGATCCCCACGGGAAACCGGTGGGTGCGGACAGCCTGCGAATGGCCGTCACGAGCAGCTCATGCAGATCAGCGCTCGTCAACCATGGCTCCGCGCTGTTCAGCATTCGGCCGCGCAGTGCGAGGTGCCCACCACCAAATGCTAGAAGGACCCGGTAAGCGCCATCCGCGCTCAAGCCCTGCAGCGGGCTCAGGCTGCCGAGGCCCTCGATACCGACGCTGCCGCCGGTGCCAACAGCGTGTGAGAGCACAGCAGACCACCGTAGTACGTCTGGGTCCGCCTGCGCCATGTCGGCGACGAGGTACCGTCCGCAGCTGCAGACATCCAGGGCCGGGCGGTCAGGTGATAGGCCTCGACCGCACTGGCCGCAATGGTCGAACAGGATGGTCCCATGTACATGGCATGCCGTGTAGGCGCTCAAGTCCCACACGGCTCTGGCAAACCCCAGTTCTGAAAGACAAAGAGAACAGACCTGCTGGTGGGTTCCTCGAAGTGTCCAGTCGTCGCGCCAGGCTTGGCCGAAAAGATGGATCTCGCGCCACCGATCTCGTCCGACCCAGCGGGGCAACCTATGCTCGAACCATGCCTGTGCAGTTCCGGTGAGCTGAGCGAACGCGGCAGCCCCTTCGATCGGAATGTGCCGCCGGCTATGACCATGGAGATGCTCCATCACCTCTCGCACCGAACTGTTGTTCAGTGCGAGCGCCCGAATGAGGTAGCTGACTGCGCCCTCGTTGTCCCGTGGTGCGCAGTCATTGATAAGGCCAGCCATCTCACTTCCACGGGCAGCTCTGCAGCTCCTCGCTGCCGAAGGACCGCTGAAACGCGAGCTTCATTAGCGCCGAGTCGGGATTGGACTTGCTCGCATCGACGGTCGCCATCGCGAGCTCAGTCAGGTATTGCTTGAGCCGGCGCAGGTTCCCTTGAGTGGCCTTGTACAGACCCTCTCGAACTTCTCTGGATGTCTGCAGCTGCTTGAAGTCCAGCGCACCATTGCCGGGCAGTAAGGATTGCACCAACGACACCCAGTGATCGTCCAACTCGAACCCTTGCAGTGCTTCATTGACGACACAGCGACTCTCCAGGTATGGATCGGTGTGCCCCAGATCTTTAAGCGATGGTCCGCCAACCAGGCAGACGGCGACCTGGGTTTCGTCCATGAGCTCGCGGAAGTACTCGCTGATTGCCGACCCATCGTCGCGCTTTGTCGCGCTGTGATTGATAGCCTGGTGGCCTTCGTCGACGAGCAGCAGCCTGATCTTGTGGCGACGCAGCGCATCCAAGGTCAACGAGCGCTTGGCATCCAAGTTCGCGTTACTGGTCTTGAAGAGCGGGTACTTCAGCTGACCAAGAATCTGTTGCACAACAGCTGCCAGCGATCGCCCGCGCCGCAAGCGGATATAGAGAACGCCCGACCCACTCTCCGCCAGGTCGTGCTGAGGCAAAGTGTCCAGGAAGTAGCGGCACAACGTGCTCTTGCCGACCCCCGCGCTGCCGCTGATAACCCCGCCAACCGGCTGCCGAAGCTCCTTGCCAAGCAGGAACATCCGGTCGAGGCTGCCGACGAGTTCCTGGAACCTCGCATGCCTGACGATAGCGTTGTCTATCGCAGCGCCTTGTTTGAGCGCTCTGGCGGAGTAAGTGGTCAGCCAGCGTTCGCGTGCTTTGCGCTGTGCGGCTTCGATTTCAAGCTCTTCCGGCTCCGTCACATGGAGCTCTTTGTCAGTCGAATGCATAGGTCTCGTACTCCTTCGGAATGGGCAGCAGTTCATCTTTAGAGATGGGGATCTGGCGCTGTGCGTCGCCGACAGCGTGTCTTGCGGACCTGCTGGTGCCTGCGAACACGTCCGTGGATGCGAGTCCCTCCAGAGCGAGGAGTTCCTGGCGCTTGGCGCGCTTACCGGTGCGGGCCGCGGTCTGCCAGGTATCGATCAGCTCCAGCTTGGACTGGGTCAGCATCTCCTCAGCGTTGCGGTGGGTCAGGACTTTCCTTTTTTGCGCCCTGATGGCCCGGTGCTGGATCGTGGAGAGGCCAACGGTGTACTGCGGGTAGCACGAGGGCACGCGCATCCATGAGTTGTTCCGTGGATCCTTCAGCCAGATCTGGTCGATGTCCTCGTGATTGACCTTGATCTCCGTCTGAAACTTCAGACCGATCGCTCGGCGCATCTCCTGGAGCTCGCGCGAGTTGTAGCGGATGTACTGGTGGAGAGCACCTTCGTTTCCGATGGTGAGGGTTTTGGAGTCAGCCATGATGATGTCCAGCGCTTCCACGCTGGTGGGCAGGCGTGGCGGCAGTTGCGTAGCCAGGCCCTCGGCATAGAGGTCGTACGCGCGGGTGAGCTTTCTCTCGTCGTCCTCGAAGGGGTGAATGTCAACGACGAACTTCAGTAGCCCTTTGCAGAGCGCGCTGAAGGTGATGCAGGCTGACTTGTCCGGCTTCTCAGGGATGTAATTGGTGAGCTGCTTCTCAACCCGGCCTTGGTGCGGAAGGGCACCATTGATTTCGCCGATAGTTCTCTCCACCATGGGCTTGAGCCAGGGCTGCCGGACTGCGCAATGAAGTACGTCCATCGCCAAGTGCATGGCGGCTGAGTGGAACCTGGGCGAGTGGAATTCCAGACCGTTGTCCACCACCATGAGATCTGGGATTCCGCAGGCCAGCCACTTGTGCTTAACACCAGCGAACTCCAGCATGGAATCCTTGGGTCGTATGGCCACCTTGAAAGCGGACAGAGTGCTCGCAAGCCCGGCACTCCAGAAATTGACGTGCATGCCGACGATGTAGCCGCTGTAAGCGTCTACGACCACCGTGATGGTCGGCCGCCCCATGGGCAACCCCGTCAGGTCATGGACAACGACAATATCGAGGATGGTGTGATCAATCTCATACCTGGCCAGTGGCCGTTTGGCATCGATGCCGCCAAGGCTGTACCGCCACTTGTTCCGGGCATAGGCCGGGCCGAACCGAGCAACGGACCTGTCATAGGGTGAGATGTCGAGGATCAGGCGGCGCAGCGTGCTGATGCTGATTTGCGCGTGCTCCGGCGCAAGTCGACCTCGGGCCACCTGTTGTCCAAGTTCTCTATCTATCAGAAGCTTGGTCTTCTTGGCTGACGGGCGCTGCCTTGTGCAATAGAAGTCCCGGATCTTGCGACGGGCGATCTCTTCCATCAGGGCATTCAGCCGCCGCGGCATCTTGCGAAAGCAGAAACCGCTGATGAGCGCCATGGGGTTGCCGCCTGACAGTTCAAAGGTCCGCATCCATGCCATCACCGCAGAGGCACCGGGCTTGCTGGAAAGCTCCGCGTTGGCCACATCCGCAGGCGGAACCCCAAAAGGCAGTTGGCCGTCCAGGCTGTCCAGTTCAGCCTGAATCGCCCGTCTCATCCCTTTGCGCAAGCCTCGCCGCAGCATGTGCTTGACGAAGCCCAGTCGAAGCCGCAGTCCGACCTGTTCTCGGACTGGCAAACTTTCGACGGTCTTCACCAGGCGAAGTTTGTTGTCCTCGGCGCTGGAGAGGGCCACGGGGTATTCCTGGACGACTTGGATCCGCCCCGCCTCCAGGTCGCGCTGCAACTGGGCGACCGAGATGGTTTTGAGAGCTCCGGTCGCTTGATCAAGGAATGACAGTTGTGAGTCTGGGAGCGTGCGGTCAAGCCGCCACGTCCTCAGCCCTTCCCGGATAACCAAGCCAATGGTCAATGTGTACGTGCTCATGCTCACTCCCGAGCTGAATGGTTTGATGGGGAGACAGATCGAAGGCCGGACCCACGGTCAGCAGGCGCCGGCCAACGGCATAGCCGATGTGTGCAAGTGGGTGTCCTGCTGTTTCCGCGTCACCGACGGATGCGCCGGCGTTTCGTGAGGCCCAGTGCAGCAGCGCGTCAACAGCGCCCGACGGTGGCGTGCGCCGCGCCATCGATCGCAGTTCTGAGACCTGGGACCGATGACCCTCGTCAACCAGCCTGCCCGGCACTAGGTACAAGGGCATCTCGAGCAGGCGCAGGTGGTCGCGCAACCCGCCGTCTAGCAGCTCGCGAAAACGTTTCTCGTACGGCAGGCCCTTGGCTTCCACCAGTGCGCGACTCCCGTCGTGCAGCGTGATGCGGAGGTCGGGCGTGTACTTGAGCTTTCGACCGCCGATTTCATACTCAATGGTCAGCGGCTGATGCTCGATTCTCGCGACGCCTGGCGTCAGGAGAAGGACCTCGATGCAGTATTTCTCCAGCTGGGACTCGTGGTGTATGGGTTCAGGTTGGAACCACGGCTCATGGACGGCGCCCACGCTGCGGTGTGGCGCACGAGTGATTACTTTTCGTGCAGGTTTCATGTCCCGAAAGGCAATAGTTATCCCGCCCCGGTGATGACCGGGGTTGACTTTTTTCGCGGGGGGCATGAAACTAAAGATTCAAAGCGGTAGCTTCAAGCTCCCGGACGCCGACCTCTCTGCCAGGAGTGGTCGGCGTTTTTTTTCGCGCTCAGGTTCTTGATGCGCTTACATGTTGTCTAACTCCTGTTCAACGCCAGCAGTTCCTGACGCTAGCGGCTTTCCCTTGAGACCCAGGGCAACGGCGATTTTGTGCGCATTACCTCTTGCCGCAAGTGACTGCCCACTTAGTACGCGATAGACAGCGCTGGGGCGAAAGCCATGATGGCGAGACCATTCCGCGACCGACTCTCCTCGCTGATAGAAGTCTTCGCGAATTCGCGTGAGTTCCTGCTGAAGAGCAGACTTTCGTGAACTGTCTTGGCTTGACATGGTCGATATCGGTGAATGCTGAATGCTAATGAGATATTTCGTAAATCACAAATTGCATGAAATCATGTACATGTACTCAGCAGTGCATTATTTAATGTACTTTCCGAGAGTTATCGTCGGCGCCCAGGCCAACTATCTGTCGCAGCAATAACTTAGCATCGACCAGTAGTTGCAAAAGATGATGTGCCATGCTGCTGAGTGCTGCAAAACCATTATGAGATAATGGCCGATGTTGTATTAAGTCCATACGCTCTTTGTTCAGAGCGGCTGGGCCTGTGTCTCATTCAGAGGCTGAGAGCGGATTCAATGCGGGCGATCTAAGGCTTCGGCAGCTTGTCCTATTCGGGCGCGGCGGGGATCTGCACCAGCAGCAAGCGGCGGAGCTCGCGCCCGGGGATGCGTCTGTCGGTGCAAATGGCCAGCGAACTGGGAAGATGTGCCCCATGGATTCCAAACCGGCACCTGCCAAGAGCGATGCGGCCATGCCCGCTCGGCGGCCTGCGCTGGATTTGGCTGCTCAGACGGCCAGCACCAGCTACAAGTGCATGCTCCCACCTGAGGTGTTGGGCGAGGCGCTGCGCACGGGCGTGATGCCAGCCGGTTTCGAGCCGCACATCGGCTCGCTGCTCGATGAGGCCCCTCTGTCACTGCTCGGCAGGGTGGCCGCGCAGATCAGTGCTGCTGCCGCGCTGTCGGTGGAACAGGTGTGGGCCAACATGCAGGAATTGGCCGCGCAGTTGCAGATTACGCGAGAGATCAATGTGCCGGCGATGCTGAAGGACCAGCAGGCCAGGGACTCGGCAGAGGTCGCGATTGGCCAGCGGTCGGCCCGCAGCCTCTGGGTGGTTCAGCCCGGCGATTTGGACGGCTACACGTTCACGCCGCCCCTGACATCGGAGCACGACAAGCCGGGCGAGGAGTGGTGATCCCTCGGTGGCTTCGCCGCCCCCATTCTTGGATTTATCGGGGCGACAACTATTCTGACGCGGGGGGTCATCTCCAAGAAAGGCAAGCGGGGCCGATCACTACTTCGATAGTCCTATAGGCCCTGGACGACCGCTCCATCGGTCGTTGACCCAGGCGAGCCAGTCATGCGGATAGGCACAGATGCATGATTCGCCCGGAACGGCTCGGAAAGCGCTTCCGTGCAGTGCTACCTCGAACTGCTCGCGCCAAGGCATGGGTACGTCGTCTACGCGAACGTAATGGTGTCCTTGATGCTCGCTGATAGGCACTGCGGCGATCAGTTCGTCCTTGGTCATACCATCGCTAGGTCATTGGTCGGCATGCGAGCGCCGCGAGCGCCGCGAGCGAGAGCATACATTTTGTGCTTCGGGGAGCACGGCAGTTTCAGCTGTGACCGGGTGTCTGCAACCGACGGGAGTCTGGAAGTGATGTCCACCCGCGGCACACATTAGGAGTCGGACAGACCGCCGCTGAATCAGTGCGCTACTTGGGCCGTGCCGCGGTGAGCTCTGCCGCGGCTTCCTTCTTAGCCATTTGCCGGCGTACACGGCTGCTTTGCTTCTTGGCTTCGGCGCGTTTGCCCCAATGACCACCGCCATTCTTTGCGCCGTTGTGGTCTGGCTTCCGAACTTTGTTTGCCATGGCTCGATTGTGCGCCATTTGATTAAGTCGACGTGGTCGCCCGCCATTGCTGGCAGCGCCCGTAGGCGCGGCAAATCGAGTTCGCCTTTGCAACGGTCCGGCTCAACAGGGGCTGCAGTGCCTCGATCTCGGCCGCCACAGCTGCCAAGTCGCTGTCCAGCGTCTCGTCCAGCAGGCTCTTCTGCTCGGCGCTGAACTTCTAGCTCTGCGCCGCGAACTGCAGCCGCTTGAGGATCGCGTTCTCGTGCGTTGGCTTTTCGATGACGGCCTGCTTGAACGTGACCTGCGCCCTTGCCACGCGCAAGGCATCTCGCAGTTGCTGGGCATCGAGGGTGTCCGACACACCGTAGGCACCACCCTGTTCACGCACCAAGGTGTGCAAGAACTGATGGGTGAGCAATTGGGCCGCCACGGCTAGAGCTGGCGCCTCGGCCTCGTGCTGGCCGGGCGCTGCCCAGGCCAAGCCGCAGGCGTGTGTTTGCGCATCGGCGGCCGTGATTGCCAGTTCAAGAGAGGGAATGGCGCAGCCTTGTGATCGCCTTGGTCCCCACAGGCCAGACAGGCGGCAGGTGCGAAGCCGACCTCGGCGTATCGTCGAGCGTGCCGGGGTGCGCCGTAAAAATTCAGACTTGAACGAGCAGAAATCGGAAAAGTTCAGACTTGAATGGGCAAGCAGTTCAGACTTGCCGGAGCAATGTTTTTCTAAGTGCTTGTTCTGTCTATAGGGTCAGTTCAGAGATGAACGGTTTTCGACAACCATTCATCTCTGAACTTTGTTCGTTCATGTCTGAACTTTTTCGGTGGGGGCGGAGCGCGGTGACCGGGCTTCCTGGATCGCAGCGGGCCGCAGGGATGGGCGCAGGGATGCGGCGGCCGGATAGCCGTCAGGCGGGCTTGAAGGCCGCTGGCAGGCGCGTTCCCGTATCAAGGCGGGGCATCCGCGCTGTGCGCCAACAGCAACCCCTCCCGGCGCTGCCTGGTTCAGCTCGCCCGGTGGCCGCCGGTCGGCGCGCAGCCTCTGGGCGTTTCAGCCTAGCGATCTGGACGGCTACACGTTCACGCCGCGCCCAACGTCCGAATACGACAAGCCCGGCGAAGGATGGTGACCATGTTGTCTAGCTGGAGATCTTCCTAGGTCCGAGCGGCTGGACTTCCGGGCCGCTGAGTTGGCGGTTCCGCATGGAAGTCGGCGGCCCGAATCCTTCTTGCCTGGGAGTCTCGAGCGGCTATTTGTTAAATCAAAATTGCACAAAGTAGTTATTTTGTGTAATCATGATGCATGCCAAAAGCAGCCGGCTCTGTCGACAGCTTGCCCAGCTCAGTCCAAGTTTCGTTGGAAGTGCTGGGCAATCATCTTCGCTTGGGACGCAAGCGCCGCAAGGAGTCTTTGCGGTCGTGGGCGCTGCGCATGGACGTGTCGGTGCCGACGTTGTCAGCGATGGAGAAGGGCGATCCCCGCGTCAGCATGGGGGTGTACGCCACGGCGCTTTGGCTCATGGGGCGAGATCACGCACTGCGGGAGCTGGCGGCCCCAGAAAACGATGCGCAGGCCTTGGCGCAAGAGATGCTGGTGATTCAGAACGCCGGAAAGCGTCGACATGGATGAGGGTTACAAGCCGCAGGACGCCATGAGCCTTTGGTGGCTTGGTCAGGGGCGCCAGTCTCCAAAGCTGATTGGCCAGATATTTCTGGCCGACGGCAACCGCAAGGTCGGGCTGGAGTATTCGCCTACGTGGCTTCAGCAGGGCTTCGCGTTGAGCGAGGACTTGCCCTTGGGTCGCGGGGTCTTCCTGCCCAAGGAGCGCGACATGGCGGCCGGCGCGGTGGATGACGCGCGGCCGGACCGTTGGGGCGAGCGTGTGATTCGCAACCTATACCGGCCGTCTAGGTTGTCAGTGCTGGAGTACCTGTATTTCGCTGGAGACGACCGATTCGGTGCGTTGGGTGTTTCGCGGGCTGCCGGTGACTACCGACCGAGCGGGGGCGGGGCGATGGCAAAGCTGGCTAACCTTGCCGAGATGGAGCAGGCCATTGCGGCTGTCCTGGCTGATGAGAAGCTCGATGAGAGGCTGGTGCGACTGGTCAAGCCCGGCCCATCCTTTGGCGGGGCGCGCCCGAAGTCCTTGATCGAGATGGATGGGTATCAGTGGGTGGTGAAGTTCTCTGAAGGAGAGGACTTCGATACCGAGTTGGTTGAGCACGCGACCATGCGGCTGGCTGCGGAGTGTGGGTTGAATGTGGCCGAAACCCGTGCGCTGCAGCTGGCGCGAGGCCATGCCGTCGCCGTCAAGCGCTTCGACCGAGAGGGCGAACAACGATCACATGTGATCTCTGCAAACTCCGTGCTGCGCGCCAATGGGCTGCCTTTGGGCTATCCCGAGCTGGCGCAAAGTCTGCGCCGAATCGGCCGGCCTCAGGCCATTCGGGGACATCAGAAGGAGCTGTTCAAGCGGATGGTGTTCAACATCCTGATGGACAACACGGACGACCATGAGAAGAACCATGCCTTTGTTCGCTCAGGCGATGGGTTCTACGACTTGTCCCCCGCCTATGACGTCGTGCCGTCCGTTCAGGGCCTGGGCCAGCAACAGCTCAGGGTAGGCAAGGCTGAGGCTGAGTCTTCGATTGAGAACGCGTTGACGGAGGTTCAAGCTTTTGGCCTCAGCAAAGACGCTGCAGTTGAGTCAATCAAGAGGATCGTCACCGCGGTCGACCGCTGGAAAGCGTTCTTTCAAGCTCATGGTGTTGCCGACAGGGATCTCCAACTGCTGGCGCAATATATCGATGGTCCGACGCTGAAGGCACAGCGAGAGGAGTTTCTGGAACGTCCGCCAAGGGAGCTTTCGAGGTGATGGCACCCGGATTCGTCGGAGCAGGCCGCCGATGCATCTTTTCCCCACGGGGAACGCGGATCAGACGAGGTCAGCCCCTCGCGGCACGTTCGCATTGGCATTGCTTGAACTTGAGAAGCTCCTTCGCAACGCTCTACTCATCGAAAGATCGCGTAAAAGTTCAGACTTGAAAGATCCAAAGTCGGAAAAGTTCAGATATGAACGGTCACTTGGTTCAGAACTGAAAGAGCAAGGTTCTGCCAAGACGTTGATCTGCCTTCGCAACCAGTTCAGAGATGAACGGCGTTCGACACCATGTGCCGTGCTCGGGGTCGCTCCCAGCGCTCGGACCGTAAAAGCTGGCATGTATCCTTCGGCTAGGCCCTGATTTTGGTTCTCCCTCTCGCCTTGTCGGCTGAGTTCCACCATGCACGCATCTGCGTTTACAGAGTTTGCTGCGCTGCTGCTGATCTGCGCCCTGGCCGGTGCGGTGTTCGTGCGTCTACGTCAGCCGGTGCTGATTGCCTACATCGTCGTTGGTATCGCCGTCGGTCCGGCCGGCTTCGGGCTGGTCACGGCCCACGACCAGATCGACTTGCTGGCGCAGGTCGGGGTGGCGGTGCTGCTGTTCGCGGTGGGCCTGAAACTCGACTTGCACCACATCCGGCACATCGGACCGGTGGCGCTTGCGACCGGCCTGGGTCAACTGGCTTTCACCATCGTGATTGGCTTCGCGTTGATCCTGGCGCTGGGCAAGGGGGTGATGGAAGCCTTGTATGTGGCTGTCGCGCTGACGTTCTCGAGCACCATCATCATCGTCAAGCTCTTGTCCGACAAGCGCGAGCTCGACAGCCTGCACGGGCGCATCGCGGTGGGCTTTCTGATCGTTCAGGACCTGGCTGTGGTGATCGCGATGATGGCCATGAGCGCCTTGCGGGGCACCGCCGATGCGGGAGGCGAGCCGGCCGGCTTACTGGCCGTGCTGCTGTCGCTGGGCTGGCGTCTTGCCGTGGCTGCCGTGGCGATGTTCGTGCTGATGCGCTGGGTGCTGCCGGCACTGGTGGCGGCAATGGCGCGCTCGCAGGAATTGCTGCTGGTCTTTGCCGTCGCCTGGGGCGTGGCGCTGGCAGCGCTGGGCGAGTGGGCCGGTTTCAGCAAGGAGGCAGGCGCATTCCTGGCAGGCTTCTCGCTTGCCTCCACGCCCTATCGCGAGGCCATGAGTGCCCGGCTGACGGGCATCCGCGATTTCCTGCTGCTGTTCTTCTTCATCGACCTGGGTGCCAAGCTTGAGCTCTCGACGCTGGGCGCTGAAGTGGTGCCGGCGATTGTCTTGTCGCTGTTCGTGCTGATCGGCAACCCGCTGATTGTGATGGCCATCATGGGCTTCATGGGCTACCGACGGCGCACCGGCTTCCTGGCCGGGCTGACCGTGGCGCAGATCAGCGAGTTCTCGATCGTCTTCGTGGCCATGGGCATCACGCTGGGTCACGTGGGCGTGCAGGCGCTGAGCCTGACCACGCTGGTAGGCTTGGTGACGATCACCGTGTCCACCTACATGATCCTGTATGCCCAGCCGCTATACGAGCGGCTTGCGCCCTGGCTGCGCCCCTTCGAGCGCAAGCGTCCGTTCCGCGAGCTTGCCGCGGAGGGCCAGAGTGGAAGTTCCGGCGGCGCCCAGGCCATCGTGTTCGGCCTTGGCCGCTACGGCAGCCGCCTGTTCGAGCAGCTGCGCGCGGACGGTGTCGACGTGATTGGCGTCGATTTCGACCCGGAGGCGGTCCGCGAGCTCCAGCGGCGGGGCTTGCCGGTGCTGTTTGGCGACGGCGAGGATCCCGACTTTCTGGAAACGCTGCCCTTGCGGCAGGCGCGCTGGGTGATCACGACCTTTCCGCAATGGGAGTCCAACCGGGCGCTGCTGCATGCCCTGAGCGCAGTGCACTATCGTGGCCAAGTCGTCGGCGCAGTGCGTGATGCAGCCCACGGGCGCGCGCTGACCGAGGCTGGGGTCGGACGTGTTCTGAATCCCTTCGATGACGCGGCCGATCATGCAGCGGCACATCTGGCACGTGCCATCCGTGAACAGGAGTCCCTATCGTGACCCGTCTTGGCCCCATCCTTGCCCTCACTGATTTCTCGGCACCGGCGCGGCACGCCGTTGATCGTGCTGCACGCTTGGCGCACGAGACCGGTGCGGCCCTGACCGTGATGCACGTGCTGTCAGGCGGCGCCTTGCAGGAGCTTCGCCAATGGCTTGGCAGCGGCCATCTGATGGAACAGCAGCTGCACGACGATGCGCGGCGCCAATTGGCGATGCTGGCTTCTGAGCTGCAGACGCACCGACATGTCAGCGCCAGCGGCGTCAACGGCAGCGGCGCGGTGCTTGATGAAGTGCTGCGCGAGGCCGACGCGATGGATGCCGGCCTGCTGGTGTTGGGTGCACGTGGCGCTGGATTCATGCGCCGGCTTGTGCTTGGCAGTACATCCGAGCGGCTGCTGCGTCGCACCCGGCGGCCGCTGCTGGTCGTGCGGCAAACGCCGCACGAACGTTACCGGCGTGTCCTGGTGGCCCTCGACTTCTCGCCGTGGTCGGCGCACGCCATTTCGTTGGCCCGCTGCGTGGCGCCGCACGCACAGCTGCTACTGCTCAGCGCCTACCAGGTGCCGTTCGAGGAGAAGCTGCACTTCGCTGGCGTTGACGCAGCCACCATCGAGCATTACCGCCGCAACGCCCGCGCGGAAGCCACGCAGCGCGTGCATGCGCTGGCGGCTGCGAACGGCTTGAAGCCGAGTGACTGGGAGCCCTGCATCGTCGAAGGCGAGGCCTCACAGCGCATCGTCGAGCAAGAGCAGGAGCGGGACTGCGACCTGGTTGTGCTCGGCAAGCACGGCCAGTCGGCAACCGAGGAGCTGCTGCTGGGCAGTGTCAGCAAGCATGTGCTTGCCGAGGGAAGCGCCGATGTGCTGGTCTCCACGACCCGAGAGGCATGAGCGGGACGACTGTTTCTTTGCCGCGCGTACTCGGCTGCCTGGCGCTGGCGGCGCTGGTGTATGGCAGCGCGCCGCCGCCGGACGCCTTGCGCACAGGCCTGGCGTTGTTCGTGCTGATCGGCGGCCTGTGGATGACGCAAGCCCTGCACCTGAGCGTTACGGCCTTGTTGGTTCCGCTGCTGGCCGTGCTGGCGGGCCTGATGGACCTGCGGGCGGCGCTCACATCGTTCGCGCATCCCATCATCTTCCTGTTTCTCGGCGGTTTCGCACTGGCCGCCGCTCTGCAACGCCAAGGCCTGGACCGTGTGCTGGCCCTGGGGGTGCTGCGCCTGGCCGCGGGCCGGAGGAACGCTGCTCTGGCGCTGCTGTTCGGACTGACGGCGCTGCTGTCGATGTGGATCAGCAACACCGCGACCGCCGCGATGATGCTGCCACTGGCCCTGGGTCTGCTGCGCGAGGAGGACGGGCCGTCGGAGCGCGCCTTCGTGCTGCTGGGCGTGGCCTACAGCGCCAGCATCGGCGGCATCGGCACCCTGGTCGGCAGTCCGCCCAACGCAATCGCTGCGGCACAGGCCGGCATCGGCTTTGCGGAGTGGATGCGCATCGGCCTGCCAATGGTGCTGCTGCTGATGCCCTTGATGGTTGGCGTTCTCTTCGCCGTGCTGCGGCCGCGGCTGGGGGGGCGGACGCTGGCGCTTGCAGAGCCGCCATCCGCGATGCCCTGGACCCGGGAGCAGCGTGTCACGCTTGTCGTGTTCAGCCTTGCGGCCGCAGGCTGGATCGGTGCGGCGCCGCTGGGCCGCGCGCTCGGCATCGCGGCTGACTTCGACAGCGTCGTTGCCATCGCCGCCATCGTCGCGCTGGTTGCCAGCGGTGTCATTGGCTGGCCCGACATCGAGGAGCGTACGCATTGGGGCGTGCTGCTGCTGTTCGGCGGCGGGCTGTCACTGAGCGCAGTGATGCTGTCCAGCGGGGCCAGCGGGTTCATGGCCGCCGTGCTCACCGACGTCCTGCATGAAGCACCGACGGCGCTGCTGTTGCTGGGTGTGGTGGCATTCGTCGTCTTTCTGACCGAACTGGTGAGCAACACTGCGTCAGCGGCCTTGTTGGTGCCGATCTTCCTGGGCGTGGCGGTATCGCTGGGATTGCCGCCGGCCTTGTTCGCCGCAGCCATTGCGGTCTCGGCATCCTGCGCCTTCATGTTGCCGGTGGGGACGCCGCCGAACGCCATCGTCTACGCGACCGAGCAGGTGCCGCAGGCCACCATGATGCGCTGTGGCCTGGTGCTGAACTTCGTGTGCATCATCGTGATCACCGCTGTGGCGGCCCTGGTTCTCGCATGATGGAATGGCAGACCCTTGGCACCATGGCGGGCGGGTTGGGCCTGTTCCTGCTCGGCATGGGCCTGATGACCGATGGACTGAAGCTGGCTGCTGGCCCGGCCCTGCATCGCATCCTGGCCGGCGCCACCCGCACGCGAGCTCATGCCCTGGGCTCCGGACTGCTGGTCACCGCGCTGGTGCAGTCCTCCAGCGCGGTGACCGTGGCCGTCATCGGATTTGTCAACGCTGGCCTGTTGGCGCTCGGCCCTGCGCTGTGGGTGCTGTTCGGCGCCAACGTCGGGACGACGATGACGGGCTGGATCGTTGCGCTGGTCGGCTTGAAGTTCAAGATCGAGGTGCTGGCGATGCCGCTGGCCGGGCTTGGCGCGCTATTGCGGCTAATGGGCGAAGGCCGCCGCAGCGGCGCCATCGGTACTGCGCTGGGCGGATTCGGCCTGCTGTTCATGGGCATCGCCTTGCTTCAGCAGGCTTTCGCCGGGCTGGCCGGGCAGATCAACCTGCCGCAGGGCGAGGGCGTGCTGGTGGTGCTGGCGCAACTCGGCATCGGGCTGCTGATGACGGTGCTGATGCAGTCCTCCAGCGCTGCGATGGCCATCACACTCACGGCCGCTCAGGGCGGGCTGATCGGCCTGCAGGGTGCGGCGGCGGTGGTCATCGGCGCCAATATCGGCACCACCGTGACAGCGCTGCTGGCGGTCATCGGTGCGACGCCGAACGCGCGCCGTGCGGCATCGGCCCATGTGGTGTTCAACCTGCTCACGGGTCTTGTCGCGCTGCTGCTGTTGCCCTGGCTCATCGCAGCGCTGGGCCTGCTGCGCGAGGCGCTCAACCTGCCGGCCGACCCTGCCACCGAGCTTGCGCTGTTTCACACCGTCTTCAACCTGATCGGCGTACTGCTGATGTGGCCCCTGGCAGGGCAGCTGACGCGCTGGCTGCAGCAGCGCTTTCGGGTTCGTGAAGAAGACGAGGCGCAGCCGCAGTTCCTCGATGAAACCATCCTGGCCGTGCCGACGCTGGCGCTCGATGCGTTGGCGCGCGAAGTGTCCCGAACTGGGCAGGTGGCCTTGCGCATGACGCAAGCCGCGCTGACCGGCGCCGCAGCAGCCACACTGAAGACGGACCAAGCCGTTTTCGCGAGTCTGGACACGGCCATTGAGCGTTTCGTCGAACGCTTGCGAAGTGCGTCGATGACGCAGCTTTCCAGTGCGCGGGTGGCCGTTTTGCTGCGCATCCAGCGCTATCACGAAGCCGCTGCGGAAGCGGCCCTTGCTGCCGCTGCGATACCGTTGCTTCGGCCAGCCGACGCCCGCCTGACCGCTGCCGACGCAGCCTTCGTTGCAGCGGCCAGCGCGCTGCTGCTGCGCTGCGATCCAAGCGTAGCGCCGGATGCAATTGGCTTGGATGCTGATCTGGCAGCGATGGAGGCGCGCTATGAAGACCTGAAGGTCGACCTGTTGGCCGCCGGCGCAGCTGCAACCCTGGCACTGACGGACATGGAGCTGGCCTTGCGCCGCTGCAGCGCCCTTCGCCGTGCCCTCCAGCAACTTCACAAGTCGCGGCGACGTCTGACCGACGCCAGAGAGTCATGAGGCCCCGGCATTGGCTGTGATTCGACGAGCACGGCCAATCCGGCGCCCGCCGCACCCAGCCTTGCTTGATCGGCCTCATGCGGGATGCAAAGTCGACGTCTTAACCCAGCAGCGGCATCCACATGCGCAGCTGATCCACGACGGCCCGACCCTTGCGCTCAGCGGCGTTGAGCATGAAGAAGCAACTCGGCCCAAGCGGCCGGGCATTTTGCTTGCGGCCTACACTTGGGCGCGGCGCGCAGAACGCGCGCGGATGGGGCACGGAAGATGGCTGCTAACGATCATGCCTACCTGAACAACCTGCTGGAGAACTCGCCGGACGGCGTGTTCACCCATGACATGGAACTCAAGATCCGGTATGTCAATCCGGCGTTCTGCAGACTGCTCGGGTTCACGCGGGAGCAATTGATCGGGTCGTCGATTACCGACTATCTTGGCGATCTCAGCATCATGACCGTCTGCAGGGCTGCGGTCGAGGCCAATGGCCATTGCAGCGACCAGGAAACCATCTTCAAGCGTGCTGACGGGAGCATGGTGCACATCTCGAAGAGCGTCCAGGCGATCTTCGATGCGCAGAACCAGATCTGTGAAATCCTGGTCACCATCCGAGACATGACTGAGTTGCACAGTCTCAACCGCCGCCTCGAACAAACGCTGGCCGAGCGCGAGCAGGCGAATCTGGCGCTTCAGCAGACGCTCGACACCTTGCGCGTGGCCCAGACCCAGCTGGTCCAGGCCGAGAAAATGGCTGCCCTCGGCTCGATGGTGGCCGGCGTGGCGCACGAGTTGAACACGCCGATCGGCAACGGTCTGATGGCCATCACCTCACTGAACGATAAGGTCGAGGATTTCCGCGCCGATTCGGCTTCCGGGCTGCGTCGCTCGGTGCTCGACGGCTTTGTTTCCAGCGTCGAGACGTGCAGCCAAATAACCATCCGAAATCTGCAGCGTGCGGCCGAACTGATCAGCAGCTTCAAGCAGGTGGCGGCCGACCGCACCAGCGCGCAGCGCCGGCGTTTTTACTTGCGAGACGTTGTTGACGAGGTCCTGATCACGCTGGGGCCGACGTTGAAGCAGTCTCGCTGCCGCACCGAGATCGACATCCCGGCGGAGATCGAACTCGACAGCTATCCGGGGCCGCTCGGTCAAGCGCTCACCAACCTGATCAACAATGCCCTCATCCATGGTCTCGAGGATCGTGCCGACGGCACCATCCATATCAGCGCTGCGGCGCCGTCGGTGGGGCGGGTGGTCATCGTCGTCAGTGACGATGGCCGGGGCATTCCCCACGAGCAGCAGGGACGCATCTTCGATCCGTTCTTCACGACGCGAATGGGACGCGGCGGCACCGGCCTCGGACTCCATGTGGTGCACAACGTGGTCACCAACGTGCTCGGCGGCACGGTCACGGTGAAAAGTGCCAAGGATGAGGGGGCGTCGTTCTCCCTCGAATTGCCAGAGCTGGCCCCCGCGGAAGCCTGCGTCTGAAGCCGTGAAGAAGCGGCTCAGCGTTGGGAACCTGGTGGGGTCAGATATCGTCGTGAAATTGAGGCCTGTGGCGCGTCCGTGCCTTCAGCGAGGCCATTCATGCTCTCCAATTGAGTGAACTTCCCCATCGATGAAACTGCTTCACATCAATACGGCCCTGGCCGGCGAGCTGCTGGTTGAAGAAGGGCGTTCTGTCCGCAGCGGCATCCGCAAGCAGCCCCGCGTGAACACCGTTGCGGTGCAGGTGCTCGGTCTTGAGGGCGATGAGCAGGCCGATCTCACGGTGCATGGCGGCCTGAGCAAGGCGGTCTACGCCTACCCGAGCGAGCATTACCCCTTCTGGCAGACCGTGCGGGCGCAGGCCAAGGCGGCCGACTGGGGCGCCGCCTTGCCGCCCGGCAGTCTGGGCGAAAACCTGACGCTGGCCGGCCTGCTGGAGACCCAGGTCTGGGTTGGCGACACGCTGCGCTTTGCCGATTGCGAGCTGGCGGTCAGCGAGCCGCGCTTTCCCTGCTTCAAGTTCAATGCGGCGATGGGCTTCAACCAGGCCGCCAAGCTGATGATGCAGAACAACTGGTGCGGCTTCTACCTGGCGGTGCGTCAGCCGGGCAGCCTGCGGTCCGGTGAAGCCTTCGAGTTGCTGCCGGGGCCGCGCGAAGTGGGCATCACCGAGCTGTTCCGCGCCAAGGCGCGGCGTGCCTGAGTCGAGCGTGCCTCAGGCCAGTGCCGGGTAATCGATGTAGCCCTTGGCCTCGCCGCCGTAGAGCGTTGCGCGGTCGATGGGCTGTAGCGCGGCGTTCAGACGCAGGCGGCGCACCAGGTCCGGGTTGGCGATGAAGTCGCGTCCGAAGGAGACCAGGGCGGCACGACCCTCGGCCACGGCGGCCAGCGCTGTTTCTCGCGTGTAACCGTTGTTGGCCAGGTAGGCGCTGTTCAGACGGCTGCGCAGCGCGGCGTAGTCGAAGGGCGCGATATCTCGCGGCCCGCCGGTCTGGCCCTCGATCACGTGCACAAAGGCCAGCTGCAGCGGTGCCAGCTGCTCGGCCAGGTGGTTGAACAGGGCCTGCGCATCGCTGTCTTGCCCGGCGTCATTGACCGGCGTGACCGGGCTGATGCGGATGCCGCTGCGGCCCGCGCCGATGGCCTGCACGATGGCCGTCATTACCTCCACTGTCAGGCGGCAGCGATTGGCGATCGAGCCGCCGTAGGCATCGGTCCGGTCATTGATGCTGTCGCGGTGGAACTGGTCCAGCAGATAGCCGTTGGCGCCGTGCACCTCGACGGCGTCGAAACCGGCTTCCATCGCGCAGCGCGCGGCATGGGCGAAGGCGGCCACCACGCCAGGGATCTCGGCCGTCTGCAGTGAGCGTGGCGCCGACACCGGCACGAAGCCCTCCTGCGTGAAGGTCTTGCCTTGCGCGCTGCGGGCGGTGGACGACACCGGCGCGCTGCCCTCGGGCTGGAACACGGTGTGCGAGATGCGGCCCACATGCCAGAGTTGCACCGCGATCTTGCCGCCCTCGGCATGCACCGCGTCGGTCACGCGCTTCCAGGCGCGCACCTGCTCGGGCGTGTGGATGCCCGGCGTGTCCAGATAGCCCTGGCCCTCGGCGCAGACCTGGGCGCCCTCGCTGATGATCAGGCCGGCGCTGGCGCGCTGGCGGTAGTACTCGACGGCCATGTCGCCGGGCAGCAGCCCTTTGGAGCGGCTGCGCGTCAGCGGCGCCATGACGATGCGGTTGGCGAGCGAGAGATCGCCGAGCTGAATGGGGTCGAACAAGGAAGGCATGGAGACAATGAGTCGGATGGTCGGATAGGGGATCCAGCATACAAAGCCAGACTATGCCGCGCCGTCCGGCGCGCGACAGCCCCAGGGCGCAGCAGCATCTCCGGCGCCTGTCCGGACCGTCAGGCGATTGCGTAGACTGCCGCGCCTTTGCAGCCCACGCGCTACAGTGCGTACATGCTCGCTTATCGCCACGCCTTTCATGCCGGCAACCATGCCGATGTCCTCAAGCACCTGATCCTGTCGCGGGTGCTGCGCTATATGGGCGAGAAGGAAAAGCCCTATACCTTGATCGACACCCACGCCGGTGCCGGCGGCTATTCGATCGAAGGCCGCTATGCGCAGAAGAAGGGTGAGTACAGCAGCGGCATCGCGCGCCTGTACGACCGCAAGGACCTGCCCGAGCCGCTGGAAAGCTATGTGGATCTGGTGCGCCAGTTCAACACCGATGGCCAGCTGCGCCAGTACCCTGGCTCGCCCGCCATCGCCAATCTGCTGATGCGCGAGCAGGACCGGCTGCGCGTGTTCGAGCTCCACCCCACCGACTTCCGCATCCTCGAAAGCTATCTGGCCACGCGGCCCAACACCCATGTCAGCGACAAGGACGGCTTCGCCTCGCTCAAGGGCGAGCTGCCGCCGCCCTCGCGCCGCGCGGTGGTGCTGATGGACCCGTCCTACGAGATCAAGACCGACTACGCCAAGGTGCTGGCTGCGCTGAGAGAGGGCCTGCAGCGCTTTGCCGACACCGTGTTCATCATCTGGTATCCGCAGCTCGCGCTGCTGGAAAGTACCCAGCTGGCCCAGCGCCTGAAGGCCTCGGCCGACGCCGCGGCCAAGAAGGGCTGGCTGCATGTGCGCCTGACCGTCACCCAGCCCGACGAGCGCGGTTTCGGCATGCTGGGCAGCGGCATCTTCATCGCCAATCCGCCCTTCACGCTGCACGACGAGCTGCAGCAGTGCATGCCCTATCTGGTCGACAAGCTGGGCCTCTACGACGGCGCCAACTTCGTGCTGGAGCAGAAGGCCGCCTGAGCGGCCCCTGCTGTGAGCCGCTCTTAGTAGCCGACAGTGAAGCGGCGCTGGATGTGGCGCGGCGTCTCCAGCTCATCGACGATGGCCACGGCCAGATCGGCCACCGAGATGTGCGCCGGGCCTTTGGCCGGGTCGGTGTCCATCACCGGCGAATCCTCGCCCAGGCGGTAGCTGCCACGGCGCTCACCCGGGTCCAGAAACACGGCCGGTGACAGGAAGGTCCAGTCCAGGCTGCTCTCCTGCTTGATCAGGTTCAGCGCCTCGCGCGCGGCCAGCGCGCCGGTCTTCCACTCGGCCGGGAACTGCGGAGTGTCCACCAGCTGCACGCCTGGCGCTGCATACAGGCTGCCGGCGCCGCCCACCATCAGCAAGCGCTTCAGCCCGGCGGCCTTAACACCCGCGAAGGTGGTCTGCGTGCCCTTGAGGAACTCGTTGTAGAGGTCCGGGTTGTCCCAGCCCGGGTTGTAGGCGCTGACCACCGCGTCGCTGCCGCGCACGGCGGCCGCCACCTGGGCGGCATCCAGCACATCGGCCTGCACGACGCTCACGCGCTCTTGCGCCGGCAGCTTGGCCGGGTTGCGGGCCAGCGCGACCACCTCGTGGCCGCGCGCCAGCAGTTCCTGCAGCACGGCGCTGCCAACGAAGCCGGTGGGTCCGATCAGGGCGACTTTCATGGGGAATCCTTTCAGGGTTGCGCTCGGTTTGGCGAGCGGGTGTTGCGATGGACTCAACTCTAAGAACTTCACAGTGCTGCGGTAAGTCCTCAAAATCATCCAGCTCTGTTTAGATAAACTACACAAAGACTTCCAAAAAGCCGGAACCGACCCACCCGATGCTGGACCAGCTCAAACGCATGGCCGTGCTTGCCACCGTGGTGGAGCAGGGCAGCTTCGTGGCCGCCGCCAAGAAGCTCAAGACCACCACCTCGGCGGTCAGCCAGCAGGTGCGGGCGCTGGAGCGCGATATGGGCGTGACCCTGCTGCACCGCTCCACCCGGCGCCTGGCGCTGACGCCGGCTGGCGCGCGTTTTCACGAGGGCTGCGCCGCGATGCTGGCCGCCGCGCAGCAGGCCCAGTTGCAGCTGCTGCAGATGCGCGATGCGCCCGAGGGCGAGCTGCGCGTGGCTGCGGTCGTGGGCTTTGCCCGGCACCTCGGGCCGGCGCTGGCGCCGCTGCTGAGCGCCAACCCTGGCCTGCGCCTGCACCTGGAGGTGGACGACGGCTTCAGCGACCTGCTGGCCTTGCGCATCGACCTGGCGGTGCGCTACGGCCGCCTGCCCGACAGCCCCTGGGTGGCGCAGAAGATCGGCGAGAAGAGTCTGGCGCTCTACGCGGCGCCCGCCTATCTGGCCCGCCATGGTGCGCCCGCCACGCTGGAGGCGCTGGGCCAGCACGACTGGCTGGCCATCGGTGCTGACACCGAAAGTCCGCGCCTGCTGGACCTGCTCACCAAGCCGGACGTGGCGCCAGGCCAGCAGGCCCAAAAGCTGCGTATCGAGCCGCGTGTCAGCAGCAACAATCAGTTCAGCCTGCAGCAGCTCTGCGAAGCCGGCCTCGGCCTGGCCATGCTCAGCCCCAGCGATGTGGACGAGGCGGTGCAGGCCGGCCGACTGCTGCGGCTGATGAGCAGCTGGCAGCTGCCCAGCCTGCCGGTCTGGGCACTGACGCCGCAGCGCGACGCCCAGCCCGCCAAGGTGCGCCACGCCATCCAGGCCTTGAAGACCCATTTCTCCCAGCTCTCCACGCCATGACCGCATTCACCACCACCGTCCCAGATGATGACGCTGCCGCCTCCCTCGCTGCCGGCCCGCTGGCCGGCCTCAAGGTGCTGGAGCTGGGCCAGCTGATCGCCGGCCCTTTCTCCGGCAAGACGCTGGGGGACTTTGGCGCCGAGGTCATCAAGGTGGAGCCGCCCGGCAGCGGCGATCCATTGCGCCAATGGCGCCTGCTGCATAACGGCGAGAGTGTCTGGTGGCAAGTGCAGAGCCGCAACAAGAAGAGCGTCACGCTGGATCTGCGCGAAGAGGCTGACCGCGCCATCGCGCGCCAGCTGGCCGCCGAGGCCGATGTGCTGATCGAGAACTTCCGCCCAGGGCTGATGGAAGACTGGGGCATGAGCTACGAGACGCTCGCCGCCGCCAACCCGCGCCTGATCATGCTGCGCATCAGCGGCTATGGCCAGACCGGCCCGTATCGCGACCTGCCTGGCTTCGCCGTGGTGGCCGAGGCTATGGGCGGCCTGCGCCATCTGATGGGTGAGCCTGGCCGGCCGCCGGTGCGCGCCGGCGTCAGCCTGGGCGACACACTGGCCGCGTTGCATGGCGTGATCGGTGTGCTGCTGGCGCTGCAGGCGCGCCAGAAAACCGGCCGCGGCCAGGTGGTGGATGTGGCGCTGTACGAATCGGTCTTCAACTGCATGGAGTCGCTGCTGCCGGAGTTCAGCGCCTTCGGCGCAGTGCGCGAGCCCGCCGGCTCGGCCCTGCCTGGCATCGCGCCCAGCAATGCCTATCGCTGCGCTGACGGCCAGGTGGTGATCGGCGGCAACGGCGATTCGATCTTCAAGCGCCTGATGACGGCCATCGGCCGCGACGATCTGGGCAATGATCCCGCGCTGGCCGGCAACGCCGGCCGTGCTGCGCGCGTCGATGAACTCGACGCCGCCATCACCGCCTGGACCGTGCAGCGCCCGGTCAGCGAGGTGGTCGACACGCTGCAGGCCGTGCGCGTGCCGGTGGGCCGCATCTACACGGCCCGCGACATCGCCGAAGACCCGCACTACAAGGCGCGGGGGATGATCGAGCGCATCGTCACCGCGTCGGGCCTGGCGCTCGACGTGCCGGGCATCGTGCCCAAGCTGAGCGAGACGCCGGGGGCGATTCGCTCGCTGGCGCCCGGTCTGGGCGAGCACAACGCCGAGCTGCTGGACCCGCTGAAGTCACGGCCATGACGGCGCCTTCCCCGCCCTGGCGCATCGGCGAGCTCGCGCGCCGCACTGGCGCCAGCCCCAAGGCCCTGCGCCTGTACGAGGCCATGGGCCTGCTGCCGAAGCCGCGCCGGCAGGGCAGCTATCGCATCTACGAGCGCAGCCACGAAAAAGCGGTGCTGCTGATTCGCCAGGCGCAGCGTGTGGGTTTCAAGCTGCAAGAGCTGCGCGCGCTGGTGCTGGCCCCGGGGCCAGCTGGGCAGCCCGAGCTCGACCGGCTGCTTGCCGCCGTGCAGGGCAAGCGTGCCGCGCTGGCTCGCGAACGGCAGCACCTGGAGGAGCAGGATTTCCAGCTCGCCGCCTGTGAAGCGCTGCTGCGCAGCGGCCAGGTGGCGTTGGATTGCGACGAAAGCCCAGAGAGCGCTTGACTCTGCCCCATGGGGCAGACGCAAGACTGGGCGCATGAACAAGTCCAAACGCATCCTCGTCGTTAACGGGAACCCCAAGGCGAATAGCTTCTGCGCCGCGCTGGCCCACGAGTACGCCACCGCAGCCTCAGCCGCAGGCCACACGGTCGAGCTGGTCCAGCTCAGCGCCCTGTGCTTTAGCGTCGACCTGCCCGACGGTCACGGGCAGGAACCGGCATTGGAAGCTGACCTGCAAGCGCTGCAGCAGCAACTGCGACGTGCCGAGCATCTGGTCTGGGTCTATCCGGTGTGGTGGGGCTCGGTTCCGGCGCGACTCAAGGGTCTGCTCGACCGGCTGCTGCAGCCGGGCTTTGCCTTCCGCTACAGCAAGGGCCAGTCACTGCCCGAGCGCCTGTTGAAAGGCCGCAGCGCGCGGCTGCTGGTCAGCATGGACACGCCCGGCTGGTACTTCCGCTGGTGGCAGGGCGCCCCGGCGCACCGCATGATGAAGTTGGCGGTTCTCGAGTTCTGCGGCATCGCGCCGGTGCGCATCAGCGAGTTCGCACCGCTGATCAAGAGCTCTTTGGCACAGCGCCAGCGCTGGCTGACGCAGGCCGCCGACTTGGGGCGGCGGGGCGCGTGAGTGACGGCGCGAGCGGCACCGGCTGTGTAGCCGTTTCGCGCTTTTCCCAGCCCCGGATAGCATGAATGTCAGTTGGATACACATATGTGTATCCATTCTTCATTCAAGCCAGGAGAGCCCCCGATGAGCACCAAGGATGCCGGCATGCGCATTCGTGTCGAGACCGAGTTGCGCGAGGCCTTTGTGCAGGCCTGCCAGCGCCAGGGCTTTGCCGCAGCCGAGGTGCTGCGCGACTTCATGCGCCAGTACGCGGCCAAGCATGCGCTGACGCAGAGTTCGCTGTTCGACGTGTCTGCGCTCGAAGGCGCGATGCGGCGCCGCTGAAGTCCGCAGCCATGTCAGCCACGCTGAACGAAGGCCTCGCTGAGGCGCCGCCGCTGGACAGGCCTGTTGCCGGCCTGGGCCGGCGCCTGCTGCTGGCCGACGGCCTGGCCATGTTCGGCAACTGGATCGACTTTCTGGCCATCCTGATGCTGGCTGCCTACCAGCAGCAGGTGAGCGCCAGCTTCATGGCGCTGCTGTCGGCCACCTTGGTACTGCCCGGCATGCTGGTCTCGCCCTGGCTGGGCCGTTGCTGCGACCGCGGCTGGGCGGGGCCGGGTCTGCTGGCCTCGCTGCTGGGGCGGACCGTGCTTACCTTGGCCTTGATCGCGCTGATCGCCCAACCTTCCTGGGCCTGGCTGCTGGCGCTGGCGGCGGGACGCTCGGTGCTGGGCGCGATGACGGCGCCGGCCGTGCAGGTGCTGGCTGTGCAGCTGACGCCGGCCGAGCAGCGCAATGCCTTCTATGCCCAGCTCAGCATGGTGGGCAGTGCGGCCAAGGTGCTGGCGCCTTTGATCGGCGCGGGATTGGCCAGCCGCTTTGGCGAGGCGACGGCGCTGTGGGCTTCGGTGGCCTGTGCGCTGGCGGCGGCTGCCGTGCTGTGGCCGGTGCTGTCGGCTGTGCGCCAGCGCCGCGTTGATGCGTCGAAGAGGGCAACGCCGGGGCCGCAGAGCGAGCCAGCCCCGCCGCAGGCGCGCCTGTCCTCACTGCTGCCTCTGCTGAGCTTGGCCGCAGGCTTCGCGGCGGCGGTGTTCATGGCCGGCAATCTGCTGCCGCTGGTGCTGCAGCGACAGGGCCTGGACAAGGCGCTGCTGGGCAGCCTGGTGGCCAGCGGTGGCGTGGGAAATCTCCTGGCCGGGCTGCTGATCTTACGCAGCGGCCTGGCGGCGCGCCTGCGCGGCGGTGAGGGTGAGGTGCTGGTGCCGATGCTGGCGCAGATGTTCTGCTTCGGCCTGTTCGCCGCGGTGCTGCTGGTAGCGCCACCCGCACAATGGGTCTGGCTGCTGCCGGCAGCTTTCTTCTGCAGCGGGCTGTGCAGCGCCAGCTTTGCCATCACGATGAACATCTACATGAGCCGCCGGCATGGCCAGACCATGGGTCAGGCCACGGCGGCCATGCAGGCGGCGCAGCAGATGATGGTGCTGCTGGCGCCGCTGTCTGGCGCCTGGGTGCTGGACCGGTACGGCGGCGCCGCGCTGTTTGCCACCGCAGCACTGCTTGGTACCAGCTGGGCGCTGCTGCACGCAAGCGCAGGCCTGATCGTGCGCCGCCGCGGTGGCTTGGATGGCCCGGCCGGCGTGCCGCCGCTCAGCGTCGCTCCACCACCACCGCCCTGAGCGCCATCGCCGCGCGCAGCTGCGATGCCGCCGCACTCGCCTGCTCGCGGCTGGCATAGGGCCCGGCTTGCAGCCGGTGCAGCGAAGCTTCGCGCACCACGGTCAGCAGCGGGCTGAAGGCTTCCGCACTCTGGGCCACCTGCTCGCGCAGCCTCTCGGCGCTGTCCAGCTTGGCAAAGGCGCCGAGCTGCACCCAAAAGCCGGGTGCGATCTTGGCCTGCGTCAGTGGCACTGGCGCCGGCGCGGTCGATGGCGATGACGGGGCCGCCGCTTGAGTCGGTTCGCCGAGCAGCGCCGCGGGGTCAGGTCTTGCTGTTGTGGTCGGCAGGCTCGGCGTGGTCTGCGTCGTGCTGCGCTCCGGCGCGCCGCTGGCGCTGCTGGCGACAAACACCGGCGGGGGCTCCTGCGGCTCGATGCCCAGCCCTGGCGGCGTCTCGCCACGTCCGCGCAGCCAGGCGCCGCTGCGGATGTCTTCAAACGTGATGCGCTCCAGCTCCACCGGCGCCACGCCGCGCAGCAGGTCCAGCTTCAGCGCGGCGGTGTAGCTGAGGTCGATGACGCGGCCACTGTGGAAGGGTCCGCGGTCGTTGATGCGCACGATCACCTCGCGGCCGTTCTTCGGGTTGCGCACCCGCGCATAGCTGGGGATGGGCATGGTCGGATGCGCGGCCGTCATCGCGTACATGTTGTAGACCTCGCCGCTGGAGGTCGGTCGGCCGTGGAACTTGCGGCCGTACCAGGAGGCCAGGCCGCGCTCCACCAGCGGCTTGTCCTCGGTGACCGGCTCATAGCGCTGGCCCAGCACCTCAAAGGGCTTGTTGGGGCCGCCCCGGCGGATGGGCTCCAGGCGCGGCGCCGCGTCGGGCACCTTGTGCAGTTCGGGCGGAGGATTGGCGCCGGGGCCGTCCTTGTCGTAGGGGAAGGGTGCGGGGGCGGGCGCGCTGGGCGCTGGTGCCGGCGCGCGCGTGGCGCAGCCGCCGAGCAGGGCCAACAGAGCCAGCATTGCGGCGGCCTGGGCCAGTGGGGCGCGGGTCGGGGCAGTCATCGGCGCCGATGGTAGCCGCCCTGCGCACGCGCGTGGCGCAGCATCGGTAGTCGCCACAGCCCTTCGCTGGCAGGCTGCGCTTATGCTGGCGCCTCCTTTCGAGTCATCTCCGCATGGAAGCCCAGACCATGAGCACCGAATACGTCTTCCCTCCCGAGCCCCAGCCCAGCGTGCCCGTGCGCGGCAGCCGCCAGCGCTATGCGGTCTCGCGCATCTTCTGTGTCGGCCGCAACTACGCGGCGCATGCCCGCGAGATGGGCGGCGACCCTGACCGCGAGCCGCCGTTCTACTTCACCAAGCCGGCCAATGCGCTCGTGCCTTCGGGCTCGACCATCCCTTACCCGCCCGGCACCAAGAACTATCACTACGAGATGGAGCTGGTGGTCGCCATCGGCGCGCCGGTGTTCAAGGTCACGCCCGAAGCGGCCAAGGCCGCCGTGTGGGGCTATGCCGCGGGCCTGGACATGACGCGCCGCGATTTGCAGAACGAGGCCAAGAAGACCGGCCGTCCCTGGGACACCGGCAAGGGCTTCGAGAACGCCGCGGTGATCACCGAGCTGGTGCGCGCCAGCGA